>NZ_JBICZH010000005.1:0-202324 GCF_043201995.1 Streptomyces sp. NPDC048258
GAAGGCCATCGCGAAGCGACGCGACCGAAGGGAGCGCCCTTGAGGGACCGGCCCGACCCGGAAGACGATGGGACGGACGGGAAACCCCCAGACCTTCTCTGATCCCGAGTGAGCGGCTCCCGACCATCCGAAGCCACCGGCCAGCGTCCCTGATGCCGCCCGGCTGAAGTCCCGCCCCCCGAAGCCCCCGCCGCGCGAAGCGATCCCGCCCGGGGGCAGCAGCCCGCCGTGATCCCGCCCACCATCAGATCCCGCCCGCCCTGCACCCGGCTCCCCGCTCCCGCCCCCCGAAGCCCCGCCCCCGCCCCCGCCCGGGGACACCCTCGAACGGATCCCCGGGGCCGCGGAGCGGTTACCCGGGGGTGCGGCGCCGCGTTGCTCCGGCATGACCACGGTTGAGACTTCCACGCCACGGACGGGACGCCGTCGGCGGCCTACGCCGCCCGGTTACGAAGAATCGGTTCAGCAGGGATCCCGGCAGCGGTATCCCGATCCGCCCATCTACAGTGCGCTGATCGCCCGTTGGGCGGAGGACGGCCGCACCGTGCCGGGGCGTCGGGACCCGGAGTGGTCCCGGATCAGTAGCACCCCGATCTGGCCCAACGGGCCGCTGTTCGGGAGCTGACTCAGAGCGCGAGCCGTCCCGCCGCCGTCGGGCGGAACCCGCACTCGGCGTAGAAGGTGCCGAGGTGAGGCTCGTGGTCGACGTGCAGCCACTGCGCCCCGCGCTCCCGCGCCGCCTCGGCGGCGGCCCGTACCAGCCGGACCCCGAGCCCGCGCCGCTCGTCCGGGTGCACGGTGGTGTCGAGGACGAAGGCGTGCGCCCCCCGTCCCAGGCGACGTTGACGAAGCCGACCAGGAGGCCGTCCCGGCGGGCGGTGACCCAGGCCGGGCTGCGTTCGAGGACGGGGGCGAAGGAGACCGCCCGGTGGCCGGGCCGGGCGGCGCCGAACAGGTCGTTCGATTCGGCGTCGGTCAGCGCGCCGGGCGGACGGCGAGCACCGGTGCCGGCCCCGCCATCGGCACCGCGTCCGGCACCTAGTGCTGTGACCGGCAAGGTTCACCGGGGCGCGGCGCTCCCCCAGCTACCTCCCCCAGACTCCGTCCGGGGGGACCCCCAGGGAGGTACCCCCAAGCACGGCACCTCGCAGCGTTGTCGGACCGCGCGAGTACGTCCAGTACGAGCCGCGGCCCTCCGCCTTGCGATGCACCGCACCTGGGGGCACCTCCCAGCGGTAGCTGGGGGAGCCGCGCCCCGGCAAGCCTTTCCGGCCACAGCACTAGCGCGTCTCCGGCCCCGCCAGGTGGCGGGCGATGACCATGCGCTGGATCTGGTTGGTGCCCTCCACGATCTGGAGCACCTTCGCCTCCCGCATCAGCCGCTCCACGGGGAAGTCCGCGGTGTAGCCGTAGCCGCCCAGGACCTGGACCGCGTCCGTGGTGACCGCCATCGCCGCGTCGGTGCAGAACAGCTTGGCCATGGCCGCCTGCCGGGAGAACGGCTTGCCGGCGTCCCGCAGGCGCGCCGCCGCGAGGTACAGCGCCCGGCCCGCCTCGATCTTGGTGGCCATGTCGGCCAGCATGAAGCGCAGCCCCTGGAAGTCCGCGATCGGGTGCCCGAACTGCTTGCGGTCCAGCGCGTACGTCAGGGCCTCGTCCAGCGCCGCCTGGGCGACGCCGATGGCGCAGGCGGCGATGCCGAGGCGCCCCGCGTCGAGCGCGGCCAGGGCGATGGTGAAGCCCTGCCCCTCCTCGCCGATACGGCGCGAGTCCGGCACGCGTACGCCGTCGAAGTGCAGCTGGGCGGTGGGCGAGCCCTTCATGCCCATCTTCTTCTCGGGCACGGCAGCGGTCAGGCCGTCCACGTCGCCGGGGACCAGGAAGGCCGTGATGCCCTTGGGGCCCTCGGCGCCGGTGCGGGCGAGGACGGTGTAGAAGTCGGCGACTCCGCCGTGCGTGATCCAGGCCTTGGTGCCGGTGATGACCCAGTCGTCGCCGTCGCGCACCGCCTTGGTGGTGAGCGAGGCGGCGTCGGAGCCGGCGGCCGGCTCGGAGAGGCAGTAGGCGCCCAGCAGGCCGCCGCCGAGCATCGCGGGCAGGTGGGCGGCCTGCTGCTCCTTGGTGCCGTAGCCGGCCAGGCCGTGGCAGGCCAGGGAGTGCACGCTGACGCCGAGCCCGACGGTCAGGCGGGCCGCGGCCAGCTCCTCCAGGACCTGGAGGTAGACCTCGTACGGCTGCTCGCCGCCGCCGTATTCGCCGGGGTACGGGAGGCCGAGCAGTCCGGCCTCCGAAAGCAGGGTGAAGATCTCGCGGGGGAACCGCCCGGAGTCCTCCTCCTCGGCGGCCACGGGGCGGATCTCCCGCTGGGCGATCTCGCGTACGAGGGCGAGGAGGTCCCGGGACTCCTCGGTGGGCAGCTGACGGTCCACCGGCTGCGGGGCGCGGTCTGTCATGGCGGCGCTCTCCTCCCTGGTCGGGCACGGCGGCGACGCGTGAGGTGTGGGACGCGACGCCGGATCTCGGTGCTCTCACAGCCGATGCTGCCCTCCCGGATCACGGAAGGGGCAGTTCAGAGGCTGCGGCGGGTCGAGTATGCCCGATCAGGGGCTTCCCGTCACCGGGGCAAGATCACCGAGCTGATCGAACGGCTCTTCGGGGGCGGGAGGCGCCGGGCACTCCGGGACGAACTCCTCGATCACGGTCAGCGTCGCGCGCAGCTGGCGTACGAGCAGGGCTCCCAGTGCGGCGCGGACCGGCTGTCCGGTCGCGTCCGAGGCGAGGCCGCCGATCCACTCCAGGGTGATCCCCTCGACCGAGGAGAGCCAGCCCACCAGCGCGAGCCGGGCGAGCGGCGGGAGCGCGCGGTGGCCGTACGCGCCTTCGGCGATCGTGGCGACCAGTTCCTCGCGGACGGCGTCGCGGATGGCCAGCACCTCGGCGTCGGAGCCGACGCCGCCGGTGACGATGGTGCGGTAGGCGGCGTGGTGGTGCTCCGCGTAGTAGAGGTAGCCGTCGATGGTGCGCCGGACCCGCTCGGCGTTCGGGAGGTCGGTCTCCCCGCCGGCGCGGGCGACGAGCTCGGCGACCGAGTCCTCGACGATGGCGAGGTAGTAGCCGCGCTTGCTCTTGAAGTAGTAGTAGATGAGTCCCTTGGCGACGCCCGCCTGCTTGGCGATGTCGTCCATGGACAGCGCGTCGTACGAGGTGTCGGCGAACAACTTGCGTCCGGTCGCTATGAGTTCGGCCCTGCGGACCTGCGAACGCTCGCTCGTACCGCGCTGTTGACTATTATTCAAATTCAGCCCTAGCCTCGAACCGCCACAAGATGCCTGAAGTATGGCAGCACTTCCCCTGCGCACCTGACGACGTACGGGAGGAAGACCATGGGTACCGGCACGACGCGCCACGGCACGGGAAGGCCCCGCGAGGGCCGCGTCCACTGGAAGAAGACGGCCGCCGTCGCGATGCCCGCGGTCGTCGCGGTCGGCGCGATGGCCATGATCATGGCGCAGGGCGCGCTCGCCGCCTCCTTCGCCGTCTCGGGGACCAGTTTCCAGGTCTCCTCCTCCAAGCTGAGCAGCAAGGGACTCGCCTCCTACGTACAGACGGACCGCTCCGTCGACGGCAAGGGCCATCCCGTCGCGCTGCTCGGCATCGGCGAGGCGACGCTCACCGACATCTGCCAGGCCGCCGAGGTGGACACCCCGCTCGGCACGGTGGTCTTCAAGCTGACCGCCGGCGGGCCGGCCGGGGAGGTCACGGCCGGCGACCTGGTGATCGACGGCGAGGACCTCGACGGCGACGCCGTCTTCGGCACGGCGCAGATCGGCCGGGACGCCTCGACCCTGGATCAGGTGGACGGGGTCAAGGGCGAACCGGGGAAGTTCGGCCTGCAGGCCGGGAACATCGAGGTGGTCGGGGTGAAGTCGCACGCCTGGTCCGCGACCGGCGGCAACTTCAGGCTCAAGGGCATGAAGCTGAGCGTCAGCCTGGACGGCGAGAAGTGCTTCTAGGCGTGCGAGGCCCGCGGAACGGGAGCGGGTGGCTGGAGCGGCGGCTTCCGCTGCCCGGGCACCGGCGGCGGCTGCGCGCCTGGCGCCGGACCCGGCCGTTCTGGGGCGGACTGCTGGTGCTGCTGAGCGGAGCCGAGCTGCTGCTGGTCCCGCTCTCCCCGCTGACCGTGCTGGTCAGCCTGGGCCTGGGCGGGATCGCGGCCATCGGGATCGGCGCCGCGCTGGTCCTGGCGGGGCTGTTCCTGTGGTTCCTGCCGCAGGCCCGGGCGTACGTCTCCCTGCACGCGCTGCTGCTGTCGGTGGTGTCCTTCGTGGCGACGAACCTGGGCGGGTTCCTGGTCGGGATGGCGCTCGGCATCGCGGGGAGCGCGCTGGCCTTCGGCTGGACCCCGCTGTCCGACGAGGAGGCGGGCGAGGAGGGTCCGTACCGGCCGGGCCCGGACGGCCGCGGTCCGCGGACGCCCGCCGTGGCGCTGCCGGTGGTGCTGCTGGCGGCGCTGGTGACGGGCGGCCCGGTGACGGAAGGGGCGAGGGCCGCCCCGGCCGCGGGGCCGCCGATGGCGGCGCGCACTCCCCCGACGGTCACCACCTCGCTCTTCGCGCCCCAGGGCTTCGCGTTCGCGGGCGTCACCCGGGTGCCGACGGTGGACGGGCCGCTCAAGGTGCTGGTGCTCACGATGCGCGCGGCCTCGCTGCGCGACTACCGGCTGCGGACGCGCGACGGCCGCGACGAGTACGGGCTGGCCGCCACCTCCCTGGACCTGCGGGGCGATGTCACCTTGTACCTCACGAAGTTCAGCGGCTGCATCGAGGGACTGCTGTGCGTCACCTTCAGCCCCGACGGGCTGCCCGCTCCCCCGGTCATCCCGCCGTTCGTCTTCATGACCCAGGTCAGCGCCGAGCAGGCGCTGGTGACCTCCGACGTGATCGTCACCGACGGCCTGCGGCTGGAGGCCTCGTGATCCCGGACCGGCACCGGCACCCGCACCGGTGCCGGCACCGGCGCCGGCCGGCCGAACCCGGCCGTGCCCGGTGCCGGTCCGGGCGGGGTCAGCCGGCCGTGACGCGGATCTTGGACTGGCCGTGTCCGAGCCGCTCCCAGTCGTCCATGAAACGGGCGGTGAGGCCGTGCTTCGCGGCGAGGTCCACCAGGGTCCGGGTGCGGTAGTAGAAGTCCTCGCGCAAGACCTGGTGCTCGGCGCCCTCGGTGCGGTCGAAGGTGAAGTCGAACCAGCCGCCGGGGGCCAGTACGCGCTCCACGTGTGCGAGGCACTCGTCGATGATCTCGATCGGCGAGTGGGAGAAGACGCTGTGGGCGTGCACGACGTCGAAGTGGTGCTCGGGGAGGAAGTCCAGGGTGAGGTCGCGGGTGATGGTCAGGTGCGGCAGCTTGGCCTGGAGGCCCTGCCTGGTCAGGGTCTCCTTGGCGGAGATGAGGATGTCGGGCGAGATGTCGATGCCGTAGTAGTGGCCGGGGTCGAGGTGCTCGATGAAGCGCCAGCCGGCCCGCAGGTTGCCGCAGCCGATGTCGAGCATCCGGTGGCCCGGCGTGAGGCCGTGCTCCATGAGGTAGTCGAACTGCATCTTGCCGAGGGCCAGCCAGCGGTCGTGGGTCTGGCTGCCGACGGCGGCCTCGGGGTTGCGGCCGGTGTCGGAGGCCATGACCGCGCGGTAGTAGCCCACGTGGTCGGGGTGCTTGTGGCGCAGCCAGGCGTCGCGTGCGGCGCGGCGTACGTACGGGGCGATGCGGGTCGGGTTGCTCAGCGCGTAGCGGACCTTGTGGGTGACGCTGGTGCGGTCGGCTTGGAGGTTCTTCTTCGTGGCCATGCGGGTTCCCTTGTGGGTGGCGGGCAGGAAGAGGTCGGACGGTCAGACTCCGGCGGGCGCGGCGGCGGACCCGGCGGTGGTGGCGGTGACGGTCCCTGCGGCGCGCGCCGTCGTGGTGGGGCGGCGCAGGACGAACAGGACCAGGGCCACCAGGGCGGCGGCGACGCCCAGGTAGAGCACGGTCTCGATCCACTGGAAGGTCCAGAAGTCGCTGCTGGGATAGACCTTGTGGTAGCGGGCTATGAAGCCGTGCTCGGCCATGCACTGCCGGAGCTCCTCGCCGGAGGTCTGGCAGACCGGGGTGTTGATGTCGTGCTCCCGCCCGTCGGGCGCGAGGTAGCCGAACTCCCCCGTGGACCAGGCGCTGCCGACCGTCCTCTTGGGCGTCATGCCCGGGGTGATCCGCGACTCGGGGTCGATCCAGCTGCTCCGCAGGAACCTGGTGAGGACGGTCGCCGTGCCGATGGCGGCGAAGGTCACGGCCATGGCGGGCAGGGTACGGCGGACCAGCAGGCCGACGGCCGTGCCGACGGCGAGACCGAACAGGGCGCAGGCCACTGAGGCGGGGCCGGTCGCGTTGTAGATGTAGGCGTCGTACCAGTAGAGGCCGTCCAGGGTGTTGGACACGGGCGACCACCACCAGGCGACGAGCGCGCCGATCTGGACGGCGGCGATCACGGCGAACAGCGCGGCGAGGCCGAAGCGGGCGGCGAACCAGCGGCGGCCGCTGACGCCCTGGGTGAGCGCGAGTTTGAAGGTCCCGGTCTCCATCTCGCGGCCCAGCAGCGGGGCGCCCCAGAACACGCCGATGAGGGCGGGGAGGGCGAGTCCGAGGGTGCCGAGGGCTCTGATCGGGCCGGTGCTGTGGTCCAGGACCAGGAAGGTGCCCACGCTTTCGCAGCCGCCGTTCCAGCCCTTGCAGGGGACGAAACCGTAGGCGTCGATCAGCGTCATCATCTCGGAGCGCATGTGGACGACCCAGGCCGTGAGGGCGATGAGCACCACGGTGCCGGTGGCGATCATCAGTCGCTGCTGGCGCCAGGCCAGCCACAGGACGCCCCTCACGCGGCCGCCTCCGTACGGTCGGTGCGCGGGGCCCGAGGGGCGCGCAGGTGTGCGAGCAACAGGTCCTCCAGGGAGGGGGTTCCGCTGAGCCAGCGGTCTTCGCCGCCGGTGACGGGGCCGCGTACGAGGGCGGTGACCTGACGGCCTGCGGTGACGGCGTGGACGACGGTGTTCCGGTCGAACTCGTGGGGCAGGCCGTCGGTTTCGATCGGGTCGGCGCGACCGGTGAGGCGGGTGTGCGCCGCGCAGAGTTCCTGGGCGTCGCCGGCGAGGCGTACGGCGCCGTCCTTGAGGAGCAGGACGTGATCGCAGACGTCCTCCAGCTCGGACAGCACGTGCGAGGACATGACGATGGTGACGCCCCGGTCGGCGGCCTCGGCCATGAGCAGGGCCGTGACGTCGTGCCGGGCCACCGGGTCGAGGTCGGCGAGCGGCTCGTCGAGGAGGAGGAGTTCGGCTCGTTTGCCGAGGGCGAGCGCCAGGGCGACACGCGTGCGGTTTCCGCCGGAGAGTGCGCCGACGCGCGCGGTGAGGGGGATGCCCCCGGCCCGTACGAGGCGTTCGGCGGCGGCCTGGTCCCAGCGGCGGTTCAGTTCGCGGCCCAGGCGCAGGGTGTCCTCGACGGTGAACCGCGGGTGGAGCGGCTTCTCCTGGGCGAGGAAGGCCGTACGCTCGCGGGCCTCGCGGGAGCCGGGGGCGTGGCCGAAGACCCGAATCTGCCCGGTGGTGGGGCGCTGCAGGCCGGCCGCGAGCTGGAGCAGGGTGCTCTTGCCGGCGCCGTTGGGGCCGACGAGTGCGGTGACGCGCCCGGCGGGCAGGTCGAGATCGCAGTCCCTCAGGGCGCTGCGGCCGCGGAACTCCCGTCCCAGCCGCGTCGCCTGGAGTGCCGTAGCGACGGTCGGGTCGCTCACGTGGTGTCCTCTCTGCCGGGGGATCCGGGGTGCGGTCCGGAGCCGGGTCCCGGTCCAGGTCCAGGTCCGGGTCCGGGTTCATGTGCGGGGAAGCTCTCGTCCACGGCTGCGGTGATCAGCGCCGTGATGTCCTCGCGGTCCAGGCCCGCCTCGCGCGCCCGGGCCATCCAGGCCGCCAGGTCGAGGCGCAGCGGCGAGTCGGCGGCCGCCTCGGGGCGCGACAGGGAGCGGCGTACGAAGGTGCCCGCGCCGGGACGCGGCTCGACGAGCCCTTCGCGCTCCAGCTCCCGGTACGCCTTGAGCACGGTGTTCGGGTTGATCGCGGTGGCCTCGACCACCTCCCGCGCCGTGGGCAGCCGGTCGCCGGGCTCCAGTACACCGAGCCGAAGGGCCTGCTTGACCTGGGTGACGAGCTGCAGATAGGTGGCGACACCGCTGCGCCGGTCGACGCGGAACTCCATGCCTCCACCTCATTCCACTAACTGGTTAGTGGAATAGTGCAGACATGATCCACCTCCGTCAAACCGGCGCGTCGGCACGGAACGCGAAAACGCCCGCCACGGTGAACGTGACGGGCGTGCGGGGAGGGGAACGGGAGGGCGGTTACAGCCAGCCGACCTGGGTGACGAACATGGCGATCACGACCACGAGCGTCCAGCCGAGCACGTGCTCCACCCAAGAGGAATCGTCCTTGGGTCCGCCGGTGCGGACGAGGTTCCGGACACGGGCGGCGGGGGCGGCGCTGTTGGCGGTCATGGTGTCCAATGTGCCAGCGTTCGCGGCGTTCGCGGTAGATGACGATGGTCACTGGTGGTGCGCGTCACGCCGCCGGGCCCGGCCGCCCGGTATGTGCGGTGCGGCTGGGGCCCGGCGGGCGTACCCTTCCGGCGTCCCGGTCAGATGCGTGTCTCGCGGCTGCGGCCCGCCATCGCCGCCATCGCGAGGCCGAGGCACAGGGCTACGGCACCGGTGATCACGTTGTTGACCACCGTGCGGGTCGTGTCCATCTCACCGGCGATGGCCCACGGGGCGATGATCGTCCACGCACCGAGGACGACCGCCGTCCACGCCATCGCGTGGGTGCGCTCGTACGCAGAACCCAGACCGCCCATGCACAGGCAGAACGCCAGGCCGGTGATCAGGTTGTTGATGGCCAGCGGCAGGAGGAGCAAGCCGAAACCCACGATCCACGGCGAGGCTGCCAGGTACAGGCCCGTGACTAGGGCCAGCGCCTCCACAGCCTGCGCCGCCGGGGTGCTGGTCACCCGCTCGAAGCGCGTGCGCATCTCTGCGAGGTCGGGGTGGTGCTCGATGCTCGAATGGGTGGTCATGGTGGCCGCCTCTCCTTGAGAAGCCTTTATCTGCCATTTACCCCACTATGTTCCGCCCATTCGGGCCATCGGGTCAAAAGGTGTTTTCAGAGCACTCCGACCGCCCGCAGCGCCGCGACCTGGGCCGGGCCCGGCGCCGCCGGGGCGTAGAGGTAGCAGACACCTCCGCTGCCCGAGACGACCTTGCCGGCCGCGTTGTGGCGCTTGGTGCGCAGCCAGATGTTCTCCCATTCGCGGCGCCGGTAGACGCGGCGCACGGAGGCGTTGTCGGGCGAGTTGGGGTCGTTGGCGACGATGTCACCGGCGGCCGTGAACCCGACGACGGTCATCAGGTGGCCCGCGGTGCCGTAGCCGGCGCCGGTCAGCTCCTCGGGCCGGAAGGACTGGGACGTGATGGCGGGGATGCCGGCCCGGACCAGGGTCTCCAGTTCGGCGAGGGAGGCGAGGCGGGTGACGACGCCGGCGAGCCCGCGGTAGGTGGCGGCGTAGGCGGCGTTGAAGGGCCAGTTGCCGCACCCCTTGTAGGCGGCGTCGTAGGTGGAGCGGGCCGCGTGGCACACCTGCGGGTCGGAGTACTTCGGGTTGACCCAGCCCAGGGCACTGGCGCTGGCCTTGCGGCCCCAGTACTCGATGATCATCTGGGAGGAGGTGGGGCTGCACCAGGCCTCTCCCCCGTTGTCGTACTGGGGGTAGCGGCCGGCGTGGACCTCCTGCGAGTAGCGCGGGACCGTCAGCTCGTGCGCCTGGCCGGAGGGCGGGGAAGCGGGGACGGTGAACCGGTCCGGGACGCCGGAGGCCATGGCGCCGGCCAGCCAGACGGTGGGCCCGCGGTCGGCTCCGGGCCTGCGGTACAGGGTCAGGCGCAGCTGCCAGTCGGTGACGCGCAGGCCGCCGGCCGGGGCGTCGACGGCCAGGGTGTCGGTCCAGACGGTGGACCTGCCGTCGGTCTGGCCGTCCACGGAGGTGCGGCGGATGTCGCCGTCCCCGGCGGCCCAGCGGCCCATGACGTACCAGGGGGTGGTGGTGCCGTCGTTGTAGGTGCCGCGCAGTTCGGTCTGGATCCAGGCGCCGGCGGGGGTGCGGGCGTTCCAGGAGGCGATGGCCTCGGTGGCGGGCACGCCGGAGCGGTGCACCGGCGAGGTCCAGGTCGCATACTCCCAGGTGCTCTTCTTCCCGGTGTGCGGGTCGGCGTACTCGGTACGGCCCGCGGCGGTCTCGATCTCCAGGCCGGGGCGGGCGCCGCCGACGGCGGTCGTGCCCTGGTGGACGCCGGCCTTCCAGTGGTCGTACGAGAACCAGAACCGGTTGTCGACGGGGCGGCCCGGACCCCGCGGAGCCGCGGGGGCGGCGGCCGCGGCGCTGCCGCCGGAGACCGTGGCGGCGGTGGCGGCGGTGGCGACCGCGAGTGCGGCGACGAGTACGGCCCTGCGCGGTGTGGGTGCGGTCATCGCGGGGTTCCCCCAGGGTGGGTCGGTGCTTCGATGGGCTCACCCTTCCAGTTCCCGGCGGCCCGGTGACGAAGCCACCGGTCGTGTCGGACACCCCTCTAGGCTGGTCGGGTGGAACCACAGCAGTCGCTTGAGTCACTCGCGCGGGAACTCGCCGCACTGCCCCCCTCCCTCGGCCCGGTGCGGCTGGTCGGGATCGACGGGCACGCCGGGTCCGGGAAGAGCACCTTCGCGGACCGGCTCGCCGAGGCGCTGGGCGACGTACCCGTACTGCACCTGGACGACGTGGCCACCCACGAGGAGCTCTTCGGCTGGCAGCGGCGGCTGCGCGCGCAGGTGCTGGAGCCGCTGGCCGCCGGGCGGCCCGCGCACTGGGCCCCGTACGACTGGGTGGAGCGGCGCTTCGGCCCGGAGCAGGTGCTGAAGCCGGCGCCGGTGCTCCTCGTCGAGGGGGTCGGGGCGGGCCGGCGGGCGCTGCGCCCGCATCTGGCGCGGCTGCTGTGGATGGAGACGCCGCGCGAGCAGTCCTGGGGGCGCGGGCGAAACCGGGACGGGCGTGAACTTTCCGACTTCTGGGACGGATGGGAGCGCGCGGAGCGCGCGCACTTCTCGGATGACCCTTCGCGCCCCTTCGCCGACACGCTGGTACGCCAGAGCGGTACGGGATACGAGTGGTCTTCCGGGACGGGTGCGACCGCACGAACCACCCCTTCCGTCACCGAGGGTGACGGACTCCCCCGGGCCTGAGCGGACCCCGAATTCCGCTCCGCCGGGCCTCCACCGAGCCGCTTGACCTGGGGCCCGAAACGGCCTTACGTTCTCAATGCGCGGCCTTTCGCGGCCGCCGCGGACACGAAGCCCCCGGTTGTTCCCCCGTGATCGGGGGCTTCGTTCTGCCCCGGACTCCGTCCACGCGGGCACCTTCTTCACCCTGAGTCACCGGGTAGACCCGGGGCGCACACCGGAACCCGGCCTGTCGCGCCCTACGTAAGGTGCGAAACCGCAGGTACGATGCAGCCCTGATTTCAGCGACGCTAGTCGGGGGCACCGGGCAACTCGCGCGCTCGAAGCGGGGGTTGCCGCGCACCACGGGGGCAGGCTTGTGGGGGACGTGATGGATTTCGGCACGCCGGGCAGCACGCACGCCCCGGCCGAACTCGCCTGGCTGCGCGGGGTCGACGCCTGCACCATGGGCGCCTATCCGCAGGCCGAGGAGGAGTTCCGGGCGGCCGTACGACTCGATCCCGCGATGGCCGACGCCTGGCTCGGGCTGCACGCGCTCCGGGTCGACACCACCAACGCGTTATTGCGCATGTACGCGCACCGGGACCGCTTCGGCGAACAGCGGGCCCGGCACCGGCGGACGCTGAACTCCTGGTACTGGCTGGGCTGGTGGGTGCAACCGGTGCTGGAGAGCCGCCGGGACCTGCTGCTGGCCCACGCCTCGCACTGGCTGGACGGCCGCCACGTGCCCGAACTGGACCAGGCGCTGGCCGCGCTGCCGCCGGTGGACACCGATCCGCAGGTGCGGTTCCTGCACGCCTGCCGGGCCTACCTGGTCAAGGACTGGGAGCAGCTGGTGCGGCACACCGAGCCGCTGGTGGACGATCCGCTGCTGGGGATCGAGGCGGGCCTGTTCGGCGGGATGGCCCGGGTCCGGCTGGAGATGTACGGGCAGGCCGAGCCGATGCTGTCGGCGGCGCTGATGCGGTGCCGCAGCGAGCAGCCGCAGCGCAAGGAGCTGCGGTACTGGCTGGCGCGGGCGCACGAGGGCACCGGGCGCAGCGCGGCGGCGCTGCCCCTGTACCGGGCGGTGCACCGGGTGGACCCGGCGTTCATGGACACGGCGGCCAGGCTGACGGCCATCGAGGACGGCGACGACACCGACGGCATGGCCGGTATGGCCGACGGGGCCGCCGGGTACTCCGGGTACGGGAGCTACGGCGGGCACGGCCCGTCCCCGGCGGGCGGGAACTTCGCGGCGGTGGCGCTGGGCGGCGGACCCGTCCAGGACATCGCGGCGGACGGCCAGGTGGAGCCGGACCCGCTGACCGGCACCTCGCCCCCCACGGGCCGGGCCGAGGGCGTACGGCGCAAGGTGTCCGTCCCGCCGCAGGGCGCGCCGGCGGGGCTGCCGGCCGGGCCGCCCGATCCGGAGGCGCTCGCCGAGGCGCTGGCGGAGCTGGAGCGGATGGTGGGGCTGGAGCCGGTCAAGCGGCAGGTGAAGGCGCTCTCCGCGCAGCTGCACATGGCGCGGCTGCGGGCGGGGCAGGGACTGCCGGTTCAGCCGCCGAAACGCCATTTCGTGTTCTCCGGACCCTCCGGCACGGGCAAGACGACGGTGGCGCGGATCCTGGGCCGGGTCTTCTACGCGCTGGGCCTGCTGGGCGGCGACCATCTGGTGGAGGCCCAGCGCTCCGATCTGGTGGGCGAGTTCCTCGGCCAGACCGCGGTGAAGGCGAACGAGCTCATCGATTCGGCGATCGGCGGGGTGCTGTTCGTGGACGAGGCGTACAGCCTGTCCAACTCGGGCTACAGCAAGGGTGACGCGTACGGGGACGAGGCCCTCCAGGTGCTGCTGAAGCGGGCCGAGGACAACCGGGACCACCTGGTGGTGATCCTGGCGGGCTACCCGGCCGGCATGGACCGGCTGCTGGCTGCGAATCCGGGGCTGTCCTCCCGGTTCACCTCCCGGGTGGACTTCCCCAGCTACCGGCCGCTGGAGCTGACCGCGATCGGCGGGGTGCTGGCGGAGGCGAACGGGGACTGCTGGGACGAGGAGGCCCTCGACGAGCTGCGCAGCATCAGCGCGCACGTGGTGGAGCAGGGCTGGATCGACGAGCTCGGCAACGGCCGCTTCCTGCGCACCCTGTACGAGAAGAGCTGCGCGTACCGGGATCTGCGGCTGGCGGGCTTCGCGGGCGAGCCCTCCCGCGACGACCTGGCCACTCTGCGGCTGGCGGACCTGATGCAGGCCTACGGCGAGGTCCTGTCGGGCCGGGGGCCGCAGGAGCGGCCGGAGCCGCCGCCGCTGTAGCTCGCGCAGGCCTTGCGGAAAGGGCGGGGCGGAGCCCCGCCCTTTCGCGGGGCTCCGCCCCGGACCCCGTACGTGCGCTCCGCGCCCGTACCCTCAAACGCCGGGCGGGCTGGGATTTGCTACGCACCGCGTACGTACGAGCGGGCTGGGATTTGCTACGCGCCGCGTACGTACGACCGGTGCGACGGGTCGCGGACCTCCCCGACCAGCATCTCCAGGACGTCCTCCATGGCGACCAGGCCCAGTACCCGCCCGGCCGCGTCCGCGACCTGGGCGAGGTGGGTGGCGTCCCGCCGCATGACGCTGAGCGCGTCGTCCAGCGGGAGGGTGGCGGACACGGTGGTCATCCGGCGCCAGACCCGCTGGGGCACGGCCCGCTCCCGGTCCTCCAGGTCCAGTACGTCCTTGACGTGCAGGTAGCCCATGAAGGCACCGCTGTCGGAGCGGACGGGGAACCGGGAGTACCCGGTGCGCACCGTCAGCTGCTCGATCTGGCGCGGGGTGACCGAGGGACCGACCGTGACGATGCGGTCCCGGGCGAGGAGCACGTCGGTGACCGGGCGGCTGCCCAGCTCCAGCGCGTCCTCCAGGCGCTCCTGCTCGACCGGCTCCAGGAGCCCGGCCTGCCGGGAGTCCTTGAGCAGCCGGCCGAGCTGGGCGCTGGTGTAGACGGCCTCGACCTCGTCCTTGGGCTCGACCTTGAAGAGCCGCAGGACGAGCTTGGCGCAGGCACCGAGCGCCGTGGTGACCGGTCCGCACAGGCGGGCGAAGGCCACCAGGCCGGGACTGAACCACAGGGCGGTCTTCTCGGGGGCGGCCATGGCGAGGTTCTTGGGGACCATCTCGCCGATGACCAGGTGCAGGAAGACCACGGCGGCGAGCGCGAAGGCGTAGCCGAGGGGGTGGATCAGTCCCCGAGGTACGTGGACGGCGTGGAAGACGGGCTCCAGCAGCCGGGCCACGGTGGGTTCGGCGACGGCGCCGAGGGTGAGCGAGCACATGGTGATGCCGAACTGCGCGGCGGCCATCATGCGGGGCAGGTTCTCCAGGCCGTGGAGCACCTGCCGGGCCCGCTTGGAGCCGGCCGCCAGGGGTTCGATCTGGCTGCGCCGTACGGAGACGAGTGCGAACTCGGCGCCGACGAAGAAGCCGTTGGCGAGGACCAGCAGCAGGGCGAAGAGGAGCTGGAGCACGTTCACCGGGTGGCGCCTTCCAGCTCGGCCGGCTGCGGGGCCGGTTCACCCGTGCGGCTCGCGCCGAGCCGTGCCGGGGCGGCGCGGCCGGACTCGGAGGCCGAGGCGAAGGCGGGCGCGGGCGCGGACCCGTGCGGAGCGGCCACGGGGGCCGCCGTCATCCGGACCAGCCGGACCCGTTCGGCGCGGTTGCGGCCGACCTGGCGGACGGACAGCCGCCAGCCGGGCAGCTCCGCCCGGTCCCCGGGAGCGGGGATCCGGCCGAGGAGGTCGGCGACGAGGCCGGCGACGGTCTCGTACGGGCCTTCGGGCACCTCCAGGCCTATCCGGCGCAGGGTCTGCACCCGGCAGCTGCCGTCGGCCTCCCAGGAGGGGCGGCCGTCCTCGGCGGGTACGGCGGCCAGCTCGGGGCCCTCGTCCTCGGCGAGGTCGTGCTCGTCGCGGACCTCTCCGACGAGTTCCTCCACGATGTCCTCCAGGGTGACCACCCCGGCGGTGCCGCCGTACTCGTCGACGACCACGGCCATCGGCTGTTCGCTGCGCAACCGTTCCAGCAGCGGCTGCACCGGCAGGGAGCCGGGCACCAGCAGCGGGGCGACGCAGATCCGCGCCACGGTGGTGCGGCCGCGCTCGGACTCGGGCACGGCGAGGGCGTCCTTGAGGTGGACCACACCGGTGATCTCGTCGATGCGGTCGCGGTAGACCGGGAAGCGGGACAGGCCGGTGGCGCGGGTCAGGTTGAGCACGTCGGCCGCGGTGGCCGTGTGCATCAGGGCGCTGACCTTCACCCGGGGAGTCATGACGTGCTGGGCCGTGAGCTCGCCCAGCGACAGGGTCCGTACGAAGAGGTCGGCGGTGTCCTGTTCGAGGGCGCCGGCCTGGGCCGAATGGCGGACCAGGGAGACCAGTTCGCCGGGGGTCCGGGCGGAGGCCATCTCCTCGGTCGGCTCGACGCCGAGCGCGCGCACGAGGCGGTTGGCGACGGCGTTGAGGCCGGCGATGACCGGCCGGAAGGCGCGGGAGAAGGCGTTCTGGGGACCGGCGACGAAGCGGGCCACCTGGAGCGGCCGCGAGACCGCCCAGTTCTTCGGGACGAGCTCGCCGACGACCATCTGGACGGCGGAGGCGAGCAGCATCCCGATGACCACGGAGACGCCGGAGGCGGCTCCCTCGGGGAGGCCGGTCGCGGCGAGCGGCCCGGCCAGCAGTGCGGCGAGGGCGGGCTCGGCCAGCATGCCGACCACGAGGGAGGTGATGGTGATGCCGAGTTGGGTGCCCGAGAGCTGGAAGGACAGCTCTCGCAGGGCCTCGACCACCGTGCGGGCACGGCGGTCACCGTCGGCTGCGGCGCGCTCGGCCTCGGGCCTCTCCACGGTGACGAGCCCGAATTCGGCTGCCACGAAGAAGCCGTTGGCGAGGATCAGGACGAAAGCCGCCGCGAGCAGGAGTAGCGGGATGGTCATGCCGCCGCCTCCGTGGGGAGGGCGGCGCGGGTATTACCGGACGATCCGTCCATTGCTGGAGGGAGTCACTCCTCAAGTCGCAGGTGACCCGCAGGCCCCGGGGGCCCCGGGGCAAGTGGGAGGGCGCACAGCTGCGCCCCGTCACCAGGGTAGTCATTGAGATCGTGGCCGCAACGGTACGCAGCCACGAGACTCGGTGGGCTCAGTGGTCGTTTGCGCCGGTTCCCCGGGTTTCGGCGAGGGCGCGCAGGGCGCGGGCGTCGCCGATCGCCTGGGCCTTGGCGACCCCGGGCTGGATGCCGAGGGCGGGCAGGCTGGTGCCGTCGCTGAGGTCGAGGAACACCCACGGGTCGCCGGGGCGGAGGTTGACGCGCAGGATCTGCGCCCACTCCAGGCGGCGGGTGGTGGTCAGATTGACCACGGTGACTCCGGCCTCGTCCGCGACCACCTTGGGGCGGCTGAGCAGGACGAGGACGGAGCTCAGCAGGACGGCGGTGAAGACGAAGCTGATCCGCTCCCCCGCGCTGAGGGTCTCCAGCAGGAAGGCGACCGCCGTGATGGTGACGAACATGGCGAGCCCGGCGCTCAGCAGGACGGCCCGGGTGCGGGTCGGCCGAAAGGTGACCGGCAGGGCGGGCGGTACGGGCTGGGCGGCGGACTCGGTCATGCGTTCGGATGCCTTCTGCGGTTGTCGTGCGGGTCGGGCAGCGGTGGGCCGGCCGGGCCGGCCCGCCGCGGCCTAGAGCCGGCAGGCGTGGATCGAGGTGGTGAGGATCGCGCGCGCGCCGAGCTCGTACAGGTCGTCCATGATCCGCTGGGCCTCCTTGGCCGGGACCATGGCGCGGACGGCGACCCAGCCCTCGTTGTGCAGCGGGGAGACGGTCGGCGACTCCAGGCCCGGGGTGAGGGCGACCGCGCGCTCCAGGTGCTCGGCGCGGCAGTCGTAGTCCATCATCACGTAGCTGCGGGCCACCAGGACGCCCTGGAGGCGGCGCAGGAACTGCTGGGCCTGCGGGTTGTCGGCGTCGGTGCCGTTGCCGCGGATGACGACGGCCTCGGAGGTGAGGATCGGCTCGCCGATGACCTCCAGGCCGGCGTTGCGCAGGCTGGTGCCGGTCTCGACGACGTCCGCGATGATCTGGGCGACGCCGAGCTGGATGGCGGTCTCGACCGCGCCGTCGAGGTGGACGACGGAGGCGTCGATGCCCTTCTCGGCGAGGTGCTTGGCGACGATTCCCTCGTACGAGGTCGCGATGGTCATCCCGTGGAAGTCCTCGGGGCCCTTCGCGGTGCCGGGGAGGGTGGCGTAGCGGAAGGTGGACCGGCCGAAGTTCAGCGGCAGGATCTCCTCGGCGCTGGCGCCGGAGTCGAGCAGCAGGTCGCGGCCGGTGATGCCGATGTCGAGCTTGCCCGAGGAGACGTAGATCGCGATGTCCTTGGGGCGGAGGTAGAAGAACTCGACCTCGTTCTCGGGGTCGACGACCACGAGCTCCTTGGACTCCTTGCGCATCCGGTAGCCGGCCTCATGGAGCATCGCCGACGCCGGTCCGGAGAGTGAACCCTTGTTGGGGACGGCGATGCGCAGCATGGGACTTCCTTTGATGCGTGGGTTTTGCGTGAATACGGGCGGGGTGTACGTGCCGGGGCTCAGAGGTGGGCGTAGACGTCGTCGAGGGAGATCCCGCGCGCCACCATCATCACCTGGACGTGGTAGAGCAGCTGGGAGATCTCCTCGGCGGCGGCTTCCTTGCCCTCGTACTCGGCGGCCATCCAGACCTCGGCGGCCTCCTCGACGACCTTCTTGCCGATGGCATGGACGCCCTTGCCGACGAGCTCGGCGGTACGGGAGGTGCTGGGGTCGCCGTTGGCGGCCTTGAGCTGGAGCTCGGTGAAGAGCTCTTCGAAGCTCTTGGAGGGTTTGTTCGCCATGATGGTCCTCAGAATACGGGGTTCCCCCACGCCACTCAGCGCCAGGGTTCGCTTACGGTCCGCAGGGTCATGGCGGTGGAGACGGCGGCGGTGACCGCTTCGTGCCCCTTGTCCTCATTCGACCCTTCGAGCCCGGCGCGGTCCAGCGCCTGCTCGTCGTTGTCGCAGGTCAGTACACCGAAGCCGACGGGGACTCCGGTGTCGATCGACACCTGCACCAGGCCCTGGGTGACGCCCTGGCAGACGTAGTCGAAGTGCGGGGTGCCGCCGCGGATGACCACACCGAGGGCGACGATGGCATCGTAACCGCGACCGGCGAGTACCTTCGCCACCACGGGGAGCTCGAAGCTGCCGGGGACGCGCAGCACGGTGGGCTCGTCGATGCCCAGCTCGTGCAGGGCCCGCAGGGCGCCGTCGACCAGTCCGTCCATGACCTTCTCGTGCCACTGGGCCGCGATCACGGCGACTCGGAGGTCTCCGCAGTTCTTCACGCTCAGTTCGGGTGCGCCCTTGCCGCTCACAGCTCTGCTCCTCGGTGGTTCGTGGATGTACGGGGGGTGTGCGTTCTTACTGGTTGCCGCAGGCGGACGTGGTCACGGCCTCGTCCAGCCAGGGCAGGTCGTGGCCCATCCGGTCCCGCTTGGTGCGCAGGTACCGCAGGTTGTGCTCGCCGGCCTCCACGGGCATCGACTCCCGGCCGGTGACCGCGATGCCGTGCCGTACGAGGGCGGCGGACTTGTCGGGGTTGTTGGTCAGCAGCCGGACGCTGCGGACGCCGAGGTCGGCGAGGATCTGCGCGCCGGCTCCGTAGTCGCGGGCGTCGGCGGGCAGGCCGAGCTCCAGGTTGGCGTCGAGGGTGTCGCGGCCGCGCTCCTGGAGTTCGTACGCGCGCAGCTTGGACAGCAGCCCGATGCCGCGGCCCTCGTGGCCGCGCAGGTAGACGACGACTCCGCGGCCCTCGGCCTTGATCCGCTCCATGGAGGCGTGCAGCTGGGGGCCGCAGTCGCAGCGCTGCGAGGCGAAGATGTCGCCGGTCAGGCACTCGGAGTGCATCCGGACCAGGATGTCCTCGGACGCGCCGCCCGGGCCGATCTCGCCGTGGACGAGGGCGACGTGCTCGACCCCGTCGACGGTGGAGCGGTAGCCGTACGCCGTGAAGTCGCCGAAGGCGGTCGGCAGGCTGACCTCGGCCTCGCGGCGCACGGTCGGCTCGGCGGAGCGGCGGTAGGCGATCAGGTCCTCGATGGAGATGATCGTCAGGCCGTGCTTGCGGGCGAAGGGGATCAGCTCCGGCAGGCGCAGCATGACGCCGTCCTCGCCGGCGATCTCGACGATGGCGCCGACCGGGCGCAGACCCGCGAGGCGGGCGAGGTCGACGGCGGCCTCGGTGTGGCCGTTGCGGACCAGGACGCCGCCGGGCTTGGCGCGCAGCGGGAAGACGTGGCCGGGGCGGACGAAGTCGGCGGGCTGGGACACCCCGCCCGCGAGCAGCCGCAGGGTGGTGGCGCGGTCGGCGGCCGAGATGCCGGTGGTGACGCCGTGGGCGGCGCTCGCGTCGACGGAGACGGTGAAGGCCGTCTGCATCGACTCGGTGTTGTGCTGGACCATCTGGGGGAGTTCGAGCCGGTCCAGCTCGGGGCCCTCCATGGGGGCGCAGATCAGGCCGCGGCACTCGCTCATCATGAAGGCGATGATCTCGGGGGTGGCCTTCTCGGCGGCGATGACGAGGTCGCCCTCGTTCTCGCGGTCCTCGTCGTCGACGACGACGATCGGGCGGCCCGCCGCGATGTCGCGGATGGCCTGCTCGACGGGGTCGAGGCGGAAGGTCTCTTCGGGGATGTCGGGCACGGGCTTGAGGGTGGTCATGCCGTTGCTCCTTCCAGGGCCGGGGCGGTGGTGGTGCGCGAGCGCTGGTACCAGTCGTAGGCGCCCCACAGCACGAGGGCGAAGTACACGACGTAGACGAGGCCGGAGAAGGCCAGGCCGTTGTTGAAGGCGAGGGGTACGCCGACCAGGTCGACGAGGAGCCAGGCGAACCAGAACTCGACGAGGCCGCGGGCCTGGGCGACCATCGCGACGATGGTGCCGACGAAGATGTACGCGTCCGCCCACGGGCTCCAGGACAGGTGCGGGAAGAGCGTGAAGAGGCCGCCGACGGCGAGGGTGCCCAGCGCCGCTCCGGCGAGGAGCAGGCCGCGCTCCTTCCAGGTGGCGGTGCGCACGGCGATGGAGCCGTCCTGGGCCTGCTGCTTGCCGCGCTGCCAGGCGCGCCAGCCCCATACGGCCACGCCGATGACCAGCAGCTGCTTGCCGACGCCGCCGGAGAGGTGGGCCGAGGCGTAGGCGGCGATGAGGATCAGGCCGGAGAGGAGCTGGGCGGGCCAGGTCCATATGGAGCGGCGCCAGCCGAGGGCGAGGGCGGCCAGGCCCATCAGGTTGCCGATCATGTCGGACCAGATGACCTTCTGCCCGAAGACGGCGAACGCCTCCGTGTTGAGCCAGGTCAGGGCGCTCACTGGTCGTCTCCCGTCGCGTGCAGCGGGTTCACGCCGGCGGCCAGCAGGCGTTCGACGTACTTGGCGAGGACGTCGACCTCCAGGTTGACCGGGTCGCCGCTCTGCTTGATGCCGAGCGTGGTCAGCGCGAGGGTCGTGGGGATGAGGCTGATGGTGAACCAGTCGGCGGCGGCCTCGACCACGGTCAGGCTGACGCCGTCGACCGTGATGGAGCCCTTCTCGACGACGTACCGCGAGAGGTGCTCCGGGAGGGCGATCCTGACGATCTCCCAGTGCTCCGACGGGGTGCGGGAGAGGATCGTTCCGGTGCCGTCCACGTGCCCCTGGACCAGGTGGCCGCCGAGCCGTCCGCCGAGCGCCATCGGACGCTCCAGGTTGACCCGGGAACCCTTGGTCAGCGCGCCGAGGCTGGAGCGGTTCAGGGTCTCCTGCATGACGTCGGCGGTGAACTCGCCGTCGGCGGTGTCCACGACGGTCAGGCAGACGCCGTTGACGGCGATGGAGTCGCCGTGCTTGGCGCCGTCGGTGACGAGGGGGCCGCGCAGGCGGAAGCGGGAGGCCTCCGAGAGCTGCTCGACGGCGGTGACCTCGCCCAGTTCTTCGACGATTCCGGTGAACACTCAGTGCTCCTTGGTGGCGGTGGCGGGGACGGGGACGGTGGCGGCGGGGACCGCGGTGATGCGCAGATCAGGGCCGACGCGGACGGCCTCGGTGATGTCGAGGCGCAACGCACCGGAGATGTTCTTGATTCCGGCGTCGGCGAGGGCCGCGGGGCCCGCGCCGAGCAGGGCCGGGGCGAGGTAGCCGATGACGCGGTCGACGGCTCCGCCTTCGAGGAAGGCTCCGGCCAGGGTGGGCCCGCCTTCCAGCAGGACCGAACGCACGCCGAGCGGGTTCAGGTGGGCGAGCAGGTCGTGCACGCCGATGCGGCCGTCACGCAGGGGCAGCCGGAGCAGCTCGACGCCGGGCAGGTGCCGCGTGTCGGCGTCCTCGCCGACGACGAGCAGGGTGGGCGCGGCGTCGTCGAGGATGCGGGCGGTCGGCCGGACCGTGGCCCGGGTGTCGAGGGCGATCCGCAGCGGTTGCGTCGCGCCTGCGACGCCGCGTACGGCGAGGTGCGGGTCGTCGGCGCGCAGGGTGCCGCCGCCCACCAGGACGGCGTCGCTCTCGGCGCGCAGCCGGTGGACGTCGGCACGGGACTCGGCGGAGGTGATCCAGCGGCTGCTGCCGTCGGCGGCGGCGCTGCGTCCGTCGAGGGTGGCGGCGTACTTCCAGGTGACGTGCGGCCGCCCGAGGCGTACGGAGGTCAGCCAGGCGGCGTTGCCCGCCGCGGCCTCCTCCTCCAGCAGCCCGGCCGAGGTGTCGACCCCGGCGCCGCGCAGGGTGGCGGCGCCGCCGCTGGCCTGCGGGTTCGGGTCGGGGACGGCGTAGACCACGCGGATGATCCCGGCCTCGACGAGGGCGCGGGCGCAGGGGCCCGTACGGCCGGTGTGGTTGCAGGGTTCGAGGGTGACGTACGCGGTGCCGCCCCGCGCGGCTTCGCCTGCCGCGCGGAGGGCGTGGACCTCGGCGTGCGGGCCGCCGGCCCGCTCGTGCCAGCCTTCGCCGACGACGGTGCCCGCGGGGTCGGTGATGACGCAGCCGACGACCGGGTTGGGGCTGGTGGAGCCGAGTCCGCGCGCGGCGAGCTCGATGGCTCGGCGCATGGCACGGATGTCCGCGTCGGGTGCTGCGTGCGCGGCGTGTGTCGCCACCGGGTCCTCCTGCCTCATCGGGCACGGACTCCGGGGCCTGTCGGGATACGACAGATGAAGCGGAACAGCTCACACGGGGACGCCGAGGCCGGAAAAACGGTCCGATCAGACATATCCACAGGGATATGCCGATGAACCGCCGACGGCGGCGTACCGGTCACTGGCCCGCCGCGCACTGCCTCCCATCCGGACTTTAACCGTCGGTCCAGGAATCTCACCTGGTCAACCGGCCGCTGGCTGCGGACGGGTCGCGGACTATAACCGCCGGTTCGGAATTACACCGACCCCGGAGTGCGCTGCTACTGGTACTGAAGCCAGTCTGCCACGGGTGATCGGCGGCCATGCGGGGGAAGCGCTGTGGCCTGGGTCACAAGACAGCCGTTCTTGAGCGAACGTATTGCGCCACCCGCACCCCCACCCGCACGCCACGCGTGCCCCCGTCCGGACTCCCGGCCGGGCTTTGGTCCAGACCTATTGACGGGTTGGTCTAGTCCTCTTAACGTTCCCTTCATCTTCCCGGGAGCAGCCCGTCCGATGTGCACGTCACGGGCCAACCAGCGCTACCTCTCTGCCTGTTGTTGCCCTGTTGTTGCCCTGTTGTGTCACGCCATCCTCCCCTCCCCAGGAGGCACCATGCTGTCCCCCACACGTACGAGAGCGATGCTCCTGGCATCCGGCGCCGCAATCGCCGGACTGCTGGTGGCCGGGCTCTCGACGGGCGTCTCGCACGCCGCCGACAACGAGAGCTGTCGCCCCGACGGGCTGTACAAGACGGCCGGTGTCGACGTCCCGTACTGCTCGGTGTACGACACCGAAGGCCGCGAGAAGATGGGCGCCGACCACCAGCGCCGCGTCATCGGATACTTCACCGGCTGGCGCACCGGCAAGGACGGCACCCCCGCCTACCTCGCCAACAACATCCCGTGGTCCAAGGTCACCCACCTGAACTACGCCTTCGCGCACGTGGGCGGCGACAACAAGATCTCGGTCGGCGCGGACAACGCGAACAACGCCGCCACCGGAATGACCTGGCCGGGCGTCGCGGGTGCCGAGATGGACCCGGCCCTCCCGTACAAGGGCCACTTCAACCAGCTGACGAAGTTCAAGAAGCAGTACCCGAACGTCAAGACGCTGATCTCGGTCGGCGGCTGGGCCGAGACCGGAGGCTACTTCGGGGACGACGGCAACCGCGTGGCCTCCGGCGGCTTCTACTCGATGGCCACCAACGCCGACGGCTCGGTCAACCAGGCCGGCATCGACACGTTCGCGGACTCCTCGGTCGAGTTCATCCGCACGTACGGGTTCAACGGCGTCGACATCGACTACGAGTACCCGACGACCATGAAGGACGCGGGCAACCCGCTGGACTGGCAGCTCTCCAACGCCCGCCGGGCCGGCCTCGTCAAGGGCTACGACGCCCTGATGAAGAGCCTGCGCGAGAAGCTCGACCGGGCCGGCGCCGCCGACGGCAAGCACTACCTGCTCACCGTCGCCGCGCCCTCCTCCGGCTACCTGCTGCGCGGCATGGAGACCTTCCAGATGCAGAAGTATCTGGACTACGTCAACATCATGTCCTACGACCTGCACGGGGCCTGGAACGAGTTCGTCGGACCGAACGCCTCGCTCTTCGACGACGGCAAGGACGCCGAGCTGGCCGCGGCGAACGTCTACGGCAGCTCCCAGTACGGCGGCATCGGCTACCTCAACACCGACTGGGCGTACCACTACTTCCGCGGCTCCATGCCGGCCGGCCGCATCAACATCGGTCTGCCGTACTACACCCGCGGCCACAAGAACGTGCAGGGCGGCACCGACGGCCTGTGGGGCAAGGCTCCGGCGACCACGTGCCCGGCGGGCGCGGGCCTGACCAAGTGCGGTGACGGCGCGGTCGGCATCGACAACCTGTGGCACGACAAGGACACCAACGGCGTCGAGGCGCCGGCCGGTTCCAACCCGATGTGGCACGCGAAGAACCTGGAGAAGGGGATCGTCGGCGACTACGTCACCTCGTACGGCTTCCCCGCGAACACCACGCTGACCGGCACCTACGCCCGCAAGTACGACGCGACGCTGGTCGCGCCGTGGCTGTGGAACGCGCAGAAGAAGGTCTTCCTGTCCACCGAGGACGAGCAGTCGGTGGCGGCCAAGGCCGACTACGTGGTGGACCGCGGCATCGGCGGCACCATGGTCTGGGAGATGGCCGGCGACTACGCCTGGAACGCCGCGAAGGGCCAGTACGAGACGGGCTCCACGCTCACCTCGCTGATGTACGACAAGTTCAAGGCGGCCGCCCCGTACGGCGCGAAGAAGTCCAACACCGCGCTGCCGACGCAGGCCGTGGACATCAAGACGGAGTTCACCGAGTTCAAGCTGGGCGACTCCAACTACCCGATCACCCCGAAGATCAAGATCACCAACAACACGCAGACGACGCTGCCGGGTGGCACCGAGTTCCGGTTCGACTACGCGACCTCGGCCCCGAACAACGCCTCCGACCAGTCCGGCTTCGGTACGACGGTGATCAGCAGCGGCCACACCGGCAGCAACGCCGGCGGTCTGAAAGGCGACTTCCACCGGGTGTCGCTGAAGCTCCCGGCCTGGCAGACGCTGGCCCCGGGCACCTCGGTCGACCTGGCGTTCAACTACTACCTGCCGGTCTCCACGCCCTCCAACTGGACGGTGACCGTCTCCGGCACGACGTACGCGCTCGCCGGGGACCTGGCGCGCGGCGTCACGGTGGTGCAGCCGGGCAGCACCACGCCGCCGACCACTCCCCCGCCCACCACGGCTCCGCCGACCACGCCGCCCCCGACCACCACGCCCCCGACGGGCGGCACGTGCACCAGCCCGGCGTACGTGGCAGGTCAGATCTACAACAGTGGCAACCTCGTCTCCCACAAGGGCCACACCTGGAAAGCACAGTGGTGGACGCAGAACGAGGAGCCCGGCACCACGGGCGAGTGGGGCGTCTGGAAGGACCAGGGCGCCTGCTGATGACACCCGACGGGTGAGGTGAGGACGTGAGGACCCGGTGGCCCGGCGGCCACCGGGTCCTCACGCGTGGCCTTCGGCATGCGGACGGTGGCCGGTCCGGCGAAGCTGGATTCCTCCAGCGGCAGCTGTCACGTTTCCGAGGGCTGTCCGGTCTCTGCTGGTGAAGGCAACGTTTCCAGCGAAGGGCAGGACCCCATGAGCACCATCCTCGTCACCGGAGGCACCGGCACCCTCGGCTCGCTCGTCGTCACCCGGCTCCGGGACGCCGGCCACGAGGTCCGCGTGCTGAGCCGGCACTCCCCGGACCACCCGGTCGACCTGCGGGACGGCAGCGGGCTGGCCGCGGCCATGACGGGCGCGGAGGTCGTCGTGCACTGCGCGAGCAACACGCGGGCCCAGGGCAAGGGCGACGACGTGGCCGCCGGGCACCTGATCGAGGCGGCCCGGCGGGCGGGGACCATCACGAACATCGTCTACATCTCGATCGTCGGCGTGGACGTGGTCCCCTTCGGCTACTACGAGATGAAGCTGAAGGTCGAGCGGCTGCTGGAGGAGTCCGGGCTGGGCGTGACGATCCTGCGCACGACCCAGTTCCACGACCTGGTGGAACAGGTGGTGGCCATGGCGGCGAAGCTGCCGGTCATGCCGCTGCCGAACGGGGTCCGGGTGCAGCCGATCGCCGCCACGGAGGTGGCGGACCGCCTGGCGGAACTGGCCGTCCCGGCCCCGTCGGGCCGCGTCCCGGACATGGGCGGCCCCGAGATCCGCACCCTGCCGGAGCTGGGCCGCGCCTACCTCTCGGCGACGGGACGCCGCCGCCGGGTGGTCCCGCTGCCGCTGTGGGGCAAGGCGTACGCGGGCTTCCGCCGCGGCGGCAACCTGACGCCCTCCCACGCGGCGGGCCGGGTCACGTTCGCGGAGTTCCTGGCCGCGCGGGAGCGGTAGGACACCCCCCAGGCCGCAGGGCGCTGAGGAGCCGTCAGCCGGACCCGTCAGCCGGATCCCCCGAACAGCACCTCCTGCGCCGCCTCGCGCGCGGCCAGCCGTGCCCCCGCCAGCACCGCCGGGCCGCCCAGGGTGGTGGCCCGGACCTCGGTGGGGACCGGGGTCAGCGTGGTCAGCCGGTGGGCCACCCGGGCCGCGAGGCCGGGGCCGCCAGCGAGGCCCAGTTCGCCCGCCAGGACCACGCATCCCGGGTCCAGGACCGCGGCGACCGCCGCCGCGCCCAGCGCCAGGCGTTCGGCCAGGGCTTCGAGGAAGGCCTCCCCCGCGGCTCCTGCCACGGCTTCCTCCCCCGGACCCGCGAAGCCGTGCTCGCGCGCCAGCGCCGTCACGGCGTCCCGGCCCGCCAGGGCGTGGAACCCGCCCCCGCAGTCGGTGGCCGAGGGCAGGCCGCCGGTGCCGGGGACGGGGAGGAAGCCGATCTCGCCCGCCCCGCCGGAGGCGCCCCGGCGCAGCCGCCCGTCCAGGACGACGGCGGCGCCCACTCCGGCGCCGAGCCACAGGAGCACGAAGGAGTCCAGGTCGCGGGCCACGCCCAGGCGCTGTTCGGCGAGGGCGGCCAGGTTGGTCTCGTTCTCGACGGCCACCACGGCGGTCAGGCTCCGCTGCAGCGCCGCCACCAGGTCCCGGTGCCAGGCCGGCAGGCCGTTGGTGTCGCGGAGTTCGCCGGTGGCGGGGGCGACCAGGCCGGGGGCGCCGATGACGACGGTGTGCAGTGCGCCGGCCCCGGCCTCCCGGGCGGTGCGCAGCAGGGCCGCGACCGCGTCCTCGGGGGCGCCGACGGGCAGGGCGGCCTCGGCCAGGGGCTGGCCGAGGAGGTCGGTGACCACGGCGGTGACGCTGTCCGTCCGCACGTCAAGGGCGGCGAGGTGGGCGCGGCGGGCGACGATTCCGTACAGCTTGGCGTTGGGGCCGCGGCGCTGTTCGCCGGACTCCCCGACGACTTCGATCAGCCCGGCTTCGGTGAGCCGGTCCACGAGGTCGGCGACCGACGGGCGGGAGAGGCCGGTCATGGTCTTGAGCTGGGTGGCCGTCAGCGGTCCGGCCTCCTGGAGGAGTTGCAGGGCCAGGCGGTCGTTGATGGCGCGCGCCGTGCTCGGTGAGGCGGGGGACGGTACCGGAGTGAGGGCTGGGGTCACGGTGCCCATCCTAGGGAGTCGAAGCCATTAACTATCAGGTAGGGTCCCTGATAGTTTAGTGCTCATGACCGGGGAACCCGACCTCAGCCCGGCGCGCCTGCGCCATGCCCGTTTCGCGATCGCCGCCGTCTTCTGCGCCCATGGCGCCGTCACCGGCTCCTTCGCCACCCGTATCCCCTGGATCCAGGACCACGCCCAGCTCAGCGCGGGCACCCTGGGCCTGGCCCTCGCCTTCCCCGCCCTGGGCGCGGCGCTCGCGATGCCGCTGGCGGGGCGGATCAACCACCGTTTCGGTGCCCGGGCCGCACTGCGCGCGCTGCTGGCGCTGTGGACCTTGTCCCTGATCCTCCCGAGCCTGGCCCCGAACCTGCCCACCCTCTGCTTCGCGCTCTTCGTGTACGGAGCCACCTCCGGCATGTCGGACGTGGCGATGAACGCGCTGGGCGTGGAGACCGAGAACCGGCTGGGCCGCTCGATCATGTCCTCGCTGCACGGCATGTGGAGCACGGGCGCGCTGCTCGGTTCGGCCGCCGGTACGGTCGCCGCGCACGCGGGGGCCGACGCCCGGCTGCACCACCTGATCGCCGCGCTGGCCCTCACCGCGGCCGGGCTGGTCGCCGTACGCGGGGTGCTGGACCTGAGGAGCGACCAGGAGGCGCAGGCGCCGCCGCACTTCGCGCTGCCGCCGAGGTCCGCGCTGCTCATCGGGGCCATCGGCTTCTGCGCGGTCTTCGCGGAGGGCGCGAGTCTGGACTGGTCGGCGGTCTACCTGCGGGACGTCCTGCACACGGACGCCGGCCTCGCGGCGGCCTCCACCACCGCCTTCGCGCTCACCATGGCCGTCGCCCGGCTCGCCGGGGACCGGGTGGTGGACCGGTTCGGGGCGGTGCGCACCGTGCGGGCCGGCGGCGTGCTGGCCACCGTCGGCGGGCTGCTCGTCGTGACGGTCCGCCATCCCGGGGCGGCCCTGGCCGGCTTCGGACTGATCGGGCTCGGCATCGCGGTGGTGGTGCCGCTGGCCTTCGCGGCGGCGGCGCGCAGCGGTCCGGCCCCGGCGCAGGCCATCGCGGGCGTCGCGACGATCACGTACACATCGGGACTGATCGCCCCGTCGGCGATCGGTGCGGTGGCGGACGCGACCTCGCTCGTGGTCTCCTTCGGTCTGGTCACCCTGCTGGCCTTCGCGCTGGTCGTGGGGGCCGCCGTACTGCGGCAGAAGCCGGCCGCGCCCGGGGCCTCCGCGGCCGATCGGGACGAAACCGCCGGTATCCGCCCGTAATATGTCCGGGGCCCTCGCGGCCTTGATGCTTGATCAGCGGCGGAACGGAAGTGGTGGACATGGGCCTCGGCGTGCGCTGGACCCTGCACGGTGACGGGCGGACCCCCGCCCCCGGCGCGGTGGTACGGCCGGACGAGCGGCTTTCGTGGCCGCGGACCGCGGGGCTCGGCGCCCAGCACGTCGTCGCCATGTTCGGCGCGAGTTTCGTCGCGCCGGTGCTGATGGGCCTGGACCCGAACCTGGCCATCATGATGTCCGGTGTCGCGACGGTGATCTTCCTCCTCGCGACGCGCGGCCGGGTCCCGTCCTATCTGGGCTGTTCGCTGTCCTTCGTCGGTGTCGCGGCGGCGATCCGGGCCTCCGGCGGGGACAGCGCGGTCGTCACCGGCGCCGTCTTCGTCGTCGGCGTGGCGCTGTTCCTGGCCGGGCTCGCCGTGCAGTGGTTCGGCGCCCGGATCATCCACGTGGCGATGCCGCCGGTGGTGACGGGCGCGGTCGTGATGCTGATCGGCTTCAACCTGGCGCCGGTGACGGCTTCGACGTACTGGCCGCAGGACCAGTGGACGGCGCTGCTGGTGATGCTGTTCACGGGTCTGGCCGTGGTCTGTCTGCGCGGTTTCTGGTCGCGGATCGCGATCTTCCTGGGCCTGGTCTTCGGGTACGGGCTCTCCTGGATCCTCGACCGGATCTTCGGCAAGATCCACTCCACGGTGGGCGGGGCCGAGGCCGTGGACCACTGGCGCCTCGACCTCTCCGGGGTCGGCAAGGCCGACTGGATCGGGCTGCCGACCTTCCACGCGCCGCAGTTCGAATGGTCGGCGATCCTGATCGCCCTGCCCGTTGTGATCGCGCTGATCGCCGAGAACGCCGGTCACATCAAGGCCGTCGGCGAGATGACCGGCGACCCGCTGGACGACAAGCTCGGCACCGCCATCGCGGCCGACGGCGCCGCGTCCATGCTGTCCACGGCGGTCGGCGGGCCGCCGAACACGACGTACTCCGAGAACATCGGCGTCATGGCCGCCACCCGGGTCTACTCCACGGCGGCGTACTGGGCGGCGGCCGGCTTCGCTCTGCTCTTCGGCCTGTGCCCCAAGTTCGGGGCGATCGTCGCCGCGATCCCGGGCGGGGTGCTGGGCGGCATCACCGTCATCCTGTACGGCATGATCGGTCTGCTCGGCGCCCAGATCTGGATCAACGGCCGGGTGGATCTGCGCAACCCCCTGAACCTGGTGCCGGCCGCGGCGGGCATCATCATCGGCATCGGCGGGGTCGAGCTGCAGATCACCGACAGCTTCGAGCTCGGCGGCATCGCGCTGGGCACGATCGTGGTGATCACCGGCTACCACACCCTGCGGTACTTCGCCCCTGCGCACATGAAGGAGCAGGAGCCCCTGCTCGACGAGGGCACCTCCACCTACGATGATCAGGACGGCCCGGACACGCCGCGTTGACGGGGTTTCGCCCGAACCGGCGAAGCGTACGGCCAAGTTCCCCGGATCCGGCGCGGCGCCTGCGACTCTGCCTCCCATGGAAGCGGTGCTGGCGCGGATGCGCGCCCTGGACGAACGGCTGCCGCCGCAGGACGGTGTCGCCGTCTTCAACCGGGTCTACCTGACAGTGACGGAGACCCTGCACCGGCGGATCGAACACGGCGGCTTCCCGGCGCCGCGGCGGGCCCAGACCCTCAGCGTGCGGTTCGCGGAGCGGTACCTGGCGGCGGTGGAGGCGGACCGGGCTCCGGCCTGCTGGCGGCCCCTGCTCCAGTACCGGCGCCACCCCGGGATCCGGCCGCTCCAGCACGCGCTGGCCGGGATCAACGCGCACATCGGCCATGACCTGGCGGTGGCGGTGGTGTCCACCTGCCGCTCCCTGGACTGCGAACCGGCCGCCCTCGAAGGCGATTTCGACCGGGTCGGCGACACCCTGGTCGCCCTGGAGGAGCACATCCGGGAGGAGCTGATGCCGGGCCCGGACCTCCTGGAGATCGCCGATCCGCTGACCCACCTGGTGGGCTCGTGGAGCCTGGAGCGCGCCCGCGCGGGCGCCTGGGCGGCGGCCCGGCTGCTGTGGACGCTGCGCCGCTCCCCCGACCTGGCCGAGGAGTTCCGGGAGTCGCTCGACGCGGGCGTCGGCCTGGTCGGCCGCTGCCTGCTGACCCCGGGCCGGCTCAGCCGCCTGTGACGGCGAACGGACCGCGGTCGCCGAAGGCGAGCTCCGCGAAGCGCTCGCCGATGCGGCGGTGGCCGGCCGGGTCCGGGTGGAGCCGGTCGGGCAGCGGCAGTTCGGCGAAGTCCTCTTCGCCGTAGAGGGCGCGGCCGTCGAGGTGGTGCAGGTTCGGGTCGTCCGCCGCCCGCTGCGCGGTGATGCGGGCGAGCGCGTCCCGGACGACACCGAGCGTCAGCCGCCCGGTGACCCGGTCCGCGGGGTCGCCGAGGGCCTTGAAGCGCAGCTCCCCGCCCTCGAAGTCCGGCGCGGTGGGGCCCGGGGTGTCCTCGTGGATGGGGCACAGGACGGGAGAGACGACCAGCAGCGGGGTGTTCGGGTGCCCCTCGCGGACGGTGTCGAGGAATCCGTGGACGGCCGGGACGAAGGCACGCAGGCGCATCAGGTCGCGGTTGACGAGATTGATGCCGATCTTGAGGCTGATCAGGTCCGCGGGAGTGTCCCGGACGGCGCGCGCCGTGAACGGGTCGAGCAGGGCGTTGCCGCCGAAGCCCAGGTTGACCAGCTCCACGCCGCCCAGGGCTGCCGCGAGCGCCGGCCAGGTGCCGGTCGGGTCGGCGGCGAAGGAGCCGTGGCTGATGGAACTGCCGTGGTGCAGCCAGACCTTGCGGCCGCGGTCCGGGAGGTCCTCGACCGGGGCGTCGGTGCGCAGGGCGATGAGCTCGGTGACCTCCGTATGCGGCAGCCAGATCTCGACGTCCTTCATCCCGTCGGGGAGCCCGGTGAACCGGACGGTGCCGGGCGGACCGGGGCGGAGGACCGCCGACCCGGTGGCCATGTCGACGACGCGGACGTTGCCGCCCGGCACGCTGCCCCGGCCGGCCGGGCGGCCGTCGACGAGCAGCTCGTACACGCCGTCCGGGCGGGACGGGACGCCCTGGTAGACCGTCTTCGTGGGGAGCGCGTCCAGCTCGACGGCGGTGGCCCGGGTCCGGAAGGCCAGCCGTACCCCGGAGGGCTGGGCCTCGACCGTGGCCAGTTCCGCGTCGGGGAACTGCTCGCGCGCGCGGGCGGGCAGCCGGTGCGGGAGCACGCCGTGCGCCGTGCGTTCCACGTCGAGGGCACCGCGCAGCAGGCGCGCCTCGACGGCCGTGGTGATCCAGTGGGCGGTTCGGGCCTGGTCGGACGGGGCGTTCATGCCCCCACCCTGCCAATCCCGGGCGCGCCCCGCACCCGCTTTAGCGCGTGTGGGCGGCCACGCGCGGTGTCAGCGGGAGACGAGCCGGGGCATGAGAACGGGCCGCCGCCGCGATGTTCGCGCGGGGGCGGCCCGTGGTCACGGGGTCCGGGTGGGGGTGGCACCGACGGACTCGGGGGGGAGGCCGGTCCTCCGGGAGGTCAGTCCTCCGGGAGTTCGACCGGGGCGATGTCGTCGTAGACGTCGCCCGGGCCCGGGTTGGTGGAGTCGGTCGAGCCGCCCAGGTGGTGCATGACGCCCCAGACCGCGTTCAGGGCGGTCTGGACGGCGCCCTCGGCCCAGCCGGCCGTCCACGAGATGTCGTCGCCCGCGAGGAAGATGCCGCGCTTGTCCTCGGGGAGGCGGTCCTGCATGAAGTGGGTGAACAGACGGCGCTGGTAGCGGTAGTGGCCCGGGAGGTTGGCCTTGAACGCGCCCATGAAGTAGGGCTCGTTCTCCCAGGACACGGTCACCGGGTTGCCGATGATGTGGCGGCGGATGTCGACCTTCGGGTAGATCTCGCCGAGGGACTTCAGCATGACCTCCATCCGCTCGTTCGCGGACAGCGGCAGCCACTTCAGGCTGTCGTCGCACCAGGTGTACGAGAGGCAGATGACGGCGGGCTTGTCCGGGCCGTTGTCCAGCAGGTACGTGCCGCGGGTCATCCGGTCGGTGAGCGTCATCGACATGACGTCGCGGCCGGTCTCCTCGTCCTTGTCCAGCCAGAACGGCCGGTCGACGGGGATGAACAGCTTCGAGCTCTCCATGTAGTGGGTGCGCTCGATCGCCGTCCAGTGGTCGATCGGGAACAGCGTGTCGTCGCACGCGATCTTGGAGAGGAGCATCCAGGACTGCGCGGTGAAGATCGCGGCGCGGTACGTGCGGATGTCGCCGGACGCGTCGGTGACCGTGATGCGGTTGCCCGCCGTACGGTGCAGGCGGGTCACCGCCGGGCGCGGGGTTCCCTCGTGCAGGGAGGACAGCGAGGTGCCCTGGGCCCAGTGGATGATCTTCTCGGGCTCGCGCTCCCACAGGCGCAGCGGGAGCTGCTGCGAGCCGCCCACGATGCCGCGGTGGTGGTCGTCGGCCTCGGTGTAGACGACGCGCAGGATCTCCAGGATGGAGTTCGGGAAGTCGGTGTCCCAGCCGCCCGTGCCGAAGCCGACCTGGCCGAAGATCTCGCGCTTGCGGAAGGACTGGAAGGCCTCGGACTTGCAGAGGAAGCCGTAGAAGGTCTCGTCGTCGAGCTTCTCGACGAGCTTCGCCCAGATCTCACGGATGCGCGGGACGTCCCGCTCGCGCATCGCGGTGTTCATGTCGGAGAAGTCGGCGCCCTCGTCCAGGCAGGCGTTCCACGCGGCCGACACGTCGCGGTAGACCTGCGGGAGGTCGGCGATGGTCTCGGCGTAGTGGGTCTCGCCCTTGAGGTCGACGACCGTCGAGGGGGTCGCCTCGGCGAGCGGGTTCGGGAAGGGCTCCGTGACCAGGCCGACGAGGTCGATGTAGTGCTGGAGGGCGGTGGAGGACGGCGGGAAGCGCATGGCGCCCATCTCCGCGGTCAGCTCCTCGGTGCCGGCGCCCTCGAAGCCGACGGTGCGCAGCCGGCCGCCGATCTGGTCGGCCTCGTAGACGACGGGCTTGAGGCCCATCTTCATCAGCTCGTAGGCCGAGATGATGCCGGACAGACCACCGCCGATGACGGCGACCTCGGTGCCGTGCTCGGTCGCCGGTATCTGGCCCAGGCCCGCCGGGTGGGCGAGGAAATCGTCGTACGCGTACGGGAAGTCCGGGCCGAACATGGTGATCGGCGGCTGTCCGTCGCTGTGCGGGACGGCGGTGGTGGGCACCGTGGACGTCATGGGGCTACGTCTCCTTGCGGCCTTGCGGCGGGACTGGGGGAAGAGGGAGGTCTTAGACGAGGGAGGCGTAGAGCCCGGGGCGCCGGTCGCGCAGGTACGGATTGTTCTCGCGCGAGGCGGCCAGCAGCTCGGGATCGGCCTCGCCGAACACCAGCTCCTCGCCGCGGCCGGCCCGGGTGCGGGTGACCCCGTCGGGGCTCGCCAGGCAGCTGAGTCCGACGAACTCGAACTCGCCTTCCGGGCCGGTGCGGTTGACGTACGCGATGTACATCTGGTTCTCGAAGGCCCGTACGGGGACGAGCTGTTCGGCCACGAACTGGAACGGGTGCATCTGCGCGGTCGGCACCAGGAGGAAGTCGGTGCCGGCGAGCGCGTGCGCCCGGACGTTCTCGGGGAACTCCACGTCGTAGCAGATCATGATGCCGATGCGGAGGCCGTTCAGGTCCGCCTGGACGACGGGGGTGTCGCCGGGGGTGAAGGCCTCCTGCTCGAAGCAGCCGAAGAGGTGGGTCTTGCGGTAGTTCGCGAGCCGGACGCCGTCCGGGCCGACGAGCTGCGCCGCGTTGTAGACGGTGTCGCCGTCCCGCTCGGGGTAGCCGTACAGGACGGCGATGCCGTGGCGGCGGGCGATGCCGCCGATGACGTGGGCGGACTCGCCGTCGGCCGGCTCGGCGAGACCGGCGATGTCCTCGACCTCGAGGGCGTAGCCGGTCAGGAACATCTCCGACGTCACGAGGAGTCCGGCCCCGCCCTGTGCGGCGCGCGCCGCGGCCTCGTCGAGCGCCTTGAGGTTCTCGGCGGTGTCGCCGAGCCGTCCGGAGCTCTGGAGGAGGGCGGTGCGCAGCGGGGGCATGGACTACCTCTGTGGCAGGAGGGGTGGGGTCCTTAGACGGTACGTTCGCGCGTTCGACCCGGACAAGCCGTGACCGTTGCGCTGCGCGCATCGATTCGTTGCGTGTTCCACCACCTGCGCGGAGATTCGTTGCGCGGGGGTCCGCCGGGGTCCTGCGGACCCGGTGGGAGCCCCCGCGGACCCCCCTCAGGAACCCGTGCGGAAGGCCGGGTGCGCGGCCAGGAAACGGAGGTCGTCGAGGATGTCGGGCGTGTGGTCGGAGACCACGCGGCCGCTCCACGTGTCGACGAGGGCGGGGACGGTCAGGGCGCCGTCGAAGTGGTGGCCGGCCGCCTCGTACGCCAGGCGCAGCTCGGTGTGCCCGGGCGCTTCGGTGTCGTCGCCGAGGACGGTGGAGTCGAGGACGGTGGAGTCGAGCACGGTGGCGCCGACCGCGTCCTCGATGCCCAGCAGGGCGAGGGCCCCGATCACCTGCCGGGAGCGGGGACAGCCGGCGGCGAGGTAGAGGTGGTAGCGGTGCGGGACGGGGGAGAAACCGGTCCCGATGCGGCCGCGGAGGGCGGGGGCCGGACCGGTGCGGGGCAGGACGGTGTACGACATGACTCTCCTGGGGCGGGCGCGCGGAAGGGGCCTGAGCAGGGCGGTGTTCCGGGCGGCGCGGTGCGCGCGGTCCCGGTCGCCCGTCGCTGTCCGGAGTGGCTCAGCCTCGCGCGCCGAATGCGCTGCACACCCGCAGGAGGTCGATGTGCAGGCGCCGGGTCAGCCACCAGCGGCGGAGGGTCCGTGTGTCCACCGGTCCCGCCCCCGTCCCGTCCTCGGCCGCCCGTCCCGCGGTCGTTAGGCTTCCCACGGCGGGCGTCGGCCGTCCTGGCCGTCCCCCGCAGTCTCGTGGCGGCGCGTGGGGCCGTCAAGAAGGCGGTGAGGGCCGATGTCGCCACCGCACCGACGGAAGGAGCTCCGCACCCATGTCCCCCGAAGTGCCGGCCGTACTCGACAACCCGGTCTGGGCCGCGCTGAACGGACCGCACCGCGCCTTCGCCGAGCACGGACCCGCGGGCCTGGCCGCCCGCTACACCGAGGACGCCAGCCCGTTCGCGGCGCTCGCCGACCCGCAGGACCCCCGCGCGTGGGCGGATCTGGCGGCGCTCGCCGGACCCGGCGAGGGGGTCTGGGTGACCGGGCTGCTGACCCCGCCGCCGGGGTGGGAGACGGTGGCGGCCATTCCCGGCGTGCAGCTGGACGGCCGGGCGGTACGGGCCGAGGCCGCGCCCGAGGCGGTCCCGCTGGGGCCCGGCGATGTACCGGAGATGCTGGAGCTGGTCGGACTGACCAGGCCGGGCCCGTTCCTGGACCGGACGGTCGAGCTGGGCACGTACCTCGGGATCCGGCACGGGGGGCGGCTCGTCGCGATGGCCGGGGAGCGGATGCGGCCGACGGGCTGGTCGGAGATCAGCGCGGTGTGCACGCACCCGGACCACCGGGGCCGGGGCCTGGCGGGCCGGCTGATACGGGCGGTCGCCGCGGCGGTCCGCGAACGCGGGGACAGCCCGTTCCTGCACGCGGCCGCGGAGAACACGGGGGCGGTGCGGCTCTACGAGTCGATGGGGTTCGCCCTGCGGCGCCGGCCGGACTTCCTGGGGCTCCGTACGCCGGCCAAGGCGGCCTGATCCGGAGGCCGTTGGCCGCGGCGGGTTTCGCGGGGCGTCCAGCGGTCAGACGCGGGACAACCCACGGAAAGGAACTGCCATGACCGACGTCTCACGCCTGCCCGGCTCCGCGCACCACTTCTGGCAGTGGCAGTCCCGGGCGGCCTGCCGGGACCTGGGATCCGGCCGGTTCTTCCATCCCGCCGGCGAGCGGGGCGAGGACCGGGAGGAGCGGGATGCCGCCGCCAAGCGGGTCTGCGCGGGGTGCCCGGTGCGGGCCGCATGCCTCGATCACGCGCTGCGGACCCATGAGCCGTTCGGCGTCTGGGGCGGCCTGACGGAGGAGGAGCGCCGCGCGCACCTCGCCCCGGCGGAGCTGGCCCGGCGGGCCGGCTCCTGATGCCGCCGCGGACACCGCTTAGGCAGGGGCGCCCGAGGTGAAGCGGCGGAGGAGGGGGGAGAGGACCAGGACGGACTTGGTGCGTTCCACGAAGGGTTCGCCCGCGATGCGTTCCAGTACCCGCTCGAAGTGCCGCATGTCGGAGGCGAAGATCTGGACGAGGGCGTCCGCGTCGCCGGTGACGGTCGACGCGGACACCACCTCGGGGTAGCGCTCCAGGCCTCGCCGGATGTCGTCCGGCGAGGTGTTGTGGCGACAGTAGATCTCGATGAAGCCCTCGGTCTCCCAGCCCATCGCGGCGGGGTCCACGCGGACCGTGAAGCCGGTGATGGCGCCTTCGGCGCGCAGCCGGTCCACGCGCCGCTTCACGGCGGGGGCGGAGAGCCCGACTTCGGAGCCGATGTCCGCGTAGGAGCGGCGGGCATCCTCGGCGAGGGCGTGCACGATGCGTTCGTCGAGATCGTTCAGTCGCACTGCGGGTGGATCACTTCTCTGCTGTGGCCAATGTCGAGCGGCGAATGCCGTACAGGAAGTAGACCATGAGGCCGACGGCCATCCAGCCACCGAAAACGATCCAGGTGGCGGTGTCCAGGCTGAACATCATGTAGACGCATGCCGCGACACCGAGGATCGGCGTGACGGGGAAGAGCGCCACCTTGAAGGTGCGCGGCATGTCCGGGCGGGTCTTCCGCAGCACCACGACCGCGACGTTCACGAGCCCGAAGGCGAACAGCGTGCCGATGCTGGTGGCGTCAGCCAGCTTGCCCAGGGGGATGAAGGACGCGAGGACGCCGCAGAAGAGGGAGACGATGACCACGTTGGCGCGGGGCGCGCCGGTCTTCGCGTCGACCTTGGCGAAGACCTTGGGGACCAGGCCGTCGCGGGACATGGCGAACAGGATGCGGGTCTGCCCGTAGAGCACGGCGAAGACGACGGAGGCGATGGCGACGACAGCACCGGCGGCCAGCACGACGCCCCAGAAGCTGTGGCCGGAGACGTCGGTCATGATCTGGGCGAGCGCGGCCTCGGTGCCCTCGAAGTCCTGCCACGGCATGGCGCCGACGGCGACGAAGGCGACGAGGACGTACAGGACGGTGACGATGCCCAGCGAGAGCATGATCGCGCGGGGCAGGTCCTTCTTCGGGTTCTTGGCTTCCTCACCCGCGGTGGAGGCTGCGTCGAAGCCGATGTAGGAGAAGAACAGCGAGGCGGCGCCGGCGCTGATGCCGGTGATGCCGAGGGGGGCCAGCGGGGCGTAGTTGCCGGCCTTGATGCCCATGAAGCCGATGCCGATGAAGAGCAGCAGGGTGACGATCTTGACGCCGACCATGATCGAGTTGATCCGGGCGCTCTCCTTGGCGCCGCGCATCAGGAAGACCATGGCGAGCAGGACGACGACCAGCGCCGGCAGGTTGATGAAGCCGCCCTCGCCGAGCGGCGCGGAGACGCCCTCGGGGATGGTGACGCCTATGGTGCCGTCGAGCAGCTCGTTGAGGTACTCGCCCCAGCCGACCGCGACCGCCGCGACGGACACGCCGTACTCCAGGACCAGGCACCAGCCGCAGACCCAGGCGACGAGCTCGCCCATGGTGGCGTAGGAGTACGAGTACGAGGAACCGGAGACCGGGACCGATCCGGCCAGCTCCGCGTAGGAGAGGGCCGAGAAGAGCGCGGTCAGGCCCGCGATGACGAAGGAGATCGTCACGGCGGGGCCGGCCTTGGGGGCGGCGGTGCCGAGGACGACGAAGATGCCGGTGCCCAGGGTCGCGCCGATGCTGATCATGGTCAGCTGCCACATGGTGAGCGAGCGGCGCAGCGAGCCGCCCTCACCCTGACCGCCCTCGGCGACGAGCTGCTCGACCGGCTTGCGGCGGAGGAGGGGGTGCGCGGGCCTGCGGGGCTCGGTCGTGACGGGTGGCGCCTGGCCGTGGTCGAGCACGAAGGACTCCTTCTTCACTGCGGATGGGGACTGACAGGCGTCGACCGCAGCGGTCCGGAGCAGAGCAGGCCTGAGCCTGGGCATGGGGGACCGCCGAGCAGGCGGTCCGCGCCACTCCACGTACAGCGAGTGAGCCTACGAGCTGAGGTGTGCGCCCGTAATGCACCATCCTTGCACATTGGCGCACGATCGTTGCGCGGATCTGTCCCGGATGGTCCTTTGTTGCGCGCGGATGATCGATCGCTGCGCAGCGGACCTCCGACACCTTTCTTGACACTTCGTCAGATGTGTCGCAGCGTGCCGCCATGGATCTGGACGTGCTCTACGAGATCGACGTACCGAGACCCTGGCGAGGCGCCCACCCGCACGGTCAGCGGGCCGCCGAGCAGCGCGCCTACCGGGAGGCCGTCGAGCAGATACGGCTCGCCGACCGGATGGGTTTCCGAACGGTCTGGGCGGTCGAGCACCACTTCCGCGAGGGCCGCTCGCACTGCCCGGCCCCGGAGGTGCTGCTCGGGCACCTCGCCGGACTGACCGAGCGGATCCGGCTCGGCTTCGGCGTGACCCTGACCCCCTTCGGCTTCACCCCGCCGCAGCGGATCGCGGAGAAGGTGGCCACCGTGGACGTGCTGTCCGGCGGCCGGGTGGAGTGGGGCACCGGGCGCTCCACTCCCATGGAGCAGGCGGCCTTCGGGGTGGACCGGGAGAGGTCCCGGGAGGACTGGCGCGAGGCCCTCGGGATCGTGGCCGGGATGTGGCGGGAGGAGTACTTCGCATACGCCTCCGAGCGGTTCCGCTTCCCGCGCCGGATGGTCACCCCCAAGCCGGTCCAGGACCCGCACCCGCCCGCCTGGATGGCGGCCACCTCCCCCGGCTCGGCGGAGGTGGCGGGGGCGGCCGGCCTCGGGCTGCTCTCCTTCTCGATCATGCAGCCGCTGGACGCGATGGCCCGGCAGGTGGCGGCGTACCGGGCGGCCGCCCGCGCGCCCGAGCCGCTCACCGACGTCACGACGAACCGGGTCAGCGCCTACACACTGGTCCACGCGACCGCGCCGGGCGCGCGGCCGGGTGCCCGCGTGTGGGACTCGGTGGCCTGGTGGTACTCCAACCTGGCGCGGTTCACCCTGGAGTGGGAACTGCCGCACCTGGACCCCGAGGAGCGTGAGAGGACCTTCCCGCTGCTCACCCCGATCCTCGAAGGGGAGGTTCCGGTACGGGAGTTCAGCGAGGGCGACATGATCCTGATCGGGGACGCGGAGACGATCGTCACCAAGGCCAAGCGGTACGCGGACCTCGGCGTGGACCAGCTGATCTGCTACGTGCAGTGGGGCTACCTCGAACACCGGGAGATCCTGCGGACGATCGAGATCCTGGGGAAGGAAGTCATTCCGGAACTCGCCCGCTACGAACCCGGGACGGCCGCCCCGTGACCTCCGGGAACGCCGAAGGGACCCCCGGGAACGCAGAGAACGCAGAGAACGCAGAGAACGCCGACGGCCTCGGCACCGATGGCCCCGACAGGTCCCCCGTACCCGACTACGCCGCCCTGCACCGCCTCGACGGCCGGCGGTTCGTGCTGCTCGGCGCGGGCAACGGCATCGGGCGCCAGACCGCCCACGCCCTCGCCGCCGCGGGCGCCCGCGTGCTGTGCGTGGACCTCGACGCCGAGCGCGCCGGGGCCGTCGCCGCCGAGACCGGGGGCCTGCCGTACACCGCCGACGTGACCCGCCGCGAGGCCGTACGGACCCTCTTCGAGGAGGCGCCGGACCTGCTCGGCGGCCCGGTGGGCGCAGTGGTGGACATCGTCGGCATGGCCCGGTACGCCGGGCTGCCCGCACTGGACGACGCCGGCTGGGACTGGCACTTCGACGTCGTCCTGCGGCACGCCTGGCTCGCCGTCCAGTACGGCGGCGAGGCCGTCGCGGCCGCCGGCGGCGGCCCGCTGGTCTTCGTGGCCTCCGTTTCCGGGCTGACCGCGGCCCCGCTGCACGCCGCGTACGGGGCCGCCAAGGCCGGCCTGATGGCATTGGTGCGCTCGGCGGCGGTGGAACTGGGCCCGCGCGGGGTACGGGTGAACGCGGTGGCGCCGGGGGTGGTGTGGACCCCGCGGGTCGCCGCCCTGCTCGGCACCGAGGGGAGGCGGCGCAACGCGGAGAACGCTCCGCTGGGCCGGGTCGCCGAGACCGCGGACATCGCGGCCGCCCTGTACTTCCTCGCCTCGCCGCTGTCCTCGTACGTGACGGGGCAGACGCTGGTGGTGGACGGCGGGGTCGGCGTGAAGTTCCCGTATCCGACGATCGGAGGCGAAGAGTGAGACCAGCGGGACCACTGAGCCCTGACGAGCGGTGGCAGGACCCCGAGCCCTTCCTGCGCGGGGTGGCCTGGCTGGACAAGGGGCGCCCGGTGCGGGCCGACCCGGCCGACACCATGCGGCTGCCCTGGGACACCGGCGAGCGGGCCACCCTGCCGATCGGGGTCCGGCTGGAGTTCACCACCGGGACCGCGCGGGCGGTGGAGATACGCTACCGGGCCACCGTGCCCGGCCCGACCGACGCCCTGCGCGACCTCGCGCACGGCTTCGCGCTGTGGGACCGGCACGGCGTGGTCTCCGAGGTGTTCACCGAACCGGCCGCGGAGGCCGTCGTACGGATCGAACTGGGCGGCGGCACGGGCCCCTTCACCATCCACCCGCCCGAGACCCAGTCCCCGCTGGTCCTCGGCCTGCGCGGGATCGGCGGCCCCCTCGCGCCGCCGCCGCCCGCCCCGCGCTGGGTCGTGCACGGCGACTCCATCACCGAGGGCTGGTGGTCCACCCGCCCCGCCCACGGCTGGCCCGCGGTCACCGGCCGGGCGCTGGGCTGGGACACCGTCAACCTCGGCTACGCGGGCGCCGCCCGCGGGGAACTCGCCACCGCCGAACAGCTCGCCGCTCTGCCCGCCGACGTCCTCACCCTCGCCTTCGGCACCAACTGCTGGTCCCGGGTGCCCTATTCCGCCCCGCTGCTGTACGAGACCACGCGCGCCTTTCTCGACCTGGTCCGTCAGGGGCATCCGCGGACCCCGCTCCTGCTGGTCTCGCCCGTCCTGCGGCCCGACGCCGAGCGCACCCCGAACAAGCTGGGCGCCACCCTGGGCGCCCTGCGCGACGCGATGGAGCGCGCCACGCGGGACCGGATCGCCGCCGGGGACGACCGCCTCGCCGTGCTCCCGGGCCGTGACCTGCTCGGTCCCGAGCATCTGGCGGACGGACTGCACCCCAACGACACCGGACACCAGGTGCTCGGCCTCGCTGTGGCCACGGCTCTGCGGCGGACCGGGTTCGGCACGGGGTGAGTGAAACAGCCCACATCGCTCGGCTTGAACAGATTTCCCCCACCAGGGCGTGTCCTGAGCACAGTTGCCGCCGCTGAGGCGACGGCACGGCAGACATCACACGTGGGAGAGATCAAGATGGGCATGAAGCGCGGAACCACCCTTGCCGCGGCCGCGATCGCCGTCGTCCTGGCGGCGAGCGCCTGCGGCCCGACGGACGACAAGGCCGCCGACACGGCCGCGCCGGCCGGAGCCGCCTCCGCCCAGGCGTCCTCCCAGCCGGCGGCGGCCGACGGGGGATCGGGCGCCAAGCCGGCCGGTCAGCTGGCGATCGCCGGCAGCGACCAGCTCGGCTCGGTGCTCACCGACAGCGCCGGACTGACCCTCTACCGCTTCGACAAGGACACCGCCAAGCCGTCGAAGTCGAACTGCGACGGGGACTGCGCGAAGACCTGGCCGGTGGTCGCGGCCGGCGACGCCACCGCCGCGGCGGGCATGGACCCGGCCCTGCTGGGCGAGGTGGTGCGCAGCGACGGTACCAAGCAGCTGACGGTGGCAGGCTGGCCCGCGTACCGCTTCAACAAGGACGCCAAGGCGGGCGACTTCAACGGCCAGGGCGTCGGCGGGGTGTGGTTCGCGTTCGCCCCGGACGGGAAGAAGGCCGCGAAGGCGGCTCCGGCCGCGGGCGGTGCGGCCGAGGCGGGCGCGGGCCTGTCCGTGGCGAAGGACCCGAAGCTGGGCGACCACATCGTCGACGGCAAGGGCATGACCGTCTACCGGTTCAAGCCGGACACGGCGTGGCCGATGGTCTCCAAGTGCGTCGGCGACTGCCTGGCCAAGTGGCCGGCCGTGCCCCCGGTGGACAAGGCGAACGCCAAGGGGATCACCGAGCGGAACTACCTGGTCCTGGACCGCCCCGACGGCAAGAAGCAGCAGACGGTCGACTGCTGGCCCGTCTACACCTTCTCCGGTGACAAGAAGCCGGGCGACATCAACGGTCAGGGCGTCGGCGGCACCTGGTACGCCGTCTCCCCCGACGGAAAGCTCATCACCGTCCAGTAGCCCCTCCCGTCCCCCGCTTCCCCCTCCCCCCACCTCCGTACCGCGCGGCCCCCGCCCCCCTCCCCCCGGGCGGGGGCCGCGCACCGTCCCGCCCCGGCCCGACCCGTTCCGCCCGGGCGGGACGCTGCCTAAGGGCTGTCCCGTAATCCCCGGCGGGCGCACGACGCCAGCTACGGCACCTCGCTGCGTTGTCGGAACGCCCGAATACGCCCAGTATGGGGGTGCCCCTCCGCCTTGCGATGCACCGCATCTGACGCCGTGCGCTGATCCACCGGGGATTACGGGACAGCCCTTAGACTGCGCCGCATGCTGCGCGTACTGGCCGTCGACGACGAGAAGCCGCTCCTGGAGGAGCTCCTCTACCTGCTGCGCTCCGATCCCCGGGTGCGCAGCGCGGAGGGCGCCTCGGACGCGACCGAGGCGCTGCGCCGGATCACCCGTGCGCTGGAGGCCGGCCCGGACGGGGCCGACGGCATCGACGTGGTCTTCCTCGACATCCACATGGCCGGGCTGACCGGACTGGACATCGCCCGGCTGCTGGCCGGGTTCGCGCGGCCGCCGCTGATCGTGTTCGTGACGGCCCACGAGGGGTTCGCCGTACAGGCCTTCGACCTCAAGGCCGTGGACTACGTGCTCAAGCCCGTGCGGCCGGAGCGGCTGGCCGAGGCCGTGCGGCGGGCGTGCGCGCAGCTGGGCCGGGCCGGGGAGGTTCCCGCGGCCGCCGGGATCCCGGGCGTGACCGGCGGTCCGCCCGGTGCGGCCGCTCCCGTACCCGCCGCGCCGGCCGCCTCCGCCCTGCCCGCCGCGGCGGTGCCGCGCCGCCCGGCGGCCGAGGTCACCGTCGCCGACCGCACGCCGGACCAGATCGCCGTCGAACTGGGCGGGGTCACCCGGTTCGTGGCGATCGCCGACATCGCCTACGTCGAGGCGCAGGGCGACTATGCCCGCCTGCACACCGACGAGGGGAGCCATCTGGTCCGGATCCCGCTGTCCACGCTGGAGGAGCGGTGGGCGGCGCGCGGGTTCGTACGGATCCACCGCCGCCATCTGGTGGCGCTGTCCCGGATCGACGAGCTGCGGCTGGACGCGGGCACCACCAGCGTCCGGGTCGGCTCGGCGGAGCTCCAGGTGAGCCGCAGGCACGCGCGGGAGCTGCGGGACCTGCTGATGCGCCAGGCGACCGGCTGAGCGGACAGGGGCCCGGGCAGCCGGGGTTTCCGGCCGCCCGTCGGCCACCCGTCGGCCGGGCGTCGGCCACCCGTCGACCCGCCCGGCGGCCGGGCGCCGGCGACCGTCCGGCGGCGCGGCGGCGCCGTTCGTCGCACGCCGAGGGGCGTACGGCGATCCGCCGGGGCCGTCGGCCGCACCGCCCCGGTGAACGGCCCGCCGGGGTCACCGCCCCCGCGTATCGTGGATCTTCCGGCGCGGGAGGAGCGAGATGTCCGAAATCCAGGCGCTGCTCGACGCCCTGACCGGACTGCCCCGCACCCGGCCCGCCGGTCCCGCCGAGGCCGAGGCTCTGCTCGCCCGGCTGCGCAGCGCGGCCGCGCGCTGGGCCGACATCCTCTACGAGGCCGGCGAAGGCGTCCGCGACCAGGTGCCGCCCCGCGCGGAGGCGGCGCTGACGCTGGCCTTCCGCCGCGCCGAGGAGTCGTACGTGGAGCTGGAGATCGCCCTGCGCGACTGTGCGGAGCACCGCGACCCGGTGATCTGACCCGCACGGGTCCCACCAGGTCCGAATCGTGCCTGTTGCCCTGTCAGGGGGCGTGCATAGACTCCGGTCACCCTTCCCCTCGCTTCGCTGGGGGGACCCCTACCCCCTGCGAAGGACCGACCGGTGAACCAGACGTACGCGCTGACCGCGGTCACCGTCGTCGTCCTGGTCACCGTCCTGGTCGGCGCGCTGGGTCTGCGGATCTCCCGGACCACGTCCGACTTCTACGTCGCCTCGCGCACGGTCGGGCCCCGCCTGAACGCGGCGGCGATCAGCGGGGAGTACCTCTCCGCCGCGTCCTTCCTCGGGGTGGCCGGGCTGGTGCTGCTCCAGGGGCCGGAGATGCTCTGGTATCCGGTGGGCTACACCGCCGGGTACCTGGTGCTGCTCGTGCTGGTGGCGGCCCCGCTGCGCCGCTCGGGCGCGTACACGCTGCCGGACTTCGCCGAGGCCCGGCTGGAGTCCCAGGCGGTGCGCCGGATCGCGGTGCTGTTCGTCATCGGGGTCGGCTGGCTGTACCTGCTGCCGCAGTTGCAGGGCGCGGGGCTGACCCTGGAGATCCTGACCGGGGCCCCGCACTGGGTGGGCGGGGTGGTCGTCGCCGTCGTGGTGAGCGCCGCCGTGGCCGCCGGCGGGATGCGCAGCATCACCTTCGTGCAGGCCTTCCAGTACTGGCTCAAGCTCACCGCCCTGCTGATCCCGGCGTTCTTCCTGGTCGCCGCGTGGGCCGGGGACGGCGCGCCGCGGGCCTCCTTCGACGCCCCGGCCGTCTTCCGCGAGCACACCGCCGTCACGCTGGCCGAGGACGTACGGCTGTCGGTCGAGGCGCCGCTCACGGTGACGGTGACCGGGCAGGTGGACGGGCGGACGTACGAGGCTGTCCCGGTGACCCTGGCCGCCGGGCAGCACTCCGTACGGGCCCGCGCGCGGCTGGAGTTCACCCCGGACACGCCCGTCCCCGACACCCGGGCGGAGGCCGGGCTCGGGGTGTCCAGCTGGTCGGAACCGCTGTCCGGGGACCGCCCGGAGTACCGGCTGTACGCGACGTACGGGCTGATCCTGGCCACCTTCCTCGGCACCATGGGCCTGCCGCACGTCGCGGTGCGCTTCTACACCAGTCCCAACGGGCGGGCCGCGCGCCGCACCACGCTGGTCGTGCTCGGGCTGGTCGGGGTCTTCTACCTGCTGCCGCCGGTGTACGGGGCGCTGGGCCGGATCTACGCGCCCGAGCTCGCCCTCACCGGCGACGCGGACGCGGCGGTGCTGGTGCTGCCCGAGCGGATGCTGGGCGGGCTGCTCGGGGAGCTGCTGGGGGCGCTGCTGGCCGGCGGCGCCTTCGCGGCGTTCCTGTCGACGGCCTCGGGGCTGACGATGGCGGTGGCCGGGGTGCTGCACCAGGACCTGCTGCCGTCGCGCGGGGTGCGCAGCTTCCGCTTCGCGGTGCTGGTGGCGATCCTGGTGCCGCTGGCCGGGAGCGTGGCGGCCCGGGACGTGCCGGTGGCGGACGCGGTGGGGCTGGCCTTCGCGGTGTCCGCCTCGTCGTTCTGTCCGCTGCTCGTCCTGGGCATCTGGTGGCGCCGGCTGACCCCGCCGGGTGCGGTGGCCGGTCTGGTCACGGGCGGCGGGGCGGCGCTGAGCGCGGTGCTGGCGACCCGGGGCGGCCTGGCCCCGGCGGGCTGGATGCACACGCTGCTGGCGTGGCCGGCGGCGTGGTCGGTGCCACTGGGGTTCCTGACGATGGTGCTGGTGTCGCTGGGCACCCGGTCGAAGATCCCGGTCGGGACGGCGGCCACCCTGGCGCGGCTGCACCTGCCGGAGAACGTGGCCGGGGAGCGGACGGGGGCCGCCCGGTGACCGGGACCGTGCTCGCGGTGCTGGCGGTGGCGGGCGCGGTCCTGCTGCCGGGCGCGGGCTGGGCGGCGGGCCGGTGGCACGCCCGGCGCGGTGAGCGGGCGGCCGGCCTGGACCTCGGGACCCCGGTGGAGCGGGCCACCTTCCACACCCTGCACACGGCTTCGCTGGCCGCTCCCCCGCTGCGCGCCGGGCTGACCGAGGACGCCGCCCGCAAGGCGGCCCGGCGGCTGCGGTCGCTGCTGGGCACGGAGGCGCTGTGCCTGACGGACCGGGAGTCGGTGCTGGCCTGGGACGGCCCCGGCGCCGACCACCACGAGCGGCGGGCGATGGCCCGGGTGGCGGTGATGCTGGAGTCGGGGCGCAGCCAGAGCGTGCGGACCGAGTGCCAGCGGCCCGACTGTCCGCTGAAGTGGGCGGTGGTGGCCCCGCTCACGGGCGAGGACGGGGTGCTGGGTGCGCTGGTGGCCTACGGGTCTCGGGAGTCGGCGGTGCTGGTGCGGGCCGCGACGGAGGTCGCCCGGTGGGTGTCCGTGCAGCTGGAGCTCTCGGAGCTGGACCGGTCGCGGACCCGGCTGATGGAAGCGGAGATCAAGGCGCTGCGGGCGCAGATCTCCCCGCATTTCATCTTCAACTCCCTGGCCGCGATCGCCTCGTTCGTCCGGACGGATCCGGAGCGGGCCCGGGACCTGCTGCTGGAGTTCGCTGACTTCACCCGGTACTCCTTCCGGCGGCACGGCGATTTCACCACGCTCGCGGAGGAGTTGCGCTCCGTCGAGCAGTATCTGGCGCTGGCCGGGGCCCGGTTCGGGGACCGGCTGAAGGTGACCCTGCAGGTGGCGCCGGAGGTGCTGCCGGTGGCGCTGCCGTTCCTGTGCCTCCAGCCGCTGGTGGAGAACGCCGTCAAGCACGGGCTCGAGGACTCCCCGCAGGAGTGCCGGATCACGATCACCGCGCGGGACGCGGGCGCGGAGGCGGTGATCACGGTGGAGGACAACGGGGTCGGGATGGATCCGGCCCTGCTGCGCCGGATCCTGGCCGGGGAGCACCGGGGCTCTTCGTCCGGCATCGGGCTGCCCAATGTCGACGAGCGGATCCGGCAGGTGTACGGCGACGCGTACGGCCCGGTGATCGAGACGGGCGTCGGCGCCGGCATGAAGGTCACCGTGCGGATACCGAAGTACCGGGCAGGCGTGCACAGTTCACCGCCGGGCCACCCACCTCACCGGTACTGACGGAAGGGGCCCGTGGCATCCTACGACCGGCGCGATGTGACGGAAGGATCGCCGACGTGCGGGTCGGGCGAGAGCAGCACCGTGACGAGTTGCGGGCATGGGTACGGGAGGGTGCGGAGGGCGGCGGTGCTCATGGCGCCTGCCTGATCGTCGAGGGGGAGCCCGGCGCGGGCCGGACCTCCTTCGTCCGGGAGGCGCTGGTGCAGGCGGCGGCGCTGGGCTGCCGGGTGCGGTACGGGGCGGCCGACGCGCTCGCGGCGGACCTGCCGCTGCGTGCCGCGCTGGACTGCGTGCACCCTTCGGGCCCCGCCCGGGCGGCCGTCGTCGCCCTGCTGCGGGAGGCCGAGGGGGCGGTGGCGCCCGGCGGCGCCCTGCTGGCGGCGATGGACCTGCTGGTGGCCGGGGTCGAGGAGTGGTGTGCGCAGCGGCCGCTGCTGCTGGTGCTGGACGACGCGCACTGGGCGGATCCGGCCAGCCTGCTCCTGTGGCGGCGCCTGGCCCGCACGGCGGCGGCCGGGCGGCTTCCGCTGCTGCTGGCGGCGACCCGGCGGCCGCTGCCCCGCCGGCCGGGGGCGCAGCGGCTGTGCGCGGCACCGGGCGGGCGCACGGTCCGGCTGGAGCCGCTGACCGCGGCGGAGTCGGCCGGGATGGTCCGCGGCCTTCTGGGGGCGCCGCCCGGGCCGCGGCTGCGGGAGGCGGCGGAGCAGGCCGGTGGCAATCCCCGGCTGCTGCGGGACCTGCTCGCCCACTGGTCCGGGCTGATCCGGGTCGAGGACGGCTGCGCGGAACTGTCCGTCGCGGTCGCCGAGTTGCCGACGCCGCCCGCCTCCGTGGCCCGGGGGCTCGACTGTCTCTCCGGTCCGGCGCGCACCACCCTGCGGCATGCGGCGATGCTGGGCCCGGCGTTCACCGCACGCGAGCTGGCCCTCGTACAGTCCAGGCCCGCACGGGAGTTGCTCGCGGATCTGGAGGAGCCGCTCCTGGCGGGGCTGCTGGAGGACACCGGGGACCGGCTGCGCTTCCGCCACCCGGCGCTGCGGCGGGCGCTGTACGCGCAGACGCCGGGGGCCCTGCGCACGGCCCTGCACCAGGACGCCGCCCGGGCCTTCGCCGAGGCGGGGCTGGACCCGGCCCGGACCGCCGGACAGCTGCTGCGCGGCGGCCGGCTGAGCCCCTGGGCGGTGCGTTGGCTGGCCGCTTCGGCGCCGGCCCTGATCGCCGCGGCCCCGGGTGCCGCGGCCGAGCTGCTGGAGCGGGCCATCGCGCAGGGCGATCCGCGGGAGCGGGAGACCCTGGAGGCGCTGGAGGAGCAGCTTGCGGACGCGGCGCTGACGCTGCGGCGAACGGAGTCCGCGGCTCTCCTCGACGCGCTGCGGGCCCGGACCACGGATCCCGACCGGCGGGCGGCGGTGGACTTCAAGCTGGTGTCGGCGCTGATGATCCAGGGGGACATGGCCCGCTCCCTCGCGGTGACGGAACGGGCCCTGGCCGAGCAGTTCCCCTCGGCCGTCCGGCGGCTGCGGCTGGAAGCCTGCCGGGTGCTGGCGCTGGCCGATCTGCACCGGCCGGCCGAGGCGTTCGCGCTGGCCGGGCCGGTGGTGGCGGGGGCGCGGCGGCTGGGCGATCCGCTGTGCGCGGCGGAGGCCCATCACGCGATGTCGTTCGCGCTGTTCCACCTGGGGCGCGGGCGGGACTCGCTGCACCACGTCGCGGAGGGGATCGCCTGTGCGCGGCGCAGCCCGGCCGCCAACGACATGCGGCTGCTGCTGCTGGCGAACCAGGCGGAGGGCCACCTGCGCTTCGACGAGCCGGACATCGTGGCCGCCGCGCTCGGTGAGGCGCGGGAGCTGGCGGCCGCGACCGGCTCGACGGGGCGGCTGGTGGTGACCGAGGCCCGGCTCGCCGAGTTCCACTACCGGCTCGGCGACTGGGACGAAGCCCTGTCCGGCGTGGCCCGGGCGCGCGAGCTGCCGGTGTCCGACGGCTGGCTGCCGGTGGTGGTGCACGGGCTGCGGGCTCTGGTGCTGGGCCACCGCGACGAGCGGGAGGCGGCGGGCACGGAGCTCGCGGACCTGCCGGCCGACGCCTTCGCCACGTCCGCCGCGCGCCGGTACGCCTCCCATGTGCTGCTGGCCCGGGCCCTGTTGGCGGAGCGGGACGGACGCCCGGCCGACGCGCTGCGCGCGCTGCTGCCCGAGCTGGCGGACGACGCGGAGGAGGTGGTGTCGTACGAGCGCCCCTGGGTGCTGTCGGAGATCGTCCGGCTCGCCCTGGAGAGCGGGGAGACCGCTACGGCGCGGGAGGCGGTGGCGGCGTGCGGGCGCCTGGCGGCGGCGCTGCCCGATTACCCGGGTCCGGCGCTGGCCCTGCTGCGCTGCCGGGGCCTGTTCGCGCAGGATCCGGAGCTGCTGGCGGAGGCGGTGGCGCGGGGGGAGCGCGGCGGGTGGCCGCTGGTGCTGGGCCACACCCTGGAGGACCTGGCGGTGGCCCGGGCCTGGCACGGCGACCTGGCCGGCTCCCGGTCGGCGCTGACGCGCGCGGTGGCGGCGTACGAGGACCTGGGCGCCCTGTGGGACATCGCGCGGGCCGATGCCCGGCTGCGGAGCCTGGGGGTGCGCCGGGGCAGCCGGTCGGCGCGGCGGCGGCCGGCGAACGGCTGGGAGGCGCTGACCCCGGCCGAGCTGAAGGTGGCGCTGCTGGTGGCGCAGGGCCGGTCGAATCCGGAGATCGCGAGCGCGCTGTTCCTGTCGCGCAGGACGGTGCAGACGCACGTGTCGCACATCCTGGCCAAGCTCCAGGTCCGCTCCCGCGCGGCGGTGGCGGCTCAGGCGGCCGCCCGGGCGCAGGGGGCGCCGGGTCCGTAGCCGGGCATGGCGGCGCGCAGCGCCCGTAAGGCGTAGTGCGTACGGGACTTCACGGTCCCGGGGGGCACGCCGAGCACCTCGGCGGCCTCGCAGACCGAGGCCCCCCGGAAGTAGATCTGCACCAGCACGGCGCGGTGCTCGGGGCTGAGTAATCGCAGGGCTTCGCGGAGGTCGAGGGAGGTGACGGCCTCCTCGGTACGGTCGTCGGCTGCCGGGGAGTGCTCCAGGGCGTCCGGCCCGACCTCGGCGGGGCGCACCTGGCGGGCCCGCCGGGCGTCGATGGCCAGGCGCCGGCCGACGGTGTAGAGCCAGGGCCGCATGGAGGCGTGGCCGCTCTCCAGGGCCTCGGGGTGCGTCCAGGCGCGGAACAGCGTCTCCTGGAGCAGGTCCTCCGCGCGGTGCCGGTCGCCGAAGGTCAGGCCGAGGAGGAAGCCGTAGAGGGCCTTGCCGTGCTCGCTGTGCAGCCGGGCGAGGGCGTGCGCGTCGGTGCGACGGGTGAGGGTGCTGGTCACGGGGTGCCCCTTCCAGGTCGGATGACCTGAGCGTGACGGAGCGGTGCCGTGGAGTTATCCGCCGCTTGGCGTATCCCGCCGCACCGATCGCCGACCGGTCGAACGGCACGCCGAACGGTCCCCTGCCGGGCTCCGCCCGGACCCGCGCCTCAATCGCCGGCGGGGCTGGACATGCCTCCGGCGGCGCCTCAAACGCCGGCGGGGCTGAAATTGCCCTGCGGGCAATCCAGCCCCGCCGGCGTTTGGCGCGCTGGGGGTGCCCCCGGACGGAGTCTGGGGGAGGGTCTGGTGGCGGAGCCCCCGGCAGCGGGCGCGCGCCCGGGTACGCGCGTGGCCCCGGCCGTCCAGGGCGGACGACCGGGGCCACGGGAAAGGAAACCTAGCTCCAGCTGGCGTGCAGCGGCTTGCCCTCGGCGTAGCCCGCGGCGGACTGGACGCCGACCACGGCCTTCTCCTCGAACTCCGCGAGGGAGCCCGCACCCGCGTAGGTGCAGGACGAGCGGACACCCGCGATGATCGAGTCGATCAGGTCCTCGACGCCCGGACGGGCCGGGTCGAGGAACATGCGCGAGGTGGAGATGCCCTCCTCGAACAGACCCTTGCGGGCCCGGTCGTAGGCCGACTCCTCGCTCGTACGGTTCTGCACCGCACGCGCCGACGCCATACCGAAGGACTCCTTGTACAGGCGCCCGTCGGCGGACTGCTGGAGGTCGCCCGGGGACTCGTACGTACCGGCGAACCAGGAGCCGATCATGACGTTCGACGCGCCGGCGGCCAGCGCCATCGCCACGTCGCGCGGGTGACGGACACCGCCGTCGGCCCACACGTGCTTGCCGAACTTCTTGGCCTCCGCCGCGCACTCCAGCACCGCGGAGAACTGCGGGCGGCCCACGCCGGTCATCATGCGGGTGGTGCACATGGCGCCGGGGCCCACACCGACCTTGATGATGTCCGCGCCGGCCTCGATCAGGTCGCGCACGCCCTCGGCGGCGACGATGTTGCCGGCCACGATCGGGACCTGCGGGTCCAGCGCGCGGACGGCCTTGATCGCGTTGATCATCGACTCCTGGTGGCCGTGCGCCGTGTCGATGACGAGCGTGTCCACGCCCGCGTCGAGCAGCTGCTTGGCCTTCTGCACGAAGTCGCCGTTGATCCCGACGGCGGCCGCGATGCGCAGCTTGCCGTTCGCGTCGGTGGCGGGGGTGTACAGGGTCGCGCGCAGCGCGCCCTTGCGGGTGAGGATGCCGACGAGCTTGCCGTCCTTGTCGACCGCCGGGGCCAGCTTGCGGTGGCCGGCGTCGAGCTTGTTGAACGCCTCGCGGGGGTCGATGTCGGCGTCGATGAGCAGCAGCTCCTTCGACATGACCTCGGAGAGCTGGGTGAAGCGGTCCACGCCGGTGAGGTCGTGGTCGGTGACGACGCCGACCGGGCGGCCCTCGCCGTCGACGACGACGCCGGCGCCGTGGGCGCGCTTGGGCAGCAGGGACAGCGCGTCGGCCACGGTCTGGGTGGGCGCCAGCGTGATCGGGGTGTCGAGGACGAGGTGGCGGGTCTTCACCCAGGAGATGACGTCGGTGACGACCTCGATCGGGATGTCCTGCGGGATGACGACGATGCCGCCGCGGCGGGCGACCGTCTCGGCCATCCGGCGGCCCGCGATGGCGGTCATGTTCGCCACGACGAGCGGAATGGTGGTGCCGGTGCCGTCGGGCGCGGAGAGGTCGACGCCCTGACGGGAACCGACCGCGGAGCGGCTCGGCACCATGAACACATCGTCGTACGTCAGGTCGTACGGCGGCTTCTGGTCATTGAGGAAACGCACGTGCTGAACATCCCAGTCGATCGAAGGATCCTTCTATGGCCTCGACAGGGCAGCCGAGGAAACGCACGTACTTCATTCTCCCATGACCTGGGGTTTACACCGCCCGGGCCGATCGTCCAGGACATACCGGGCCGCCTGGTCGTTTCCTACGGGACTTTGGTCCTCCGGCGGTGGATCGGCAGGCGGCTTGCCACCAGCGGGAGCGCCGATCCGCCGTGCCGGACCGCCGTGAACTCGGCCGCGATGGCCAGGGCCGTCTCCTCGGGGGTCGCGCCGCCCAGGTCGAGGCCGATCGGGGAACGCAGCCGGTCCAGCGCGGCCTGCGGCACTCCTTCCTCGCGCAGCCGCGCGACCCGTTCGGCGTGGGTGCGCCGCGATCCCATGGCTCCGACGTAGGCCAGCGGCAGCCGCAGGGCGAGCGCGAGGAGCGGCACGTCGAACTTGGCATCGTGGGTGAGGACGCACACGGCGGTACGGGCGTCCAGCCGGCCCGCGTCCCGTTCCGCGGCCAGGTGCCGGTGCGGCCAGTCGACGACCACCTCGTCGGCTCCGGGGAAGCGGGCGGGGGTCGCGAAGACGGGCCGGGCGTCGCACACGGTGACCCGGTGGCCCAGGAAGGCGCCGATCCGCGCCAGGGCCGCGGCGAAGTCGATGGCTCCGTAGACGATCAGCCGGGGCGGTTCGGCGGCCGATTCGACCAGCAGGGTCAACGGCTCCCCGCACAGCCCGCCGGCCGTGCCGAGCTCGACGGTGCCCGTGCGCCCGGCCAGCAGCAGCGCTCTGACCTGCTCGGCGGCGGCCCGGTCCAGCTCCGCGCCGCCGCCCAGGGAGCCCTCGTACGATCCGTCGGCGTGCACGGCGAGTGCCCGGCCGAGCTGGAGCGGCGGGCCGGAGACCACCCGGGCCAGCGCGGCCCGCGTCCCGCCGGCGGCGGCGTCGAGCACCGAGCCGAGGACCGGGCGCACGGGGTCGCGCCCGCGCACCGGGGTGACCAGGACGTCCAGGACTCCCCCGCAGGTGAGTCCCACGGCGAAGGCGTCGTCGTCGCTGTAGCCGAAGCGGTGCAGGCCACCCCGGCCGGATTCGATCGCGTCGAGGCAGAGCTCGTGCACGGCGGACTCCACGCAGCCCCCGGAGACGGAGCCGAGCGCGGTGCCCCAGTCGTCGACGGCGAGCGAGGCGCCCGGTCCGCGCGGGGCGCTCCCGCTGACGGAGACGACGGTGGCCAGGGCGAATTCCCGGCGCGCGGCGCACCACGCGCGTAGCTCGTCGGCTATGTCGAGCATCAGCGGATGTACTCGCGGCGCGGGGTCTGTCCGGGGATGAGCGGCCTGGGCGGCATGACGGCCGGGGCCGGCGGCCGGGTGGCGGTCGGCCGGCCCGTGGCGGCGCGGGCGGCGGCGCGGGCGGGTCCGCTGTACGCGTCGGCCGCCGGGTCGCGCGCGCCCAGGAGTTTCGCTGCGTGGGCGACGCTCGCCAGGGTGGCGTGGTGGTGCCAGCCGCGGAAGGAGCGGCCCTCGAAGTCACGGATGCCCACGGGTTCGCAGGTCTCGGTGAAGTCGAGGGAGACGCGGTCGGTGAGTTTGGCGAGCAGGAACAGCTGGGCGAGGGGCCGGTCGCCGATGTTGGTGATCCAGAACTCGGAGGGCAGCAGCGCGGCTTCGGTCCAGGCCCCGACCAGCAGCAGCGGGGTCGACGGTGCGGGTGCGGGCCGGTCCTCGCTGGGGGTGGCGAGGATGGAGGCCGAGGTCAGCAGGGTCACGGCACCTTCGGCCCGGCCGTGCCGGGTCCATTCGACGACGCGGCGCTGGGAGCGCAGGGAGTCGATGAGCTCGCGGGCGGGCGCGGTGTGCGGGCCCGGCTTGTGGCGGCCGGCGCCGCCGAAGGAGACGGGCAGCGAGCCGTCGACCTTGAAGACGAAGGGGATGTCCTGGAGGGCGAAGGACTCGATGCTCTGCGGGAGATCGCCGTTGGCGACCTCCATCACCACGGGCCGGCGCTGGAGTTGCCAGGTGGCGGCCATCCGCTGAACGGCGTGTACGGCGTCCTGGGCGGGGGTGAGGGAGCGGGCCGTGTCGGGGATGCCGGCCCTGCGGCGGCGCAGGAGTTCGCTGGTCCAGGGCCCGGGGAGGGTGAGGGTCCATTCGACCGGGAAGCTCGCCTCGCTGGAGGCGAGCCAGATCCCGCTGGCCTGCTGACAGTTGGCGGTGCGGCCGAGCTGGGGGACGAACTGCCGGCCGACGCCGACCGAGCGGTCGCCTGCCTTCTCTATGACCATGGGCTGGAGCACCCAGGCCAGCGGGCGCTGCGCGGTGCGTTCGAGGTGCTGGGCGAGGGAGCGGCGGACCGGGGTCCAGTCCCAGGGGGACTTGCTGATGAACTGCTGCAGGCTCTGCTCGACGGAACTGGCTCCGGTTCCGGCGATGTTGCGGATTGTTTTCTTCCCTTTGGTCCGCACCAGGCCGTTCAGATAAACGCGGGCCCAGTTTCGCTGGTCCCGCCGGGGTAAGGACTCGAAGAGAAGAGAGATCAGAACGTCGATCAATTCGGAGATTTCCTTCGTGGAATCCTCCGGCAGGACTAAGCGAGCCATCTGGTGCCTCCCCCGCGACCAGCTAGATCCAATACCCTACTTGACCGCGGAGAACGGCCGTAGGCCCCGGCGGCTACTTCCTGAGGTCGCTGGCAGTTTCGAGCCGCTCTTCCTCTACCACGAGGGGGATGGGGATCTGGTTCGCCGCATAGTAGATCGCGATCAGGAAGTGGGCGACAAGGGTGAGCGGTGCGGAGAAGAACGCCAGGATGACGGTCAAGGGGTAGGCGATGGCGCCGAGGCCGAAGCGCACCCTCGTCGCCCTGGCGCCTTCCTTGTCGACGTGTTCGTGGAAGAGGTGTCCCACCCGGGTGACGTACCACCAGAAGGCCAGGAACGCCAAGGCGTAGGCCACCGTGACGAGGCTGTAGAGGACGGCCGCCGCGTTGGCCGAGCCGCCTTCCTCCATGAGGTGTTCGGCGAGGACGTTGGTGGTGTAGGGAATCACCGACACCACCATGAGCACCAGGAGATTCAGGAACAACAGCGGGCGGTCGACCCGCTTGAGGTGACTGAAGATGGTGTGGTGGTTCACCCACATCACACCGATGATGAGGAAACTCACCACATAGGCGGCGTAATGCGGCCACTGTTCCCGGACTCCGTGCCAGAACTCGGATCCCGCTTCTTCCGGAACCTTCAATTCCAGGACGAGGATGGTAATGATGATGGCAAATACACCATCACTGAATGCCTCGACCCGTCCGGTTTCGCGTTCCATGGCCTCCCCTTCACCATTTCTTGCATATATCTACGACCCGCCACACATACGGGGAGGGCGCACGTCCGCCGCCCTCCCCGCACACGCTACCCAGATTTCTCCGGTCAGCCGCCGAACCCGGCAGTCTGCCGCCAGATTCGGCCATCGCGGACCACAAGTGTCCCGAACGCGTGCTCCGGTTCACCGTTCAGGTTCATGATCGCCCGGTAGAAGATGGTGTCGTCCGTCTCGATGTACTCCTGGAGTTCGACCAGGGTGGGCTTCACCGTGAGATAGCCGGTGAACGTCTCGCGAACGGCGTCGATGCCGACCGAGACGCCCTCGAAGCGCAACAGCACCGCGTCGTCGGTGTAGTTCTTCATTACCGCCTCGATGTCCAGGGCGGCCAGCGCTTCCATCTGGCGCACGAACACCGGGTGCAGCTTGGAGATGTCGTACTTGGCCATGTCGACTCCGTTCGTTCAACTGGTGGAGGTGGGTACTTCTGGTGTTGCGGCAGGTGAGGCGCAGGACTGCGCGCTGCCGGCGAACGGCAGCCGGACGACCATCCGGGTCTCGCCCGGGCGTGAGCGGGCCGCGATCGACCCGTGGTGGCGCTGGGTCACGATGCGGTAGCTGAGGTGCAGCCCCAGGCCCGTGCCCTTGCCCACGTCCTTGGTCGTGTAGAAGGGTTCGAAGATCCGCGGCAGGGATTCCTCCGGGATGCCGCGGCCGGTGTCGGTGATCTCCACGACCATGCAGACGCCTTCGGCCCGGGCGCGCAGGGTGAGGACGCCGGCGCCCTCCATGGCCTCGGCGGCGTTGTCGACCAGGTTCGTCCACACCTGGTTCAACTCGCTCGGATAGCCCGTCAGTTCGGGCAGGTCCGGCTCGTACGCGCGGACGATGCTGATCCCGGCGAGCTTGGCACGCAGTACGACCAGCGTGTTCTCCATTCCGTCGGTCACCGAGAAGCGCTGTTCGGGCGCGCGGTCGAGATTGGCGTAATCCCGGGTGGCGGCGACGAGTTGGGAGATGCGCGGGCCGGCCGCCCGGAGCTCCGCGGCGAGCGAGCGGATCTCCAGCAGCGCCGCCAGGTGGTCCAGGGCGGCCGCGAGGGCCGGCTCGCCGACGCCCTCCAGCCGCTCCAGCAGCCAGCCCAGCTCCAGCCCGAGGTCCGCGACGCCCGAGCCGAGCAGCCCGGGCCGTTCCGTGCCCGCCTCCTCGGCCCAGTCGGCGATCTCCTCCTCGGCGTCGGCCTGGGCGAACGGATCGGTGATCTCCGGCGGCGGCAGCTTGTCCAGTTCGTCGGCGAGCCGGTCGAGTACGGAGCGCTCCGCGCCGGTGGCGGCCGCGCCCCAGGCCTGGGCGGTGCGGGTGAGCCGGTCCAGGGCGGGGGCCAGCTCCTGCGCCGCCCGGGCCACGGCGGCCGCCGGATTGTTCAGCTCGTGGGCCAGGCCAGCGGCGAGGGTGCCGAGCGCCTCCACAGTGGCCCGTTTGCGGGCCTGCACCTCGGAGGACTTGATCCGCCAGGCCAGCACGGGTATCAGGACGGCGGCCACCCCGTGGCAGCGGGTCAGCATCTCGAAGAAGACCGGCTTCGCGTAGGCCACGACGGTGGTCGACGGCCCGCTCGCGGCCGCGGTGGCCACGTAGGCGCCGTCGGTCAGCAGCGGCAGTTCGCCGGTGAACCGGTGGGCGGCCGACGGTTTGCCGTCGTGGTCCTCGGCGGCGGCACTCTCCTCCTCGGTGGAGTGCCGGGTGAGCACCTCCTCCCGGCCGTCGACGACCTTGGTGACGACGAGCCCGCCCGAGAGCAGGACGTGGAATCCGGTCGCCTCCTCGCCGTCCCGGAAGAGCACCTCGCCGTCGGCGAGGACCCGGGGCTCGGAGACCGAGACCAGCCAGTCCAGCTGGTCCTCCGTGATCCCGGCGAAGATCTCCAGCCCGCGCAGCGCGGACCTCAGCTCCAGGGGGTTCATGCCGTGCTCCCCTCCGCCCGGGTGCGGGCGGCCAGCCTCAGGGTGACCAGCAGGGCCAGCGCGCACACCCCGGCGACGGCGGCCATGAAGCCGACGGAGGTGCGGTGCAGCCCGTGGATGTTGGTGAGCATCCCGGCGAGCACCGCCGGCACGCTCATCGCGAGGTACGCGAAGACGTAGACGGCGGCGGTCAGTTCGCCCCGGTGCGCCGGGTCGGCGAGTGCGCTCAGCGCGCGGAAGGAGCCCAGGAAGGCGGCCCCCCAGCCGCTGCCGAGGACCGCGGTGGCCACCAGGAACACCGCGGCCGAGCCGAGACCCAGCGCGAGCAGGACCAGGGCGAGCCCGGCGAGCAGTCCGCACAGCCCGAGCACGGCGGTCCGCAGGGCCTCGGTGCGGCCCAGCATCAGCTGGGCCGCGGTGGCGGCGCCCGCGAGGAGCGCGACCGTGCCTCCGCCGACGAGGTAGTTGGTGGACTCCAGGAGCGAGAGGGCCAGGTGCGGGCCGAGCGAGAGGTAGAAGCCGCCCACGGACCAGACGGCGACGATGGTCAGGACGAGGACGGCGAACCGGCCGCGGGCACCGGCCGGCACGTGGATCCGGTGCGGGACCACCCGGAAACGGCCCCCCGCCCCCGGGGCGCTCTCGCGCATCCGGACCACGCCGACCAGGGTCACCGCGAAGGCCCCGATCAGCAGCAGGTAGCTCAGGACGGTCGGCGCGGGGGCGAACTGGACGAGGAGGCCGGCGCCGATCCCGCCGAGCCCGATCCCCACGGTCGGTCCGGCGCTGTTGACCTGGGCGCCGAGCGCGGGCCGGGAAGCGGGGGCGAGTTCCAGGAGGGCCGCGCCCATCGCCCCGGTGGCCAGGCCCACGGCGAGCCCCTGCACGGCGCGGGCGGCGAGCAGCAGCCCGAGCCCCTGGGCGCCGGCGAAGAGTCCCATGGAGACGATCGCGAGGAGCAGCCCGGCGGCCAGCACCGGGCGCCGGCCGAGGGTGTCGGACAGGGACCCGAACAGCAGGAGCCCGGCGAGCACGGTGACCGCGTACAGGGCGAAGACCACCGTGATCATGCCGGAGGACAGGTCCCACTTCTGCTGGTAGAGCACGTAGAGGGCGGAGGGCACGGAGGAGGAGAGCATCAGCAGGACGAGGACCGCGCCCACCACCCAGAAACCGGAGCCTCTGGGCACGTCGGCCGCCGGTGCGGCCGGGTGCACGCTGACTCCCACGCTCGTCTTGGACATGTCGGCCACTGCTTGCTCAACTCCCCCGTGATGGACCCCGCGTGGGATCCGTGATGTGCGGTCAGGCGAGGGCCTGGGCCCTTGCCAGCGCGCGGGCGGTGAGCACCCCCGCGAGATGGCCGAGGTACTCGGCCGAGGTGCCGCGCCCGGGGACGAAGAGCTCCCGGGGCTCGGCGCGGAACGCCGCGAGCACGGCGTCCGTCGTGTACGGGCCCCCGCGCAGCCGGTCTTCGACCCCGCGCAGCCGCAGCGGGCGGGCGGTGGCTCCGGTGACGGCGATGCGCGGTCCGTCGGGCGTGACCCGTACGGCGGTGGCGCACACCGGGTAGCGGGTGGCCCGGTCGGCGGTCTTCTCGAAGGCGGCGGACCGTCCGGCGGCGGGCACCAGCAGGGCGGTGACCACCGTGCCGGCGGGCGCGCCGGCGGCCGCGAACTCCTCGGCGGTCACGGTCGACCGTCCGCCGGGACCGGCCAGTTCGACCCGGGCGTCGGCGGCGATGGCGGCGACCGGCAGGTCGGTGGCCCGCCCGCCGGCGGCGAGGTTGCCGCCGGCGGTGCCGAGGTTGCGGACCTGGGGGTCGCCGTTGGCGCGGGCCGCGGCGGCCAGTTCCGGTGCCCCGGCGAGCACCAGCGGGTCGGCGGAGAGTTCGGCGAGCGTGGTGAGGGCGCCGATCCGCAGTCCCGCACCGTCGGTGCCGCGCGTGATGCCCCGCAGCTCCGCCAGCCGCCGGATGTCGACCAGCAGGCCGGCCCGGTCGGCGCCGGCGCGCAGGTCGGGCAGCAGGGTCTGGCCGCCGGCCAGCACCCGGGCGCCGCGCGTTCCGGCCAGCAGGGTCAGCGCCTCGTCGAGGCCGACGGGCCGGACGTAGTCGAACTCGGTGAGGATCATTCGGCTTCCCCTCTCAGGCGGCGCCAGACCTTCTCGGGGGTGAGCGGCATGTCGATGTGCTGGACGCCCAGGTCGGAGAGGGCGTCGACGACGGCGTTGACGACGGCCGCGGCGGGCGGGACGGTGGCGATCTCGCCGGCGCCCTTGGCGCCGAGCGGGTTGTGCGGGGTGGGCGTGACGGTCTTGTCGAGGGCGAAGAACGGCACGTCGGCGGCGCGCGGCAGGGCGTAGTGGCCCAGGTCGCGGCTGACGAGCAGCCCGTTCTCGTCGTACTCGGCGGCCTCCATGAGGGCCTGGCCGAGGCCGTGCACGATGCTGCCCTCGATCTGGCCGAGGACCACCTTCGGGTTGCCGATGTTCCCGGCGTCGTCGACGGCGGTGTAGGCGACGACCTCGGTCTCGCCGGTCAGTTCGTCCACCTCGACGACCGCGACGTGGGTCCCGAAGGGGTAGTTGAAGTCCGGCGGGTCGAAGTGGGTGGTCTCGTCGAGCGCGGGCTCGATCTCCGGGGGCAGCCCCCAGCCGTACCACATGGCCATCGCCAGCTCGGCGAAGGTCTTGGTGTTCTCCTCGTTGCCCTCTTCGTAGACCTTGCCGCCCGCGTAGACGACCTTGTCCTCGGGGATGCCGAGGAAGACGGCGCCGGCGCGGACCAGCTTGGCCTTGATCTTGCGGGCGGTGAGGGCGACGGCGGGCGCGGCCATGCTGTAGGAGCGGGAGCCGTAGGTGCCCTGCCCGTAGGGGGCTTTGAGGGTGTCCCCCTCGTAGACCTGGACCTGCTCCGGGTCGATGCCGAGCTCCTCGGCGGCGACCTGCGCGAAGACGGTGGCGTGGCTCTGGCCGGTGGAGGCGGAGCCGACGGTGACGGTGACCTCGCCGGTCGGGTGGACGCGGATGTTCGCGCTCTCCCAGGTACCGCCGAGCATGCCCTCCTTGGACATCCGGGTGGAGGGGCCGACCCCGCAGATCGCGACGTAGGTGGCGAGGCCGACACCGAGGCGCTTGCCGCGGGTGCGGGCCTCGGCCTTGCGGGCCGGCATGTCGGCGTAGCCGGACAGCTCGATGGCCCGGTCGAAGTTCAGCTGGTAGTTCCCGGAGTCGTAGGTCCAGCCGAGGCCGTTGTCGTACGGGAACTTCTCGGTCGGCACCAGGTTCTTGCGCCGAACCGCCGCCGGGTCCATACCGATCTCGGAGGCGTACCGGTCGACCAGGCGCTCCATCAGGAAGGCGGCCTCGGCGCGCCCGCTGCCGCGCTGGGCGCCGAGCGAGACGGTGTTGGTGAAGGCGGCGTAGACCTCGCAGAAGGCGGCGTCGATGTCGTACATCCCGCTGATGGAGCGGCCCATCAGGGCGGTGGCGACACCGGGGCCGATCGTCGAGGGGTACGCGCCGAGGTTGGCGTAGCTGGTGCAGCGCACGGCGGTGATGCGGCCGTCGCGGGTACCGGCGAGGGTGACGTGCTGGCGGTGGTCGCGGCCCTGGACGGTGGAGTTCATCAGCCCGGTGCGGGTGTCCACCCACTTCACGGGCCGGCCGAGCGCCTTGGACAGGAGCAGGACCAGCGCCATGTCGGGGTACAGGTAGCCCTTGGTGCCGAAGCTGCCGCCTACGGTCGGGGCGATCACCCTGAGTTTGTTGAAGGGGATGCCGAGGACCAGCGCGGAGAGCAGGAATCGGTGGTTGTGCGGGCCCTGGGTGGAGGCGTAGAGCGTGTACTCGCCGGTGGCGGCGTTGTAGTCGCCGACCGCTCCGCGCGGCTCGATGGGGCTGTTGATGGTGCGCTGGTTCACCAGGTCGAGCTCGACGGTGACCTCGGCTTCGGCGATGGCCGCGTCGGTGCGGTCCTTGTCGCCGCAGGTCCAGTACGCGTTCAGGTTGCCCGGGACCGCCTCGTGCAGCTGGGGCGCGCCCTCGGCGAGCGCCTCGTCGGCCCGGGTGACCACGGGCAGCGGCTCGTACTCGACGGCGATGGCGGCCAGCGCCGCGGCGGCCTGGCGCGGGGTCTCGGCGACGACCACGGCGATGGGGTCGCCGACGTGGCGCACGGTGTCGCCGGTGAGGACCGGGCGGGCGCCGGGAAGTCCGTACGGGTGGGGCGGGAAGTGGCTCTCGACCCCGCCGGGTATCCAGATGCAGGGCAGCGGCATCACGTCGGTGAAGTCGGCGGCGGTGGCCACCTTCAGCACGCCGGGCAGCTGCTCGGCCGCCTTGGTCTCGATGGAGAGGATCTTCGCGTGGGCGACCGGGCTGCCCAGGATGGCCATGTGGGCCGTGCCGGGCAGGTCGATGTCCCCGACGTACTTGGCCTCGCCGCGCAACAGCTGCGGGTCCTCGCGGCTGTCCAGCGGCTGCCCGAGAACGCCGTTCCCCGGGAGGGAGGTCTCCCCCGTCACTGTGGTCATGTCCCTCACGCCTCCTGTCCGGCGGCGGAGGATCCGGCGGGCGTCTCGACGCGGGCGGCCGCGCAGGCGCGCTGCACTCCGCGTACGACGCTGTGGTAGCCGGTGCAGCGGCAGAGGTTGCCGGTGAGCCACTCACGGATCTCCGGCTCGGTGGGGGCCTCGCCGCCGGCGGTGTTGTCGACCAGCTCGCCGAGGGCCATGACCATGCCCGGGGTGCAGAACCCGCACTGGGTGCCGTGCTCCTGGCGCAGCGCCTCCTGGAGCCCGGTCAGTTCGCCGCCGGGGGTGGTGACGCCCTCGATGGTCGCCACCTCGGAGCCGGCGGCGGAGGCGGTGAGGACGAGGCAGCTCTTGACCGACCGGCCGTCGAGCTGGACGACGCAGGAGCCGCACTGACCGGTGTCGCAGCCGACTTTGGTGCCGGTCAGTCCGAGGCCGTCGCGGAGCCGTTCCACGAGCAGTTCGTTCGGCTGCGCCGAGAACTGCTCGGGTCTTCCGTTCACGTTCAGTGTGATATCCATGCCAGCGCCTGCGCTTCCGTGAGCGGCCGGTTGAAGAGGGGCCCGCCGGGCTGCTGGAGAATTCCCCCGGAGTGCAGCGGGCCGGTGTCTACGGGCGCGAATCCCAGATCCGTGATGATTCCCGCGACGATTTCCTTCGCTTTCCCGTCGTCGCCCGCCGTGAAATGCGCCAGGCGCTCACCGGCAGCGGTGCCGGCGACTGCGAGAGTTTCGAAGTGCATGGTGTTCAGGGATTTCACGACCTGCGCGCCGGGATACCACTCGGCGACCAGGTCGCTGGAGCCGCGACCGCCGAGATCGGCGGGGTCGCCGGGGCCGCTGAACGCGTTCGTGGCGTCCACCAGCACCTTGTCCTGTACGACGTGCGGCGGCAGCAGCCCCCGCACGGAGGCGAACGGCACCATCAGCACCAGGAGTTCGGCCTGCCCGGCGGCCTTGACGGGGTGCGCCGCCGAGGCCGCCGGGCCCAGCTCGGCCAGGAGCGGGCCGAGGGTCTGCGGGCCCCGGGCGTTGGCCAGCACGACCTCGTGGCCTGCCGCCACGAGGATCCGCGCGAGGACCGTGCCGATCCGCCCGGTGCCGATGATGCCTGTCCGCATGTGACGCTCCTCGATCGCTGGTTTCCGCGCGCGGTCCGCGCTGTCGGGCCGCGGTGTCAGTCCATGCCGATCCAGACCGACTTGGTCTGGGTGTAGCTCTCCAGCGACTCGGGTCCGCACTCGCGGCCGTAGCCGGAGGCCTTGTAGCCGCCGTAGGGGACGGAGGGGTCGTACTGGTTGTAGCAGTTGACCCAGACCGTGCCCGCCTTGATCTGCGAGGCGACGCGGTGGGCGCGCCGCAGGTCCTTGGTGTGGACTCCGGCGGCGAGGCCGTACGCGCTGTCGTTGGCGATGCGCACGGCGTCCTCCTCGGTGTCGAAGGGGATGATCGACAGGACCGGGCCGAAGATCTCCTCCTGGGCGATCCGCATGCCGTTGTCGACGCCGGTGAAGACGGTCGGCAGGAAGTAGAGGCCCTGGCTGGAGGCGCCCTCGGGGGTCCACCCGGTGCCGCCGGTGCGCAGGATCGCGCCTTCCTTCTCGCCGACCTCGATGTACGAGCTGACCTTGTCGAACTGGCCGCGGTGGGCCAGCGGCCCGAACAGCGTGGCGGGGTCGCGCGGGTCGCCCGGCTTGAGGGCGGCGGCCCGGCGGACCAGGCGTTCGACCATCTCGTCGTGGATGGGCCGGTGCAGGAGCAGGCGGGAGCCGGCGGTGCAGATCTCGCCCTTGTTGTAGTAGATGCCGAAGAAGGCGAGTTCCTCGGCGGCGTCGAGGTCGGCGTCGGCGAAGACGATGTTGGCGGACTTGCCGCCGAGTTCCATCGTCACCTTCTTCAGGGTGCCGGCCGCCTTGCGGATGATGGACTGGCCGACGGAGGTGGATCCCGTGAAGGCGATCTTGTCGATGTCCGGGTGGTCGGTGAGGGTCTCCCCCAGTTCCACGCCCGGACCGGTGATCACGTTCAGCACACCGTCCGGGATCTCCGCCTCCTGGAAGAGCTCGGCGATCTTCAGGGCGGTGAGCGGGGTGGCCGGGGAGGGCTTGTGCACGACCGTGTTCCCCGCCGCCAGCGCCGGTGCGATCTTCGTCATCGACAGCAGCAGCGGGAAGTTGAACGGGGTGATCGCGCAGACCACGCCCAGCGGTTCGCGCAGGGTGTAGGCCAGCTGCCCGCCGGCCGGCGCCCGCGAGGAGCCGTCGACGCGGGTCACGGCGCCGGCGTAGTAGTGCATGAGCTGGGCGGCCATGGGGGCGTCGACCGTGCTGGAGAAGGCGAACGGCTTGCCCATGTCCACGGTCTCCAGCAGGGCGATTTCCTCCAGGTCGCGCTCGATGAGCTCACCGACCCGGTTCAGCCTGAGCGCACGCTCCTGCGCGGACAGTCTGCTCCACGGACCTTCCTCGTACGCCTTGCGGGCGGCGGCGACGGCCGCGTCCGCGTCGGCTGCGGTGGCCTGGGCCACCGGCACGATCTCCTGGCCGTCGACGGGGCTGACGTCCGGTTCGGTACGGCCGTCCTGGGCCGAGACCCACTTGCCGCCGATGAACAGCTTCCCGGGATTGGCCAAGGGCTGGCCGCTCAGCTCACGCTTGGTCATGGCTGCCTTCCGTGTCGTATGCGGGGGCGGTGCTAGCCCTTCGCGAGCTGCGCTAAGAAGGTCTCGGCGAGGGCCTTGGAGGAGTACGGGTTCTGGCCGGTGGTCAGCTTTCGGTCCACGACGACGTGGGAGTCCCAGATCGCTTCGGCCTTCTCGTAGCGGGCGCCGAGCCGGGTGAGCTCGACCTCCAGGATCAGCGGGAGCCGGCCGGCCATGTTGGTGACGAGCTCCTCGCTGTGCGAGAAGGCCGTCATCCGGTAGCCCTCGAAGGGCCAGTGGCCCTCGCCGTCGCGCAGCGCGAGCAGCGAGGTGTGGCCGTGGCACACGGTGGCGAGCGGCTTGTCCTGGGCGATGACCCAGCGCAGGATCTGCGCGAGTTCGTCGGACTTCGGCAGGTCGCCGATCGCGCCGTGGCCGCCGCTGACGTAGACGCCGTCGTAGTCGGCGATGTCCTTCTCGGTCAGGGACTCCAGCGCGATGGGGGCCTTCAGCTGGGGGGTGTTCTCGATGACCCGGACGTACTCGGCGGCGTTGGCCGCGTCCTCGTCCGGCGAGCCCTGCGGGCGGACCCACTGGAGGAACTGGGGATCGATGCTCGTCTGGTCGACGGTCGGGGCCTGGCCCCCGATCGTCGCCACGTCCACGGCGTGGCCGGCGGCCTTGAACAACTGGTAGGGAACGACGAATTCCTCGGCCCAGAATCCCGAGGGGTGCTGTTCGCCGTCCAGTAGATGGAGCGTGGCCTTGGCCGTCATGACGACGAGAATCTTCATGATTCTCTCCTTGTTCTGGATTCGCTGCCGATTCAACACGGCCCCCGCAGGGGGCGTAAGGGGACGGCGTCAGGCCCGTGATACTTCGTCACGTGCGTCCAACGCCGAGATGATGGTGCGGAATTCACCGACCAGGGGATGGTCTGGATGGGCTTCTGCGAATATGCGCTCTCCGTACAGCGCCGCCATTTCCGGTGAGTACGGAAGGATTCCGGCCAGGGGTGCGCAGTAGACCTCCTCCGCGCGCCGCCGGGCCTGTTCCCGGTCGATGCCCTCGGGGGCCATGCTCAGCACCACGGTCCGCCGGCAGGCCAGGCGCCCGGCGAGGGCGATGGTCTCCTCGACCCCGGAGAGGTCGATCCGGTCGGCCCGGGCCATGATCATCAGCACGTCGGCGCTCGCCATGGCGGTGACCGACTCGTTGTTCAGCCCGGCGTGGGTGTCGAGCAGCAGCACGTCGAGGGCGTAGTGCCCGGCCAGCCGGTCGAAGCCCTCCGGGAGCAGGCCCACGTCGTAGCCGCTGGTCATGAGCTCGCGCAGGGCCGCGGTGCCGGTACGGGCCGGTACGACGTACAGCCCGGGCGCGCCCACCTGCTGGGCCGCGGCCTCGATCTCGCAGCGGCCGAGCAGGTAGTCGGCCAGGGAGGCGCCGGGTCCGAGCCGGAACAGCAGGTCCAGCGTGGGTGACTGGATGTCGGTGTCCACCACTCCCACCCGGCGCCCTTCGGCCGCGATCAGCAGCGCGAGGTTCGCCAGTACCGAGGACTTCCCGGTGCCACCGCGGTGCGAGTGCACGACGATGGTGCGGGTCATCTAGGCCACCACCTTGTGGCCGGCACCGTCCGCGTGCGGCCCCCGCGCCGCGCGTGGCCGGTGCAGGGCCAGCATGGTGACGTCGTCGTGCTGTTCGGCGGTGCCGGTGTGCTCGCGCACCGCCAGGTCCATCCGGTCGACCACGTCCTTGCCGCTCACCGGGACACCCGCGAGCAGTTCCAGCATCCGTTCGTCACCGAGGAAGCTGCCGTTGGGACAGCGGGCCTCGGGGACCCCGTCCGTGAAGGCGAAGAGCGTGTCGCCGTGGTCCAGCTGGGCGTAGCCCAGGGTGTACACGCAGTCGGGCAGGACCCCGACGGCCGGGCCGGTGACGTCCAGCTCGAGGGGCCGGCTGCCGTCGGCGCGCAGCAGCAGTGGCGGGTTGTGGCCGCCGTTGATGTAGACGAGGCTGCCGGTCAGCGGGTCGAGCACGCCGAAGAACAGGGTGGCGAAGTAGCCCTGCCGCAGGTGGTTGCGGGTGAGGTAGCCGTTGGTGGCGGTGACCGCGTTGAGCAGCGGGGTGGCACCGACCACCGGGATCCGCCGGCTGCCGCCCGCGCGTCCGGCGGCGACCAGGTGCTGGAGGCCGCTGTTCTCCGCGGTGTGCCGCAGCAGCGAGCGGATGAGCGCCATGAAGAGCGCCGCCCCGACCCCCTTGTCGCAGACGTCGGCGACGACGAACGCGAGCCGGCGGCCGCGGGAGATCTCGAAGACGTCGTAGAAGTCCCCGGCGACCTGCCGGGCCGGCCGGAACCGGACGTCGATCTCCCAGCCCGCCGGGACGGGCAGCGATTCGGGCAGGAACCCGGCCTGGATCTCCCGGCCGATCTCCAGCTCCTTCTCGTAGCCCATGAGTTCGGCGCGGGCGTCGGCTTCGCGCAGGGTGCGGCCGAGTCCGGCGCGCTCCGAGCAGCTGTGCAGCCGGGCCCCGACGAGGGCGGGCAGGAAGGGAGGGACGAGGTAGTCGTGCCCGATCCGGACGTGTTCCTCCAGGGCGGCGAACTCGGTCACCGTCCAGACGACCACGATGGGGGCCCCGGCCCAGCGGCGCAGCCGGCGTACGGCCATCCGTACGGACTCCCCGTCGGACTCGGCCGGGGCGAGCAGCACGTCCGCGACGGGAAGCAGTTCCTGCGGGCCTTCCCGGAGCTCCGTCAGCGTACGGGTGACGAGTTCCGCGTCCATGGTCCGCAGCGCCTCGAACAGCTCGGGCGGCGGTGGCGGGTACTCGTCGAGGATGATCACGGTCGTGGAGGGCATGGGTCCGTCCCCTCAGCCTTCACTGTCAGCGTGCTGATGTTGCGGCCGTCCCTGTGCGCATAGCTGAACTCGTCCACGCTGGTCAGCGCCAGGTGGATGCCGAGGCCGCCGATCCGCCGTTCCTCGGGGGCGACCCCGGGGACGGGCGGGAGGCGGCCTTCGACGGGGTCGAAGGCGGGTGCGGCGTCTTCGATGGTGATCTGCACCCCGCCCGGGCCGGAGCGGCCGCGGACGGTGATCCGTCCGTCGCCGCCCCGGTACCCGTGCATCACGATGTTCGTGGCCAGCTCGTCCACGGCCAGCCGGAGCCGGTAGGCGGCGCCCTTGTCCAGGGCCGCCCGTCCGGCCAGCCGCAGGACGAACGAGGCGATCTCGCCCAGTGCCCCGACCGTCGCGGGCACCTCCAGTACGACGGGCGTCCTCGCCAGTTCGACCATGTCACTCACGGTGGTCACTCATCGGAGAGGACGATGCTGCGGTCGAGCCCTGCCGTCCGGATGGTCCGGGACACGGGCTCGATGGCACCGACCACCTTGATGGTGACGTTGTTCGCGACCTTCTGCTGGGCGAAGACCAGGGAGCGGAGTCCGGCGCTGGCCATGTAGCCGACGCCGGCCATCCTGATCTCGACGGTGCTGGTGCCGTGTCCGGCGGCCTTCTCGATGGTCTGGTGGAAGTCCGGCGCGGTCTTGGCGTCCAGTTCGCCCGTCAGTTCGATCACGGTGGTGTCGCCCTCGATGCTCAGGGACACGGAAAGCGGCATGTCAGGTCTCCTTCGGTCACAGCATCTCAGTCGTCTCGGAAAGCGGGGTATTGGTACGGCCCACCAGGATCACGACCGACCGCGGGCCGATCAGGTACTTCCCGGCGTTGTCCAGTTCCTGCTCGGCGCCCGGGGTGCGGATGTCGTGCGGCGCCTCGGCCCCCGTGTCGGCGAACAGGTGCCAGCTCCGCCCGCCGGGCAGCGCGGGCAGTTCCAGGTCGTGCGACTCCCAGTGCGAGTTCATGGCCACGTACACCACGTCGTCGTCGCCGGTGCCGCACCGGGCCACCGCCAGCAGCCGGCTCTCCGCCGACCAGTCGGGCTGCCAGGCCCGCTCCCCGTGCCAGCTGATGTCCGGCAGGCCCAGGTTCTCGCGGACCTGTCCGGTGGGGTGGGCGGTGGAGCGCAGCTCGCGGTGGTGCTTGCGGAAGGCGATCATCTCCCGCGTGAACCGGAGCAGTTCGGCGTTGTCGTCGACCTGGTCCCAGTCGAACCAGGACAGCTCGTTGTCCTGGCAGTACGTGTTGTTGTTGCCCTGCTGGGTGCGCGCGACCTCGTCCCCGGCCAGCAGCATCGGGATGCCCTGGCTGGTGAAGAGGATGGCGAGGGCGTTCTTCATCTGCCGGGTGCGCAGCGCGTTGATCTCGGGATCGTCGGTCGGTCCCTCGGCGCCGCAGTTCCAGCTGGCGTTGTCGTTGCCGCCGTCGTTGTTGCCCTCGCCGTTGGCCTCGTTGTGCTTGTCGTTGTAGGAGACCAGGTCGGCGAGGGTGAAACCGTCGTGCGCGGTCAGGAAGTTGACCGAGGCGGCGGTGCCGCGGCCGGTGTAGAGGTCGGGCGAGCCGGCGATGCGGGTGGCCAGTTCGCCGGTCACCCCGGGGTCGCCCTTGAGGAAGCTGCGCACGGTGTCGCGGTACTTCCCGTTCCACTCCGCCCAGCGGCCGTACGCCGGGAAGTTGCCGACCTCGTAGAGGCCGCCCGCGTCCCAGGCCTCGGCGATGAGCTTGGTGTGCCGCAGCACCGGGTCGTAGGCGAGCAGTTCCAGCAGCGGCGGGTTGGGCAGCGGGGTGCCGTCCAGGGCCCGGCCGAGGATGGCCGCGAGGTCGAAGCGGAAGCCGTCGACGTGGTAGTCGGCGACCCAGTGGCGCAGGCAGTCGAGCACGTAGTTGCGCACGACGGGGTGGTTGCAGTTGACGGTGTTGCCCGTGCCGCTGAAGTTGAAGTAGTACCCCTCGGGCGTGAGCATGTAGTACGTGGCGTTGTCGAGCCCCTTGAAGGAGATCGTCGGGCCCTGCTCGTTGCCCTCGGCGGTGTGGTTGAAGACGACGTCGAGGATGACCTCGATGCCGGCCGCGTGCAGGTCCTTGATCAGGGTGCGGAACTCGTCGCCCTGCATCCCGTACCGTCCGGTGGCCGCGTAGCCGGCCTTCGGCGCGAAGAACGAGACGGTGTTGTAGCCCCAGTAGTCGAAGAGCTTCTCGCCGGTCTCCGGGTTGGAGCGCGGGTTGTCGCTCTCGTCGAACTCGAAGACGGGGAGCAGCTCGATGCAGTTCACCCCGAGTTCCTTGAGGTACGGGATCTTCTCGCGCAGCCCCGCGAAGGTGCCGGGGGCGGTGACGCCCGAGGAGGGGTGCCGGGTGAAGCCGCGCACGTGGGTCTCGTAGACGACGAGGTCCTCGGCGGGGATGCCCAGCGGGGTGTCGTCGCCCCAGTCGAAGTCCTGGAGGCAGACCCGGGAGCGGTACTGGTAGCCGCGGCTGCGGTCCGGCTCCACGCCCCACACGTCGCGGCCGGCGATCAGCCGGGCGTACGGGTCGGAGAGCACCTGCCGGGCGTCGAAGCGGTGGCCGGTGACCGGGTCGTAGGGGCCGTCGGCCCGGTACCCGTACTCGATGTTCTCGTGGTCGAGGCCGAAGACCGTCATGGCGAAGACGCTGCCGGTGCGGAATTCCTCGGGGAATTCCAGCTCGGCCATCGGCTCGGGCTCTCCGCGCTTGTAGATGACCAGGGTCATGGAGGTGGCCTGGTCGGAGAAGACGGAGAAGCTGACCCCGCCGGGGACCACATTGGCCCCGAAGGGGAACGGTTTGCCGGCGCGGACGCGGTACCCGCCCACCTCGTGGGTCGGGTACGCGTCGACGCGCAGGACCTGCTCGGACTGGGCCTCGCTCATCGCGCGGCCTTGGCCTTGGCCTTGGCGGCCGCGGCCGCTGCCTCACCGGTCTCGAAGAAGTCGAGGAACCCGGTGGCCGACATGACGAACCGGACTTCCTCGCTCACCCCGTAGAGGGTGACGGCGACGCCGGCGTGCTGCGCCTCGCGGTAGACCACGAGCAGGGTGCGCAGGCCCGCGCTGGAGACGTAGGTGACCGCGGTGAGGTCGATCTTCAGCGGCTTGCCCTCGCGCACGAGCGGCAGCAGCGCCTGGAGCAGCGAACCGGATGTCTCGCTGTTGATCTCACCGGTGGCGACGAGCACGGTGCCCGTCTTGTTCCGGCGTTCCTTGACGTTGAGAGTCATTGCTTTCCCCTCTGGTTGGGGCGCCCCCCGTTGAGCGCTACTTCTTGGCCACTGGACGCAGCCGGACCTTGACCTTCACCCGCCCCTGGACGTCGGGCAGCCGTACGGTGAGGGCATCGGCGTCGAAGTCGTCGTACGGCTTCTCGTCGATCTCCACGGACGCGATCCGCACCGAGCCGGCCGGGAGCAGGTCGGGCGAGACGCGCAGGATCCGGTCGGGCAGGTTGGTCGGGTCGGGCTGGAAGTGGAAGTCCATCTCCCGGCCGTTGACGAGCAGGTTGTTGTAGACGGCGGAGAGGTAGCAGAGCTCCGCCGAGTGGTACATGGACATCGAGTGGCTGCCCTTGAGCCGCTCGGTGCCGAGCAGGTACGGCGTACCGCTGGCGAGCACGTTGAAGTAGACGGCGCCCTCGTCGTGGTCGAGGAAGAAGGTGTTGTAGAAGGCCTGCGCCTGCCGGGCCTCGCGCAGGTTCGCGTCGCCGCCGACCGTGCCGTTCAGGATGAGGTAGGCGAGGATCGCCTGCTCCTGCTGCCACCAGGCCTTGCGGTCGTGCCAGGCGAAACGATACGTCTCCTCGTCGCCGGACTTGATCCGCTCGACGACGTCGTACCAGCCGCCGCGCTGCACGTCGCTGCCGACCGCCGGCATGATCTCGCCGATCTTCCTGGCGAGCTCCTCGTAGGCCGGCTTGGGCTTCAGCGAGTTCATCCGCATCAGGTTCCAGGCGATCTTCAGGTTGTGACCGACCACCGCGCGGTTCTGCTGCCAGCTGTGCTGGGTGTCGTGCGACCAGTCCCGGTTGAAGCGCTCCTGGACGAAGGGGCTGTTCTTGTAGTCCGGGAACTTGTCCGCGATGGTGTCGAAGGTGTACTCGAGGAAGTCGGCGTACTTCTGGTCGCCGGTCGCCAGGTACAGGTTGATCAGGTACGCGGGCGCGTGGTCGCCGACCGAGTTCCAGTTCTTGCGCTCGGCGTTCTCGCCGAGGGACTCGTGGTCGGCGCTGAAGAGGATCGGGTCGATGTGCGAGTAGTAGCCGCCCTGCTCCGGGTCGAAGAAGAACTTGTCGAACAGCCGGATGGTGGCGTCCGCGTCGTTCTTGATCCGGATGTCACCGGTGACCCGGTACGTCTGGATCGGGCCGGCCAGCGCGTAGATCTGCTCGTACATCGGGATCGCGTCGTAGTCGTCGGAGAACTCCGAGGTGAACAGCTTGCGCTCGCTGTCCCCGTCGACGCTGATGCCGTGGTACCAGAAGACCACGTCCTCCTCGCTGTCCACGACCCGCATGTGCTTGCGCAGGTACTCGGTGCCGCGCTCGGCGACCTCCAGGTACTCGTCCTTGCCGGTCAGCAGGTAGGCCGAGGCCATGCCGTAGACGAGGCGGGAGATCGTGTCGGTCTCCTGGACGTGGCTGGCGGTCTTGTCACCGCCGAGCCGGATCTCGGTGCGGTACTCGGTGAAGTCCACCGGCCCGTCGCCGAACTGCGCCCGCTTGTAGAAGTCGGCCAGCGACTCGATCTGCTTGATCCACCAGCTGGGCTCCTCGAAGCGGTAGTCCTCGGCTCCGCGGCCCAGGAACACCAGGCGCTTGGCGTCGAAACGCCCGCCGTGCTCCGGGTAGTGGACTCCGTAGACGAAGAGGAACCGGCCCGGCGACAGCATCTCGTCGATGTGCCCGGAGGCGTCGATGTAGGGCTCGTCCAGGTTGCGGACCAGCTCGGCGCTGGGGTCACCGGCGAGCGAGACGTCGAAGGCACGCCCGTCGGAGGTCTTCAGACCCAGCACGCGCGAGCCGGAGTCGAAGCGGGTGACGTATCCGGCGATGGTGTCGGAGAAGGAGAAGCTCACGGCATCCGCCATGTCATGCACCGTCCTTGTCGTGAGAGCCCTCGTGAGTGCGGTCGGGAGTGCTGTCGTGAGTGCTGCCCTGAGTGCGGTCGTCCTCGTACCCCTGGCTGATCTCGACGATCACTCCGTCGGGGTCGCGGACCCACACGGTCCGCCAGCCGCAGATGAAGTCGTCGAAGTCCAGCGGTCCCAGGGTCACTTCGGCCGCGTCGCCCAGCTCGGCCAGGAACGCGTCCACGCTGTCGGTCTGGAAGGCCAGGTGGCGCATCCGCCCCGGGGCCTGCGGCCCGTCGTCGTGGGCCGGGCGGGCCGGTTCGGCGCCGGCCGCGAAGAGCTCCAGGTACGCGTCCCCCTTGCGCAGGAACACGATCCGGGCCTCGCCCAGGTCGACCACCCGGGCCCTGGTGAAGCCGAAGTACCGGGTGTAGAACTCCTCGGTGGTCTTCTGGTCCGCGCAGTTCAGGCCCACGTGCGACCAGGTCGGCCCGGCCATCAGGCCTGCCCCCGGCCCCGCCCGGCCGCGATCAGCTCGATGATCCGGCGGGCGAAGAGGTGGTGGTGGGCGCCGGTGCGGCCGGTGACCAGGTCCCCGTCGACGACCACGTCCTCGTCGACGTACTCGCCGCCCATGTTGCGGACGTCTCCGATGAGGTTGTTGTGGCAGACCACCTTGCGACCGCGGATCTTGCCGGGGATCGAGGAGGCCAGCCACATGCCGTGGCAGATGATCCCCTTCAGGACCGTCGGCTCCTCGAAGGCCCGGCACAGCAGCTCCGTCGCCGGGGCCAGCTGGTCCACGTCCTCGGTGTAGCGCAGCCGGTCGGCCACCATGCCCGAGGGCACGATGATCGCCGCGTACCGGCGCAGCTCGTCGTCGCTCAGCCCCTCCAGGGACTGGCTGGCGGTGAAGGGCGCCCGGTACTCGTGGCCGGAGAAGGTGATGGAGTCGTTGCCCCACAGCCGGGTCAGGAAGTCGACCTCGGCGCCCTCCTCCGCGAACCGGTGCTGGTAGTAGAAGATCTCCGGCTCGTAGAAGTCGCTCTCGACCAGGACCGCGATCCGGGTCCCGCTCAGCGCGCCCTCGCGCAGTACGGCGTCAGGCACGGGACGCCCCCTTCAGGAAGTCCGCCGCGCGTTCGGCGATCATCGCGATGGCGGTGTGGCAGTTGCCCGACGGGACCGCGGGCATCACGCTCGCGTCGACGACGCGCAGGTTCCGTACGCCGTGCACGCGCAGCTCGGGGTCGACGACGGAGAGGTCGTCGATGCCCATGCGGCAGGAGCCGGCCTGGTGGTGGTAGCTCTCCGACTTCTGCTTCACGAAGGTGCGCAGGTCGTCGTCGGACACGGTGCCCGGTCCGGGCTGGAGCTCCTGCTTGTACCAGGGGGAGAAGGCGGAGGTCGCGAAGATCTCCCGGGCGGTCTTGACGCCCTGCACCATCCGCTCCAGGTCCCACCGGTCGCCCAGGTAGTTCGGGTTGATCAGCGGGTGGGCCAGGGGGTCGGCGCTGGCGAGCTTGATCCAGCCACGCGAGACGGGCCGTACGACCCCGGGCAGGATGGACACCGTGTTCGGGTGGTCCTGGCCGACGATCACGTCGAAGGGCACGTGGACGAAGGCGATCTGCAGGTCCGGCGCGGGCAGTCCCGGCCGGGAGGACAGGAACAGAGCGCTCTCCGACAGGTTCTGCGCCGGCGGCGGGAGCTCCTGGGTGACCTCGGCCATCAGCCCGGTCAGGACGTGGTTGTGGAAGTTCTCGCCGACCCCGGGCAGGGCCGCGGTGACCTCGATGCCGTGTTCGCGCAGCTGGTGCGGGTGCCCGATGCCGGAGAGCAGCAGCAGCTTCGGGGACTCGATCGCCCCGGCGGCCACGATCACCTCGCGGCGGGCCCGTACGGTGTGCGGGCCGGGCTCGGCGGTGCTGCTGTGGCCGTCCGCGACGGTCCGGCCCGGGAACTCGGCGGGGGCCTGGAGCTGGACGTACTCGACGCCCGTGCAGGTGTCCCCGTCGAAGAGCAGCCGGGTGCTCTGCGCGCTGGTGCGCAGGGTCAGGTTGGGGCGGCCGAGCGCGGGCTCCAGGTACGAGGCGAGGGTGCCCTGGCGGCGGCCGTCGGCCACGTCGATGTGGTGCCAGCCGGTGCCGAAGAGGCCGCGCCGGGGACCGTCGGTGTTGAAGTCGGCGATCTCCTCGTGCCCCAGCTCGACGGCCGCGTCGATGAAGGCGCGGGAGACCGGGTTGGGGCCGTGCTGCCCGGCGTTGGTGATGCGCTGGGGGCCGCGGGTGCCGGTGGTGGCGGCGGTGGCGTCCTCCTGGCCCTCCAGGAGGGCGAAGTACGGGAGCACGTCCTCGTACGCCCAGCCGGCCGCGCCCTGGTAGGCCCAGTTGTCGAAGTCCGAGGCGTGGCCCCGGATGTGCATCATGATGTAGAGGTTGCTGCTGCCGCCGGGGGCCTTGCCGCGCGGTTCGTAGGTGCGGCGGCCGCCCAGGCCGGGCTGCGGGGTGCTGGTGTAGCCCCAGTCCACGGGCCCGCCGAGCAGCTTGTACCAGGAGGACGGGTCGTCCACCTCGGGCGGGATCCGGGAGCCGCCCGCCTCCAGGACGAGGACGGTGACGTCCGGGTCCTCGGAGAGGCGGTTGGCGAGGACACTGCCCGCGGTACCGGATCCCACGACGATGTAGTCGTACTCTTCCACGCTCACGGGTCCCCCCTCAGCCCTGGCTCAGCACCTGGAAGGGGACGGTGTCGTGGTAGTTCGCCATGTAGGCGATCTTTCCGTCCACGATCCGGAAGAAGTTCATGACCTCGGCCTCGATGGACTCGCCCGAGGCGCTGACCGCGGTCAGGTGGGAGACGGCCGCGGCCTTCTCCCCGCCTGCGTCGACGAGGAAGTGCACGGGCTCGTTCCGGAAGACCCGGTACATGGTGCCCATGCCCTTCATCATCGAGCGCAGCAGTTCGAGGCCCTCGATGTGGCCGGCGAGCTGCTCGTCCATGACCTGGTCGTCGGCGAACAGGTCGCACCAGCGGTCCCAGTCCCCGGCGTTGGCGTACTCGTAGTACCTCGTCAGAATCTCTCGCGCATCCATGGCGTCCCTCATCCCCCTATCGGTCCCTGCGGGTTCCGTCCGGCGCGAACGGCGCCCAGAACTGGCTGAAGGCGGAGGCCGAGTCGCCGAAGAGCCCGTCGCGACCCTCGACGATCCGGCCGTCCCGCCACCGCATGAAGTGGAAGACCGGGTAGTCCATCCGCTCGTACGGGGACCGGCTGTCCTGGGCCGCGCCGTCCCGCAGGGCGACGTTGCGGCACACGTCGGCGGAACAGTCCTCGCCGACGAGCACCGCTTCCAGGTCCATCCGGAAGGTGCCGCCCGTGAGCTTGTGGGTCTGCCCCATCAGCTCCAGGAAGGCGTCCAGGCTCTCGTACCAGCCGGCGAGCGGGTGGTTGCCCGGTACCAGCCAGCGCAGGTCCTCGGAGTAGTACTCCAGGATGCGCGCCCGGTCGCCGGAGCCGAGGGCGGCGTAGGCCGCCTGCACCCGCTCCCGTGTCACTTCGGTCATCGTGGCTTCTCCTTCGCCGGCGGTCAGAGGGAGCCGGAACCGGGCATCGGCGCCAGGTCGTTGACGGTGTACTGCTTGATCAGCGGTCCGTCGGGACCGGCGACCACGGTCCAGGTCTGGTCGGCGTCGAATCCGAGCCACTGGCTGCGGGCGGCCGGCGGGTCCCAGATCTTGGCCTGCCAGTTGACGAGCACCCGGACGACCGCCCGGTCGCCCTCGATGACGGGCTCCACCTTCGTGACCCTGTGCACCTCGTCGAAGAACCGGTTGGTGACGGCCTCGTACCAGCGGCCGAAGCCCTGGTGGCCCAGGAAGGTGTCCTCGGGGACCTTGAACTCCAGGTCCTCGGTGATCAGGGCGAGCACCTCGGCCAGTCCTACGTGCCGGTCCAGCGCCACGTACCAGTCCTCGGCGAAACTGCGGATCGCGTCCTCGGTCAACTGCCGCTCGGCGGGCATGCGGTCTCCTCCTGTTCTGTGCTGCGTGACTGCTCTGGTCAGATCTGGATGTCGACGAGGAACGGACCGGGGTGGGCCAGCATCCGGCTCACGGCGGCCGCCGCCTCGTCCGGCTTCTCCACCCGCATCCCGCCGGCGCCGAGCGACCGGGCCAGCCCGGCGAAGTCGATCTCGGGGTGGGAGAGGTCGAAGGAGCCCGGGAATCCGTGCTCGGGGATGTCCCGCTCCCGCCAGTACTGGGCGATGTTGTCGTCCAGCAGCCGGTACTTGCGGTTGTTGCAGACCACGAACTTGGCGTCGATGCCGTGCCGGGCCGCCGTCCACAGCGCCTGGTACGTGTACATCGACCCGCCGTCGCCCGCGAAGCCGACGACGAGCCGGTCCGGGCGGGCGAGCTTGGCGCCGACCGCGCCCGGGAAGCCCACGCCCAGGGAACCGCCCCGGGTGAGGTGGTAGTCGCCCGGGCGTTCCGCCGGCAGGTACTTCGTGACCAGCGGGGAGGTGGTCAGCGCCTCGTCGAAGACGATCAGGTCCCCGCCGGTGCGCTCGGCGAGGGTCCGCAGGAAGACCGCCATCGGCGTGCCGTCGTCGGTGGCCGGCTGCGCCTCGCGGGCCCGCTCCCGGGTCCGTACGTCGAGCCGGGCGGCCGCGGCCGCCCGCCGCTGCGGGGTCAGCCGGTGCTCCAGTACGCCGGCCAGCGCGCGCAGCGCCTGCTTGGGATCCGCGGCGAGGCCCAGGTCCACCGGGTGGTTCTTGGCGATCTCGTACGCGTTGAGGTCGATGTGGACGACCTTCGCGCCCTCCCGGAAGGGGCTCTCCAGTTCGGGGAACACCTCCGGGAAGACATAGGTGCCGACGATCAGCACCCCGTCGGCGTCCCCGACGAGCTCCTTGCTGTGCGGGCCGAACATGTGGCCCGTCTGGCCCCGCCGCAGCGGGTGCGACGCCGCGATGTTGACCTCGGAGGAGTCGACCTCGTACACGTCGGCGCCCAGCAGCTCGGCGACGGCGGCCAGTTCGTTCTGCGCCCCGGAGAGCGAGACCCCGTCCCCGATCAGGACGACCGGCCGCTCGGCGGAGGCGAGCAGCTCGGCCGCCCGCCCCACCGAGGCGGGCGAGGGCGCCACGTCCGTGAGCGGCACCGTGGCGGGCAGGACGGGCTCGGAGTTGAGCTCGTCCAGCACGTCCATCGGCAGCGCCACGAACACGGGCCCGCGGGGCGGGGTGAGCGCGATCTTCACGGCCCGCCGGATGGTGCGGAGCACGGAGTGCCGGTCGGTGACCCGGGTCGCGTACTTCGTCACCGGCTTGGCCATCGCCACCAGATCGGACGCCATCTGGGCGTCCATGGCGTCGTATCGCACCCCGGCGTCACCGGCGACCACGACGAGCGGGGTGTGGCCGCGCAGCGACTGGTAGAGCATGCCGATGCCGTTGCCCAGCCCCACCCCGGAGTGCAGCTGGAGGAGCGCCGCGCCGCCGGTCGCCCGGGCGTATCCGTCGGCGATACCGGCGGCCACGGTCTCCTGGAGGGCGAGGACGTACTGGAAGTCCTCGGCCGCGTCCACCGCGTCGAGGAATCCCTGTTCCACCGTCCCAGGATTTCCGAACATCACATTCAGGCCGTCGGCCTTGAACTGCTCGATCAGCCTTTCCCGTCCGGGAGTGGCTCCGGTGTTCATCGAACTCCCCCTCATTCCCACGAGTTGCCGGAATTACCAGCCGTAACGGGTGAGACCGTCTTCCAGGACTTCCACGATCTTCTGTCCCGTGAGGTACGAGTCAGGCGTGGAACGTCCGGTCACGAACGGGAAGTCGACGATGACCGAGACCGGCTTGCCGAAATTCCCGTGGTACGCGCCGCGCGGGCCCGTCGCGTCGCGCAGGATGTATTCCAGCGGATACGGCGGCGGCCCCATGTTGAAGTCGGTACCGAGGAATCCGGTGCCGTCCTTGTAGTCGTACTCCTTGCAGTGGCCGGTCACGTGCTTGCCCCAGATGATGCTCTTGCGGTCGCTCCAGTCCCGGGCGAAGGCCAGGCAGGCGACCCCGTAGCACTCCGCGGCCACGACCTTGCCGGCCTTCTTGAAGGCCAGGATCAGGGCGTGCACGCGCTCGTTGTTGGCGAGGTCGGCGATCGGGCCGCTGCCGCCGACGATGAGGATCGCGTCGTAGTCGGCGATGTCGGCGTCGAGCTTGTCCAGATCGCGGTGGTACTGCTCCAGCTTCCGCAGATAGCCCTCGTCGCTCGTGTACGGGCGCTCCGGGACCCACGCCTCGATGTCGAGCGGCGAGTCCAGCCGGCTCGACTGCTCGAACTCCCGCCCCAGCCGGGCGTTCTCCTCGGTGGTGACCGAGCGTCCCAGCGGAGGATCGATGTAGTTCGCGTCGAGGCTCGGCGGAAGAGCGTGTGCACGCTTTCCGGTCGGCGTGGCGAATATGACCTCGTAGCCCCGCTCATCGAACTTGGATACGGGCCCTATCAGTTCTTCGGCCCAGTAACCGTGTTCGGAGACAATGACCAGAATCTTTCTGCTCACGTATTCCTCCAGGCGCCGCCTGTTGTCGTTGGCGTCCCCCACACTGGCCGCGCCCGGAGCCTTCGTCAAAGCGCCGGTGTGCGACTTCGTGAGGTAGCGGGCCACCTCATGGGGGCACCTCAGGAAGTCGTCCGCCGACGTCATGAAGTAGCTTCAGGACTACCTGACTTCGGCCGAATCGCTGAACCATTACAAGAGCCGCGCTCTATGGTCTGGACGCGTCGTGAATCACGGGCGCGCGGACTGTGTTGACGAGTGAGCACGAGCACGAGGAGAGGGACGGGGACGATGACGATGGACCTGTTGTGCACACACATCGATCGGATACGTCCGGTGAAGCCCGGGACCGAGGGCTGCGAGGAGTGCCTCATCGCCGGTGACAGCTGGGTGCACCTGCGGATGTGCCTCAGCTGCGGGCACGTCGGATGCTGCGACTCCTCGAAGAACCGTCACGCCACCCGCCACTACCGCACCACCGAGCACCCCATCGCGGCCTCGCACGAGCCCGGCGAGGACTGGGCCTGGTGCTACGCCGACAAGCTGATGCTGGACCCGGCGTGAGCGCGGCCCCGGAGAGCGCGGCCGCCGTGGCGGCCGCCGCCGAGCACGTGGAGAACAAGAAGCCCGTCATCCTGGCCGTGGACGACGACCCGCAGGTGCTCCGCGCGGTCCGCCGCGACCTGCGCAGCGCCTACGGCGACCGCTACCGGGTGCTCGGCGCCTCCTCGGCCGCCGACGCCCTGAAGATCCTGGACTCCCTCGACGAACGCGGCCACGACCCGGCGCTGTTCCTCGTGGACCAGCGGATGCCGGACGTCACCGGCGTCGAGTTCCTGCTCGAGGCGGTCAGCCGCTTCCCGGACGCCCGCCGCGTGCTGCTGACCGCGTACGCGGAGACCGACGCGGCGATCACCGCCATCAACCGGGTCCGGCTGGACTACTACCTGCTCAAGCCGTGGGACCCGCCGCACGAGCGGCTCTTCCCGGTCCTGGACGACCTGCTGTCGGACTGGCTGGCCACCTACCGGCCCGCGTACGACGGGATCATCGTGGCCGGCCACCTGGTCTCCCCCGGCACCCACGCCGTGCGGGACTTCTTCACCCGAAACGGCCAGCCGTTCCGCTTCCTCAACGTGGAACGGGACCCCGAGGCGCTGACCGTGATCGCGGCCGCCCAGGCCGACGCGGCGCTCCCGCTGGTCCGCTTCCCGGACGGGTCGGTGCTCTCCGCGCCCACCGACACCGAGCTCGCCCAGCGCCTGGGCCTGGCCACCACGGCCTCCCGCCCGCACTACGAGTGCGTCATCGTCGGGGCCGGTCCCGCGGGCCTGGCGGCCGGGGTGTACTCGGCCTCCGAGGGCCTCTCGACCCTCATGCTGGACTCCCGCGCCCCGGGCGGCCAGGCGGGCACCTCCAGCCTGATCGAGAACTACCTCGGCTTCCCCTCGGGCCTCTCGGGCGGCGACCTGACCCGCCGGGCCACCATCCAGGCCTCCCGGTTCGGCGCCGAGATCCTGCACCCGGTGGAGGTGGTCTCGCTGACCCGGGACGACCCGGCGAAGATCCTCACCCTGGCCGACGGCACGGAGATCTCCGCCGAGACGGTCCTGCTCGCCACCGGGGTCTCGTACAACCGCCTCGACGCCCCGGGCGCGGACCGCTTCGAGGGAGCCGGTCTCTACTACGGCGCGGCCACGACCGAGAGCTCGGCGTGCATCTCGCAGCACGTGTTCATCGTGGGCGGGGCCAACTCGGCCGGCCAGGCAGCGGTGCACTTCGCCAAGTACGCCGCCCGCGTGACGATCCTGGTCCGCGCGGCCTCGCTGGACGCGAGCATGTCCCGCTACCTGATCGACGAGATCGACCGCACCCCGAACATCGAGGTGAGGGTCCGCACGACGGTGGTCCGGCTGGACGGCGACGAGCACCTGGAACGGCTGACCCTCCACGACGGGGAGACGGGCGAGGACACGGAGATCCCGGCCCGCTTCATGTTCACGTTCATCGGCGCCCGCCCGCACACCGACTGGCTCTCGGGCGTCGTCGAGCGGGACGAGTACGGCTTCGTCCTCACCGGCTCGGACCTGATCGCGAACGGCGGCGAACTCCCGGCCGAGTGGAGCCTGGAGCGCGCCCCCTACCCGCTGGAGACCAGCGTGCCGGGCGTGTTCGCGGCGGGCGACGTCCGGGCGCACTCGGTGAAGCGGGTCGCGTCGGGCGTCGGCGAGGGCGCGATGGCGGTCTCCCTGATCCACCGCTACCGCTCGATGGGCTGAGAGCGAACGCGAAAAGCTTGCGATCAAGCATCCAACGGATGCAACGTTAATTACATGATTACATCCGAACAGAGCGAACAGCTCCGCGTGTGGTTCGCCGAGCGTCTGCCGGTGGACGTCTACGAGTCCCTCGTCTCGGTCACGGCCGACCGCGAGGAGATCACGGTCGTCGGCACCGTCCCGGCGGCCGAGTCGGTCAAGGAGTTCCGCGAACGCACTCGCGAACAGCGCATCGAGGTCGCCCGCGAGGCCGAGGAGCTCTACCGCCGCAAGGTCGCCTGGGGCGTGCGGGTGGGCGAGGAGACCACCCTCTTCACCCACCTCGCCGTCCCGGTCATGACCCGCCTGCGCCAGTCCGAGCGCCAGGTCCTCGACACCCTGGTCGCCGGCGGCGTGGCCCGCAGCCGGGCCGACGCCCTCGCCTGGTGCGTCCGCCTGGTGGGCCGCAACACCGACACCTGGCTGACGGAACTGCGCGACTCCCTCGACAAGGTCCACCAGGTCCGCGCCCAGGGCCCGGACGTGTCGGAGGGTACGGACTCCAGGAAGTCCGAGTCCGAATAACGCAATCCCCCCACGGGCACGCATGATCCCGTAAGGCTGGCCACGACCACCATCCAGGGAGAGGCACGCACCATGACGACCACCGTCGAATACATCCGCTACCGGATCGCATTGGACGACCAGCAGGCCTTCGAGGACGCGTACACCCGGGCGGCCGAGGCCCTGGCCGCCTCGCCCGAGTGCGTCGACTACGAGCTGGCACGCTGCGAGGAGGAGAAGGAGCGCTACATCCTCCGCATCCGCTGGACCTCGGTCGACGCCCACCTCAACGGCTTCCGCAAGGGCGAGCACTTCCCGGCCTTCTTCAGCGCGATCCGGCCGTACGTGACGGCGATCGAGGAAATGCAGCACTACACGGTGACGGACATCGCGGGCACGGGAAAGGCCGCAGGGTAACCATGAGCACGACACCCACCATCTACGAGTGGATGGGCGGCGCGGAGGCGATGAACCGCCTCACCGACGCCTTCTACGCCCACGCCCTGCGGGACGAGATCCTGGCCCCGGTCTTCGCCGGCATGGACTCGGAGCACCCGCAGCACGTCGCGGTCTGGCTGTCGGAGGTCTTCGGCGGCCCGTCGGACTACTCCGCCCACCACGGCGGCCACCAGCACATGGCCACCAAACACCTGGGCCGCGCGATCACCGAGAAGCAGCGCCGCCGCTGGGTGGACCTGCTCCTGGACACGGCCGACGAGGTCGGCCTCCCGACGGACCCGGAGTTCCGCGCGGTGTTCGTCTACTACATCGAGTGGGGCACCCGCATGGCCCTGATCTACTCGGGCCCCAACCCACCCCCGGTCGACGCGGCCAAGATCCCGACCTGGTCCTGGGGCCAGACCCCGCCGTGGGTCCCGAAGACCCCGACGACCTGACCCACCCCCGCCCCCGGCCACTCGGCGTTCCGGGCGCCTCCGGAGTGAAGGGGTGAGGTCCCTGTGGGACCTCACCCCTTCAGCCGTTCGCTCAAGTTCCACGCCGGACGGACTCAGGGGGCCGCGGTGACCCTGTCGTGGTCGGCCGGGCGGGAGGCCGGGCCGGGAACCGGGGACGTCCGCCCCGAACGGGAGGCGCGCCGGGATCCCGGACGGCGTCCGCCCAGGTCCTTCAGGCGCATGGCGGGTCCTTCGACACAGTGCCACGACAGCATCGCCAGCACGACGGTCACAGCGAGGCTCAGGCCGAGATAGGGCACCAGACCCCAGCGGGCGAAGCCCAGGACGACCAGTGCCTGCTCCACGACGAAGCCGTAGATGTAGATGCCGTACGAGTAGTCGCTGCGCGCACCGATCCGGCGGAAGGGGGCCGGAAGACGGATCGCCAGCCACACCAGGAAATAGGCGAAGGCCGGCACACCGACGACGAAGAGGAATCCGTAGCGCGCGCTGACCAGGAGCGCCACGAGGGATGCGATGCCGAGCACGTCGCTGACCGGGATCCGCTCGCGGTACAGCTCGATGACCGCCCCCAGGGCGAACGCGTACCCCAGGTAGATGACGAGAACCGGGTTCGTGAAGCCCACCAGGGGCAGGTCGAACGGGTGGAGGTAGGAGGCCTCGAAGGCCCCCGCCCAGAACCGGTCGCCCACGGCCTGCCGAATCACCAGCCAGCCCAAGAGGCAGGTGATCAGCAGCACGGCGCGCCGGGCGCGTGCGAGAACGCCCGTCACGGCCAGAACCGCCACACCCACGTAGCAGAGGACTTCGTAGTACAGCGACCACAACGCGCCGTCGATGCTGCGGTCGTACGCGACACCCTTGCCCATGGCATCGGCCATCACGCCGGACACGTCGTTCTGATTGAGCTGGATCGCCCCGTTCGACCGCAGGTATTCCACCGGCCCCCAGCCCCGGCCCAGGAAACCGTCCAGGGTCCCGTGCAATCGCCAGTACAGGACCGGAGCCACGACGAACGCCGTCAAGAACAGGCAGACCCACAATCCGGGCAGCAGCCGCAGCGCCCGATGCCACAGGAACCGCCCCAACCCCAGGCGGGCCCCGCTGCGGGTGACGAGGATCCCCGAGAGAACGAAGAACCCGTAGACCGACCACTTCCCGAGGTCGACCTGGCCGTGGGTGAAAGCGCGGCCGAACTCGGTCCTGCCGAAACCGAGCACACGCGCATGGGAGACGACGACGGCTGTCGCCAGGCACAGCCGGATGACACCCATGCTGTTGTTCCGGCCGGTCAGCAGTTCGGCAACGGTGCCGTGGGACCACCGCACCCGCCACCGAGAAGTGCGGCTATCCACGTACGACGCCTATCCCTGGTTCCGATCAACTGACCAAGGTTGCCGGGCACCGGCCCAGGATGTCCAACCCCACCTTCTCGGAGTGGCACACGTCACCGTGATCGGCACAACTCCGACGACTCCTCTGTTCAGCCACGCCGGCGTTTGAGGCGCGGGCTCCGGGGCGGAGCCCCGGCAGCCGGCCCGGGACCGGGCTCCGGCTCCGGCTCGGGCTCGGGCTCCGGCTCCGGCTCGGGCTCGGGCTCCGGCTCCGGCTCCGGCTCCGGCTCCGGCTCCGGCTCGGCCAGCAGCACCGTCAGCGGCGGCAAGCCCTCCGCCTCGCGCCAGAAATCCACGGCCTCCTCCAGGATCTCCACCAGCGTCTCCCAGTCGCCCGGCCGCGCGGCGGCGTACCCACGCCACGAGGTCACGGCGACCAGCCGCCCGCCGGCATCCGGCAGCCACGACAGATCCCTCAGCGAGTCCGCCAGCGCGTCCCAGTTCCCCCCGAACCACTCCGGCAGCCGCAAGGCGGCTTCGCAGCGCCGCATCAGCTCCGCCTTGCCGCGTACGCCGTCCAGGTCCAGCCTCAGCGTCGTCCAGCCAGCGGCTTCGGCGGCGGCGAGCGCAGGGGCGAGCGGCTGCGGGTCGAGGGTCATCGGAGAACCGCCCTGAAGGTCTCGTAGTGGTCGTCCGTGTAGAAGAACTCCCCACCCTCGCCCGTCACGATCCGCCGGGCCCCGCGGTCCCGCTCCCCCGGCGTCCTCACGGTGAACTCGTGGTAGTAGCCGCGCTTCTGCCGGGGCAGGACCTTCTCGAAGTTCCCGAAGACGGTCCCGTCCTGGCGGTACGGATACGGCCCGCCCTTGTCGATGAGCGCGAGCACGTCCCGGGCCTGCTGCGGCAGCGCGGCGGCCCGTACGGTCGCCAGCCCGTCGGCCCACGCCGGAACCCCGGGGCTGGGGCCGGCGCTGGCGCTGGCGGCGGCAGGCGCGGGTCTCTCCCCGCCACAACCCACCGCACCGACCAGCGCGGCGCACAGGAACACGGCCCCCAGTACACGCAGCAACGATCGGGGCACGTTCCGAAAGATCATGCACCGATCGTGCCAAATATCCGATTCGCTCGCGAATCGCCCGGTGGCCTCAGAGCGCGGCCATCTTGGTGTAGGGACTCAGGATTCGTTTCTGGACCGACCCGAAGTCGACGAGAACAGCGATCCCCTCCTCGATTCCGACGACACGGCCGAGGCCGTGCTCATCGTGAGTAACCCGGTCGCCGACGCTGAACTGCCGGATGGGCTGTTCCACGGGGGCCTTGAACGGGCTGGACGGCAAATGGCGGCGAGGTACTGCTGACTTTGTCATTGAAACCAGTATGCGCCCAGCGGGCCGCCGCGCGGTCCGCCGTTCGGATCTCAATTCCGGCACCATCCGCACCGATGGTGGCTACAGGTCGTCGGGGTCGGCCCGCTCCAGCGCCGGCCGCAGCCCCGGGGACGACTCGGTGAGCAGGTAGTCGGCGACCGCCGTGTCCGTGACCAGGCTGGTCACCAGCCCCGACCGCAGCACCGCCCCGATCGCGGAGGCCTTGCGCAGCCCGCCCGCGATGGCGACGACCTCGGGGATCCGCCGCAGCCGGTCCGCCTCGACGGTGATGCACCGCTCGCCGAGGTCCCGGCCGACCCGCCGCCCCTCGGAGTCGAACAGGTGGGCGGACATTTCGGCCGCCACGCCCAGCGAGGCGTAGTGCTCCCGCTCCTCGTCCGTCAGCATGTCGTGGACGGTGGAGATGCCCGGCTCCCAGGAGCCGATGGAGACGGCCGCGACCGTGACCTTGTCGAAGTACTCGAAGGCGCGCGCGATCCCGGTCTGGTTGCGCAGCGCGGCCGCGGTCGCCGGGTCGGGCAGCAGCATCGGCGCGTAGATCGGGTGCGCGTCCCCGCCCGAGACCTGCGCGGCCCGCCGTACCGCCTCCACGGACCCGCGCTCGGCGGTGCCCGCGTCGTACACGCCGGTCAGCTGCACCACGGTGCACGGCGGCAGCCGGTGCAGTGAGGCGGCCATGTGAATGGTCGACCGCCCCCACGCCAGGCCCAGTACGTCGCCCTCGTTGACCAGCTCGCCCAGCAGATCGGCGGCGACGGCGCCCAGGTTCTCCGGATCGGGCGCGTCCTCGGTGGCGTCGGCGGGCGACTCCACCACGACGGCGTGCCGGAGCCCGTAGCGGGCCCTGAGCGCGTCCGAGCGCTCCGCGTCCAGTTCCGCCGGTACCCGGATCTCGATCCGTACGAGGTCGCGTTCGAGGGCGGTCTCCAGGACCCGGGCCACCTTGAAGCGGCTCACGCCGAACTCCTCGGCGATCTGGATCTTGGACTTGCCCTCCAGGTAGAAGCGGCGCGCCATGGCCGCCGCCTGCACCAGCTCCGCGGGTCCCATCCGCAGGGCTGACCGTCCCGCCGACATTGCAGACACCGCGTTCTCCTCACTGCTGTTCACACTCTCGTGTTCACACTCTCGACTCGCCGTTCATCCTGTCAGATCCGACGGCCGTTGATCAGCCTGGACAGCCAGCGTTCACCGAGCTGTTCATCAACCCTTGGTTCAGTGGTCGCAAGCCCAGGGCGCCGCGGCGATCGCGGCGCCCGCCTGCTCACGCAGCGTGCGTACGGCGGCCGCCGGATCGACGGCGCCGTATACCGCGCTGCCCGCGACGAAGACGTCGGCGCCGGCCTCGGCGCAGCGTTCGATGGTCGAGGCCGAGACCCCTCCGTCCACCTGGAGCCACAGCTCCAGACCGTGCTTGGCGATCAGCTCCCGGGTACGGCGGATCTTGGGCAGCATGATGTCGAGAAAGGGCTGGCCGCCGAAGCCCGGCTCGACCGTCATGATCAGCAGCATGTCGAGCTCGGGGAGGATGTCCTCGTACTGCTCGATGGGCGTCGCGGGCTTGAGCGCCATCGACGCCCGCGCCCCCTTGGCCCGGATCTCCCGCGCGAGGCGCACGGGCGCCGCCGCGGCCTCGGCGTGGAAGGTGACCGAACCCGCGCCGGCCTCCACGTACTGCGGGGCCCAGCGGTCCGGGTCCTCGATCATCAGGTGGAGGTCCAGCGGGATGTCCGTGGCCCTGCTCAGGGACTCCACGATCGGCAACCCGAGGGTGAGGTTGGGGACGAAGTGGTTGTCCATGACGTCGACATGCAGCCAGTCGGCCCCTTCGACGGCCTTCGCCTCGTCGGCGAGCCGGGAGAAGTCGGCGGACAGGATGCTGGGATAAATCTGAGCGGCCATGCCCCAAGCCTGCCATGCCCCCACACAGTTCCGGCCACGACCCCGTAAGTCGCACCCGGCGTAGCGCCGCTTAAGCGATCATGGAGAACATTTCACTGTCCTGGACCCCGGTGGCCGTGTCCCCACTGCGGCGCCGGAAGACGGGGGCGTGAGGAGCGGGTGGAGGCCGGGTCGGTGCGCCTCAGCGGGCAGGCGGTGTCGAGCGGGCATAGCGCTCCGAGAGCCGACGGAGGTGGGTGACCAGTTCCTCGGGCCCGGTGACGTCGAAGTCGAAGTCGAGCATGCCCAGGTGGACGGCGAGGGTCTGCACCGTGTCGGCCCCGGTGATCAGGACGCAGCTGTCGGCGTCGAGTGCCTCGACCGTGCCGACCGCAGGGTTGATCCGCTCGATCACCGCCGTCGCCGGTGCGTGGACGGTGACCCGCGCCCGGTGGCGCCAGGCCGCGCTCGACACCCGTTGGGAGACGTACGCCGCGGCGTCGCCGCCGGGCGGTTCGCGCGGGGCGAAGCGCGGCCCGGTCGGTGTGCGGGGCTCGATCCGGTCGATCCTGAAGGTGCGCCAGTCCTCGCGCTCGACGTCCCACGCCACGAGGTACCAGCGCCGTCCCCAGTTCACCGCGCGATACGGCTCCACCACGCGACGGGTGGACGAGCCGGCGTGGTCCAGGTAGTCGAAGCGCAGTCGTTCCCGGTCGCGGCAGGCGGATACCAGGGTGGTCAGCACGTCCGCGGAGACGGTCGGCGGCGGACGGTCCGCGGGCACGGCCACGATGTACGCCTGGAGCGCCCGCACCCGGCGGCGCAGCCGCGAGGGCAGCACCTGCTCCAGCTTGGCCAGCGCCCGCAGCGAGGTCTCCTCGGCGCCGGGAACGGCGCCCTGCGCGGCAGTGCGCAGGGCGATCGTCACCGCCACGGCCTCCTCGTCGTCGAGGAGCAGCGGGGGCATCGCCGCCCCCGCACCCAGCCGGTAGCCGCCGGTGGCTCCGCGCGCGGCGTCCACGGGATAGCCGAGCTCGCGCAGGCGGTCGATGTCGTTGCGGACGGTTCGGCCGCTCACCCCGAGGCGTTCGGCCAGTTCGGATCCCGGCCAGGCACGCGGGGTCTGCAGCAGGGAGAGCAGGCGCAGCAGTCGTGCGGAGGTATCAAGCATGAGGCCCAGCCTGTTGTGCCATTAGGAACGTACCGTGCCTATATCGAGAATACTGTCGTACCCATGGAGAGCAGCAGCAACACCGACGCCCGGATCCGCCCGTTCCGCATCGACATCGCGCAGGACGAGCTCGACGACCTGCGCGACCGGCTGGCACGTACCCGCTGGGGCAGCGAGATCCCCGGCGCCGGCTGGAGCCGGGGAGTGCCCACCGACTACCTGAAGGCCCTGGCCGCGTACTGGGCCGACGGCTTCGACTGGCGCAAGGCGGAGGCGGAGCTCAATGAGTTCCCCCAGTTCACCACCGAGATCGACGGCCAGAACATCCACTTCCTGCACGTCCGTTCGCAGAATCCGGCGGCCGTCCCGCTGCTCCTGCTGCACGACTGGCCCTGCTCGTTCGTGCAGTTCGCCGAGGTGATCCGGCCGCTGGCGGAGGACTTCCACGTCATCGTGACCTCGACGCCGGGCACCGGCTTCTCCGGTCCGCTCGGCGAGGCGGGCTGGAACACCGGCCGCATCGCCGGCGCGTTCGTCGAGCTGATGAGCCGGCTCGGCTACGGCGCCTATGGCGTCCAGGGAACGGGCGGCGGCGCCTGGATCGCCGCCGAGATGGGGCGCCGGGCACCCGACGAGATCGTCGGCATCCACGTCAACGGCCTGGTCACCTTCCCCTCCGGGGACCCCGCCGAACTCGACGGACTGACCGGTCCCGAGCAGGAGCGGCTGGCCCGGCTGGAGGACTTCCAGCAGGACAAGATGGGCTTCAACGCCATCCAGTCCACCCGCCCGCAGACCCTCGCCTACGGTCTCCACGACTCACCGGTCGGCCAGCTCGCCTGGATCGCCGAGAAGTTCAAGGAGTGGACGGACCCCGCCGCCGAGCTCCCCGAGGACGCCGTGGGCCGCGACCGCCTGCTGACGAACGTCAGCGTCTACTGGTTCAGCGGAACGGCCGGCTCCTCGGCAAACCTCTACTACGAATCGGGGCACGACGCGAGCGCCTGGGCCCCGAAGCCGCGCGGCACCGTCCCGACCGGCGTCGCCGTCGCCCTGCACACCGACATCGCCATCCGCCGCTTCGCCGAACGGGACCACAACATCACCCACTGGAGCGAGCTGGAGCGCGGCGGCAACTTCCTCTCGCTGGAGCGGCCGGAGGCGTTCGGCTCCGACGTCCGCGCCTTCTTCAGCACGGTCGGCGGCTGACACCCACCGCCGTCACCGCGAGAGTGCCCGGGCAGGCCGAAGCGTTCGCACACCACGCCGGAACTGCCCGGGCCCTCCCCTACGCCGTGCGCCGCAGCAGCGCCAGGTACATCGCGTCCGTACCGTGCAGGTGCGGCCACAGCTGTACGTCCGGGCCGTCGCCCAGGCCCGGTACGCCCGCCATGTACGGCCGGGCGTCGATCAGTTCGGCGGACACCGGGGCCTGGCCCGCGCCCCGGCCCTTCAGGACGTCGTCCACGACCACCCGGGTCTCCGCCAGGTGCGGCGAGCACGTCGCGTAGCCCACGACGCCGCCCACCCGCACCGCCGACAGCGCCTCGCGCAGAAGCCCCCGCTGGAGCGGCGCGAAGCCCTCCAGGTCCTCCGGGCGGCGGCGCCAGCGGGCCTCCGGGCGGCGGCGCAGGGCGCCCAGGCCCGAGCACGGCACGTCCATCAAGACCCGGTCGAAGGAGCCCGGCAGCCACGGCGGCCGGGTGCCGTCCGCCGCGATGACCTGGTACGGCCCGGGGTTGCCGGACAGGGCCTTCTCCACCAGCCGGGCCCGGTGCGGCTGCTTCTCGGACGCCAGCAGGAACGCCCCGCGCCGCGCCGCCAGAGCCGCGAGCAGCGCCGCCTTGCCGCCCGGTCCGGCGCAGCCGTCGAGCCAGCGCTCGTCACGGCCCTCGACCGGCACGGCCGCCAGGGCCATCGCCACCAGCTGGCTGCCCTCGTCCTGGACACCCGCGCTCCCGTCGCGCACGGCCTCCAGCGCGCCCGGCTCGCCGCCCTCGGCCATCCGCACGGCGTACGGGGACCAGCGGCCCGGCAGCGCCGACTCCTCGCCCACCGCCTCCAGCAGCTCCTCCGGCGTGGACCGCCCCGGCCGGGCCACCAGGGTGACCTCGGGCCGCTCGTTGTCGGCCTCCAGCAGGTCCTCGATCCCGGCGCGCCCGCCGCCCAGCGCGTCCCACAGGGCGCTGACGATCCACCGCGGGTGCGAGTGGTACACCGCGAGGTGTTCCTCGGCGTCGTCCTCGTACGGCGGCGCCACCCGCTCCAGCCAGCCGTCCAGGTCGTGCGCGGCGATCTTGCGCAGCACGGCGTTCACGAACTTCGCGCGCCCGTCGCCGAGCACCACCCGGGCCAGCTCCACGCTCGCCGAGACGGCGGCGTGCGTGGGGATCCGGGTCCCCAGCAGCTGGTGCGCCCCGAGCGAGAGCACGTCCAGCACCGGCGGGTCCACCTCCCGCAGCGGGCGGTCGATGCACGCCTTGATCACGGCGTCGTACGTGCCCTGCCGGCGCAGCGTCCCGTAGACCAGCTCGGTGGCCAGTGCCGCGTCACGCGCCTGGAAGCTCTCGTCCTGGCGGGCCTTGCGCAGCAGCGGCGGCAGCACGAGGTTGGCGTACGCGTCGCGCTCGTCCACCGCCCGCAGCACCTCGAAGGCCAGCATCCGGACGGGGTCCTTCTGGGGCCGGCGGTACGGCTTGGCCTGCTTGCCGGACGGCTTGCCGCCGCCCGCGGGACGCCGACTGGGCTGACGAGGCTGTTCGCTCACGTGAAAGGTGCTCCGGAGGTACGAGTTCTACGAGTGCTACGGGTGTGCGGAGGGGCAGCCGGTATGACGGATCGAACCGGCTGGGTTCAGCGTACGTCGGCGCCGCCGAGCCGCTCGCCGGGAGCGATCCGCACCCCGCGGGCCCAGTCGGCGCCCCGCATCGGCTTCTTGCCCTGCGGCTGCACCCACAGCAGCTCCACGGCGTGCGAGCCGGTGCCGGCGTAGACGTTGTTCTTGGCCGCGGCCAGCACGCCGGGCGCCAGGTCCGTGCGGTCGGGCACCAGGCCGACCGAGATCAGCTTGAGCCGCTCCCCGCGGAAGACGGTCCACGCGCCCGGTGCCGGGGTGCAGCCGCGCACGACGCGGTCGGCGCGCATCGCCGGGGCCGCCCAGTCGATCCGGGCGTCCTCCACGGTGATCTTGGGTGCGAGCGAGATCCCGTCGGCGGGCTGCGGGACGGCGCGCAGGGTGCCGTCCTCGATGCCGTCCATGGTGGCGGCCAGCAGACCGGCACCGGCGAAGGCGAGCCGGGTGAGCAGGTCGCCGCTGGTGTCGGTGGCGCGGACCTCCTCGGTGAGGATCCCGTAGACGGGGCCGGAGTCCAGTCCCTCCTCGATCTGGAAGGTGGAGGCGCCGGTGACCTGGTCCCCCGCCATGATCGAGTGCTGTACGGGCGCGGCGCCGCGCCAGGCGGGCAGCAGCGAGAAGTGCAGGTTGACCCACCCGTGGCGGGGGATCTCGATGGCGCTCTTGGGGATCAGCGCCCCGTACGCGACGACCGGGCAGCAGTCCGGGTCGATCTCGCGCAGCCGGGCCTGGAAGTCGGGGTCGCGCGGCCGTGCGGGCTTGAGGACCTCGATCCCCGCCTCCTCGGCACGCTCGGCGACGGGGCTGGCGACGAGCCGGCGACCGCGGCCGGCGGGGGCGTCCGGCCGGGTGACGACGGCCGCGACCTCGTGCCGCCCGGAGGCGATGAGGGCGTCCAGGGCGGGCACGGCGACCTCGGGGGTGCCTGCGAAGACGAGCTTCACTGGGGTCCTACCTCGCTATCTCGGCTGTCAGCAGCGCACCAGTCTATGGGGCGTACGGGCTGGGGGTGTCCGGTGGCCGTCAGGGGGCGTACCCACACACACGCGCCTCTCGCATATGCCGACACGCCCCCAGAGCGTGACCTGGGCGCCGGGTGGCGCGTTGGTCAAGAGAGATTGACCAAAACGGGCCGCGTGTGAACGGTTTCTGCGGCCCGATCCGCCCTTCAGCACCGGTTCGAGAGGCTTCTTCATGGCCGACCACGCCACCCACGACGCCCAAGCCCGGGCCAGCCTGCACCTGCTGGTGCGGGACATCGAGCGGGTTCGCCGGCAGGTGGATGCCCTGCGTACGCTCACCGCCCAGCTCGGCAATGTGTACCGCCCGCGCCGCTCCGGTCCCTCCACGGGCTTCGTCGTCTACGGCCGGGCGCCCGCGCCCACCGTCCGCCTCGCCCAGGAGCTGCGGGACAGCGTCGAGACGCTGGTCACCGCCGCCGTGGACTTCGACCGCTCGCTCGGCTTCTCGTGGGACGCGGTCGGCTCGGCGCTGGGTGTGACCAAGCAGGCCGTGCACCGGCGCTACGGTGCCCGGCGTGCGCAGGCCGCGGAGTCCGCGGAGCCGCCGGCCGAGGGAACGCCGACCCGGACCCTGGGGCCGCTCCCCACGATCCCCGCGGCCCGCTCGGTGCCGCCGCAGCCGCTGCAGCCTCTGCGCGAGGACTCCCAGCCCGCCGCGAGCGCCCCCCGCTCCCCGGCCCTCCCGGGCCCCCGCAACGGCTGACCGGCCGCCCGCCGCCGGGACGCCGACCCCCGACGGCCCCAGCCGATCCCCGACCCCGCCGGAGCGCCCCCACGGGCCGCCCCGCCGGGGTCGTTCGGCGTCCAGGCCCGGGCCCTGCGGGCGCCCTCCCCCACCCCGCCCCTTCCCGAAACCGGGGCTCCGCCCCAGACCCCGTACGTGCGCTGCGCGCCCGTGCCCTCAAACGCCGGGCGGGCTGGAATTGCCCGCCGGGCATTTCAGCCCCGCCGGCGTTTGAGGGCACGGGGGGGCCGGGGCGGAGCCCCCGCCGGGTCCGGGGCGGAGCCCCGGAGACGGGGGCCGGGGCGGAGCCCCGGAGACGGGGGCCGGGGCGGAGCCCCGGAGACGGGGGGCCGGGGGCGGAGCCCACGGTTTCGGGAAGGGGCGGGGTGGGGGAGAAGCCCCGCGCGGCGGCACCCGGCGGACCGACCCGTCAGCCGATGTCCGGCGGGTCGATGCGGACCCGGACCGCCTCCGACGCCGGGACACCCCGCGCCATCCGGGCCGCCTGCGCCGACTTGAGAGCGGCGGCCAGGGCCGCGCCACTGCCCGGCGGGACCCGGACCAGCGCCCGCTCCCCGGGAGACGGCTCCCCCCGCCGCCCCGCGATCGGCACCGGCCCCAGGACCTCCGCATCCGGCGGCAGCCCGGCCCCCGCCAGGAACGCCTCCACCGCCTCCCCCCGCCCCGCCACCGCCGCCATCCGCGACACCGGCGGAAAACCGAGCTGGGCCCGCTCCGCGAGCTCCCGTACGGCATGGCCCACCGGATCCCAGCGCACCAGCGCCTGCACCGGCCGCAGCGTCGGCTCGGCGACCACGACGACCTGGCCGTCCCCCCGGACCAGCGACGCGGCCGCGATCCACCGGCGCAGCGCGTCCTCGCCCGCCCGCAGGTCGGGCCGGGTCAGCATCGCCCAGCCGTCGAGCAGCAGCGCCGCCGCGTACCCCTCCCCCGTCGCGACCGGTTCCGCCCCCGGGGTGCACACGACCAGCGCCGGCCGGTCCGGCACCTCGTCCAGGACGTGGTCGCGCCCGGAGGTCCGTACGGGCACGGCCGGGAAGGCCCGCCCCAGCTCCTCGGCCGTACGCCGCGCGCCGACCACCTGGGCCCGCAGCCGGAACGACCCGCACTCCTCGCAGTGCCAGGACGGTTCGGCCCGCCCGCACCACCCGCACTGCAGGTCCCGCTCGTCGGGGGCCTCCAGCGGCCCGGCGCAGACCGTGCAGCGGGCCGGCGTACGGCACCGCTCGCACGCCAGCCGGGGCACATAGCCCCGCCGCGGCACCTGGACGAGTACGGGCCCGGTCTTGAGCCCCTCCCGTACGGTCTCCCACGCCAGGCTCGGCAGCCGCGCCGCCCGGGCCGCCTCGTCGCGGGCCAGCAGTTCGTCGCCCACGGTGCGGATCCGCGGCGCGCAGGCCCGTACCGTCTCGCGGTCGGCGACCAGCGGCCGCGCCCAGCCCGACTCGACCAGCTGGGCGGCCTCCACGGTGCAGCTCGTGCTCCCGGCCAGGAAGCCGCAGCCGTCGCTGACGGAGCGCAGTTCCAGAACCTCCCGGACGTGCGGGAAGGGGGCGTGGTCGTCGCTGTGGCTGGAGTCCCCGTCGTCCCAGACGGCGACCAGCCCGAGGTCGCGCACGGGCGCGAACATCGCCGCCCGGGTGCCGAGGACGGCCCGCACCGAGCCCCGGCTCACGGCGAGCCACTGGCGGTAGCGCTTCTCGGGCCCGGACTCGGCGGTCAGCAGCGCGTGCCGCCCCTCGCCGAGCAGGGCGGTGAGCGCGGTGTCCACGCGGGCGGCGGTCCGCCCGTCGGGGACCACGGCGAGGGCCCCGCGGCCGGAGGCGAGGGTGGCGGCCATGGCACGGGCGAGCTCGTCGGCCCAGCCCGGGCCGGGCAGGGCGGTCCAGACGGCGCGCGGGGTTCCGCCGGTGGCGAGGGCGCGCAGGAAGGCGGGCCCGGAGCCGTACCGCTGCCAGCCGCCGGGCTCGGGCTCGGCGGGCGGAGGCAGCGGCTCGGGCGAGGGCTTGGCCTCGGCGCGGGCGTTGCGCGGGGGCAGCGCCAGCTGGAGTACGTCGGCCAGGCTGCCCGCGTACCGGTCGGCGACGGCCCGGGCGAGCGCCAGCAGGCGTGGGCCGAGCACCACCTCGGGCGAGACGACCTGGGCGAGGGCGGCGAGGGCTCCGTTGTAGTCGGACTCGGCGCGGCGCTCGACGATGAAGCCGTCGATGAGCCCGCCGCCCTCGCGGCGGCCGCCGTGCACCCGGTGGGAGCCGGCGCCGAAACGGACCCGGACGCGGACGCCGGGCTGGGCGGACTCGGAGAGTTCGGCGGGAACGGCGTAGTCGAAGAGCCGGTCGAGGTGGAGCACGCCCTTGTTCACGAGGACGCGGGCAACGGGCAGCTCCTCGGCGACGGCGGCCCCTCGCCAGGTACGGGGCTTCGCCTTGGGCGCCTTGGCCTTCGCCTCGGCGACCATCTCCCGGATCAGCGCCAGCTGCTCCGGCGGGGAATCGTTCGCGCTGCTCACATCAGCATTCTTACCAAACCGCACTGACAGACAGGGCATGCGAACGGCCCCGGACCACGAGGTCCGGGGCTGTTCGTCACGAGCGGTGGTGCTTACAGACCGGCGGCCGCGCGCAGCGCGTCCACGCGGTCGGTGCGCTCCCAGGTGAAGTCCGGCAGCTCGCGGCCGAAGTGGCCGTAGGCGGCGGTCTGGGCGTAGATCGGCCGCAGCAGGTCCAGGTCGCGGATGATCGCGGCCGGGCGCAGGTCGAAGACCTCGCCGATCGCGTCCTCGATCTTCTGGACCTCCACCTTGGCGGTGCCGAAGGTCTCGACGAAGAGACCGACGGGCTCGGCCTTGCCGATCGCGTACGCGACCTGGACCTCGCAGCGCGAGGCCAGCCCGGCGGCGACGACGTTCTTGGCGACCCAGCGCATCGCGTACGCGGCGGAGCGGTCGACCTTGGACGGGTCCTTGCCCGAGAAGGCGCCGCCGCCGTGGCGGGCCATGCCGCCGTACGTGTCGATGATGATCTTGCGACCGGTCAGGCCGGCGTCACCCATCGGGCCGCCGATCTCGAAGCGGCCGGTCGGGTTCACCAGCAGCCGGTAGCCCTCGGTGTCGAGCTTGATGCCGTCCTCGATGAGCTGGTTCAGGACGTGCTCGACGACGAACTCGCGGATGTCGGGAGCGAGCAGCGAGTCCAGGTCGATGTCCGAGGCGTGCTGCGAGGACACGACGACCGTGTCGAGGCGCACGGCCTTGTCGCCGTCGTACTCGATGGTGACCTGGGTCTTGCCGTCGGGGCGCAGGTACGGGATGGTCCCGTTCTTGCGGACCTCGGAGAGCCGCTTGGAGAGCCGGTGCGCGAGGTGGATCGGGAGCGGCATGAGCTCGGGGGTCTCGTCGCAGGCGTAGCCGAACATCAGGCCCTGGTCGCCGGCGCCCTGCTTGTCCAGCTCGTCCTCGTCGCCCTCGACCCGCTTCTCGTAGGCGGTGTCGACACCCTGCGCGATGTCCGGGGACTGCGCGCCGATGGACACCGACACGCCACAGGAGGCGCCGTCGAAGCCCTTCTTCGAGGAGTCGTAGCCGATCTCGAGGATCTTGTCGCGGACGAGCTGCGCGATCGGCGCGTACGCCTTCGTGGTCACCTCGCCCGCGATGTGCACGAGACCTGTGGTGATGAGGGTCTCCACGGCCACGCGCGAGGTCGGGTCCTCGGTGAGGAGCGCGTCGAGGATCGTGTCGCTGATCTGGTCAGCGATCTTGTCGGGGTGGCCCTCGGTCACAGACTCCGAGGTGAACAGACGACGGGACACAATGCTCCCTGGGGTTGCAGCGGCTGCTGGCTGATCATTTGGCGGAACCACACCGGGGGCTGCGCCCGATCACGTTCCGAATGCAGTTTATCGGTCGCCACCGATTAACGGACCACCCGTCTCGCCTTATGGGAGCCGTGTGACCTGCGGCACTCCATTCTGGCGCACGGATGTGACCAGGAGAAGGGATCTTCTCAGGCGCGTCGCGCCGGAAGGCGGACCGCCACCTGGTCCCACACCAGCTCCGCCAGATCTTCCTTCGGACCATAGGGAACCTGAGTCTCCGAACCGTCCGAGGCCAGGATCACAGCCTCGTTCTCCTCCGAACCGAAGGTCTTGGCTTCGCCGACCTCGTTGACGACGAGAAGATCACATCCCTTGCGCCGGAGCTTGGCCCGCCCGTTGGCGAGGACGTCGTCGGTCTCGGCGGCGAACCCCACGACGACCTGGCCGTCCCGGGCCCGGTCGGCCGAGATCTCGGCGAGGACGTCGGGGTTCCGCACGAGGGCGACCGGCGCCGGCTCCTGCCCGTCCTTCTTCTTGATCTTCCCGCCCGCGTACTCGGCGGGGCGGAAGTCGGCCACGGCCGCGGCCATCACCACGGCGTCGGCGTCCGCCGCCGCCTTGAGGACCGCCTCCCGCAGCTGTACGGCCGTCCCCACGCGGACGACGTCCGCCCCGGCCGGGTCGGCCAGCGCGGTGTTGGCCGCGACCAGGGTGACCCGGGCCCCCCGGGCGACGGCGGTACGGGCGAGCGCGTAGCCCTGCTTGCCGGAGGAGCGGTTGCCGAGGAAGCGGACCGGGTCCAGCGGTTCCCGCGTGCCGCCCGCGCTGATCACCACGTGCCGCCCGGCGAGGTCCGGCTCGCTCACCCCGCGCGCGAGGACCCGCCGGCACAGCTCGTAGATCTCCTCGGGGTCGGGCAGCCGGCCCTTGCCGGTGTCCTTGCCGGTGAGCCGGCCCACGGCGGGCTCGATGACGACCGCTCCGCGCCGCCGCAGCGTGGCCACGTTCTCCTGGGTGGCGGGGTGCTCCCACATCTCGGTGTGCATGGCGGGGGCGAAGACCACCGGACAGCGGGCGGTGAGCAGGGTGTTCGTGAGCAGGTCGTCGGCCAGTCCGTGGGCGGCCTTGGCCAGCATGTCGGCGGTGGCCGGGGCGACCACGACGAGGTCGGCGGACTGCCCGATGCGTACGTGCGGAACCTCGTGGACGGTCTCCCACACCTCGGTGGAGGCGGGATTCCCGGACAGGGCGGCCCAGGTGGCCTCACCGACGAAGTTCAGGGAGGCCGCCGTCGGCACCACCCGCACCTCGTGCCCGGACTCGGTCAGCAGGCGCAGCAGCTCGCACGCCTTGTAGGCGGCGATCCCGCCGCTGACCCCCAGCACGACCTTCGGCTTACCCACCAGGCACTCCTCTTCAGGATCCATCTCACTGTGACACCTATGGGGCCTATGACACACCACAGGCCCGGCAGATGTTCTGCCGGGCCTGCGGTGAAAGGAATTTTCGGTGCTTACTGAGCCGGGGCCTCGATGGCCTCGGAGGTCAGCAGACCCGCGTTGATCTCGCGCAGCGCGATCGAAAGCGGCTTCTCGTGGACGTGGGTGTCCACCAGCGGGCCGACGTACTCGAGCAGGCCCTCACCGAGCTGCGAGTAGTACGCGTTGATCTGACGCGCGCGCTTGGCCGCGTAGATCACGAGGCTGTACTTCGAGTCAGTAGCCTCGAGCAGCTCGTCGATCGGCGGGTTGATGATGCCCTCGGGCGCAGTGATGGAAGAGGACACGCTCTACCTTCCGAAGAATGGGTGAAAGATCAAGCATTGAGCGACATGAACATCGATCAACGATCAGACAACTTCCATCAAGGCTAGCAGCTCACGGGCTACATCCTCGACGGAGGTGTTGACAAGGGTGGTGTCGAACTCGGACTCGGCAGCCAGTTCGATCTTGGCGGTCGCGAGTCGGCGCTCGATGACCTCGGCCGATTCGGTGCCCCGGCCGGTGAGCCGGCGGACCAGCTCGTCCCAGCTCGGCGGGGCCAGGAAGACCAGTTGGGCTTCGGACATCGACTCGCGGACGAGCCGGGCGCCCTGGAGGTCGATCTCCAGCAGGACCGGTTCGCCGTTCTCCAGGCGTTCCAGTACTGCGCCGCGCGGTGTGCCGTAGCGGTTGCCCGCGAACTCGGCCCACTCCAGCAGCTCGCCGTTGGCGATCAGCTTGTCGAACTCGTCGTCGTTGACGAAGAAGTAGTGGACTCCGTGTCGCTCACCGGGCCGCGGCTTGCGGGTGGTGGCCGACACCGAGAGCCATACCTCCGGGTGGACCTTGCGCATATGCGCGACGACCGTGCTCTTGCCGACCCCCGAAGGGCCGGAGAGCACGGTCAGCCGCGGACGAACCTCTGCTGCCATAGAGCGATTATCCAGGTTCTCGGGACTGCCTGAGAACGCGGGAAGAACTCCGGGCGACGCGTCAGCCGGCAGGGGTGCCGAACTCACGCTCCAGAGAAGCGATCTGGTTGGAACCGAGACCTCGGACACGCCGGGACTCGGAGATGCCGAGGCGCTCCATGATCTGCTTGGCGCGCACCTTGCCCACGCCAGGCAGGGACTCCAGCAGGGCGGAGACCTTCATCTTGCCGATGACGTCGTTCTCCTGGCCGGTCTTGATGACCTCTTGGAGCGAGGCGCCGGAGTGCTTGAGTCGATTCTTCACCTCGGCCCGCTCCCGGCGAGCCGCGGCGGCCTTTTCGAGCGCGGCTGCGCGCTGTTCAGGGGTAAGGGGCGGAAGAGCCACGCCTACGTCACCTCGGATGTCGAACTGTCGGATACGGACCGGTGGAGAACCCGCAGGCACCCCACCAGGCGAGCTCCCGAACAGCGGTGGAACTCGTTCGCTGCGCGTTCACTCTGCTCGGAGACTAGCGGCCATCACCGCTCCAGTCAGCGAGAACGAACGAAAAGTCCTGGTCAGCCTCCACTGAACCGTACATCACGGACAAAATACCCCTGTTTTGTCCGGTGAAAGACGTTCGAATTTCGTCAGACAGTGCGATGACGCCGTCCGGCAGCCGCCGCGAACGCACCGAATCCGTGTGCGGCGGGAGCCGCACACGGACGGATCGGGCGGATGATCAGGCGGAGACGGCCTCGCGGATCTCGTCCGCGAACTGCCGCGCCGAGGTGCGCAGGGCCGTCGCGTCCGGACCGTGCTTCAGCACGCCCCGCGACACGTTCGGGACGACGTTGCGCACGGCCTTGCCGAACACTGCCGGCAGGTCCGCCGCCGTCGCTCCCTGCGCGCCGATGCCGGGGGCCAGCAGCGGCCCGTTGATGTCCAGGTCGAAGGAGGACAGGTCGCCCAGCGTGGCGCCGACCACGGCCCCGAAGGAGCCCATCGGTGCCGCGCCCGCGTTCTCGGCCGCGAGGTGCGCCAGCATCGTCGCGCCGATCGTCCGGCCGTCCTCCCGTACCGCCCGCTGGACCTCCGCGCCCTCCGGGTTCGAGGTCAGCGCGAGGACGAACAGACCGGCGCCGGACTCGCGCGCCAGGTCCACCGCCGGGCGCAGGGATCCGTAGCCGAGGTACGGGGAGACGGTGAGCGCGTCCGAGAAGAGCGGCGAGGACGGCGAGAGGAAGGTCTCCGCGTACGCCGCCATCGTCGAGCCGATGTCGCCGCGCTTCGCGTCCATCACCACGAGGGTGCCCGCCGCCCGCGCGTCGGCCACGCTCCGCTCCAGCACCGCGATGCCGCGCGAGCCGAACCGCTCGAAGAAGGCCGCCTGCGGCTTGAAGACCGCCACCTGGTCGGCCAGCGCCTCCACCACGGTGCGCGAGAACCGCTCCAGGCCCGCGATGTCGTCGTTCAGGCCCCAGGAGGCCAGCAGGGCCGCGTGCGGGTCGATGCCCACGCACAGCGGGCCGCGGGAGTCCATCGCCTCGCGGAGGCGGGTACCGAACGGGGTCACGGGGGTCACGGTCACTGCGCGGCCTTTCGGGTCTCGGCGCCCACCGCTTCGGCGAGCGTCGTGTACGGGCTGTTGGCCAGGCGCGCGGCCAGGCCCTTGTGGACGGCACGGGCGTAGAACGGGCCCTCGTAGATGAAGGCGCTGTACCCCTGGATCAGCGTGGCGCCGGCCAGGATCCGCTGCCAGGCGTCCTCGGCGTTCTCGATGCCCCCGACGCCGACGAGGACCAGCCGGTCCCCCACACGGGCGTACAGGCGCCTCAGGACCTCCAGCGAGCGCTCCTTGACCGGCGCGCCCGACAGGCCGCCGGTCTCCTTCACCAGGGACGGGGCGGACTTCAGGCCGAGACCGTCGCGCGCGATCGTCGTGTTGGTCGCGATGATGCCGTCGAGGCCCAGCTCCAGGGCGAGGTCCGCGACCGCGTCGACGTCCTCGTCGGCCAGGTCCGGGGCGATCTTGACCAGCAGCGGGACCCGGCGGTCGGTGACCACCCGGTCCGCGGCCTCCCGTACGGCCGACAGCAGCGGACGCAGCGACTCCGTCGCCTGGAGGTTGCGCAGGCCCGGCGTGTTCGGCGAGGAGACGTTGACGACGAGGTAGTCGGCGTGGCGGGCGAGGCGCTCGGTCGAGGCCACGTAGTCCCCCACCGCCTCCTCCTCGGGCACGACCTTGGTCTTGCCGATGTTGACGCCGACGACCGTCTTGAAGACCGGGTTACGGGCCGCCAGACGCTCGGCGACGGCGGCCGAGCCCTCGTTGTTGAAGCCCATGCGGTTGATCAGCGCGCGGTCCGGCACCAGCCGGAACAGCCGCTTCTTCGGGTTGCCGGGCTGCGGCTCGGCCGTGACCGTGCCGATCTCGATGTGGTCGAAGCCGAGCATCGACATGCCGTCGATGGCGACGGCGTTCTTGTCGAAGCCGGCCGCGAGGCCGAAGGGGCCGTGCATGCGCAGGCCGAGGGCCTCGGTGCGGAGCGAGGCGTGGCGCGGGGCGAGCCAGGCCGCGATGAAGGTGCGCAGCACCGGGATGCGGGCCGCGAGGCGGATCCAGCGGAAGGCCGTGTAGTGGGCCTGCTCCGGGTCCATCCGCTTGAAGACCAGGTTGAAGAAGAGTTTGTACATCGTCGAGAAGGATCCCTCTGCGCTCATGGAAAGGGGGACACCCGTCGTGAAACCGGTGTCCCCCTCCCCGTGTCCGGGCTGTACGGGCTGTTAGGGCCTGCCCGGCCTGTCAAGCCGGGCTCGCGGGGCCCTAGTCGCGGGCCGCGGTCAGGTGCTCCGCGTGCTCCTGGAGGGAGCGGACGCCCACGTCGCCGTGGTTGAGCGCGTCGATGCCCTGGACGGCCGCGGCGAGTGCCTGGACCGTGGTCAGGCACGGGACGCTGCGCGCCACGGCCGCCGTGCGGATCTCGTAGCCGTCGAGGCGGCCGCCGGTGCCGTACGGGGTGTTGACGATCAGGTCGACCTGGCCGTCGTGGATCAGCTGGACGATGGTCTTCTCGCCGTTCGGGCCCTCGCCCTCGCTGAGCTTGCGCACCACGGTGGCGTTGATGCCGTTGCGGCGCAGCACCTCGGCGGTGCCGGAGGTGGCGAGGAGTTCGAAGCCGTGGGCGACGAGCTCGCGCGCCGGGAAGATCATCGAGCGCTTGTCGCGGTTGGCGACGGAGATGAAGGCGCGGCCCTTGGTGGGCAGCGGGCCGTAGGCGCCGGCCTGCGACTTGGCGTAGGCCGTGCCGAAGACGGAGTCGATGCCCATGACCTCGCCGGTGGAGCGCATCTCCGGGCCGAGGACGGTGTCCACGCCGCGGCCGTGGATGTCGCGGAAGCGCGACCACGGCATGACGGCCTCCTTGACGGAGATCGGCGCGTCGAGCGGCAGCGTGCCGCCGTCGCCGGTCTTCGGCAGCAGGCCCTCGGCGCGGAGCTCGGCGATGGTGGTGCCGAGCGAGATGCGGGCGGCGGCCTTCGCCAGCGGGACGGCGGTCGCCTTCGAGGTGAAGGGGACGGTCCGGGAGGCGCGCGGGTTGGCCTCCAGGACGTAGAGGATGTCACCCGCCATCGCGAACTGGATGTTGATCAGGCCGCGGACGCCGACGCCCTTGGCGATGGCCTCGGTGGAGGCGCGCAGGCGCTTGATGTCGTAGCCGCCGAGGGTGATCGGGGGCAGGGCGCAGGCCGAGTCGCCGGAGTGGATGCCGGCTTCCTCGATGTGCTCCATGACGCCGCCGAGGTAGAGCTCGGTGCCGTCGTAGAGGGCGTCGACGTCGATCTCGATCGCGTCGTCGAGGAACCGGTCGACCAGCACGGGGCGGGTCGGGGAGATCTCGGTGGACTCGGCGATGTACGACTCGAGGCGCGCCTCGTCGTAGACGATCTCCATGCCGCGGCCGCCGAGCACGTACGACGGGCGGACGAGGACCGGGTAGCCGATCTCGTCGGCGATGGCCTTCGCACCCGTGAAGGTGGTGGCGGTGCCGTGCTTGGGGGCGGGCAGGCCGGCGTCGGCGAGGACCTGGCCGAAGGCGCCGCGGTCCTCGGCGGCGTGGATGGCCTCGGGCGAGGTGCCGACGACCGGTACGCCGTTGTCCTTGAGCGCCTGGGCGAGACCGAGCGGGGTCTGGCCGCCGAGCTGGACGATGACACCGGCGATGGGGCCGGCCAGCGACTCGGCGTGGACGATCTCCAGCACGTCCTCGAGCGTCAGCGGCTCGAAGTACAGGCGGTCGGAGGTGTCGTAGTCGGTGGAGACGGTCTCCGGGTTGCAGTTGACCATCACGGTCTCGTAGCCGGCGTCGCTGAGGGCGAAGGAGGCGTGGACGCAGGAGTAGTCGAACTCGATGCCCTGGCCGATGCGGTTCGGGCCGGAGCCCAGGATGATGACCGCGGGCTTCTCGCGCGGGGCGACCTCGCTCTCCTCGTCGTACGAGGAGTAGAAGTACGGGGTCTTCGCGGCGAACTCGGCGGCGCAGGTGTCGACCGTCTTGTAGACGGGACGGACGCCCAGCGCGTGCCGGACCTCGCGGACGACGTCCTCGCGCAGGCCGCGGATCTCGGCGATCTGGGCGTCGGAGAAGCCGTGGCGCTTGGCCTCCGCGAGCAGCTCGGGGTGGAGCTTGTCGGCGGCGGCCAGGTCGTCCGCGATCTCCTTGATGAGGAAGAGCTGGTCGACGAACCAGGGGTCGATCTTCGTGGACTCGAAGACCTCTTCCTGGGTGGCGCCGGCGCGGATCGCCTGCATGACGGTGTTGATGCGGCCGTCGGTCGGGCGGACGGCGGTGGCGAGCAGCTCGGCCTTGTCGCCGGGCTCGCCGACGAAGGTGAACTGCGAGCCCTTCTTCTCCAGGGAGCGCAGGGCCTTCTGGAGGGCCTCGGTGAAGTTGCGGCCGATGGCCATGGCCTCGCCCACCGACTTCATGGTGGTGGTGAGGGTGGCATCGGCGAGCGGGAACTTCTCGAAGGCGAAGCGCGGGGCCTTGACGACGACGTAGTCGAGGGTCGGCTCGAAGGAGGCCGGGGTCTTCTCGGTGATGTCGTTGGGGACCTCGTCGAGCGTGTAGCCGATGGCCAGCTTGGCGGCGATCTTGGCGATCGGGAAGCCGGTGGCCTTCGACGCGAGCGCCGAGGAGCGCGAGACGCGCGGGTTCATCTCGATGACGATGACGCGGCCGTCGACCGGGTCGATCGCGAACTGGATGTTGCAGCCGCCGGTGTCGACGCCGACCTCGCGGATGATCGCGATGCCGATGTCGCGCAGCCGCTGGTACTCGCGGTCGGTGAGCGTCATCGCCGGGGCGACGGTGATCGAGTCACCGGTGTGGACGCCCATCGGGTCGAAGTTCTCGATGGAACAGACGACGACGACGTTGTCCTTGGTGTCGCGCATCAGCTCCAGCTCGTACTCCTTCCAGCCGAGGATGGACTCCTCCAGGAGCACCTCGGTGGTCGGGGAGAGCGTCAGGCCCTGGCCGGCGATGCGGCGCAGCTCCTCCTCGTTGTGGGCGAAGCCGGAGCCGGCGCCGCCCATGGTGAAGGAGGGGCGCACGACGACGGGGTAGCCGCCGAGGGTCTCGACGCCCGCCAGGACGTCGTCCATCGAGTGGCAGATGACCGAGCGGGCGGACTCGCCGTAGCCGATCTTGGCCTTGACGGCCTCGACGACGCCCTTGAAGAGGTCGCGGTCCTCGCCCTTGTTGATGGCCTCGACGTTGGCGCCGATGAGCTCGACGCCGTACTTCTCCAGCACCCCCTGTTCGTGCATGGAGATGGCGGTGTTCAGCGCGGTCTGGCCGCCGAGGGTGGGGAGCAGCGCGTCGGGGCGCTCCTTCGCGATGATCTTCTCGACGAACTCGGGGGTGATCGGCTCGACGTACGTGGCGTCGGCGATCTCCGGGTCGGTCATGATCGTCGCGGGGTTGGAGTTCACCAGGATGACCCGCAGGCCCTCGGCCTTGAGGACGCGGCAGGCCTGGGTGCCGGAGTAGTCGAACTCGGCGGCCTGGCCGATGACGATCGGGCCGGAGCCGATGACCAGGACGGACTGGATATCGGAGCGCTTAGGCACGATCGGCCTCCATCAGGGCAGTTTCCATCAAAGACGTGAAGCGGTCGAAGAGGTACGCGGCGTCGTGCGGACCGGCGGCCGCCTCGGGGTGGTACTGGACGCTGAAGGCGGGCTGGTCGAGCAGCTGGAGGCCTTCGACGACGTTGTCGTTCAGGCAGACGTGGGAGACCTCGGCGCGGCCGTAGGGGGTCTCGGAGACCTTGTCGAGGGGTGCGTCGACGGCGAAGCCGTGGTTGTGCGCGGTGATCTCGACCTTGCCGGTGGTGCGGTCCTGGACGGGCTGGTTGATGCCGCGGTGGCCGTACTTCAGCTTGTAGGTGCCGAAGCCGAGCGCGCGGCCCAGGATCTGGTTGCCGAAGCAGATGCCGAAGAGCGGGGTCTTGCGGGCGAGCACGCCCTGCATGACGGAGACCGCGTGGTCGGCGGTGCCCGGGTCGCCCGGGCCGTTGGAGAAGAACACGCCGTCCGGGTTGACCGCGTACACGTCCTCGACGGTGGCGGTGGCGGGCAGTACGTGCACCTCGATGCCGCGCTCGGCCATCCGGTGCGGGGTCATGCCCTTGATGCCGAGGTCCACGGCGGCGACGGTGAACTTCTTCTCACCGATGGCGGGGACGACGTACGTCTCCTTGGTGGCGACCTCGGCGGACAGGTCGGCACCGGTCATCTCGGGGGCCTGGCGCACCTTGGCGAGCAGCATGCCGTCGTCGGCGATCGCGTTGCCGGAGAAGATGCCGACGCGCATGGCGCCGCGCTCGCGCAGGTGGCGGGTCAGGGCGCGGGTGTCGATGCCGGAGATCCCGACGACACCCTGCTTGACCAGCTCCTCGTCCAGCGAGCGCCGGGAGCGCCAGTTGGAGGGGACGCGGGCGGGGTCGCGTACGACGTAACCGGACACCCAGATGCGGGAGGACTCGGGGTCCTCGTCGTTGACGCCGGTGTTGCCCACGTGCGGGGCGGTCATCACGACGACCTGGCGGTGGTACGACGGGTCGGTGAGGGTCTCCTGGTAGCCGGTCATGCCGGTGGAGAACACGGCCTCACCGAAGGTCTCCCCGTGGGCGCCGTAGGCGCGGCCCCGGAAGATCCGACCGTCCTCCAGGACGAGTACGGCGGGAGTTTTGTCTGCTCCCCTGGTGGAGGTCGTCATCGTTCGGCGCCTTCCGTCGTGATGGATGAGTTCATGAGATTGACGGCTTCGACCCAGGCGGCGTGTTCGGCCGCGCGGTCGGAGCGGAATCCGGAGTCGATCAGCTTGTCGCCGTGCGCCCAGGTGACGACGAGCAGACCGCCCTCGGTGAGTACCTTGCCCGCGATTCCCTTGTCGAGGCGGGCGCCGCGCAGCTGCGCGGCCGGTACGAAGAAGTCGGTGGCCCCCGGACGGACCACGTCGAGGCCCGCGTCGGTGAGCGTGAGCTCGACCCGGCTGCGGACGCCCAGACCGTGGGCGACGATCCGGTCGAGCCACTGCCCGGCGGTGGTGGACCCGTGGTAGCGGCCGGTCAGGGCGAGCCGGTGCTGGGGGAGACCGTCGGGGGCGGCGGGCAGCTCCGGCAGGTCGTTCTGCAGGGCGCCGCGCCATTTCCAGCCCTGCCGCATCAGCCAGTACACGAACGCGATGAAGACGACCAGGCCGATCACCCACGCCATGCGGGCGCCGAAGCTGGTCACCTCCGCCGACTGTCGTTCGGCGGCCTCGGCGGCCAGTTGGATTACTGCAGGTGTCACGCCAGTTTCCCGTCCACGACCGTTGCCCGGCCCCGCAGGAAGGTGTGAGTGACGCGACCCGGCAGCTCACGGCCCTCGTAAGGCGTGTTGCGGCTGCGGGAGGCGAAGTGTGCGGGGTCCACGACACCACGGTACGAGGTATCGACCAAGGTCAGGTTCGCGGGTTCACCTGCCGAGACGGGGCGGCCGTGGTTGTCCAGGCTGCCGATGCGCGCGGGCGCGAAGGACATCCGCTCCGCGACGCCCGCCCAGTCGAGCAGTCCGGTCTCCACCATCGTCTGCTGGACGACGGAGAGCGCGGTCTCCAGGCCCACCATGCCCATGGCGGCGGCGGCCCACTCGCAGTCCTTGTCCTCGTGCGGGTGCGGGGCGTGGTCGGTGGCGACGATGTCGATCGTGCCGTCGGCGAGCGCCTCGCGCAGGGCCATGACGTCGCGCTCGGTGCGCAGCGGCGGGTTGACCTTGTAGACCGCGTTGTACGAGCGGACGAGCTCCTCGGTGAGGAGGAGGTGGTGCGGGGTGACCTCGGCGGTGACGTCGATGCCGCGGGCCTTGGCCCAGCGGACGATCTCGACGGAGCCGGCGGTGGAGAGGTGGCAGATGTGCACGCGGGAGCCGACGTGCTCGGCGAGGAGCACGTCGCGGGCGATGATCGACTCCTCGGCGACGGCCGGCCAGCCGCCCAGGCCGAGCTCCGAGGAGACGACGCCCTCGTTCATCTGGGCGCCCTCGGTGAGGCGGGGCTCCTGGGCGTGCTGGGCGACGACACCGCCGAAGGCCTTCACGTACTCCAGGGCGCGGCGCATGATCACGGCGTCGTCGACGCACTTGCCGTCGTCGGAGAAGACGGTGACGCGGGCGGCGGAGTCGTGCATGGCGCCCAGCTCGGAGAGCTGCTTGCCCTCCAGGCCGACGGTGACGGCGCCGATGGGCTGCACGTCGCAGTAGCCGGACTCCTTGCCCAGGCGCCAGACCTGCTCGACGACGCCGGCGGTGTCGGCGACCGGGAAGGTGTTCGCCATGGCGAACACGGCGGTGTAGCCGCCGGAGGCGGCGGCGCGGGTGCCGGTGAGGACGGTCTCGGAGTCCTCGCGGCCGGGCTCGCGCAGGTGGGTGTGCAGGTCGACGAGGCCGGGCAGGAGGATCTGGCCCTCGGCCTCGATGACGGTCGCGCCTTCGGCGGACAGGCCGGTGCCGACCTCCGCGATGGTCTCGCCGTCGATCAGGACGTCCTGCGCCTCGCCGCCGAGTACCTTCGCGCCACGGATAAGGATCTTGCTCATGGTTACTTGCTCTCCTCGGTACGGGCGGCGGTGGTGGTGACGGCGGGCTCGGATCCGCCCAGCAGGAGGTACAGGACGGCCATCCGGGTGGACACGCCGTTGGCGACCTGCTCGACGGCCGTGCAGCGGTCGGAGTCGGCGACCTCGGCGGTGATCTCCATGCCGCGGTTCATCGGGCCGGGGTGCATCACGATGGCGTGCTCGGGCATCTTCGCCATGCGGTCGCCGTCGAGCCCGTACCGGCGGGAGTACTCGCGCTCGGTCGGGAAGAAGGCGGCGTTCATGCGTTCGCGCTGCACACGCAGCATCATCACAGCGTCGGACTTCGGCAGCACCTCGTCCAGGTTGTACGAGACCTCGCACGGCCAGCTCTCGACGCCGATCGGCACCAGCGTGGGCGGGGCCACCACGGTGACCTGGGCGCCCAGGGTGTGGAGCAGCTGGACGTTGGAGCGGGCGACGCGGCTGTGCAGGACGTCGCCGACGATGGTGATCCGGCGGCCGTTCAGGTCCTTGCCGAGGCCGGCGTCGCGGCCGACCAGGCGCCGGCGCATGGTGAAGGCGTCCAGCAGGGCCTGGGTGGGGTGCTCGTGGGTGCCGTCGCCGGCGTTGACCACGGCGGAGTCGATCCAGCCGGAGGTCGCGAGCCGGTAGGGGGCGCCGGAGGCGTGGTGGCGGATGACGACCGCGTCGGCGCCCATGGCCTCCAGGGTCAGCGCGGTGTCCTTCAGGGATTCGCCCTTGGAAACCGAGGAACCCTTGGCGGAGAAGTTGATGACGTCGGCGGAGAGCCGCTTGGCGGCCGCCTCGAAGGAGATCCGGGTGCGGGTGGAGTCCTCGAAGAAGAGGTTGACGACGGTGAGGCCGCGCAGGGTGGGCAGCTTCTTGATCGGCCGGTCCGCGACGCGGGCCATCTCCTCGGCGGTGTCGAGGATCAGGACGGCGTCGTCGCGCGTGAGATCGGCGGCCGAGATGAGGTGGCGCTTCATCTGGATGGCTCCGTAGGTCGGGAGGGCAGCAGGCAGGCGTACTGACTGGCGGGGGGTGCGGGCGGGCAGGGCAGGCTGCGGCGCGGACCCCGTGGGGGCCCGGTCAGTCGTACGGACTACTGCCCGGCTGCCTGGGCGGTCCGCTGGCCGAGCAGCACGGCGTCACGGCCGTCCTCCTCCTGGAGCTGGACCTTGACGGTCTCCCGCAGCGACGTGGGGAGGTTCTTGCCGACGTAGTCGGCGCGGATCGGCAGTTCGCGGTGGCCCCGGTCGACGAGGACGGCGAGCTGCACGGCGCGGGGGCGGCCGAGGTCGCCGAGCGCGTCGAGGGCGGCGCGGATGGTGCGGCCGGAGAAGAGAACGTCGTCGACGAGGACGACGAGACGCCCGTCGATGTCGTCGCCGGGGATCTCGGTGCGGCCGATCGCGCGGGCGGGCTTCATGCGCAGGTCGTCGCGGTACATGGTGATGTCGAGGGAGCCGACCGGGATCTTCGTGCCGGTGATCTCTTCGAGCTTGGCGGCGAGCCGGCGGGCGAGGTACACACCGCGGGTGGGGATGCCGAGGAGCACCACGTCGTCGGCGCCCTTGGCGCGTTCGACGATCTCGTGGGCGATGCGGGTCAGGACCCGCGCGATGTCCTGCGCTTCGAGTACGGGGCGCGTGGAATCGCTGATCTGCTGGGTGTCCATGAAAAGGACCTCCTTCTCCGCCTCACGGGACGGACCTTAAAGGACGTCTGATGTACGTCTCCCACGGTACCAGGGGACGGGCGGTAACCCGTCACCCGGCTGGTGCGCGGGGGCCCTCACGGGGCTCCTGGGGCTGTCCCCGAGGAGGGCGACGGAGACCATTCAGCTTGACGCATCCAAGTAACGCTGCGTAACCTCACAGTGAGTTACCAGCCGCGCGGCTGAGCCGCACGTGGTCATGTCGTCACAGCGTCCGGGAGCGTTATGTCCAGCGAATACGCCAAACAGCTCGGGGCCAAGCTCCGCGCCATCCGCACCCAGCAGGGCCTTTCCCTCCACGGTGTCGAGGAGAAGTCCCAGGGCCGGTGGAAGGCCGTAGTGGTCGGGTCCTACGAGCGCGGGGACCGCGCCGTGACCGTCCAGCGCCTCGCCGAGCTGGCGGACTTCTACGGGGTTCCGGTGCAGGAGCTGCTGCCGGGGACGACGCCCGGCGGAGCGGCCGAGCCGCCGCCGAAGCTGCGCCTCGACCTGGAGCGCCTGGCGGGCGTGCCCGCCGAGAAGGCCGGCCCGCTCCAGCGCTACGCGGCGACGATCCAGAGCCAGCGTGGCGACTACAACGGCAAGGTGCTGTCGATCCGCCAGGACGACCTGCGCACCCTGGCCGTCATCTACGACCAGTCCCCCTCGGTCCTGACCGAGCAGCTGATCAGCTGGGGCGTGCTGGACGCGGATGCCCGTCGCGCCGTGGCGCACGAGGAGATGTAGTCCCCGGTCCCAGGACCAGCAGAAACGTTACCGGTGGGTGCCGGGAGTCCGAGAGGACTCCCGGCACCCACCTTTTTGCGTCCGGCCACGGCGGCCACAGAGGCCACAGAGGCCTCAGCGGCCGCGCAAAAGCGGAGGGGCCGCAGCGCGTGCGCTGCGGCCCCTCCGCTCGATCCGAACCGCCGGACGCTAGTCGCGGCGGAGGTTCGGCTTCAGCTCCTTGAAGCGGGCCAGCAGCCCGTTGACGAACGAGGGGGACTCGTCCGTCGAGAACTCCTTGGCCAGCTGGACGGCCTCGTCGATGGCCACGGCGTCCGGGGTGTCGTCCACCCAGATCAGCTCGTAGGCACCGAGCCGCAGGATGTTCCGGTCCACGACCGGCATGCGGTCGAGCTCCCAGTCCACGGCGTAGGTGACGATCAGGTCGTCGATGCGGTTCACCTTGTCGGCGTAACCCTCGACGAGATCCATCGTGAAGGCGCTGACCGGCGGCTGCCGGTCGTCCGACCGCGCGTGGCGAATCCAGTCCGCGAGGACCTCGCGCACGGGCACGCCGCGCTGGTCGGCCTCGAAGAGGATCTGGAAGGCGCGCTTTCGCGCATTGCTCCGAGCAGCCACGGGTTAGTTGCTCTTCCGGCCGAGGTAGTCGCTGGTGCGGGTGTCGACCTTGACCGTCTCGCCGGTGGTGACGAAGAGCGGGACCTGGATCTCGTAGCCGGTCTCCAGCGTGGCGGGCTTGGTGCCACCGGTGGAGCGGTCGCCCTGGACGCCCGGGTCGGTGTGCTCGATCTTCAGCTCGACCGCGGCGGGGAGCTCGACGTAGAGCACCTCGCCCTCGTGCTGGGCGACGGAGGCGGTGAAGCCCTCGATCAGGAAGTTCGCGGCGGCGCCGACGGCCTTCTTGTCGACCATCAGCTGCTCGAAGGTGGTCATGTCCATGAAGACGAAGTACTCGCCGTCCATGTACGAGAACTGCATGTCGCGCCGGTCGATCGTGGCCGTCTCGACCTTCGTGCCGGCGTTGAAGGTCTTGTCGACGACCTTTCCGGAGAGCACGTGCTTGAGCTTGGTGCGCACGAAGGCCGGGCCCTTGCCGGGCTTGACGTGCTGGAACTCGACGACGGACCAGAGCTGGTCACCGTCGAGCTTGAGCACCATGCCGTTCTTGAGGTCGTTCGTGGAAGCCACGGTTGCGGAATCTCCTGCACTGGAAGACCACGGGTGCGCGCACAGCCCGGCACAGCGGGCTAGAGCGCGAGCAGCTCCTTGGTCGTAATGGTGAGTAGCTCGGGACCGCCGTCCGCCTCGGGGCGCACGACGAGCGTGTCATCGATCCGGACACCTCCCCGGCCCGGGAGGTGAACCCCCGGTTCGACGGTGACCGGCACGCAAGCGTCCAGTTTACCCATTGCCGTAGGTGCAAGCTGCGGGTCCTCGTCGATTTCGAGACCCACGCCGTGTCCGGTCGACGGAGCGAGTGCTTCCCCATGGCCCGCGGAGTCCAGTACCGACCGCGCGGCATGATCCACATCACGGTACGCGGCCCCCGGCAGCAGGGCCTCGCGCCCGGCCCGCTGCGCGGCGAAGACCAGGTCGTACAGCTCGATCTGCCAGTCCGCCGGGGTCGTGCCGATCACGAACGTACGGCCGATCTCGCACCGGTAGCCGCGGTAGTTGGCGCCGAGGCAGACGGTGAGGAAGTCCCCCTCCTCCACCCGGCGGTCGGACGGCCGGTGCCGGGAGCGGCCGGAGTGCGGGCCGGTCCCGACGGAGGTCGGGAAGGCGGGCCCGTCCGCCCCGTGGTCGACGAGGCGCCGCTCCAGCTCCAGGGCGAGGTGGCGTTCGGTCCGCCCGACGAGGATGGACTCCAGCAGTTCACCGAGGGCCTGGTCGGCGATCTCGGCGGCGATCCGCAGGCAGGCGATCTCCTCCTCGTCCTTGACGAGGCGCTGCTGCTCCACGGCGGTGCCCAGGTCGGCGAGCCTCAGCCGGGGCGCGACGGAGTGCAGGGCCCGGTGCCGGGCGACCGTGAGGTGGTGCTCCTCCACCGCGAGCGAGTCGGCGCGTACGGCGGCGGCCATGTCGCCGGCCGCGACGGCCGGGTCCCCGCCGGTACCCGACAGCACGGAGACCCGGAGCCGTTCGTCGAGCCGGCCCTCGTCGGCCTCACCGGTGGGCGGGCGGCCGCAGAACAGCACGTCCTCGGTGGGTCCGACGAGCAGTACGGCGCCCAGCGGGGAGGCCCCGGAGAGGTAGCGGACGTTCGCCGGACATGTGATCAGTGCGGCGGCGTTGCCCGCGGCGGCGCAGCGGTCGCGAAGCGTGCCCCGGCGGGCGGCGTACACGTCTGACATGTCTTCGAGCGTACGAGCGCCTCGCGCATCCGGCCTGACGAGCGCGTCCGGACGTGCGGCCGGGGCTCCGCCCGGACCCGCGCCTCAAACGCCGGCGAGGCTGAAATTGCCCTGCGGGCAGTCCAGCCCGCACGGCCAGGCCGCGCCCGCCAGACGGCATCAGCCGAGTCGCTAGGTCAGCGCGCGCGCCAGGGTTTCGTCCAGGGCGCGCGCCGTGCCCTCGACGTCGAGGTGGGAGTTGTCGATGATCGGGAGGCCGGAGCCGTACCAGCCCGCCATCCGGCCATGGATCCGCGCGACCTCCTCGTCGGAGAGCCGGCGGTTGCCGGAGCGGGCCGCGTTGCGCTCCAGGACGATCTCCAGGCCGGGCAGCAGCACCACGGGCAGCAGCGCGGGGCCCACGTGGCGCTTCCAGCCGCCCAGGCCGACCACCGGCCGGTCCGGGAAGACGGCGTCGTCCAGGATGCAGGAGATCCCGTTCGCCAGGTAGTTGCGGGCGGCGAACCCGCACGTGCGGCGGGCCAGGCGGTACTGGGCCTCGGAGTGCTCGTTCCAGCCCGCCTGCGGGTCCGCGAAGCCCGAGCACACCCACTCCCGGACGTCGTCCAGGCTGACGTGCGCGGTCGGTACGGGCCGGGTGCTCGCCCAGTGCCGGGCCACGGTGGTCTTCCCCGCGCCGGCCGGGCCGATCAGCAGCACCGCGAGCGTGGCCCCGCCGGTACCCGCCACCGCGGGCGGCAGCGGGATGTGCCCGGTGGCCTCCGGGACGGGCGCCACCGGGGGCGGCGGTACCGAAGGTGGCGCTGCCGGGGGCCGGGAGTGGGCGGGGGGCGAACCCGGCCAGCCCTGCGCCGGGGGTATCGGCGGTTGCGGGGGCGCCGCCGGGTGCGGTCCCGGCTGCCCCCAGCCCGCGCCCCCGCCTCCCACTCCTTGCTGCATCCGCTGCCACTCCGTCTCGTTCCGGCGACTGATGCGAGAACGTTATATGACCCCGGGGGCCGAACCGTCCACCAGCCCGGCCCCGGGCTGCCGAAGCGTCAGGCGGTGATCTCGTCCGCGAGCGCGCGCAGCGCCAGCCGGTACGACCCGATGCCGAAGCCCGCCACCGTCCCGGTCGCCACGGACGCGATGACCGAGGTGTGCCGGAACTCCTCGCGCGCGTACGGGTTCGAGATGTGCACCTCGATCAGCGGCGCGGTGCGCTGCGCGGCCGCGTCCCGCATGGCGTACGAGTAGTGCGTGAAGGCCCCCGGGTTGATGACCACGGGGATCTTCCCGTCGGCCGCCTCGTGCAGCCAGCGCACCATCTGCCCCTCGTCGTTGGTCTCGCGGACCTCGACGTCGAAGCCGAGCTCCTCCCCCAGCGAGCGGCAGCTCTCCACCAGCCCCGCGTACGAGGTGGCCCCGTACACGTCGGGCTCGCGCGAACCGAGCCGACCCAGGTTCGGGCCGTTCAGCACGAGGACTCGGCGGCTCACGCGGCGACCTCTCCGTACGCGGCCACCAGCACGGCCGGGTCGGGGCCTTCCAGGACGGTCGGCTTCGCCAGCCCGTCGAGGACGATGAAGCGCAGCAGGTCGCCGCGGGACTTCTTGTCGACCTTCATGGTCTCCAGCAGCTTGGGCCACTGGTCGCCGCGGTAGGTCAGCGGCAGGCCCACCGAGGCGAGGACCGCCCTGTGCCGGTCGGCCGTCGCGTCGTCGAGGCGGCCCGCGAGCCGGCCGAGCTCGGCGGCGAAGACCATGCCGACGGACACGGCGGCACCGTGCCGCCACTTGTAGCGCTCGTTCTTCTCGATGGCGTGCGCGAGGGTGTGGCCGTAGTTGAGGATCTCGCGGAGTCCCGACTCCTTGAGGTCGCTGGAGACCACGTCGGCCTTGACCTGGATGGAACGCACGATGAGCTCGGCCGTGTGCGGGCCGGCCGGCGTACGGGCCGCCTGCGGGTCCTCCTCGATCAGTTCGAGGATCTTCGGGTCGGAGATGAATCCGGCCTTGATGATCTCGGCGAGGCCGCTGACGTAGTCGTTGACGGGCAGCGAGTCCAGGGCGGCCAGGTCGCACAGCACACCGGCCGGCGGGTGGAAGGCGCCGACGAGGTTCTTGCCCTCGGCGGTGTTGATGCCGGTCTTGCCGCCGACGGCCGCGTCGACCATCGCGAGGACGGTGGTCGGTACGGCGACCCAGCGCACCCCGCGCAGCCAGGAGGCCGCGACGAAGCCCGCGAGGTCGGTGGTGGCGCCGCCGCCGACACCGACGATCACGTCGGTGCGGGTGAAGCCGGACTGGCCGAGGGCCTTCCAGCAGTACGCCGCCACCTCGACGGTCTTGGCCTCCTCGGCGTTCGGCACCTGGATGGCGACCGCCTCGTAGCCCTGCTCCGCCAGGTCGTCGCGCAGTGCCTCACCGGTCGAGGCCAGCGCCTCGGGGTGGATCACGGCGACCCGCTTGGCCTTCGTACCGATCAGCGTGCCCAGCTCGCCGAGCAGCTGCCGGCCGACCAGCACGTCGTACGCGTCGTGTCCGGCGCTCGCGCCGACGTGGATCCGCGTCACCTGGTCTGTCATACGTCCTTCAACTCCAGAGCGTCGAGGACCGCCTGGGCGACCTCTTCGGGGGTGCGGTCGTCGGTGGCCACCACGACGCGCGCGACTTCGGTGTACAGAGGGCGCCGGGCGTCCATCAGTTCGCGCCACTGGCGGCGCGGGTTGACGGCGAGCAGCGGGCGCGCGGCGCCGAGGCCCACGCGCCGTACGGCTTCCTCGACGTCCATCGACAGGTAGGCGACGGGCAGGCCGGTCAGCAGCTTGCGGGTGCCCTCGTCGAGGACGGCGCCGCCGCCCAGGGCGAGGACTCCGGTGTGCTCGGCGACGGCGGCCGCGACCGCCCGGCGCTCCAGCTCACGGAAGTACGGCTCGCCCTCGTCGACGAACAGGTCGGAGATCTCCCGGCCCTGGGCCGCGACGATGTCCGCGTCGGTGTCCCGGTAGGGGACGCCGAGCCGCTCGGCGAGGAGCGCGCCCACCGTGGACTTGCCGGACCCCATGGGTCCGACAAGTACGACGACCGGTCCGCTCGGTCCGGCCGTCACCGGATCTGCAGGTGGTCGAGGTACGACCGGACGTTGCGCCGGGTCTCGGGGACGGAGTCCCCGCCGAACTTCTCGACCACGGCGTCGGCCAGCACGAGGGCGACCATGGCCTCGGCCACGATGCCCGCGGCCGGCACGGCGCAGACGTCGGAGCGCTGGTGGTGGGCCACCGTCGCCTCACCGGTCGCCACGTCCACGGTCGCCAGCGCACGGGGCACGGTGGCGATGGGCTTCATGGCGGCCCGTACGCGCAGCAGCTCGCCGGTGGTCAGACCGCCCTCGGTGCCGCCGGAGCGGCCGGAGGTGCGCTTGAGGCCCTCGGGGGTGGAGACGATCTCGTCGTGCGCCTTCGAGCCGGGCACGCGGGCGAGTTCGAAGCCGTCGCCGACCTCGACGCCCTTGATGGCCTGGATGCCCATGAGGGCGGCGGCGAGGCGGGCGTCGAGACGGCGGTCCCAGTGGACGTGCGAGCCGAGGCCGACGGGGACCCCGTAGGCGAGGACCTCGACGACGCCGCCGAGGGTGTCGCCGTCCTTGTGGGCCTGGTCGATCTCGGCGACCATCGCCTTGCTCGCGTCGGCGTCGAGGCAGCGCACCGGGTCGGCGTCGAGCTTGTCGACGTCGGCGGGGGTCGGGTAGACGCCGTACGGGGCCTTGGCCGCGGCCAGCTCCACCACGTGCGAGACGATCTCGATGCCCGCGACCTCCTTGATGAAGGAGCGGGCGATCGCGCCGAGGGCGACGCGGGCGGCGGTCTCACGGGCGCTGGCGCGCTCCAGGATCGGCCGGGCCTCGTCGAAGCCGTACTTCTGCATGCCCGCCAGGTCGGCGTGGCCGGGCCGCGGACGCGTCAGCGGCGCGTTGCGGCCGGTGTCCTTGAGCAGCGACGGGTCGACCGGGTCGGCCGACATGACCGTCTCCCACTTGGGCCACTCGCTGTTGCCGACCATGACCGCCACCGGGGAACCGAGCGACAGCCCGTGCCGGACGCCGCCCAGGAAGGTGATCTCGTCCTGCTCGAACTTCATCCGGGCACCGCGGCCATAGCCGAGCCGGCGCCGGGCCAGGTGGTCGGCCACCAGCTCGGTGGTGACGGGGACGCCGGCGGGAAGGCCCTCCAGCGTCGCTACCAGCGCCGGTCCGTGCGACTCCCCGGCGGTCAGCCAACGCAACCTGCTCAACGATGCTCCTCATGCTCGCGCCTGCTAAAGCCATGGCGCGATCTGGGGGCCCCTCCCAGCGGTAGCTGGGGGAGTGCGCGGCCCGGACCCGCCGTACCCGATCCTCCCATGTCCGGCGGGGTTTACCGGGCCCAGGTCCAGCTATCGGACGCCTTGTCCGTCAGGTGACCCGTCCGCGGCGCTCCCGGCGCCAGGTGATCGCCGTCCACACGCCGATGGAACCCATGATTCCGATGATGGTCACCTTGGCCCAGAGGGGCAGACCGCCGAACAGCACTCTGGCCATGGTGAAGAGCGCGAAGGGGATGTCCCACTTCGACGCGAGTATCTGGTCGGTGCCTGTCTGGTCCATGCCGCCCCCCATGATCAAATACGCAGGAGGGAAGCCTAACGGGCGGCCAGCGCCCGTTCTCCCGCCGCCCTCATGGCGGCGAGCGGCGCCTGGGTGCGGCCGGTCATCTGCTCGACCTGGAGCACGGCCTGGTGCACGAGGAGGTCCAGTCCGCCGACGACCTTGCCGCCGCGCCGGTCCCACGCCGCCGCGAGGGCGGTCGGCCACGGGTCGTAGAGGACGTCGAAGAGGGTGCCCGCCGTGTCCGGTACGGACGCGGCCAGGGCGTCCGTCGTACCGGCCGGGGTCGTCGCGATCACCAGCGGCGCGGACAGCGCCTCGGCCGCCTCGGACCAGTTGGCCGTGCGGACGGCGACGCCGAGCCGCTCGCCCCACTCCCGCATCTCGTCGGCGCGGGCGTGCGAGCGGACGTACGCCGTGACCTCGCCCGTGCAGATCCGCGACAGCGCGGCAAGCGCCGAGGAGGCGGTGGCGCCGGCGCCGAGGATGGCGGCGGACGGCACCTTCTCGATGCCGCGCTCGTGGAGCGCGGCGACGATGCCCGGGATGTCGGTGTTGTCACCGAGGCGCCGGCCGTCCTCGGTGAAGACGACCGTGTTGACCGCCTCGACCGAGGCGGCCGTGTCGCTGATCCCGTCGAGCAGCGGGATGACCGCCCGCTTGAGCGGCATGGTCAGCGACAGTCCGGCCCACTCGGGGCCGAGGCCGGCGACGAACTCCGGGAGCGCGGCCTCGTCGATCTCGAACCGGTCGTACGACCAGTCGTCGAGGCCGAGCTCCTGGTAGGCGGCACGGTGCAGCACCGGCGAGAGGGAGTGCTCGATGGGCGAACCCAGCACCGCGGCCCGTATCCGTGACATGTCCTGCTACCCGCCGTTCTTCTGCTTCTGCCGTGCCTGGAACTCGTCGACGAGCTTCAGGTGCTCCTCGTAGGTCTGGGTGAAGGTCGTCTTGTCGCCGTCCACCGACACGAAGAACATCCAGCCGCCGTGGTCGGGGTTGAGCGTAGCGCTCAGGGCGTCCGCGCCCGGGTTCCCGATCGGGCCGGGAGGCAGTCCCTTGACGAAGTGCGTGTTGTAGGGGTGGTCGAGCGCCCTCGCCTCCTTGATGGAGAAGTTGATGTCGCTCTTGCCCTTGATGTAGTTGTACGTCGAGTCGAATTCGAGCTTCTGGTTCGTGACGTCGTTGGTCTTCTTGAGGCGGTTGTAGACGACCTCGGACATCTTCCGGAAGTCGTCGTGGTTCTTGCCCTCGGCGTTGACGAGGCTGGCGACCGTGACCACCTGGAGCGGGTTCTCCAGACCCAGCTCCTTGGCCTTGCCCTCGACGCCCAGCTCCGAGTACCTGTCGGACGCGTTCTTGACCATCTGCTTGAGCAGGGACTCGGGGGTGCTGTCCTTGCTGAGGTCGTACCGCGCCGGGTACAGGAAGCCCTCGAGCGGGTCCATGAGCTTCGGGCTGTTGCCCGCCCAGGCCGGCAGTCCGAGGTTCTTGGCGTCGCGCAGGGCGATGTCCTTGGTGGTGCCGTCCGGCTTGCCCAGCTTCTTGTCGATCGCCTCGTACACCTTGGAGTTGCGCATTCCTTCGGTGATGGTGATGACGTTCAGCTTGCTGGGGTCGATCATCAGCGCGACGGCGGCCGCACCCGACATCTTCTTCTTCATCGAGTAGACGCCCGGCTGGATGGACTTGCCCTTGGGGTTGATGCCGGCCGCGGTGGTGAACGCCTCCACGCTCGCCACGACGCCGTGCTTCTTGAGGATGTTGCCCATCTGGGCCAGGGAGGAGCCCTTGGGGATCTCGACGTCGATCGTCTCGCCGCTGCCCTCGCCCACGTAGTCCTCGGCCGTGGCGAACCTGTCCTTGAGGTAGGTGTAGCCGTAGTAGCCGCCACCGCCGAGCACGCCCACGATCACCAGCGTGGCGATCAGACAGGCGGCGCCGCTGCGCTTCTTGGGCTTGCCGCCCTTCGAGCGGCCGCCACGGCGGCCGCCGCCGGGCTCGTCGCCGTCGTCGTCGCCGTCACGGCCTCCGCCGCCGGCGAAGAGGCCGCTCTCGGGCTCCTCCTCCTCCTGCTGCTCCGCCGGGTCCGGATCCGGCCGGCGCCGGCCCGGGGGCTGCGGCGGCGGGAAGGCTTCCGGCGTGGCGTACAGGTCAGGGGCCTCGCCGGGGTAGCCGGCTGCGGGCTGCTGGGCGTACGGGTCCACGCCCGCGTACGCATCGACCTGCGCGGCGGCCAGGTACTGGCCCTGGCCGGTGTCCCAGCCCTGGGAGTCGTACACCGGCTGCTGGGGGGCCTGGGGAGCGTAGGCCTGCTGCTGCTCCTGGTACTGCGGGTACTGCCCCTGCTGCGGGTACTGCTGCTGCGGCTGCGGCTGCTGCATGTACTGCTGCTGGCTCTGTGCGTGCTGCGGGTACTGCTCGGGGTACGGCTGCTGGTACTGCGGCTCCTGCTGGTACCGCTGCTGCGGATCGCCGCCGTACGGCGCCTGGCCCTGCTGGGTCTGGGGCCCGGTCCACCCCTGGTCCCCGTACAGGGGATCCTCAGGGTGCCACGGTTCGGAGCCACGGCCCCGGCCATACTCAGTCATCGGTCCCCTAGAGCCACGAGACGAAGGCGACGGCTGTTCGAATGCCGTCTCATCGCGCGGAACGTTACCGTATCGCGATCAGACAACCACTTCGACGCACTCACCGGGCGGATTACCCGATACCCGTTCGGTCTCAAGAGCGTTCTGAAGGATCACCACTGCGGCTGCCTGGTCGATCACCGACCGGCCCTTCTTCGCGTTCCTTCCCGAGGCCCGCAGACCCTGCGCCGCGGTGACCGTCGTCATCCGCTCGTCCACCAGACGGACCGTCACCGGCTTGATGCCCTTGGCCAGTTCGTTCGCGAAGGCGCGTACCTTGGCCGCGGCCGGCCCCTCCCGCCCGCTGAGCGAGCGGGGCAGGCCGACCACGACTTCGAGGGGCTCGTACTCCTCGACGAGCTGCCGCAGCCGCCGGTGGGCGAAGGGGACGTCCCGGCCCGGAACGGTTTCCACCGGTGTGGCCAGGACCCCGTCGGGGTCGCACGAGGCGACCCCGATCCGGGCGTCCCCGACGTCGATCGCGAGGCGGCGGCCGCGGCGCAGAGTCATCGTCAGGCCGTCTCTACGACGAGACGCTCGACGGCGCTGATCGCCTCCGGGATGGCGGCCGGGTTCTGGCCACCGCCCTGGGCGACGTCCGGCTTGCCGCCACCGCCGCCACCGAGGGTCTTGGCGGCCGTACGGACCAGGTCGCCGGCCTTGAGACCGCGCTGGCGGGCGGCCTCGTTGGTGGCGATGACGGTCAGCGGGCGGCCGCCCGCGGTGGTGAACAGGGCCACGACGGCCGGCCGGTCGCCCTGGATGCGGCCGCGGACGTCGAGGACCAGCTTGCGCAGGTCGTCGGCGCCGGTGCCGTCCGGCACCGTGCCCACGACGAGGGCGACGCCGCGGATGTCCTGGGCGTTCTCGGCGAGCCCGGCGGCGGCCTGGAGGACCTTCTCCGCGCGGAACTTCTCGATCTCCTTCTCGGCGTCCTTCAGCTTGCCGAGCATGGAGGCGATCTTCTCCGGCAGCTCCTCCGGACGGCCCTTGACCAGCTCCTGGAGCTGGGCGACGACCGTGTGCTCCTTGGCGAGGAAGTTGTACGCGTCCACGCCGACGAGGGCCTCGACGCGGCGCACGCCGGAGCCGATGGAGGACTCGCCGAGCAGCTTCACCAGACCCAGCTGGGCGGTGTTGCCGACGTGCGTGCCGCCGCACAGCTCCTTGGAGAAGTCGCCGATGGTGACGACGCGCACGCGCTCGCCGTACTTCTCGCCGAACTCGGCGATGGCGCCCTGCTTCTTCGCCTCGTCGATGCTCATGATCTCGGCGGTGACGTCGAGCTCGCGGGAGAGCACGTCGTTGATCTTCTGCTCGACGTCGGTGAGGACCGTGCCGGGGACGGCGTTCGGCGAGCCGAAGTCGAAGCGGAAGCGGCCGGGCGAGTTCTCGGAACCGGCCTGGGCGGCCGTCGGGCCGAGGGCGTCGCGCAGCGCCTGGTGGGTCAGGTGCGTGGCCGAGTGGGCGCGGGCGATGGCCCGGCGGCGGCTGACGTCGATGGCGGCGTACGCGGAGGCGCCCACCGTCACCTCGCCGACCTGGACGGAGCCCTTGTGCACGGAGACACCGGGGACCGGCTGCTGCACGTCGCGGACGACGATGACGGCGCCGGAGTCGAGCTTGATGCGGCCCTGGTCGGCGAGCTGGCCGCCGCCCTCGGCGTAGAACGGGGTGCGGTCGAGGACGACCTCGACCTCGTCGCCCTCGGAGGCGGCGGGCGCGGAGACGCCGTTGACCAGGAGGCCGACGATGGTGGACTCGCCCTGGTTGGTGGCGTAGCCGGTGAACTCGGTGGCGCCGGCCCGGTCGGCGATCTCACGGTACGAGGAGACGTCGGCGTGGCCGGTCTTCTTGGCCTTGGCGTCGGCCTTGGCCCGGTCGCGCTGCTCCTGCATCAGGCGGCGGAAGCCCTGCTCGTCCACAGAGAGGCCCTGTTCGGCGGCCATCTCCAGGGTCAGGTCGATCGGGAAGCCCCAGGTGTCGTGGAGCAGGAACGCCTTGTCGCCGGAGAGGACCGAGCCGCCGGCGGCCTTGGTCTCGGTCACGGCGGTGTCGAGGATGTTCGTGCCGCCCTTGACGGCCTTGAGGAAGGCGGCCTCTTCGGCGAGCGCGACGGTCTCGATGCGCTTGCGGTCGGTGATCAGCTCGGGGTACTGCTGCCCCATCGTGTTGATCACGACGTCGACCAGGTCCTGGACGACCGGGCCGGTGGCGCCCATGAGGCGCATGTTGCGGATGGCGCGGCGCATGATGCGGCGCAGCACGTAGCCGCGGCCCTCGTTGCCGGGGGTGACGCCGTCGCCGATGAGCATGACGGAGGTGCGGATGTGGTCGGCGACCACGCGCATGGACACGTCTGTGTCCTTCGCGGCGCCGTACTGGACACCGGTCAGCTCGGTGGCCTTGTCCATGACCACGCGCAGGGTGTCGGTCTCGTACATGTTCTGCACGCCCTGCAGGATCATGGCGAGACGCTCGAGACCGAGACCGGTGTCGATGTTCTTCGACGGCAGGTCGCCGAGGATCGGGAAGTCTTCCTTCCCGTCGCCGGCGCCGCGCTCGTACTGCATGAAGACCAGGTTCCAGATCTCCACGTAGCGCTCGTCGTTGACGGCCGGGCCGCCCTCGACGCCGAACTCCGGGCCGCGGTCGTAGTTGATCTCCGAGCACGGGCCGCAGGGGCCGGGGACGCCCATGGACCAGAAGTTGTCCTTCTTGCCCAGGCGCTGGATGCGCTCGGCGGGGACGCCGATCTTCTCGCGCCAGATCTGCTCGGCCTCGTCGTCGTCGAGGTAGACGGTGATCCAGAGCTTCTCGGGCTCAAGGCCGTAGCCGCCGTCCGCCACGGAGCTGGTCAGCAGCTCCCAGGCGTACTTGATGGCGCCTTCCTTGAAGTAGTCGCCGAAGGAGAAGTTGCCGCACATCTGGAAGAACGTGCCGTGGCGGGTGGTCTTGCCGACCTCTTCGATGTCCGGCGTACGGACGCACTTCTGCACGCTGGTGGCGCGGGGGGCCGGGGGCTTGGTCTCGCCGAGGAAGTACGGCTTGAAGGGGACCATGCCCGCGTTGACCAGCAGCAGAGTCGGGTCGTCCGCGATGAGCGACGCCGAAGGGACAACGGCGTGACCGCGCTCCTCGAAGAAGCTCAGCCAGCGGCGGCGGATTTCAGCCGACTCCATCAGTGGTCCTCATTCCGGTTGTACGTAACCGCCGAGCGGTTCGATCGGTGGGTGGTCTTGTCGTTGTCGATGGCCCTCAGCCGCCGCGGCCCCGGGAGGGCGGTGACGTTGTCGGGCCGATCGGGATCCTGGGTCAGCCCCAGTGCATCGTTCAGCTCGTCCTCGCGCTGCGTCATTCCCGCTTTGACGTCGAGGGCGAAGTCCTTGAGGCGGTGGCCCGCCTCCAGCGCCTTGTCGGCGGCCTGGGCGGCAAGGCTCTCCGGCGTCAGCTTCTTCAGCTGGCGGTTGACCTTGGTGGTGGCCCACACGCCGGCGGCGGCGCCTGCGGTGAACCAGAAGGCTCGGCGGAACATCGGCTGTCAGCCCTTCTGCTTCCGGCGCCGGGCCGCCGGCACCGTACGGCCGACGATCACGGTACGCCGGGTGGTCTTCTGCGGCGCCTCGTCCGTCCGGCCGAGCGCCTTGCGGACGCCGTAGCCGAAGGCCGCGACCTTGACCAGCGGTCCGCCGAAGGTGGAGGCCACGGTGGAGGACAGCGCGGAGGCGTTGGAGGTGACCTCCTGGACGTCGCTCGCGATCGCGTCGACCCGGTCGAGCTGGGTGCGCGCGGAACGGACGGTGGTGGAGGCGTCGGCCAGCAGCGGAACGGCCTGGTCGGTCACGTCGGCCACCAGCTTGGTGGTCGCCTTGAGCACCTGCGCCAGCCTCACCAGCACCACGGCGAGGAAGGAGACCAGGATGGCCCAGAAGACGGCCACGAGGATCCCGGCCACCTCTCCACCGGACACGTCACACCGCTCTCTGTCTGTACTGGGAGTCTGCACTTGAACTGCTGAAGGATTCGCCTCCGACCCTATCGCGCCGGAGATCCCCGGCCGTACCGGAATTCCGGGACCGACGGGTTCGCTTTGTACGCAGCGCTTCCGGACCAGTACTCTCCGTGTCCCATGCGCCAGAGACCGCTTCCCCACACCGCCTGCGGCAATCTTCCCTCGGAGCCGGGCGGGTTCGCCGGGCGGGGTGCCGAACTGGCCGGGCTGGGGCGGCTCCTGGACTCCTCGCGGCTGGTCACGGTGACCGCCGTGGGCGGGGTGGGCAAGTCGCGGCTGGTGCTCGCGGCGGCCGGGGAGGCGGCGGAGCGGGCGCAGGAACGCTACTGCGATGGCGTGTGGCTGGTCGAACTGGCGAACGTACGGGATCCGGCACTGCTGGAGCTGGCCCTCTCCGAGGCGCTCGGGGCTGACCGACCACACCACCCGGCCGCTCCGGACCGTCCTGGCCGAGCACCTGGCCGAGCGGCGGCTGCTGCTGGTCCTGGACGGGTTCGAGTAGCTGGTCGACGAGGCCGCCGGGCTGGTACGGGAACTGCTGCGCCGCTCCCCCGGCCTGCGGGTGCTCGCGGCGGGCCGGCGCCCGCTGGACCTGGAGGGGGAGCTGGTCTTCCCACTGGCCCCGCCCGCCCCGGAGGAGGCCCTGGCCCTGCTGGCGGCCCGGGCCACCGCCGCCGATCCTCTGGGCGGGCTGCGGCCGGCTCGCAGAGGGCCGGCACTGGCTGGACCGGTCCCTGGAAGCCGCGGAGCAGCCGCTGGAGTACGAGAGCTCCCGACTGAAGGCGCTGTGGGTGGTGGGCTACGTCGCGGCGCTTCAGGGGGACCCGGTGGCCTCGATGAGCGCCCTGTACGAGTGCCGGGACGCGGCGGCGCGCAGCGGGAACGCGGTGGCGGCCGCGTACGCGGTGCACCGGCTGGGCTGTCTGGCGCTGGTCTCGGACGACATGGCGCGGGCCCGTGAGCTGCTGGGCTCGGCGCTGGAGCGGTACCGGGAGGCCCGGGAGCTGAACAGCAACGTGCTGATGTGCCAGGTGGAGCTGGCGATGGCGATGGCCTTCCAGGGAGAGGCGGCGGGCGCGCTCGCGCTCTGCGAGGAGGTCCGGGAGATCTGCGAGGAGCGCGGGGAGCGCTGGACGAAGGCGTACGCGCTGTACGTCCTCGCGTACACGGCCCTGGACTCCGGGGACGCGGCGGAGGCGCGCCGGCTGCTGACGGAGTGCGTGACGGTCAACCACGTCTTCCACGATCTGGTCGGACTGGTGCTCGCGCTGGAGCTGCTCGCGCTGGTCGCGGTCGCCGAGGGCGACCCGGCCGAGGCGGCGGTGCTCCAGGGCGCGGCGGAGCCGATGTGGGGCGGGGTGGGGCTGCAGCTGTTCGGCTCGGGGTACTTCAACGCGCCGCGGCTGATGTGCCAGGAGCGGGCGGGCGGGCTGCTGGGCGCCGAGCGGTACGCGGCGTACGCGGCCGAGGGGCGGGAGCTGAGCCGGGAGGCGGTGGTGGTGCGCGCGCAGCGCGGTCCCGCGGAGCGGAGCGCGGATGCTCCGGAACGCGGAAAACCCGCCGCCCCCCGGAGGGGACGACGGGCTTCCACCAGCCTGTGAGGCCTACACCTGCATCAGCGGGCGTAGTACTCGACGACGAGCTGCTCGTCGCAGATGACCGGGATTTCCTTGCGGTTCGGGTCGCGGTCCAGGCGGAAGGCCAGAGCCTTCAGGTTGACCTGCAGGTAGCGCGGGGTCTCGCCCTCGCCTGCGTAGCCACCCTCACGGGCAACCTGGAACGGAACCTTCTCGCGGCTGCGCTCGCGCACCGTGATGACGTCGTCCGGGCGGACACGGAACGACGGCTTGTCGACCTTGCCACCGTTGACCTCGATGTGGCCGTGAACGACCATCTGGCGGGCCTGGTAGATGGTGCGGGCGATGCCCGAACGCAGAACCAGGGCGTCGAGGCGACGCTCGAGCTCGACGACAAGCGCCTCGCCCGTCTTGCCTTCGGCCTTCTTGGCGCGGTCGTACGCGCGGGCCATCTGACGCTCAGAGATGTCGTACTGAGCGCGCAGACGCTGCTTCTCCAGCAGACGAACCTTGTAGTCCGAGTTCTGCTTGCGGCCACGGCCGTGCTCGCCCGGCGGGTAGGGGCGGGCCTCGAAGTACTTGACGGCCTTCGGGGTCAGCGCAATGCCGAGGGCACGCGACTTCTTGACCTTGGGTCGCTTCTGGTTCACGTGGAACCTACCTCCATGTAAGTTAGGTGAGGCTTACCTTAGCGAGGAGGACGTAATGTCTCGACCACATGGGATCCCCCTGCCCAGTGCGCGTCGAAGTTCAGATCCAAACGAAACAGGATCTGCTTTCGACGACGATAAGCAAGGTCAGCCGCGTCCCAGGGAAGGCGTTCGGCAGCTCACCGGAGCCGAACGCGTACGAACCCTCGTAGAGTCCAACGCCTCAGTATCCCTCACGATCCCGGGTGCTTACGACCAGGACGAGCTCGGGACAGGGGTGCCGGCCGCACGGACCGTCACCCCGGACGGGGACGTGATTCTCCTTGTTTCCGGGGAATCCGCGGCTGCCAGGGCAGCCGCTCACGCCCAGGACGACGACCTCACCGCCGTGATCGAGATCACGGATGTGGCGCCGGTGTCCGTGGCCCATCGTATCCGAGGCCGCGCGTGGCTCGCCGGGTGGCTGACGCCGGTGCGCGGCGACGACCGCGCGGCCTGCGCGGCGCTGCTCGCGGAGCGCCATCCGGTGGGTGAGCTGCTGGGGCTGGCCGAGTCCCGCTGGAGGCTGCTCCGTCTGGAGGTCGGCGAGATCTCGGTCGACGACCTCTGGGGCGCCGAGCACGTGGATCCGGAGGACATGGCCGCGGCGGAGCCGGACCCGATGGTCGCCCACGAGGCGGAGCTCCTGCAGCACCTGCACTCCGCCCACGGCGACCGGATCGGCGAACTGTGCGGGCTGCTGGGCCCGCGGGAAGCCGGGGACCTGACGGCCGTGCCGCTCGCGCTGGACCGCCTGGGCCTGCGCGTCCGCTTCACGGGCGGCGCGGCCGGCTCCTTCGACGCCCGCTTCGACTTCCCGGAGCCGGTGGCGGACATCTGCGGCCTGCGCCGGGCGATGCGCACCTTGTTCTCGGCGGCGGGCCACTAGGAGGTGTCTCGCCGCACGGGGCGAGCGACGGCGCCCCGTCCTCACTCCCCGCGCAGCCGCTCCCGGACCTTCTCCACCACATCCGCGTACCGCGCCTCCGCCCCGTACCGCGTCGGCTCGTAATACCGCTTCCCGTGCACGGAATCAGGCGCGTACTGCTGGGCCGCGATACCCCCCGGCACATCGTGCGGGTACACATACCCCTGCGCGTGCCCCAGCTTGGCCGCGCCCTTGTAGTGCCCGTCCCGCAGGTGCGGCGGGACCGAGCCCGCCAGCCCGCCCCGTACGTCGGCCAGCGCCGCCCCGATCGCGGTCGTGGCGGTGTTCGACTTCGGGGCAAGCGCCAGCGCGATCGTGGCGTGCGAGAGGGTCAGCGCGGCCTCCGGGAAGCCGATCATCGCCACCGCCTGGGCCGCGGCCACCGCGAGCGGCAGGGCCGTCGGGTCCGCCAGGCCGATGTCCTCGCTCGCCGAGATCATCAGGCGGCGCGCGATGAACCGGGGGTCCTCCCCCGCGTCGATCATGCGGGCCAGATAGTGCAGCGCCGCGTCCACGTCCGAGCCGCGGATGGACTTGATCAGCGCGCTCGCCACGTCGTAGTGCTGGTCGCCGTCCCGGTCGTACCGGACGGCGGCCCGGTCGACCGCCTCCTCCACCGTCTGGAGGCTGATCTCGTCCTCGCCCTTGGCGATGGCCGACCCGGCCCCCGCCTCCAGCGCCGTCAGCGCCCGCCGGGCGTCGCCCCCGGCGATCCGCAGCAGGTGCGCCTCGGCGTCCGCGGGCAGGGTCACCGCCCCGCCGAGCCCCCGGTCCTCCTGCAGCGCCCGCCGCATCAGCGCGCTCAGGTCCTGGTCCGTCAGCGGCTCCAGCGTCAGCAGCAGCGAGCGCGAGAGCAGCGGGGAGATGATCGAGAAGTACGGGTTCTCCGTGGTCGCGGCGATCAGCGTCACCCAGCGGTTCTCGACGGCCGGGAGCAGCGAGTCCTGCTGCGCCTTGCTGAAGCGGTGGATCTCGTCGAGGAAGAGGACGGTGTCCTTGCCGTAGCCGCCGGCGGCTCGCTTCGCGCCCTCGATGACCGCCCGTACCTCTTTGACGCCCGCCGTGATGGCGGACAGCTCCACGAACCGCTTCTGCGTGGCCTGGCTCACCACATACGCGAGGGTGGTCTTCCCGATGCCCGGCGGGCCCCAGAGGATCACCGAGGAGGCACCGGCCGGACCGCCCGCGCCCTCCCCGACCAGCCGCCGCAGCGGTGATCCGGGCTTCAGCAGGTGCTGCTGGCCGACGACCTCGTCCAGGGTGCGCGGGCGCATCCGGACGGCGAGCGGAGAGCTCGCGGGATCCTTCTCCTGGCGGTCTTCGGCAGCTGCGGTGAACAGGTCTGGTTCCACACCGAAAGCCTATGCGAGGCCACTGACACTCCTTTGACACTCCTTACGAGGTCCAGAAGTCCCACCAGCGCGTCAGGATCAGCATCCCGATGATCCCGATGTGCAGCACCGGCAGCACCCAGGTGAACTCGTCGAAGAAGCCCTTCAGCCAGCCCGGTGCGGGCAGCAGCCCCTGGCGCACGTTGTGCGAGGTGACGTACCAGAACATCAGGATCGTGGCGACCCAGGCCAGGCAGCACCACAGGCAGAGCGCGTTGATGTTGTACAGCGACTGGTACATCAGCCAGGCGCAGAAGACGACCCCGAAGAGGGTGCCCGCGTTCAGCGTCAGCCAGTACCAGCGGCTGAACCGGGCCCCGGCGAGCATGCTCATGCCGACGCAGATCACGATGCCGTAGGCGACCAGTCCCAGCATGGGGTTCGGGAAGCCGAAGGCGGCCGCCTGGTCGCTCTTCATGATGCTGCCGCAGGAGACGATCGGGTTCAGGCTGCAGCCCGGGGTGAAGTTCGGGTCCTCCAGCAGCTTGAACTTGTCGATCGTGATCACCCAGGAGGCGAGCAGACCCGCGGCCCCCGTGATCACCAGCAGCCAGGCCAGCGCCCGGCTGCCCCCGACGGTGGTCCTCGGGGCGGTGTCCGCGTCCGTAGGTCGTGTCGTCATACCGCCCACTCCACATCTGCAAGGTCGACAAGCACCGATCATTCTGCCGTACGAGGCTGTGTGTCCACCGTTCGACGGACATAAGGACGTACGCACGGGGGGACCGGCGCAGCGGGTTCCGGCAGAGCATTCGAGTCATGACACGGAACGCGGTGGAAGTGCGGGGGCTTCGCAAGCAGTACGGCGAGGTCACCGCGGTCGACGGACTGGACCTGACGATCCGCCGGGGGGAGGTCTTCGGCCTCCTCGGGCCCAACGGAGCGGGCAAGAGCACGACGGTGGAGATACTCCAGGGCCACCGGGAGCGGGACGGCGGTGAGGTCCGCGTCCTGGGCGCGGACCCGGCGACCGCCGGGCGGACCTGGCGGTCGCGCGTCGGCATCGTCTGGCAGGACGAGTCGGCGCCCGCCGAACTGACGGTACGGGAGACGGTCGAGCACTTCGCCCGCTACTACCCGGCCCCGCGCGACCCGGCGGAGGTGATCGCCCTGGTCGGCCTGGAACAGAAGCGTGACCAGCGGGTGAAGGGCCTCTCCGGCGGCCAGCGCCGCCGGCTCGACGTGGCCCTCGGGGTCATCGGCGATCCGGAGCTGCTGCTGCTCGACGAGCCGACCACCGGTTTCGACCCGGCGGCCCGCCGCCAGTTCTGGGACCTGATCCGGCTGCTGGCCGACGGGGGCACCACCATCGTGCTCACCACGCACTACCTGGAGGAGGCCGAGGCCCTCGCCGACCGCCTCGCGGTCGTCGCACGCGGCAAGGTGGTCGCCGAGGGCGAACCGGCCGGTCTGCGCGCCCGCTTCGGCACCGGCGCCACCGTCGAGTGGACCGACCCCGACGGCACTCCGCGCGAGATCCGGACCGAGACCCCCACCCGTACCGCCCGGGAGCTGATGGCCCACTTCGACGGGGAGATCCCGGGCCTGAAGATCACCCGCCCCACCCTGGAGGACGTGTACCTGCGCCTCACGGGCCAGCTCACCCCGCAGGAACCGCAGCCGGAGGAAGCACGATGACCACCAACGCCACCGTCACACGGGCAGCCGGGGCCCTGCCCGGAGCCTGGGCCCTGGGACTGAGCCGCGGCGCGCTGGAGATCAGGCAGTTCGTCCGCCAGCGCGACGCCCTGATCTTCACGTTCGCCTTCCCCGTCGTCTTCCTCGCCCTCTTCGCCTCGATCTTCGGGGACGCCGTCGAGGGCACCGGGATCACCGCCTCCCAGCTCTACGCGGCGGGCATGGTCGCCGCGGGCATCATGTCCACCAGCTTCCAGTCGCTCGGCATCTCCATCGCCGTCGAACGCGACGAGAAGGTGCTGCGCCGCCTGCGCGGCACCCCGATGCCCCCGGCCGCGTACTTCCTCGGCAAGGTCTGGATGGTGCTCGTCACCGGGCTCGCCGAGACCGCGGTCCTGCTGCTCGTCGGCTCCACCCTCTTCGGCCTGGACCTGCCGTCCTCCGCGTCCAAGTGGCTCACCTTCGCGTGGATCTTCGCCCTCGGCCTGACGGGCTGCGCCCTGCTCGGCATCGCCATCAGCAGCCTGCCCAAGTCCAGCAAGAGCGCCAGTTCCGTGGTCGTCCTGCCCTTCCTGATCCTCCAGTTCATCTCCGGCGTGTTCATCCCCGTCCACCAGATCCCCGACTGGCTGCTGAACATCGGCGCGCTGTTCCCGCTCAAGTGGATGTGCCAGGGTCTGCGCGGGGTGTTCCTGCCCGAGTCCGCCGCCGTCCTCGAGCAGGCCGGCGGCTGGGAGTACGGGAAGACGGCCCTCGTGCTGGGAGCCTGGGTCGTCGGAGGATTGGTGCTGTGTCTGCTGACCTTCAAGTGGAAGAGCCGGCGCGACGGTTGAGCGGCTTCACGAAGTCGGCCGGAGCGCGCGAGTCCCACGTCTGGGACCGTGCGTTCCTGCCGTGGGACCTGTACTTCGGGGTCGTGTGGCTGGCGACCGTGGCCCTCGTGCTCGGCGCCGAGTTCCCCTCACGGCCCTACCGGATCCCGGCCGTCGTCCTGCTCGCCCTGCTGATCCCCTGGTACGCGTGGGCCGGACGGCCGCTGCTCCTGCTGGAGCCGAACGCCGAACCCCGCCGCTCCGCCCGCTACCTGGGCGTGGCCCTCGTGCTCTTCCTGGCGGCCGCGTCACTGGTCGGCGAGACCCGGCTGATCACCTTCGCGCTCGCCCCGCACTTCTTCATGCTGGTGCCCCTCCGCCGGGCGGTGGCCGCGATGGCGGTGGTGGCCGCGGTTCCCGTGGCCGGGTGGGCGCTGCTGTGGCGGCCCGAGGGGCACGAGATCTTCCTCAGCGCCGTGGGCGCCGTCACCACCTTCGCCTTTTCCGCTTTTCTCGGCGGCTGGACCATCCGCGTCATCGAGCAGAGCGTGCACCGGGCCGCGCTGATCGCCGAACTCGACGCCAGCCGGGAGGAGGTGGCCCGCCTCTCCGCCGAGCGCGGCGCCCTCGCCGAAAGGGAACGCATGTCCCGCGAGATCCACGACACCCTCGCCCAGGGCTTCACCAGCCTGCTGATGCTGGTGCAGGCCGTGCAGTCCGAGCTGGACACGGATCCGGCCGAGGCCCACCGCCACCTGGAGCTGATGGCGGTGACCGCCCGGCAGAACCTGGCCGAGGCCCGGGCCCTGGTCTCCGGCGGGGCGCCCGCCGACCTGGACGCCGGTTCGCTGCCGGACGCGGTACGCCGTCTCGCGGCGCGGCACGACCCGCCGGCGGCCGTCACCGTGACGGGGAACGTCCGGCCGCTGCCGCCCGCGCTGGAGGTGGTGGCCCTGCGCACGTGCCAGGAGTCCCTGGCGAACGCGGCCAAGCACGCGGGCCCGGATGCCGTCGCCGCGCTGTCCCTCACCTACGGTGAGGCGGAGTTGACGGTCTCGGTCCGGGACTCCGGCCGGGGCTTCGATCCGGCGGCCCCTTCCCCCGGCTACGGCCTGCGGGGGCTGCGCGCCCGGGCGGCGGAGGCCGGCGGCACCGCGTCGATCGACAGCGCGGTGCCCGGGGGCACCACCGTCACCGTCACCCTCCCGATCCGCTGAGGAGCCGTACGACATGATCCGCATCCTGCTGGCCGACGACCACCCGGTGGTACGGGAGGGCCTGCGCGGCATGCTCAGCGCCGAGCCGGACCTGGAGGTCGTCGGGGAGGCCGCCAACGGACCGCAGGCCGAAGCGCTGGCCGCGCGGCTGGTCCCGGAACTGGACCTGATCCTGATGGACCTTCGGATGCCGGGCGGCGACGGCGTGGAGTCCATCGCGCGCATCACCGCGGCCGGGCTGCCGGTCCGGGTGGTGGTCCTGACCACGTACGAGAACGACCGGGACATCCTGCGCGCGGTGGAGGCGGGCGCGGCGGGGTACCTGCTGAAGGACATGGCGCGGGCGGAGCTCGCGGAGGCGGTCCGCGCGGCCGTCCGCGGCGAGACCGTCCTGGCCCCGTCGGTCGCGGGCCGCCTGGTCGACCAGCTCCGCACCCGCCCGGAGCGGCCCCGGCTCTCGGAGCGGGAGGTGTCGGTCCTGCGGCTGGTCGCGGAGGGCTCGACGAACGCGGAGATCGGCCGCCGGCTGTTTGTGGCGGAGTCCACGGTCAAGACCCACCTGCTGCGGATCTTCGGCAAGCTGGAGGTCACGGACCGCACGGCCGCGGTGACGACGGCCATGCGACACGGCCTCCTGTAGCCGCCTCCGCCGCCCACGGGCTCCGCCCCGGGGTCTTTTCAGCCCCGTCGGCGTTTGAGGCGCGGGTCCGGGCTGAGCCCGGTTTCGGGAAGGGGCGGGGTGGGGGAAGCCCCGCGCAGCGGTTCCCCCCACCCCGCCCCACCGGCGGTGACCGTCAGGCCAGGCGGGCCTGGACGGTGGCGACCAGATCGGCGAGGGCCACCGGCCCCTGTTCCCCGGACTCCATGTCCTTCAGCTGGACCAGGCCCTCGGCCAGGTCACGCTCACCCGCGACGACGGCGAACCGCGCACCCGACCGGTTCGCGTCCTTCATCGCACCCTTGAGGCCCTTGCCCCCGTACGCGAAGTCGGCCGCGACCCCGGCCCGCCGCAGCTCGGTCACCTTCCCGAACAGCACCCGCCGCGCCTCGTCGCCGAGCGCGACCGCGAAGACCGAGGTCGACGCGGGAATGTCCAGCTCCACGCCCTCGGCCTCGAGCGCGAGCACCGTACGGTCCACACCCAGCGCCCAGCCCACCGACGGCAGTGCCGGGCCGCCGATCATCTCGGACAGGCCGTCGTAGCGGCCGCCGCCGCCCACCGCGGACTGCGAGCCCAGACCGTCGTGCACGAACTCGAAGGTGGTCCGCGTGTAGTAGTCCAGGCCGCGCACCAGCTTCTCGTCGTCCTCGAAGGCGACCCCGGCCGCCGTGATCAGCGACCGCACCTCCTCGTGGTACGCCTTGCAGCCGTCGCACAGGTAGTCCCGCAGCATCGGCGCGCCGACCAGCTGCTTCTGCACGTCGGTCCGCTTGTCGTCGAGCACGCGCAGCGGGTTGATCTCGGCCCGGCGCACGGTCTCCTCGTCGAGGTCGAGACCGCTCAGGAAGGTCTGGAGCGCCTCCCGGTACACCGGGCGGCACTCCTTGTCGCCCAGCGAGTTCAGCAGGATCCGGAAGTTGCGCAGGCCCAGCGAGCGGTACGCCTGGTCGGCCAGGATGATCAGCTCGGCGTCCAGCGCCGGGTCCTCGGCACCGATCGCCTCGGCGCCGACCTGCGAGAAGTGGCGGTAGCGGCCCTTCTGCGGCTTCTCGTAGCGGTAGTACGAGCCCGAGTACCAGAGCTTGACCGGCAGGTTGCCCTTCTTGTGCAGGCTCGCCTCCAGCGCCGCGCGCAGCACGGAGGCCGTGCCCTCGGGCCGCAGGGCCAGCTGGTCGCCGCCCTTGGTCTCGAAGGCGTACATCTCCTTGGAGACGATGTCGGTCGACTCCCCGACACCGCGGGCGAAGAGGCCCACGTCCTCGAAGCCGGGGGTCTCGATGTAGCCGTAGCCGGAGTTGCGCAGCGGGGCGGAGATCGCCTCTCGCACCGCCAGGTACTTCACGGAGACCGGCGGGATCAGGTCGTACGTGCCCTTGGGGGCCTGAAAAGTAGCCACGAAACTCTCGTCACATTCCTCGTCGTGGAGCGGCGATGCCGTCTCCCAGGCCGGCGGCGACCTCCCGCAGGTACGGGTTGGTCGCGCGCTCGCGGCCGATGGTGGTCTGGGGACCGTGGCCGGACAGCACCACGGTCGAGTCGTCGAGCGGCAGGCACACGCGCGCCAGCGACTCGAGGATCTCGGCGTGGGAGCCGCCGGGCAGGTCGGTGCGTCCGATGGAGCCGGCGAAGAGCAGGTCACCCGAGAAGAAGACCGGCGGAACGTCGGCCAGCTCGGGCATCCGGAAGGTCACCGACCCCTTGGTATGCCCCGGCGCGTGCGCCACGGAGAAGTCCATTCCGGCCAGTTTCAGGCCGGCGCCGTCGGTCAGCTCACGGACGTCGTCCGGCTCGCCCACGGTCAGCTCGCCCATGAGCGGCATCCCGATGGAGCGGCCGAGGGCCTTCTCCGGGTCGCTCATCATGTAGCGGTCCTCGGGGTGGATCCAGGCCGGTACGTCGTGTGCTCCGCACACCGGGACCACCGAGGCCACATGATCGATGTGGCCATGGGTCAGCACGACCGCGACGGGCTTGAGCCGATGCTTCTTCAGCGTCTCCTCGACACCCGGCGCGGCTTGGTGGCCCGGGTCGATGATGACGCACTCCTCACCGGCGGCGGGGGCGACCACGTAACAGTTGGTCCCCCAGGCCCCGGCGGGGAACCCGGCAATCAGCACGTTCGTCCTCAATCGTCGTCCGGCGGGAGGCTGCAGTTCGGAATGCTGCTGCTCAGAGCCTACCGGCGCCCCTCATTACACAGCGAACCCATATACGGTACGGCCTAACCCAGCCCGGACAGCAGTACCAGAGACGCACAAGGAGACGACCCGGTGGTCACGAGCGATCAGCGACGGCGACAGCTCGCCAGGGAGAAGTACGAGCGTCAGCAGAAGCGCCGGGCCGAGGCCCGGCGCAAGGCGCGCCAGCGCATGGCGATCATCGGCGCGGCGGTGGCCGTGGTCGTCGCGGCCCTGGTCGGCCTGATCGTCGGCGGCGTGTTCGACAAGGACACGAAGGACCAGGCGGCCGACCCGGCCGCGAGCCCGTCGGCCTCGCCGACGCCCAAGAAGTCCCCGTCGCCCGAGATGGCCATCGACCAGAAGGCGAAGTACACCTTCGCCCTGAAGACCAGCGCGGGCGACATCAGCTTCGCGATGGACGCGGCGAAGACCCCGCAGACCGTGAACTCCTTCAAGTCGCTCGCCGACAAGGGCTTCTTCGACAACACGAAGTGCCACCGGCTGACGAGCGGCGGGATCTTCGTGCTCCAGTGCGGCGACCCCGAGGGCACCGGCATGGGCGGCCCCGGCTACACCATCCCGGACGAGAACCTGGACTCGCTCGGCAAGGCGAACGAGCAGGGTCAGGTGATCTACCCGGCCGGCACGGTCGCGATGGCCAACACTGGCCAGCCCGGCTCGGGCGGCAGCCAGTTCTTCCTGGTCTACAAGGACAGCCCGCTGGCGCCGTCGTACACCCCGTTCGGCAAGATCGACGCCGCCGGGCTGAAGGTCCTGGAGGACATCGCCAAGGCCGGTACGGCCGACGGCGGCCAGGACGGGGCCCCGAAGAACGAAGTGAAGATCGAGAAGGGCACCGTCACCCAGAACTGACCGGAAGCAGGCTGCCCCCCGGGCCCCGGCCCGCGTCCCGCGCGTACGTCGATATTCCGTCGTGCGGGATGCGGACAGCCGGCCCGGCGGTCGCCTATGTTGGCGTTGTGCAGGGCGGGCGCTGCCCGCCCCAGGAAACTGTGGACGATGCCCAGGGGGTGAACCCCTCGCAAGGCATCAGGTGGAGGAGGCGCTGTGAGCAGCGACCCGTGGGGCCGAGTCGACGAGACGGGCACCGTGTACGTGCGTACTGCCGATGGCGAGAAGGTCGTCGGCTCGTGGCAGGCGGGCACCCCTGAGGAGGCCCTGGCCTATTTCGAGCGCAAGTACGAGGGCCTGGTGGTCGAGATCGGCCTCCTCGAAAAGCGGGTGCGGACCACCGATCTGTCCGCCAAGGACGCGCAGACGGCGATCGACCACCTGCGCACGCAGGTCGACGAGCACCATGCCGTGGGCGACCTCGACGCACTGCGCGTACGGCTGGACAAGCTGGTCGCGACCGTGGAGTCGCGGCGCGAGGAGCGCAAGGCGCAGAAGGCCAAGCAGACGGACGAGGCCCGCACGGCCAAGGACGCGCTGGTCGTCGAGGCCGAGGAGCTGGCGCAGAGCGACCAGTGGCGCAGCGCGGGCGAGCGGCTGCGCGCCCTGGTGGACATCTGGAAGGGTCTGCCGCGACTGGACCGCAAGTCGGACGACGAGCTGTGGCACCGCTTCTCGCACGCCCGCTCCGCCTTCTCCAAGCGCCGCAAGGCGCACTTCGCGTCGCTGGACGCGCAGCGCGAGGATGCCCGCAAGGTCAAGGAGAAGCTGGTCGCGGAGGCCGAGTCGCTGTCGAAGTCGACCGACTGGGGTCCGACGGCCGCCCGCTACCGCGAGCTGATGGCGGACTGGAAGGCGGCGGGCCGGGCGCAGCGCGAGTCCGAGGACGACCTGTGGAACCGTTTCCGCGGTGCGCAGGACGTGTTCTTCGCGGCGCGCAGCGAGGTGTTCGCGGAGCGCGACGCCGAGCAGGTGGAGAACCTGAAGCTGAAGGAGGAGCTGGCCGACGAGGCCGAGAAGCTCCTCCCGATCACGGACCTGAAGGCGGCCCGTGCCGCGTTCCGCTCCCTCAACGAGCGCTGGGAGGCCATCGGCCACGTGCCGCGGGACGCCCGGCCGAAGGTCGAGGGCCGGATGCACACGGTGGAGCGGGCCATCCAGGAGGCCGAGGAGGGCGAGTGGCGTCGTACGAACCCGGAGGCGCGGGCGCGTGCGGCCGGTCTGACGGGCCAGCTCCAGGCGGCCGTCGACAAGCTGCGTGAGCAGATCGACGCGGCGCGCGCCGCGGGCAACAACGCGAAGGCCGACAAGCTGTCCCGGGAGCTGGAGGGCCGCCAGGCCCTGCTCGACCAGGCGCTGAAGGGCCTGGAGGAGTTCGGCGGCTGAGCACCCCCCTTTGCGCCTAAACCGGCGCCGCTCTCGCGGAGGTGGTTGCTCGCCGTGGGAGTTGCTCAATTGATGGCTGAGGTGGCCGTCACCAAGAAGAGGGCCCCGGTAAGCGTCATGCGTACCGGGGCCCTCTCACGTGCCGGGGTCAGGGCCTCCTGGCCGAGGTCACGCGGTAGACGTCGTAGACGCCCTCGACGCCCCGGACGGCCTTCAGGACGTGTCCCAGGTGCTTGGGGTCGCCCATCTCGAAGGTGAACCGCGAGGTGGCCACGCGGTCGCGGGATGTCTGCACGGCGGCCGAGAGGATGTTCACGTGCTGGTCCGACAGGACCCGCGTGACGTCCGACAGCAGCCGGGACCGGTCCAGTGCCTCGACCTGGATGGCGACCAGGAAGACCGAGGACTGGGTGGGCGCCCACTCGACCTCCAGCATCCGCTCGGGCTGCTGGGAGAGGGAGTCGACGTTGACGCAGTCCGCGCGGTGAACCGATACGCCACTGCCGCGCGTGACGAACCCGATGATCGGGTCGCCCGGCACCGGGGTGCAGCAGCGGGCCAGCTTGACCCACACGTCGTCGACGCCCTTGACGACGACACCCGGGTCGGCACTGCCGCGCCGCTTGCGGCCGCGCGCCGGCGGGATGCTCTCCTCGATGTCCTCGTTGGCCGCTTCCTCGCCGCCGAGGGCCGCCACCAGCTTCTGTACGACGCCCTGCGCGGCCACGTGGCCCTCGCCGATCGCCGCGTACAGGGAGGAGATGTCGGGATAGCGCATCTCGTGCGCGAGGGTGACGAGCGAGTCGCCGGTCAGGATGCGCTGGATCGGCAGGTTCTGCTTGCGCATGGCCCGCGCGATGGCGTCCTTGCCGTGCTCGATGGCCTCGTCGCGGCGCTCCTTGGAGAACCAGGCGCGGATCTTGTTGCGGGCCCGCGGTGACTTGACGAAGCCCAGCCAGTCGCGGGAGGGGCCGGCGCCCTCGGCCTTGGAGGTGAAGACCTCGACCAGGTCGCCGTTGTCGAGCGTGGACTCCAGCGGCACGAGGCGTCCGTTGACGCGTGCCCCTATGGTCCGGTGGCCGACCTCGGTGTGGACGGCGTACGCGAAGTCCACGGGGGTGGCCCCGGCGGGCAGCGCTATGACGTCGCCCTTGGGCGTGAAGACGAAGACCTCGTTGCGGGAGAGGTCGAAGCGCAGCGAGTCGAGGAACTCGCCCGGGTCCTCGGTCTCCTTCTGCCAGTCCAGCAGCTGGCGCAGCCAGGCCATGTCGTTGACGGTGTCCTGGCCGGCACTGCCCTTGGCGGCCTGCGGGACGTCGGTGCGGACCTTGGAGGTGCCGGCGACGGTCTGCTGCTTGTACTTCCAGTGCGCGGCGATGCCGTACTCGGCGCGGCGGTGCATGTCGAAGGTGCGGATCTGGAGTTCGACCGGCTTGCCGCTGGGCCCGATGACCGTCGTGTGGAGCGACTGGTACATGTTGAACTTGGGCATCGCGATGTAGTCCTTGAACCGGCCGGGGACCGGGTTCCAGCGCGCGTGCACGGTGCCGAGGGCGGCGTAGCAGTCCCGTACGGTGTCCACCAGCACCCGGATGCCGACCAGGTCGTAGATCTCCGCGAAGTCGCGGCCACGGACGATCATCTTCTGGTAGACGCTGTAGTAGTGCTTCGGACGGCCCGTCACGGTGGCCTTGATCCGGGCGGCTCTGAGGTCGACCATCACCTCGTCGGTGACGACGGCGAGGTACTCGTCGCGCTTGGGCGCCCGCTCGGCGACCAGGCGGACGATCTCGTCGTACATCTTCGGGTAGAGGATCGCGAAGGCGAGGTCCTCGAGCTCCCACTTGATGGTGTTCATGCCCAGCCGGTGTGCCAGCGGGGCGTAGATCTCAAGGGTCTCGCGGGCCTTCTTCTCCTGCTTCTCCCGCTTGAGGTAGCGCATGGTGCGCATGTTGTGCAGGCGGTCGGCGAGCTTGATGACCAGGACGCGCGGGTCCTTGGCCATGGCGACGACCATCTTGCGGACGGTCTCGGCCTGCGCGGCCTCGCCGAACTTGACCCGGTCGAGCTTGGTGACGCCGTCGACGAGGAGGGCCACGGCGTCGCCGAAGTCGCGGCGCAGGTCCTCCAGCCCGTACTCGGTGTCCTCGACGGTGTCGTGGAGCAGACCGGCCATCAGGGTGGCCGGGTCCATGCCGAGCTCGGCGAGGATGGTGGTCACCGCGAGCGGGTGGGTGATGTACGGGTCGCCGCTCTTGCGCTTCTGGCCGCGGTGCCAGCGCTCGGCGACCTGGTAGGCCTGTTCGAGCTGGCGCAGCGTCGACGTCTCGATCTTCGGGTCGTTGCTGCGGACTATGCGGAGCAGGGGTTCCAGTACCGGGTTGTACGCCGTGGAGCGCTGGACGCCGAGGCGGGCGAGCCGGGCGCGCACCCGGTTGGAGGACCCGGCCGACTTCGCCGGCGCGGGCTTGACCGGCGGGGCCGGCGGGGGCGTGGCGGCGGGCGCCGCGGCCTGCTCGGCCTGCGGGTCTGGCTGCGCGGCGGAGAGTGGCTGGACCTCGTCTGGCAAGAGCGCTCCTCAGCGGATCCGGTGCCCGTGTCCGGTCCGGATAACCCATCGTAGCGAGGGTTCCGCCCCCTCGTTCCCCGAGCCTCCTTCCGGTGCGGCTCCGCTCCCGGGGCTCCGCCGCAGACCCGGCGCCTCAAACGCCGGCGGGGCTGGAAATTGCCCTGCGGGCCATCCCGCCCGCGCCAGGCAGGCGGCATCAGCCGAAATCCAGCCCCGCCGGCGTTTGAGGCGCCGGGGGTCCCCCCGGACGGAGTCTGGGGGAGGGTCCGGGGGCCGGCCCCCGGCAGCGGCACCGCACACGCGAGCGGCGGGTACCCGGGGTGTCCCGGATACCCGCCGCTCGGCAAGCGAAAAGGTCAGACCACGATCAGCGCGTCCAGCGGAGCCTCGCCCAGCGCCCCGGCCAGCTTGGCCCGACCGGGGAGGAACGACAGCTCCATCAGGACCGCCACGCCGGCGACCTCAGCCCCGGCCCGCCGGATCAGCGAGAGCGAGGCTTCGGCGGTGCCACCGGTGGCGAGCACGTCGTCGATGACCATGACCCGGTCACCGGCCGCCAGATCCTCCGCGTGGACCTCGATCTCCGCGGTCCCGTACTCCAGCTCGTACGACTGCGCGAGCGTCGCGCCCGGCAGCTTCCCGGCCTTGCGCACCGGCACGAAGCCGATCCCGGCCTGTACGGCCACCGGAGCCGCCAGGATGAACCCGCGCGCCTCCAGCCCGACGATCTTCGTCGCGCCGTACCGCTCGGCCAGCCGCACCAGCGTCTCCGTCAGCGCGGCGAACGCCTTCGGGTCCGCCAGCAGCGGGGTGATGTCCTTGAACATCACGCCCGGCTTCGGGTAGTCCGGTACGTCCTTGATCCGGCTGAGCAGCAGCTCGCGTACGTCCTCGGACAGGAACCCGGTCACCGGCGCCGCCCCGCCCGGCCCTGCGCCACGACCTGCGGCTCGTCCTCGGACTCGTAGCCCTCGTCCACGGACTCGCCCTTCGCCGCCGCGGCCGCCCGCTTCGCGTGCACCCGCTTCTGCAGGGCCTTCATCGCCGGCTCGCGCTCCTTGAGGTCCACGACCAGCGGGGTCGCGATGAAGATCGAGGAGTACGCACCGGCCGCGAGGCCGACGAACAGCGACAGCGAGATGTCGTTCAGCATGCCGGCGCCCAGGAAGCCGCCGCCGATGAACAGCAGGGCCGCGACCGGGAGCAGCGCCACGACCGTGGTGTTGATCGAGCGGACCAGGGTGCCGTTGATGCTGCGGTTGGCGATCTCGCTGTACGTGAAGCGGGTCTGCTTGGTGATGTCCTTCGAGCCCTCCTTCAGACCGTCGAAGACGACGACGGTGTCGTAGAGGGAGTAACCGAGGATCGTCAGCAGACCGATGACCGTACCCGGGGTGACCTCGAAGCCGACCAGCGCGTACACGCCGACGGTGATCGTGAGGTCGTGGATCAGCGCGACGAGCGCCGCGACCGCCATCCGCCACTCGAAGGCGATGGCGAGGTAGATCACCACGAGGACCATGAAGATGCCGAGGCCGGTCCAGGCCTTGTTCGCGATCTGCTCACCCCAGCTGGGGCCGACCAGGTCCGCGTTGATGTCCGCCTCGGTGACCTTGAGGTCGGTGGCGAGCTGCTTCTTCACGTCGGTCGCGGAGTCGGTGTCCAGACCGGAGATCTGGATCCGCAGGCCGCCGGTGCCGAGCTCCTGGACGATCGCGTCGTGGCCCGAGGCCTTCTCCGCGTCCTCCGTCGCCTTGGCGACCGAGACGGCCGTCTTCGGGGTGGTGAAGACGGCACCGCCCTTGAACTCGATGCCCATGTTGAGGCCCTGTACGGCCAGGGCCACGATCGCCGTGATGGTGATCAGGATGGAAACGCCGTACCAGAGAAAGCGCTTGCCGACGAAGTCGTATCCGACCTCACCGCGGTACAGCCTGGCGCCGAGATCTCCCAGCTTCGACATCTCTCACGCCTCCTTTGCGTCGACGGGGGCGGGTGCGGAACCGGTACGGCGGGACCGGCGCAGCGGAGGCTTGACGCCGAGCCGCTTCGGGTCCAGCCCGGACCACGGGTGACCGCTGGCGAAGAACTTCGTACGCGCCAGCAGCGTCATGATCGGCTTGGTGAAGAGGAACACCACGACCACGTCGAGCAGGGTGGTCAGACCCAGCGTGAAGGCGAAGCCCTGCACCTTGCCGACGGTGACGATGAAGAGCACCGCGGCCGCCAGGAACGACACGAAGTCGGAGACCAGGATCGTGCGGCGGGCTCGCGGCCAGGCGCGCTCGACGGCCGGACGCAGGGTGCGGCCCTCGCGGATCTCGTCCCGGATGCGTTCGAAGTACACGATGAACGAGTCCGCCGTGATGCCGATCGCCACGATCGCACCGCAGACGGCGGGCAGGTTCAGCGCGAAGCCGATGCCCTTGCCGAGCAGCGCCATGATCGTGTACGTGAGGATCGCGGAGACCAGGAGGCTGACGATGGCGACGAACGCCAGGCCCCGGTAGTACACCAGCAGGTAGATCACCACGAGCAGCAGGCCGATGGCACCGGCGATCAGGCCGGCCTTCAGCTGCTCACCGCCGAGCGCGGCGGTGACGGTGGTGACGCTGTCCTCGCTGAAGGAGAGCGGCAGGGCGCCGTACGAGAGCATGTTGCCCAGGTCCTGCGCCGACTGCTGGGTGAAGCCGCCGGAGATCTCCGCGTTGCCGCCGGTCAGCGCCTGGCTCACGGACGGGTCGGAGATGACCTGGCCGTCGAGCACGATCGCGAACTGGTTCTGCGGCATCTGCTTGGTGGCGAGCTCACCGGTGATCTTGGCGAACTTGTCGGCACCCTTGTCGGTGAACTGCATCGTGACGATCCAGGCACCGCGCTGGGGGTCGATGATCCCCTTGGCTTCCTTCACGTCCTGGCCGTCGACCTGGGCCGGGCCGAGGATCCACTTGCCCCAGGCGGTACCGCGCTGGCCGCAGGCGATCATCGGGTCCGTGGGCTTGACGCCCTTGCCGGCGGCCGCGCGCTGCTCCTCGTTGGTGCAGTCCAGCTTCGCGAAGTCGTCCTGCAGGCTCTTGGCGGCCTGCTCTTCGGCCGACGGCGGCGTGGTGGCCGACGGGGAGCCCGAGGGGGTCGGGGCCTTGTCGTCTGCCTTCTTCGACTCGCTCGCCGAGGGCGAGGGAGAGGGGGCGTTCGGGGCCTTGAGGGCCTCACTGAGCGCACGGCCCTGGGAAGTGGCGCTGGACGACGGGGTGGCCGACGGGGAGGACTTGCCGTCCCCGGCCTTGGGAGCGCCGGATCCGCTCGCGGAGGGGCTCGGGCTCTGGGTGCCCTCGGGCGCGGCCGGGGAGCCGTCGGCGTAGGCGAGGACCGGGCGGAAGTACAGCTGGGCGGTGGTACCGACCTGCTCGCGCGCCTGCTGCTCGTTCGTCCCCTTGGGGATGTTCACGATGATGTGGTCGCGGCCCTGCGTCTGGACCTCGGACTCCGAGACACCGAGACCGTTGACGCGGCGCTCGATGATGCCGACCGCCGTGTTCATGTTGGTCTCGTTGATCGCGTCCGGTTTGCCGGGCTCGCTCTTCGCCTTGAGCGTGATGCTCGTACCGCCGGCGAGGTCGATGCCGAGCCGGGGAGTCGTCTGCTTCGAGAGGAACATCCCCGCAGTGAGCGCCACCATCGCGATCAGGATGATCGCCAGGGCGCGCCCCGGCCTCCCCTGAGCCCCCGTGGGCCGCCGGCCCTTCTTCGGTGCTGCCACCTTGTCGTTTCTCCCTGTCCAACCGCCCCGCGCCGGGTCAGCGCGCGGACGGCCACGAAATGTGTGGTGGGGACCCCTGCCCCCCGCAGAAGTGGGTCACTGACCGGGACCGCGACGGCCGCCGATCAGGCGCCCTCGCGGTCCCCGGCCCGCGCGCTACTTCGCGCCGGCCTCGCCGTCGGCCTTGCCGTCCTTGGGCTCGTCCTCGTCCGTGGACTCGTCCTTCTTGCCCAGGTCGAGCTTGGGAGCCTCGGCCTCGTCCTCGTCCTTCGTGAGGTCCGCCTTCGGGGCCTCGGTCAGGGAGGAAGCGTCGTCGGGGACGACCGGCGCGTCGTGCGGCGCCTCATCGCTGACGCCGTGGACGATGCGGTTGTACTCCGCGTCCTCGAGAACGGCGCCGATGGCGTTCTTCGCGAAGATCGCGTGGACGCCGGGGGCCACCTCAAGGGTGACGGTGTCGTCGCCGATCTCCTTCACCGTGGCGTACATGCCGCCGATGGTGCGGACTCCGGTGCCGGGCGTCATGTGGTCGCGCATCTGCGCGGCCGCCTGCTGCTTCTTCTTCGCGGAACGGGTCATCAGGATCATCGCCCCGATGAGCACGATGAACGGGAGGAATGTCACGAGATTCACGGGACGGAGATCCTTCGCACGACCGCACGCGGACGGCGGCCTAATCTACGGGGGTGGGCATACCGACCCGAAGGGTCGGCATCGGCGGAGTCTAGGCGAGTCCGCACCGATGGAACAACGCCCAGCATGGCACCGCAGTTCCTGAGGGCGCGAACCTCCGCGCCGTCAGGCCCCGAACAAGCCCTGTTGTCCGCTTGATCCGCTCCTGTGCTGCTGCGGCGGTACGAGTCCCAGGTGAGCCCAGGCAGCAGGGGTCGCCACGCGCCCCCTGGGGGTGCGCGCGAGCAGCCCCTCGCGGACGAGGAAGGGCTCCGCGACCTCCTCCACGGTCTCCCGCTCCTCGCCGACGGCGACGGCGAGGGTGGACAGGCCGACGGGCCCGCCGCCGAAGAGCTTGAGCAGCGCCTCCAGGACGGCCCGGTCCAGCCGGTCGAGCCCGCGCGCGTCCACCTCGTAGACCTGGAGGGCGGTACCGGCCACCTCACGGTTGATCACGCCGTCCGCCCTGACCTGCGCGTAGTCGCGGACGCGGCGCAGCAGGCGGTTGGCGATGCGCGGGGTGCCGCGGGAGCGGCCGGCGATCTCGGCGGCGCCGTCGGTGTCGATCTCGACGTCGAGGAGGCGGGCGGAGCGGTGGATGACGCGCTCCAGCTCCTCGGGGGCGTAGAACTCCATGTGCCCGGTGAAGCCGAAGCGGTCGCGGAGGGGCGGGGGGAGCAGACCGGCCCGTGTCGTCGCCCCGACGAGGGTGAAGGGCGGCAGCTCCAGCGGGATGGCGGTCGCGCCCGGCCCCTTGCCCACGATCACATCGACACGGAAGTCCTCCATGGCCATGTACAGCATCTCCTCGGCGGGCCGGGACATGCGGTGGATCTCGTCGAGGAAGAGGACCTCGCCCTCCTGGAGGGAGGAGAGGATGGCCGCGAGGTCGCCGGCGTGCTGGATGGCCGGGCCCGAGGTGATGCGGATGGGCGCACCCATCTCGGCCGCGATGATCATGGACAGGGTGGTCTTGCCGAGGCCGGGGGCGCCGGAGAGCAGGACGTGGTCGGCAGTGGCGCCGCGCTGGCGGGCCGCCTTGAGGACGAGGTCCAGCTGCTGGCGGACCTTCTCCTGACCGACGAACTCGCCGAGGTCCTTGGGGCGCAGGGCCGCCTCGACGGCGGTGTCCTCGCCGTCGGCGGCTGCGGCGACGATGCGGGCCTCGTCCTCGGCGGTGCTGTCGTCGTCCCAGTTCACGGTGTCAGTCTGCCTTCTCGGTTCGTACGGTGGTCTGCCGGGTGCGGGGCCGGCCCCTGCGGGGCTCTCCCCCACCCCGGCCTTTCGCCGTTTCCCGGGCTCCGCCCGGACCCGCGCCTCAAACGCCGGCGAGGCTGAAAACTCCAGCTCGGCCGGCACAACCCAGCCTCGCCGGCGTTTGAGGCGCGGGGTCTGGGGCGGAGCCCCAGCAGCGGCGCGGCACTGGTCAGCGGGCACGGTTCAGGGACTGGAGCGCCGCGCGGAGGAGCTGCGGAACCGGGGCGGAACCGCCGGCGGCAATGGCGGCCTCGGCCTGCGGCGCCACTGCGGAGACGGCCTCGTCCGCCTCCCGGGACGCATAGCCGAGCCCGATCAGCGCGGCCGAGAGCTGCTCCGACCACGGGGCCGGCCCCGACGCCACGGCCCGCTGGGCTCCCACCAGGCCACTGGTCCCCAGCGGAGTCCCCAGCTTGTCCTTCAGCTCCAGCAGGAGCTTCTGCGCGCCCTTCTTGCCGATGCCCGGCACGGCCATCAGCGCCTTCTCGTCCCCCGTGGACACGGCCGTACGCAGCGCGTCCGGGCTGTGCACCCCGAGCATCGCCTGCGCCAGCCTCGGCCCGACCCCGCTCGCCGTCTGCAGCAGTTCGAAGACCTGCCGCTCGTCGTCGTCGGCGAAGCCGTACAGCGTGAGCGAGTCCTCCCGTACGACCAGGGAGGTGGCCAGCCGGGCCTGTTCGCCGATCCGCAGGCCCGAGACGGTGTTCGGCGTGCACTGCACGGCCATGCCCACTCCCCCGACCTCGATCACGGCCAGGGTGGGGGCGAGTGCGGCGACCGGGCCGCTGACGAAGGCGATCATCGGGTACGGCCTTTCGAGGCGTGCAGGGCGACCGCCTGCTGGAGGCGGTTCTGGGCGGGGGCCCGCCAGATGTGGCAGATGGCCAGGGCGAGCGCGTCGGCGGCGTCGGCCGGCTTCGGCGGTGCGTCCAGCCGGAGCAGCCGGGTCACCATGGACCCGACCTGGGCCTTGTCGGCCCGGCCGCTGCCGGTGACGGCGGCCTTGACCTCACTCGGCGTGTGCAGGGCGACGGGTATCCCGCGGCGGGCGGCGCACAGCATGGCGACGGCGCTCGCCTGGGCGGTGCCCATCACGGTGCTGACGTTGTGCTGGCTGAACACCCGTTCCACCGCGACGACTTCGGGCCGGTGGGTGTCGAGCCATTCCTCGATGCCCTGCTCGATGGCGACGAGCCGGTGGCCCAACTCGGCCTCCGCGGGCGTCCGTACGACTCCCACACCGAGCATGGTCAGGGGACGCCCGGCGACACCCTCGACGACGCCGACACCGCACCGCGTCAGCCCCGGGTCCACACCGAGAACTCGCACCCTGCCCCCTGCCGTTCGACTGTATGTCCGTGCAGGCTATCCGGCCCCACTGACATCGGCGCAAAGCGACGGCGGGCCGCCGGGGTGTGTCCCCGTCGGCCCGCCGTTCGAAGGGTGAGCGGTTGGCGCCGGGTCAGGCGTCGACCTTCTCCATGACCTCGTCCGAGACGTCGAAGTTGGCGAAGACGTTCTGCACGTCGTCGCTGTCCTCCAGCGCGTCGATCAGCTTGAAGATCTTGCGCGCGCCCTCTTCGTCCAGCTCGACCTGCATCGAGGGGACGAAGCTGGCCTCGGCCGAGTCGTAGTCGATGCCGGCGTCCTGGAGCGCGGTACGGACCGCGACCAGGTCGGTGGCCTCGCTGATGATCTCGAACGTGTCGCCGTTGTCGTTGACCTCTTCGGCACCGGCCTCGAGCACCGCGCCGAGCACGTCGTCCTCGGACAGTTCGCCCTTGGCCAGGATGATGACGCCCTTGCGGTTGAACAGGTACGAGACCGAGCCCGGGTCGGCCATCGAGCCGCCGTTGCGGGTCATGGCGACCCGTACGTCGGACGCGGCGCGGTTGCGGTTGTCGGTGAGGCACTCGATGAGCACCGCGACACCGTTCGGACCGTAGCCCTCGTACATGATCGTCTCGTAGTCGGCGCCGCCGGCCTCAAGGCCACCGCCGCGCTTGACCGCGGAGTCGATGTTCTTGTTCGGGACCGAGCTCTTCTTGGCCTTCTGAACGGCGTCGAAGAGCGTCGGGTTGCCGTCGATGTCGGCGCCGCCCATACGGGCCGCGACCTCGATGTTCTTGATCAGCTTCGCGAAGAGCTTGCCGCGCTTGGCATCGATCACGGCCTTCTTGTGCTTCGTCGTAGCCCATTTAGAGTGGCCGGACATCCGCCTGTCTCCTTCGCGTAACCAACAGTGTTCGTCTCCGATCCTACCGGGACCTGATTACAGCCCCGCGCGCACCATGTCGACGAAGTACGCGTGGACTCGGTCGTCGCCGGTCAGTTCGGGGTGGAACGAGGTGGCGAGGACGTTGCCCTGGCGCACGGCGACCGTGTGGCCGTCGTACGTGGCCAGCACCTCGGCGGCGCCGCCGACGGACTCGACCCACGGCGCGCGGATGAAGACGCCCTCGACCGGGCCGTCCGCGATGCCCGCGAAGTCGATCTTCGCCTCGAAGGATTCGTTCTGACGGCCGAAGGCGTTACGGCGGACGATCATGTCGATGCCGCCCAGGGTCTCCTGGTCCTCACGGCCGTCCAGCAGCTTGTCGGCCAGCATGATCATGCCGGCGCAGGTGCCGTAGACGGGCATGCCGGCGCGCACGCGCTCGCGCAGCGGCTCCAGCATGCCGAAGAGCACGGCGAGCTTCGACATGGTCGTGGACTCGCCGCCGGGGATCACCAGGGCGTCGACCTCGGCGAGCTCCTCGGGACGCCGGACCGGCCTGGCCACGGCGTCCGCCGCGGCCAGGGCGATCAGGTGCTCCCGTACGTCGCCCTGGAGGGCCAGGACACCGATCACGGGGGTGTTCGTCATGTCGGGACTACCAGCCGCGGTTGGCGTAGCGCTCGGCCTCGGGGAGGGTGTCGCAGTTGATGCCGACCATGGCCTCGCCCAGGTTGCGGGAGGCGTCCGCGATGATCTTCGGGTCGTCGTAGAAGGTGGTGGCCTTCACGATGGCGGCGGCGCGCTTGGCCGGGTCGCCGGACTTGAAGATGCCGGAGCCGACGAAGACACCCTCGGCGCCGAGCTGGCGCATCAGGGCGGCGTCGGCCGGGGTGGCCACGCCACCGGCGGAGAACAGGACGACGGGGAGCTTGCCGAGCTCGGCAACCTCCTTGACGAGCTCGTACGGGGCGCGCAGCTCCTTGGCGGCGGCGTACAGCTCGTTGTTGTCGTAGCCGCGCAGGCGGGCGATCTCGTTCTTGATCTGGCGCAGGTGGCGGACGGCCTCGACGACGTTGCCGGTGCCGGCCTCGCCCTTGGAGCGGATCATGGCCGCGCCCTCGGCGATGCGGCGCAGGGCCTCGCCCAGGTTGGTGGCGCCACAGACGAAGGGGGTGGTGAACGCCCACTTGTCGGAGTGGTTGACCTCGTCGGCCGGGGTCAGGACCTCGGACTCGTCGATGTAGTCGACGCCGAGGGACTGCAGGACCTGGGCCTCGACGAAGTGCCCGATGCGGGACTTGGCCATGACGGGGATCGAGACGGCCTCGATGATCTCTTCGATCATGTTCGGGTCGGACATGCGGGCGACCCCGCCGTCCTTGCGGATGTCGGCCGGGACCCGCTCCAGGGCCATGACGGCGACGGCGCCGGCGTCCTCGGCGATCTTCGCCTGCTCGGCGTTGACCACGTCCATGATCACGCCGCCCTTGAGCTGCTCGGCCATGCCGCGCTTGACGCGCGAGGTGCCGATGGCCGACTCGGCGGACTGGGGGGAGGTGGGAAGCGTGCTCACGGATTGACCTCACTCGAAAGGAACTCGAACGGAAGACGGGGCCTACTGGACTACTCGGCCGAGGAAACCCCACCGACCAGTCCACTACAAGGGCCAATGTGGAGCCTGTGGCCTCTTCACTTGTCCCCTGCGGCCCTACCGGGTGTCTATACAGGCCGCTCCGCGAGATCCGCCGGAGGCTCGTCGTCCATTTCGAAGGCGAGCGGGAAGGGGGCGTGCCCGGCCAGCCGGAACCAGCGGACCTTGCGGTGCCTGCGCAGGGCGCGGGCGGCCCGTACGGCGTCGTTGTGGAACCGCCGTGCCATGGGTACCCGGCGGACGGCCGCCGCCAGGTCCTCGGTGGCCTCCGCCCCGCCGGGAGCAGCCTTCAGCACCTCGACCTGGTCCGCGTCGGCGAAGACCGCCCGCAGGGCCTGGCTGAGCTCGCTCTCGGCAACCTCCCGGTGCTCCTCCTCGGCCTGCCGGGCGGCGTGCGCGGCCTCGTACAGCACCAAGGAGGAGGCGGGGTCGAGCACCCCGGAGGTGGCCACCTCCAGCACCACGGAGGCCCGCCGCACGAGCTGCGCGTCGAGCGCGGCCCGCGCGGCGTCCATCCGCGAGTGCAGCCGGTCCAGCCGGCCGGCGGTCCAGCTGAGGTAGACCCCGATGACACCGAGAGCCAGGGCAATCCAGACGAGTGTTTCGATCACGGGCCGCGACTTTACCGGCCTGTCAGGAGGACGAGTCCCGCGAGAACCCCAGGCGGGTGCGGAGCGGGACGCGTTCGTCCGTGGCGACCGCCGCCGCGCCGTCCGTCACCGTCTCGTAGACCGCCAGGATGTCCGCGCCGACCGTGGACCAGTCGAAGCGCCGCACGTGCGCCGCTCCGCGCGCGCTGAGCTCCGCCCGGCGGACCGGATCCCGCAGCAGGGCGATCGCCCCGGCCGCGAGCGCGTCCGGGTTCTCGTTCGTGAAGAGGTCGCCGGCGCCGCCCTGGTCCAGCACCTGCGCGAAGGCGTCCAGGTCCGACGCCAGGACCGCCGCGCCCGCCGACAGGGCCTCGACGAGGATGATGCCGAAGCTCTCGCCGCCCGTGTTCGGGGCGACGTACACGTCGACGCTGCGCAGCAGCCGCGCCTTGTCCTCGTCGGAGACCATGCCGAGGAACTCCACCCGGGAGCGCAGCTCCGCGGGCAGCGTGGCCACCGCCTCCTCCTCGTCACCGCGGCCGGCGACGAGGAGCCGTACGTCCGGGCAGGCCTCCACGATCTTCGGGAAGGCCGCCATCAGCACCGGCAGGCCCTTGCGCGGCTCGTCGATGCGGCCGATGAACCCGAGGGTCTGCCCGCCCCACTCGGCCTTCGGTTCGGCCTTGGCGAAGAAGTCCACGTCGACGCCGTTCGGGATCACCACCGCGTCCCCGCCCAGGTGCTCCACGAGCGTGCGCCGCGCGTACTCGCTCACCGCGATCCGCGCGCTGATCTTCTCCAGCGCCGGCTGGAGGATCGGGTACGCCGCGATCATCGCCCGCGACCGCGGGTTCGAGGTGTGGAAGGTCGCCACGATCGGCCCCTGGGCCGCCCAGCAGGACAGCAGCCCCAGCGAGGGCGAGGCCGGCTCGTGGATGTGGATCACGTCGAAGGTGCCGTCGTGCAGCCAGCGCCGCACCCGGGCCGCCGACAGGAATCCGAAGTTCAGCCGGGCCACCGAACCGTTGTACGGCACCGGCACCGCCCGTCCCGCCGAGATCACGTACGGCGGGAGCGGGGTCTCGTCGTCCGCCGGGGCCAGGACCGACACCTCGTGGCCGAGGCGGATCAGGTGCTCCGCCAGGTCCCGGATGTGGAACTGGACGCCGCCGGGCACGTCCCACGAGTACGGGCACACGATGCCGATCTTCACTACGGGCGCTCCTCCAGGTCGTCCAGCCACAACCGCTGCAGCATGTGCCAGTCCTCCGGGTGCTCGCCGATGCCCCACGCGAAGGCGTCCGCCACGGCCTGCGTCATGGCGGCGGTCTTCTCGACCCGGGTCCCGGTCTTCGGCACCTCCACCTCGGGGTGGATCCGGCCGTACATCTTCGGCGAGTCCCCGTAGTGCAGGGTCGCCGGGAGCAGCACCGCCCCGGTCTGCTGCGCCAGCAACGCCGGCCCGGCCGGCATCCGCGCCGTGGCGCCGAAGAAGTCCACTTCGACCCCGGAGGCCGACAGGTCCCGGTCCGCGACCAGGCAGATCAGGCCGCCGGAGCGGAGCCGGCGGGCGAGGGTGCCGAAGGCGGCGCCGCCGTTGTGCGGCAGGACCTCCATGCCCAGGCTCTCGCGGTAGGCCACGAAGCGGTCGTAGAGGGTCTCGGGCTTGAGCCGCTCGGCGACCGTGGTGAACGGGACGCCGATGTGGCCGATGGCCCAGGCCCCGGCGAGGTCCCAGTTGGCCAGGTGCGGCAGGGCGACGATGACCCCGCGTCCGGAGGCGAGGGCCTCGCGCAGCAGGTGCTCGTCCTTGAACTCGACGTCCGTGCTGAACCGCTTCGGGTCCATGGTGGGCAGCCGGAAGGACTCCATCCAGTACCGCATGTACGAGCGCATGCCGGCCTGGGACAGCTCGCGCAGCCGTTCCGGGCCCGCCCCGGGCACCACGCGCGCCAGATTCGACTCCAGCCGCAGCACGCTCTTGCCGCGCCGCTTCCACGCGAAGTCCGCTATCCGGCGGCCGAGGGCCACCGCGGCCGGCTCGGGCAGCTTCTTGACCCCGGCCCAGCCGAGCCCGTACAGCCCGTCGACCAGCTTGTCCCGCGCCGTGCCCATCAGGCCGCACCGCCCTCGGCCGAAGCGGCGGAACCGGCGGCGTCGGCCTCGGCCGACTCACGACGTACGGTGACCACCCGCTGGATCAGCGTGACGAGCGAGCCCGCCGCCACGACCCACAGCGCGATCGGGAGCAGCACGCCGATCCAGGACGGCACGCCGAAGGTCTGCAGCCCGGACAGACCGGCCGCGACCAGCGAGATCACCAGCCGCTCGGCCCGCTCGATGAGCCCGTTGACGGCCACCGGCAGCCCGATCGACTCGCCGCGGGCCTTGGTGTACGAGACCACCTGGCCGCTGGCCAGGCAGAAGATGGAGACCGCGCACAGCGCGTTGTCGTTGCCGGAGCCCGCGTACCAGAGCGCGAGTCCGCCGAAGATCGCCGCGTCCGCCACCCGGTCGAGGGTGGAGTCGAGGAACGCGCCCCACCGGCTGGAGACGCCGGCCTGGCGGGCCATGTTCCCGTCCACCAGGTCGGAGAAGACGAAGAGGGTGATGGTGATCGTGCCCCAGAAGAACTCTCCCCGGGGGAAGAAGACCAGCGCTCCCGCCACCACTCCGGCCGTGCCGATCAGGGTGACCGCGTCCGGGCTCACCCCCCGCCGGAGCAGAAAAGCGGCGAATGGCGTGAGAACACGCGTGAAGAATGCACGCGCGTACTTGTTCAGCATGGCCTTCCCGGAGGGTCGCTGGGCCGCACGGCCACCACGGCCACCGGCTGGCCCATCGTAGCCAGCACGCCGCCCCCCGGACGCCGCGCACCCTCCGGTTCGCGCCACGTAAGACGTACTTCACGTCACGGACCTCCTCCGGTACCCCCCTGGTACGACGTATGGACGCCGTGTGACACCAGTGCAAAGCTCGAAGAGCCCCGTTTCTTCCTCCGTCACCACCGGGAGGCACGAGCACCATGGGAGCCACATCACACCAAGCCGGAGCCGCCGGCAGGGCACTGACGGCCGACCGCCCCTCTTCCGTACGGAACGTCGTGCTGGTCGGCCACAGCGGATCCGGCAAGACCACGCTGGTCGAAGCCCTCGCCCTGACCGCCGGAGCGGTCAACCGGGCCGGCCGGGTCGAGGACGGCGCCACCGTCTCCGACTACGACGAGATCGAGCACCGGCGACAGCGCTCCGTCCAGCTGTCCCTCGTCCCCGTCGAATGGGGCGGAATCAAGATCAATGTCCTGGACACCCCCGGATACGCCGACTTCGTCGGAGAACTCAGGGCCGGTCTGCGCGCCGCGGACGCGGCCCTCTTCGTCGTCTCCGCCTCGGACGGGATCGACGGAGCCACCCGGATGGTCTGGGACGAGTGCGAGGCCGTCGGGATGCCCCGCGCCATCGTCGTCACGCACCTGGAGGCGGCCCGCGCCGACTACACCCAGATGGCCGACGTCTGCGGCCAGATCTTCGGCGCCGACGACCCCGACGCCGTCATCCCGCTCTACCTCCCCCTGCACGGCCCCGCCGGCCCCGACGGGCACGCCCCGGTCACCGGCCTGCTCGGCCTGCTCTCCCAGCGCGTGTACGACTACTCCTCCGGCGAACGCACCGAACGCGACCCGGACCCCGCCGAGCTCGCCCTCATCTCCGGCGCCCGCTCCCGCCTCATCGAGGGGATCATCGCCGAGAGCGAGGACGAGAGCCTCATGGACCGCTACCTCGGCGGCGAGGACATCGACATCAAGACCCTGGTCGACGACCTGGAGCGGGCCGTCGCCCGCGGCACCTTCCACCCCGTCCTGATGGCCGCCCCGGCCGCCGAGGGCGCCAAACAGGGCCTCGGCACCGTGGAGCTCCTCGAACTGGTCACCGGCGGCTTCCCCACCCCCCTGGAGCGCGGCCCCGTCACCGTCACCACCCCCGACGGCGCCGTCCGCCCCGCCGTCACCTGCGATCCCGACGGCCCCCTCGTCGCCGAGGTCGTCAAGACCTCCTCCGACCCGTACGTCGGCCGCGTCTCCCTCGTCCGCGTCTTCTCCGGCACCCTGCGCCCCGAGCAGACCGTGCACGTCAGCGGGCACGGTCTCACCGACCGGGGTCACGAGGACCACGACGTCGACGAGCGGATCGGCACCCTCACCTCCCCCTTCGGCAAACAGCAGCGCACCCTCGACCGCTGCATCGCGGGCGACCTCGCCTGCGTGGCCAAACTCACCCGCGCCGAGACGGGCGACACCCTCTCCGCCAAGGACGACCCGCTCCTCATGGAGCCCTGGGCCATGCCCGACCCCCTGCTCCCCCTCGCCATCGAGGCCCACAGCAAGGCCGACGAGGACAAGCTCTCCCAGGGCCTGGCCCGCCTCGTCGCCGAGGACCCCACCATGCGGCTGGAGCAGAACCCGCACACCCACCAGGTCGTCCTGTGGTGCCTCGGCGAGGCCCACCAGGACGTCGCCCTGGAGCGGCTGCGCACCCGCTACGGCGTCCAGGTCGACGCCGTGCCGCACAAGGTGAGCCTGCGCGAGACCTTCGGCGCCAAGGCCGCGGGCCGCGGCCGGCACGTCAAACAGTCCGGCGGCCACGGCCAGTTCGCGATCTGCGAGATCGAGGTCGAGCCGCTCCCGCCCGGCAGCGGCATCGAGTTCGTCGACAAGGTCGTCGGCGGCGCCGTGCCCCGCCAGTTCATCCCGTCCGTCGAGAAGGGCGTACGCACGCAGGCCGCGCGCGGGGTCTCGGCCGGGTATCCCCTGGTCGACGTGCGCGTCACCCTCCTCGACGGCAAGGCGCACTCGGTGGACTCCTCCGACGCCGCCTTCCAGACCGCCGGCGCGCTGGCCCTGCGCGAGGCGGCCGCCGAGGCCCGCATCGAGCTCCTCGAACCGGTCGCGGAGCTCGCCGTCATCGTCCCCGACGAGTACGTCGGCCCGGTCATGAGCGACCTCGCCGGCCGCCGCGGCCGGGTCGTCGGCACCGAACAGGCGGGCGCCGGGCGTACCCGGGTCCGCGCCGAGATCCCCGAGATCGAGATCGGCCGCTACGCCGTCGAGCTGCGCTCCGTCTCGCACGGCACGGGCCGCTTCGCCCGGGCCTACGCCCGCCACGAGCCCATGCCGCCTCAGGTCGCGGTCAAGGTGCGCGAACAGGCCGAGAAGGGAACCTGACTGACATAGCGTCGGGAGGCGCCGCCCACCCAACCAGCTTGCGGTGGGCGGCATTTGCCTGTCCCATGACCATGGGGCGAGTTGCGTCGATAGGCTCATCGGCGCACAAAGAGCACGAACGCGCAGCGATGGGGGCAGCGGTGGCGGACGACGGATTCGACTTCAGGCCCGGAGCACAGATCCCGCTCCAGGGCAGCGGGGGGCAGACGGCGGCGACCAACGCCCTCGCCTCGGCCGCGTACCGCGACGGCGGGAAGGACACGAAGCTGGAGTCCATACTCAAAGCCACCAGCGAGAACCACCCCGCCACGGTCAAGCCCCCGAAGATCTCCCTCTTCGAGCCGAACCTCGGCGAGGCCTTCTGCCGCGCCGTCGAGGCCCGCACCCTCGCCTCCGGCCGCAAGCCGCTGATCCAGTCCTTCGGGACCGATCCGCAGACCGTCGTCGAGCACTGCCTGGCCGCGTCCCGCATCCGCAAGGAGCGCGACCGCAAGCTCCGCCTGATCATGCTGGTCTGCGGCGTGGTGTTCCTGCCCGGGCTGCTGCTGTGGCTGGGCCTGTTCCAGCTCCGCAAGAGCCTCGCCTCCGGGGAGGGCAAGCGTTCGTCCTGGATGGGCACCGCGGTCCTCGTCGGCGTGGCCGTCGTCGTGGCCGTGCTCATGTTCCGGCTTCCCTTCACCGGCTTCCTCGGCCTCTACCTGCGCGGCATGATCATCGCTCCGGCCGTCGGCTGGCTGCTCGCCCGCCGGATCTGCGAGGCCACCGCCGCCGACCTGCGCTCGCGCTGGGACGGGCTGCTGGCCGGTGACGGGATCGGCGCCAAGATCCCGGAGGCCGTGCCGGGCAACCCCGACGAGAAGGCCCGCGAGGACCTGCGCCACCAGCTCGCCAAGCTGACCGCGGAGGACCGCAGCAACCACGTCTTCTACGCGGGCCCCAAGGGCATCCTCGGCATGGGCACCCGCTGGGGCAGCTGGCAGATGGCCGAGGAGCTGGTTCCCAAGACCGAGGGGGCCGAGATCCACCCCTTCCGCAGCTGGGACGTCATCCGCGCGGTCGACAGCGAGCTCCGCAAGCTGGAACGCGGTCCCCTGCACACCGGCGGCTTCCCGACCGCCGCGATCCAGCACTGGATCGTCACCCCCGTCGGTGAGGGCGCCGCCGAGGTGGCCCGCCCCACCGGCGAGAACACCGACAACTTCCTGATCAAGCCGCACGAGATCACCCGGATCTGCAACGAGCAGCAGTTCAGCGCCGGCAACCGGCACTACCTGGGCATCCAGTACCCGCTCTGGGACGGCCAGCTCGTCATCACCATGCTGGTGACCGTCACCGTGCTCTACAAGACGCTGCGCGTGGACGTCACCGCGCACGCCCTGGGACCGGTGAACGGCCTGTTCACGACGAAGTCCGCGGCCCCGGTGGTGGAGGTGCCCAAGAGCATCCGCTTCTGGGAGACCGTGGAGCGCCCACTGCCGCTGGTGAACGCCAACGAGGTCGTACGCCTCGCCGTGCGGGCCCCGCTGACCTGGTACCCGCCGATCCTCGACTTCTTCGGCGGCAAGCTGGTCCTGCCCGAGCCGTTCGGTGTCCGGCACGTGTGGGCCGGCTCGATGTGGCGCCACCGCTTCATGGCGGACGACGCGCTGCGCACCGTGGCCCCGGTCCTGCGCGCGGTGCACGCCGCCACCTTCAGGGTGCTGGAGGAGAACGGCGTCGACACCGACCGCTTCACCAACCGCTCCTCGATCATGAGCGGCCTGATCCAGGAGCCGGCGCCGCGCAAGGCGGACGTGTACGACGCGTAGGTAGGCTGAAGTACCGCGGCAGCCCGCGAGGGCCGAGGAGGGACGATGACCGAGCGCAAACCGCCTGGTGTGGACATCGAGTCCTGGGTGGACCGGCAGATCAGAGAGGCCGCCGACCGTGGCGACTTCGAGAACCTGCCGGGCTGGGGCAAGCCGCTGGCCTCGCTCGACGCCCCGTACGACGAGATGTGGTGGATCAAGCAGAAGATGCACCGCGAGGGCTTCTCCGCCCTGCCTCCGGCGCTCGCGCTGCGCAAGGAGGCCGAGGACGCGATGGACGCGGTCCGTGCGGCCCGCTCCGAACGCCAGGTGCGGGCCCTCCTCACGGAGATCAACGAGAAGATCCGCGCGGCGCTGCGCATGCCGCCGCAGGGCCCGCCCCTGGGCCTCACCGAGTTCGACGTCGAGGACGTGGTCAGGACGTGGCGGGAGACCCGCCCGTCCTAGGCCCTGTCCTCCGGGCGGCGGTCAGTCGTTGGGCCAGGCGTCGGCGAGCATCTGGCGGGTGTCCGCGAGGAGTTGGGGCAGCACCTTGGTGTGGCCGACGACCGGCATGAAGTTCGTGTCCCCGCCCCAGCGGGGCACGATGTGCTGGTGCAGGTGCGCGGCGATGCCGGCCCCCGCGGCCGCGCCCTGGTTCATGCCGATGTTGAAACCGTGCGCCCCGGACGCCTTGCGCAGCGCGATCATGGCCCGCTTGGTGAGATCGGCCAGCTCGGCCGTCTCGGGGCCGTCGAGCTCGGTGTAGTCGGCGACGTGCCGGTACGGGACGACCATCAGGTGGCCGCCGTTGTACGGGTAGAGGTTCAGCACGGCGTAGACGTGCTTGCCGCGGGCCACGACGAGGCCGTCCTGGTCGGACATCTCCGGAATCCCGCAGAAGGGACAGCCGTCCCCGGCCTCCGGGCCGGTCGGCTTGTTCTCCCCCTGGATGTAGGCCATCCGGTGGGGCGTCCACAGACGCTGGAACGCGTCCTGCGTGCCCACACCGATCTGCTGCTCCGGCTCAATCGTCATGGCATGCAGCATATGACCTCGTCCGCGCGGACGAGGAAGGCCCCCGGAAAGTGATCGCTTTCCGGGGGCCCACCGTGATGCCGCGGCTCGGATCAGACCTGGACGCGGTCCGCGACGACCTTGGCCAGCTTGGCCAGCGCCTCGTCCTTCGCGATGCCGTTCTCCTGCGAACCGTCGCGGTAGCGGAAGGAGACCGTGCCCGCGGCCATGTCCTCGTCACCGACGATGATCATGAACGGAACCTTGAGCTTCTGGTGGTTCCTGATCTTCTTCTGCATGCGGTCGGAGGAGGCGTCCACCTCGACCCGCAGGCCCTGCTTCTTCGCCTCGGCGGCGAACTCCTGCAGGTACTCGACGTGCCCGTCGCCGATCGGGATGCCGACCGCCTGGACCGGGGCCAGCCACGGCGGCATGGCGCCCGCGTAGTGCTCCAGCAGCACGGCGAAGAACCGCTCGATCGAGCCGAACAGAGCGCGGTGGATCATGACCGGGCGCTGGCGCGAGCCGTCCGGGGCGGTGTACTCCAGGTTGAACCGCTCCGGCAGGTTGAAGTCCAGCTGGACGGTCGACATCTGCCAGGTACGGCCGATGGCGTCGCGCGCCTGCACGGAGATCTTCGGGCCGTAGAAGGCCGCGCCGCCCGGGTCGGGGGTCAGCGGGAGGCCCTGCTTCTCGGCGACCTGCTGGAGGACCGCGGTGGCCTCCTCCCAGACCTCGTCCGAGCCGACGAACTTCTCCGGGTCTTTGGTCGACAGCTCCAGGTAGAAGTCGGTCAGACCGTAGTCGCGCAGCAGGTTCAGCACGAAGGTGAGCGTGCGGTCGAGCTCCTCCGCCATCTGCTCACGGGTGCAGTAGATGTGCGCGTCGTCCTGGGTGAAGCCCCGCGCACGGGTCAGGCCGTGCACGACGCCGGACTTCTCGTACCGGTACACGGTGCCGAACTCGAACAGGCGCAGCGGCAGCTCGCGGTAGGAGCGGCCGCGCGCGTCGAAGATCAGGTTGTGCATCGGGCAGTTCATGGGCTTGAGGTAGTAGTCGGTACCACCGTCGAGCTGCATGGGGGGGTACATGCCCTCCGCGTACCAGTCCAGGTGGCCGCTCTTCTCGAAGAGGGCGCCCTTGGTGGCGTGCGGGGAGTAGACGAACTCGTAGCCCTCCTCCTCGTGCCGGCGGCGCGAGTAGTCCTCCATGGTCCGGCGGATGATGCCGCCGCGCGGGTGGAAGACGGCGAGGCCGGAGCCGATCTCGTCCGGGATGGAGAAGAGGTCCAGCTCGTTGCCGAGCTTGCGGTGGTCGCGCTTCTCGGCCTCGGCGAGGAAGTCGAGGTGCGCCTTCAGCTCCTCCTTCGACGGCCACGCGGTGCCGTAGATGCGCTGGAGCATCGGGTTCTTCTCGCTGCCGCGCCAGTAGGCGGCCGCGTTGCGCATGAGCTTGAAGGCCGGGATGTTGCGGGTGGTCGGCAGGTGGGGACCGCGGCAGAGGTCCTTCCAGCACAGCTCGCCGGTCTTCGCGTCGAGGTTGTCGTAGATGGTCAGCTCGCCGCCGCCCACCTCGACGTTCGCACCGTCGTCGGTGGACGCGGAGCCCTTGATGCCGATGAGCTCCAGCTTGTACGGCTCGTCCGCGAGCTCCTCGCGGGCCGCCTCGTCGGTGACCACGCGGCGGGCGAACTTCTGCCCGCGCTTCTGGATCTCCTGCATCTTCTTCTCGATGGCCTTGAGGTCATCGGGGGTGAAGGGCTTGGCGACGTCGAAGTCGTAGTAGAAGCCGTTCTGGACCGGCGGGCCGATGCCCAGCTTGGCCTCGGGGAAGAGCTCCTGCACGGCCTGCGCCATGACGTGCGCGGTCGAGTGGCGCAGGATGTTCAGGCCGTCCTCGGAGGAGATCTCCACCGGCTCGACGGTCTCGCCGTCCTTCACCTCGTAGGCGAGGTCCTTCAGCTCACCCGCGATGCGCGCGGCGACGATGGTGCGCTCGCCGGCGAAGAGCTCGGCCGCCGTAGTGCCCGTGGCCACCACGCGCTCGTCCCGCTCGGAATCGCGTTGGATGATCACACGGACGTCTGACACCGGTCTCTCCTGACTCAGGGGGTGCGCGAGCGAACACTGCGCGCCTGAATCGTACCGAGCCGAGTGGCCGCGCCGCTAAACGGTTGTCCCGCCGGGCCGATCCCGCGCTCCGGCGGGTCGGCGCCGGTGGGGAAACCCCCCGGCGCCCCGCCGGGCCCGCGGGTCGCACGGGCGTTCCCGCCCGAATCCCCGTAGCCTCCGTAGCCCTGTAGCCCCAGCCCCGGAAGGGACCCGCCCGTATGCCGCAGCCGCACCTGCGCCCGCTGGACCTCACCGACGACGCGACCGCGGCCGCCGTGCACCGGATCGGCCGGGCCGCCTACGCGGTGGAGGCGCGGATGATCGGCTTCGACGGGATCCCGGCGCTGCGCGAGAGCCTCTCGGAGATGCGGCGGCGGAAGCTGACCTGGATCGGGGCCGTGTCCCCGGACGGGGAGATCGCCGGGTTCCTGGCCTGGGAGGAGCGGGCGGCGGACGGCCCGGTCTGCCTCGACCGGCTCTGCGTGGACCCGGCCTGGTTCCGCCGGGGCATCGCCTCGCTGCTGCTGCGCCACGCGCTGGCGGAGGTCTTCTCCGGCCGGTCGGTGGAGGTCACCACAGGCGCGGACAACGCCCCCGCGGTGACCCTGTACGAGCGCCTGGGCTTCACCCGGGGCGCGGACTTCTCCCCCGTCCCGGGTCTGCGGATGGCCTCGTTCACACACGCCCGCGGCCCGGGTCCGGCCGGCGGGGCCGCGTAGGGAGCGCCCGGCGGGCGGGACCTGGCGCCCCCGTGGGGAACCGGTCGGTGCCCGGGCGCGTCCCAGGGGCCCCGAAGCACCGGGGAACCAGGGGGATCGAGGGATCATGCGCCGTACCGCCGTCACGCTCGCCCGCCTTGCCGCTGCCGCGCTGCTCACCGGCTGCGGGGCCGCCACCGGCCCGGCGGCCCCGCCGCCGCTGCCCGCCGAGGCGGCCGCGCCCTGCCCCGTACTCGACCGCGGTGCGCCCGGCGCCCCGCCCACCACCATCGACGGGACGCCCGCGAACACCCCCGAGGCCGCCCGGCTCTCGCAGGCCGTCGGCGAACAGGGCCGCGGCGCCTTCGCGGACGTCTACGCCACCCAGATCACCGACCGGCCGCCCGGCCGGGTGGCGGTGTGCGTCACCGACCTCGACCGCGGCCGCCTGCTGCTGGAGGCCGCCCGGAAGGCCGGGCCCTCCGTAGACCCGGGCCGCGCGGACCTCTATCTGAGCCGCTACACGCGGCGCGCGCTCGACGCCGCCGTGGACCGGCTCGCCGCGGACCAGGGCCGGCCCGCCTTCCCGCTCTACAGCTTCTCCCCCGCCGGGGACGCCTCCGGCATCGTCGTGACCAGCACCGCCGAGGGGGCCGCCTCGAAGGAGCTCAAGGCCCGGCTGGAGCAGATCACCGGGGGTGTCCCGGTCACCGTCGAGAAGGGCGAGCCGATGACCGACGCCGTCGGGAACCCGGACCCTACCGGGACTCCGCACCCGTAGGCGCCCGTCTGCGGCGAAGTACCCGCGGCACCGGCGGGACCTGACTAGCATGTGCGGCCTGCGAGTTGTGACGACCCGAGGGGTGCTCCATGATCGTGCAGGTGGGCCTGGTCGGCGATGAGGCGGCCGACGAGCTGCGCCGCCTGGAACAGTGGCTGCGTCAGGACCAGGAGCTCAGGCGGGTCACCATCACCGCCCAGGCCGCGCCGGTCGAGGACGGTGACATGGGCCCGGTGACGGAGGCCCTCCAGCTGCTGCTCGAACCGCAGGGCGTCCTGACCGCCGTCGCGGCCTCGCTGGGCACCTGGGCCGGCGTCCGGCGCCGACAGGTGCGCATCCACGTGCGCAGCGGGGAGAAGGAGGTGGAGATCGACGCCTCCCGGCTCGAGGACCCGGACGAGGTGGCCGTCCGGATCGTGCGTGAGCTGGACGGTCGGTGAGCGGGCCCTCCTTCCCGTCCTTCGGGTCCGCGCGCGCGGTGCTGATCGGCGCCGCGTCCTACACCTCGCGGGCTCTCACGCCGATCCCCCACTCCGCGCGCAACATCCGCGACCTCAAGGCCGCCCTCACCGACGGGGCACTGGGCCGCTTCGCGACGGACGACGTACGGCTCGTGGACGATCCGGACAAGGCCCAGGACATCATGGAGCCGGTCGGGGCGGCCGCCGAGCAGGCGGGGGACGTCCTGCTGGTCTACTACAGCGGCCACGGCCTGATCGCGGCCACCGGCGATCTCCACCTCGGCCTGACCGGGAGCGAACCCGGTCAGGACTGGACCAGCCTGCGGTTCTCGTACCTGTCGCGCGTCGTCAAGCAGTCCCGCGCGGACGTCAAGATCGTGATCCTGGACTCCTGCTTCAGCGGCCTGGCGCACTCCGACCTGATGGGCGGTGAGTCCCAGCTGATCAGGGACCAGCTGGCCGCCGTCAGGGGCGTGTACTCCATGACCTCCGCTCCGGAGGACAGGCGCTCCAAGGCGCCTACGGGGGCCAGGTACAGCGCCTTCACCGGTTGCCTGCTGGCCGCCATGCGGGAGGGCGTCCCGGGCGCCGGCCCGGTGCTGGGGGCGAGCGACCTCTACCACGAGGTACGCCGGCGCATGTGGGACACGGGTCTCCCGCTCCCGGAGGAGTGCGGCAAGACGGGCGCGGGCACCGTCCCCCTCGTACGCAACCGAGCCTTTCCACCGCCGCCCCCGAAGCCGGATCCAGTCCCGGATCCAGTCCCGGGGCCGATTCTGGTCCCGGTCCCCCGGGACCGCGCCCTGCCGGCCGCCGCGGGCGTCCCGGTTCCCCGGGCCGCCACTCCTTCCGGAGAGGCTGCCTTCGCCACCGTCCAGAGCGCCGGCTACCGCATCGGAGACGTCAACGCCCGCTTGGCGAAGGTCATCGCCACGGTGGCCAACCCCGACCGGTGGTCGCAGGCCGCCCCGCCCTATTTCCGGACCGAGTCCGGCCGGAAGTACCACGGGTACGACGTCGCTGAGGTGAACGCCTACATCGAGCGGCACCGCCACGAACCCACCACGACCCGGCCCCGGGGCGGGCGCATCGGAGGTCGGGTCGCCGGGATGTCCGGTGGGTCGTCAGGCGCGGCAGCGCAGCATTTCCAGCGGGGGGTTGGCGTAGAGGTCCGCCCAGTGGTCCGCGCCGAACTCGCGTACGCCGGCCTCGGACACCTCCACCGGGACCCAGGTCAGCTCACTGAATCCGGCCGCCTTCAGGCAGTCCTCGTAGACCTCGCGGCGCGGCCGGTTGGCGACGAACGAGACGGGCGGGTCGAGCAGCGCCGTGGTCCGGACCTGCGGTCCGGTCTCGACCTCCCCTCCGGTGAGCTCGCTGCGGAAGCCGTACTTGTCCGGAGACGGCCCGTCGAAGCGGAAGTCGGGCGACTGGTTGAGCAGGAACAGCTCGGCGCCGGGCTTCAGGCTCCGGTGGATGTTGCGGCACATCAGCTCAGTGGTGGCGATGTCCGGTGCGTAGTTGAGCAGCTGGACCGCCAGGCCCACATCGAAGGGCTGCTCGAAGGTCCGCAGCGCGGACACGTCGCCGACCTCGTAGCGCACGCCCAGCGGGTCGTGCTCCTCCAGCTTCTGCGCCACGGTGACCATCTCGCCGGAGATGTCGATTCCGAGCACGTCCGTGGCGCCGCGCCGCTTGAACTCCCGGCTGTAGAAGCCGGTGCCGGAGGCCAGGTCGAGGACCGACTTGCCGCTCACGTCCCCGACCAGGGCCAGAAAACCGGGCACCACCGCGTACTGCTCCAGAGGCAGGGCCTTGAACCCCTCGTACGCCTCACCGATCTCGTCGTACTGCTGCTGCGCACTCATCGCGTCGTCCTCCCCGTGTGTTTCAGCATGTCATCGGCCCCGGCCGCCCGCGATCGGGACGGGCCGCTGCCTCTGACTGGCAGTCTCTCCCAACCTGGCGGGCCGTCAGGCTTGGCGGAAACCACAAAAATATGGACACCGTCCCGGCCTCCCGCACAGGCGGGCCTGCGAGTTCGAGCGGATGCTCCGACATCCACTGCCGGCCCCCCTGGCCTTCGTGATCACGCCAGGCCAGGCCGGTCGGCGGGCCACGGGTGAGACCGGACGTGGTCAAAGAAGCGCCCTAGTCGTCCGAGGGCAGCACGTCCTCCGGGTCGAAGGGGTCGTCCAGCGACTTCATCAGCCGGTCCCGCTCGACCTCGTCCAGCGGCACCGGCGTCACGTCCGTGACGTCGGTGAGACGGCGGAAGCCGCCGCGCCGCTGCAACCGCCCGCTGACCCGGATCGGCAGGCCCACCAGGTGCGCGTGCCCGGCCACCCGGTACGCCTCCTCGTCGAGCGCGGCGCGGACGTACGGGATCTCCGCCCCGGCGAGGACCCGTACCCGGACCGTGCCCCCGCCCCCCGCCGCGGAACGCCGCATCCGCACCACCGCCCCCGCGATCCGGACGGGCACCGCCGGCTCGTCCCGGGTGTAGCGCGCCGCCGCCTGGCGGAGCACCGGCAGGTCGCCGGGCGAGAACTCCACCGGCTCCGGCCGGGCCGCGCACCCCGCCGGGACCCCCGCCGCCGGCGCCCAGGCCAGGGCGATCCGCGCCCCCTCCGAGCCCCGGACCAGCGCGATCAGCGCGTCGGCCAGCTCCCGGCTGACCCCGGCCTGCACCGCGGCGTCGAAGGCCTCCATACCGCCCGTGGCCCGCTGGTAGTCCACCGCCTCGCGGGCGGCGTGCAGCGCGTGGTGCAGCTGCGTCACGGTGCCCCGGCCCCCGTCCACGGGGACGTACGCGGTCAGCCGCCGCCCGCCGGGGGCGGGCCCCACCAGGATCCCGTCCAGTGCCCGTTCGGCCTGCGCCCGGTGCCGGGCCCCGTAGTACCCGGCCCTCGCGCGCGCGGCCAGGGCCCCGGCCAGCAGGAGCTGCCGGGCGGCCGAGCGGAGCCGTTCCTGGACCGTCCAGTCGGCCTCGCCCTGGATTCCGTACGCCCCTTCGGGGAACTCCCGCTCCCAGCGGATCTCGTCGCTCGGCACGCTCAGCCCGTACAGCACCTCCCGCGCCGACGGCACGGCGCTGCGGGAGAGCGCGGTCAGCGCCTCCTCCAGCAGGTCGGCGCAGTCGGGGAAGGCGCGGCTCTCGGGGACGAGCAGGCTCGTCCCCCCGCTGACCGTCGAGTGGTTGGCGGGCGGGGTCCAGCGCCCGTACCGTCCGACGGCCCCGCCGCGCCGCAGCCAGCCGTGCCGGTGCAGCAGCGCGCCCAGCACCGCCGGGTCGACGTGGGCGGGGTCGGGCGCTCCGGGGGCGAACTCCGGGGACGACAGTGGTTCGAGGTGCGGTGAGTGCCAGTTCATCAGGGTGTCCCTCCCGACCCGACCCGGGTCATGATCTCGCAGAGCGCGCGGTCGTCGAAGATCCGCGTGGTCGGGATCCGTACGGTCGTCCGGCGCCGGCCGGTCACCGGGTGTCCGGCGAGATTGGTCCAGTAGCAGCAGTGCCGTAGGTCGAGCCGGTCGTGCCCGGCGGTGAGCCACTGGTCGCGCTCCCGCGGGACGAGCATCACGACGAGGATCTTGTGAACGGCGACCGGGGTGCGGGCCAGTTTCACCAGGTGCTCGTTGTCGAGGGTGAAGCCGAAGGTGGGCCCGGCCGGCCGCGGCGGTATCTGGTAGGTCGCCTTCAACTGCACCTTGATGGTGACCTCGTCGTCGACGACGTGCTCGGGGGCTCCGTGGCTGACGTGCCAGTCGATGCCGTTGTCCGGAAAGGGCTGGGAGAGCGAGCAGCCGGCCGCGGCGGCGACGGCGTGCAGGTATCCCACCTGAAGGGTCTCCATACAGGCGGTGGTGGCGAGTGTGCCGCGCAGCGGTCCGGTCCGCGCGTCGCCCGGTGTGCCGGTGCGCGGATCGATCTGCCCCGCCAGCACCCCGCCCGGTTCGGGCTGCGCGAGCGCCATGGCCGGCTCCCCATGCCTTCCGGGCTCTGCCGTGGGTGGTGGGTGGGGTGACGACCGGTCATGTGTACGGCCCCCCATGGGTGTTGTTGCCGCACCCGGGTCCCCGCAAACGGCGTACGCGGCAAACAGCACGGGTATCACCGATGCGGGCGAAGGTGGCGGGTTCTTGAGGCAGCGGTGCCCGAGTGCGCCCCATCTGCCGACCTGGGACGAGGAGTTCGCCATGACACGCTGGTACGAGGGCCCGCTGGCCGCATTCGACACGGAGACCACCGGGGTGGACGTCGAGCAGGACCGGATCGTGTCCGCCGCGCTCATCGTGCAGGAATGTGCGGGCGGGCGGGTCCGCACCACACGCTGGCTGGTCAACCCCGGCATTCCGGTGCCCCCGGGTGCCACGGAAGTGCACGGCCTCACCGACGAGCACCTCCAGCGGCACGGGCGCTGGCCGGCGCCGGTGGTGGAGGAGATAGCCCGCGCGCTCGGTGAGCAGCAGGTGGCCGGCCGGCCGGTGGTGGTGATGAACGCGCCGTTCGATCTGACGCTGCTGGACCGGGAGTTGCGCCGGCACCGGGCGTCGTCGCTGGCGCGGTATCTGGACAACCGGCCGCTGACGGTGCTGGATCCGCGGGTGCTCGACAAGCACCTGGACCGGTACCGCAAGGGCCGCCGGACGCTGACGGACCTGTGCGCGCACTACGGGATCGAGCTGGAGGGCGCGCACGACGCGGCGGCGGACGCACAGGCGTCGCTGGAGCTCGTACGGGCGGTGGGGCGGAGGTTCGCGGCCCGGCTGGAGCGGCTGACGCCGGCCGAACTGCACACGCTGCAGCAGGTCTGGCACGCGGCACAGGCGCGGGGGCTGCAGGCGTGGTTCGCGCGCCAGGGGACGCCCGAGTCGGTGGATCCGCACTGGCCGCTGCGGCCGGACCTGTCGACGGCGGCGTGAACCACGGCCCTTGAATGCGGAAGGCCGGTCCGTCGTCAGACGGACCGGCCTGTCCCGGTGGGCGATACTGGGATCGAACCAGTGACCCCTTCGGTGTGAACGAAGTGCTCTCCCGCTGAGCTAATCGCCCGGGAACGCACTGAACAATACAGAAGCCTTGGGGCTGGTTCAAACCGCTTCCGGCGGGGCGGCCAGCCGGGCCGCGAGACCGCGCCGGCCGGCCCGCATCATGAGGGCGTGGTTGAGCCGGAACACGGGCCGCCCGGGCAGCGCGAGGCGCCGCATCAGGGGCCGGCGCACCTCGACCTCCTGCTCGTACAGCGCGCGGGTCCGGCCGCCGCCGGCTCCGCGGCGCGGGCGTACGGTCCACCGCGCCCAGCCGTCGAGGTCGCCGCCGAGGGACACCTCCAGGACTCCGCGGGCGGGGTCGCGCAGGAGCTCGGTGGCGGTGACGCGGAGCGCGTACGGCAGGACCGAGCGGACGGTCGCGGTGCCGGTGCGGTCGTCGACCGGTTCGACCCGGCGTATCTGGGGCCACCAGTGCGGGTACTCCCCCGGCTGCTCCAGCACGGCGTAGACGCGTGCGGGCGGGGCGTCGAGGTCCCACACGCTGTGGAAGCGGTAGCGGCTCCATCGGTCCCAGTGGCTGTGGTCCATGGATCCAGTCTGGCCCGCGCGGGGTGTGCGTACGCCCGCTCCGCGCGTACTCAGGCACATCTGAGTACGCGCGCCCATGTCCTGACCGCGTGACGGGCGCCACACTCCGCACTATGAACACGCCCATACCGCCGGTCGAAGAGCTGGCGCTCATCGACCGTGAACTGGCACAACTCGACGCGCGGCGGCTGTACTTGCTGGGCCGCCGGGACTGGCTCCTGCGCCTGCTGCAGCAGCCCGCGACGGCTCCTGCCGCGTGGGCGGCTCCCGGGCCCGCGCCCGCGCACCCCGGCGAGGCCTCGGCGCCGAGCGCGCAGAACGTGCTGCTCGCCCTGGGCGCGGTGCTGCTTGCCGTGGCCGCGCTGGCCTTCACGCTGCTGAGCTGGGGGTCCCTCGGGATCGCCGGGCGATCCGCGGTACTGGCCGCGGTGACGGCGGCGGCCCTGGCCGCGCCCGTGCCGCTGCTGCGCCGCGGTCTGGGCTCGACGGCGGAGTCGGTGGCGGCGGTGGGGCTGCTGCTGACCGTGCTGGACGCGTACGCGCTGTACGCGGTCGGCATGCCGGGCACGGACGGCACCGCGTACGCGGCCGGGGCGGCGGGGGTGCTGGCGGCGGTGTGGGCCGGGTACGGCCTGGCCCTGCCGAAGCTGAGGATCGCGCTGCCCGCGGCGGTGCTGGCGGCGCAGTTCCCGCTGCCGCTGGCCGCGCTGGCCGCGCAGGGGGGTCCGGTGGAGATCGGCTGGGCGCTGCTGGCGACGGCCGCGCTCGACGCCGCCCTCGCGCTGCGGGCCCGGGCGGCGGCCGTCCCGGGGGCGCTGCTGGGGGCGGGGGCGCTGCTGACCGGCGCGGCCGAGTCCTGGTCTGCGGCTTCGACGGCCGGCACCCTGGCTCCGGCGGGGCTGCTGCTGGCGGGAGCGGCCCTGGGCACGGCCGCGGCGTGGCGGGAGCCGCGCGCCTGGGCCGCCGCCCTCGCGGGCGGTCTCGCGGCGGTGGTGGCGCTGGGTGGTGTGGCGCGGCCGTCGCTGGATCCGGCGTGGGCGGTGGTGGCTCATCTGCTGGTGGCGCTCCCGCTGCTGGCGGCGGTACGGGTCCGGGTGCTCCCGGCGGCGGTGCGGCGCGGGGCGGCCTGGGCCGGTGCGGTGGTGGTGGCCCTGGCCGCACTGGCGGGCTGCTCGGGGGTGGCGCCGGCCCTGGTGGCCCGGATCCGGGTGCTGGACGAGGTGTGGGCGGTGACGAGCCCGGCCCGGGACGCGTACGGGCCGGGGTCGGCGGTCCCGGTGACGCTGCTGATCACGGCGGCGGCGGCCTGGTGGCTGTCCCGGGCGCTGTCGCGGCCGGAACCGGCGGTGGCGGCCGTGGTCCTGGCCTGGGCGGGGCTGTTCACGGCCCCTGAGCTGCTCGGCCTCCCGGTGGCGGCGGTGTTCGCCGCCCAGACGGCGGTGACGGGGGCCGCGGGCGTCCTCGCCCTGCGCTCCCGGGCGCGCGGGGCCGGGAGCGCGGCCGCCGCCTGCGCGCTGGTCGGCGCCGTGAACGTGTCCGTGGGGGCGCTGGACGGCCGGGCGGCCACCTTCGCGGTGTGGGGGCTGCTCGGCGCGGGCTGCGCGGCGGGGGCGGCGTACGGGCCCGCTCCGCGCCCGGTCCGGTCGGGGGCGGCCGTGTGCGCGGTCGCGTACGCCACGGCGGTGCTGGTGGCGGTGGGCGCGGTGACGGACCTGGCGGTGGTCTGGTGGGCACTCCCGGTGCTCGCGGTCCCGGCGGCGGTGGCCGCGCTCGGGCCGCGGCTGGGGTCCGTGCGGGTGCCGTCGGAGATCGCGGCGGCGGCGGCCGGTGCCTCGGCGGTGGCCCTGTCGGCCGGCCGGGCCGGGACGCTGGCACTGGTGCTGGCGCTGGCCGGGGTGGTCTGCGCGGGGGCCGCGGTCCGGGCGGACCGGCGCGCGCTGGGCGGCTGGGCGGCGGGGGCGCTGTTCGTGGCGGCGACCTGGGTCCGGCTGGCGGACTCCGGGGTCACGGCGCCGGAGGCGTACACGCTGCCGGTGACGGCCCCCGCCCTCGTGGTGGGCTTCCTGCGGCGCCGTAGGGACCCGGGGGCGTCCTCGTGGACGGCGTACGGCCCGGGGCTGGCCGCGACGCTGCTGCCGAGCCTGCTGGCCGTCCTGGGGGGCTTCTCGGGCGGGGTCGGGAACTGGCTGCGGCCGCTGCTGCTGGGCCTGGCCGCGCTGGCGGTGACCCTGGTGGGCGCCCAGCGGCGGCTCCGGGCCCCGCTCCTGCTGGGCGGCGCGGTCCTGGCGGCGGTGGCGCTGCACGAGCTCGCCCCGTACGTGGTGCAGCTCGCGGGGGCGCTCCCGCGCTGGGTGCCGCCGGCCCTGGCGGGCCTGCTGCTGCTGGCGGTGGGAGCGACGTACGAGAAGCGGCTGCGCGACGCCCGCCGGCTGCGGGACGCGATCGCCCGGCTGGGCTGACCGCTCGGACGGCCCGCTCGGACGGCCCCGGGCCGGAAAACGCCAGAGGCCCGGAGACTGTGAAAGTCTCCGGGCCTCTGGTCCGGGTGGGCGATACTGGGTTCGAACCAGTGACCCCTTCGGTGTGAACGAAGTGCTCTCCCACTGAGCTAATCGCCCGGACGCACCGCAAACATTACCGCATGTCAGCGGTGCTCCATGACCAGCACCGGCCCGTCACTGGTCCTTGATGTTCCAGGGCAGGACGAGCCCGTACTTCCACAGGTAGAAGCCGATCAGCGCGCCCGCGATGACGAGGCCCACGCTGGTCAGGATGATGTTGCGGCGGCGGACCTTCGGGTCGAGCGCCTTCTGCGCCGCCTCGGTGACTTTCCGCTTGGTCCAGTGCAGCACGAGGTGGGCCCAGGCGAACTCCGTGGCCCAGATCGCCAGGCCCGCGAAGATCGCGACCCAGCCCGGCCCGGGCAGGACGAGCATGGCGACGCCCGCGGCGATGACGGCGAGGCCGACGACGAAGACGCCGACCTGCCAGCTCAGGTGCAGGGTCCGGCGGGCCTTGATGAAGGCGGGCGCCTTCGACACGTGCGGCGTCTGCGGCGTGGCTTCCTTGCCGGAGGCGTCGGCGGTGGTTCCGTCGGCGTTGGTCGCGTCGGCTGCGGACTCATTGGTCTCGCGGTCACTCCCCGTATTCATGGGATCGAATCTACCGGAGCCGGAAGCACACGTGAATGGTGCTTTGGATCCGCCGTCCGAGGGACCCAGAGGTCCGCAAAACGGTCAGAGGGGTTTACAACGGCACCGTAGGTGGCATGTCGATTTCGCCGACGTGCGAATCCCCGAGCGCACACTGAGCGAAAGGCCCTGGCGCTTATGAACACCACGGTCAGCTGCGAGCTGCACCTGCGCCTCGTTGTGTCGAGCGAGTCCTCACTGCCTGTTCCCGCGGGCCTGCGGTATGACACGGCCGACCCCTACGCCGTGCACGCCACCTTCCACACCGGCGCCGAGGAGACGGTCGAATGGGTATTCGCCCGCGACCTCCTCGCGGAGGGCCTCCACCGGCCCACCGGTACCGGCGACGTCCGCGTCTGGCCGTCCCGCAGCCACGGTCAGGGCGTCGTCTGCATCGCCCTGAGCTCACCGGAGGGAGAAGCGCTGCTCGAAGCACCCGCGCGAGCACTCGAGTCGTTCCTCAAGCGGACGGACGCCGCGGTCCCACCCGGGACCGAGCACCGGCACTTCGACCTCGACAAGGAGCTCTCCCACATCCTGGCCGAAAGCTGAGCCAGGCCCCCAACCGCAACCGCTCGACACCGTCCGACTCGGGGCGACGGTGCGTGTCGGACAACCACATACGGCAGTGCCGGCGCTGTTCACGCGGGAGCCACCCGTGCGGACGGCGCCGGTGTGCGTGGAGACCCTCCGCCGGAGCAACCCGCTAGAGTCGGCCACCAGCGGCGGCAGCAGCCCGTCGCCGCAGGCCCGGCCCCTGAGGGAGACCCCGTGCAGATCCCCCACGACACCCGTCGCGCGCTCGACGTCGTCGTCGCGCTGGTGAACACCGCGGCCGAGGCGGACCAGCCCGACGGACTCTCGGACATCGGCGCGCTGCGCGGCTTCGTCCAGGAGTACGCCATCAGCGACGTCGGCGAGCTCGGCGCCCGCGACCTGGCGGGCGTCCGTACGGTGCGCTCCAAGTTCGCCCAGGTCTTCGCCGCACCGAACTCCCGTGCGGCCTCCGTGCTGATCAACGAGCTGGTCGCGACGGCCGGCACCACCCCGCAGCTGACCGACCACGACGGCTACGACTGGCACGTGCACTACTTCGCGCCGGGCGCCTCGGTGGGCGACCACCTGGCCGCCGACGGCGGCATGGCGCTGGCCTTCATCGTGGTCTCCGGCGAGCAGGAGCGGCTGCGCCGCTGCGAGGCCCCGGACTGCCGGCGCGCCTTCGTGGACCTGTCGCGGAACCGCTCGCGCCGCTATTGCGACAGCCGTACCTGCGGGAACCGGCTGCACGTGGCGGCGTACCGGGCCCGGCGCAAGGAGGCCGACGCGGGCCCCTCGGAGCAGGAACACGCGGAGCAGGAACACTCAGAGCAGGAACAGATCGTGCACGGCGGCGAGCAGCAGCAGGACGCCGATCACGCCTAGGAAGATCATCAGGGGCGGCTGTGAGAGGGCGAAGAGGCAGCCTCGCGGCTCCTCGGAGACAGGGGCGGGTACCGGCGCGGGCACCGAGGGCTCACTCTGCGATGTCTCGAGCATGTCGGGCCGATGATGGCGCAGGGGGCCGCCATCCGTCCCTCAACACGCCAACATCCGGGCGCCACTTCGCCCGATCTTGTGGACCGCGGGGCCCCGCCGGTCAGATCCCGTGCTTCTTGAGGATGGCCTCGATGTCGGAGAAGTCGTCCGCGGGGGCGGCTGCGGGCGGATTCTGCCGCCCGGCGGGCCGGGGGCCGCTGCCGGCGCCGAGGGACGGCGCGGAGGCGGCCGGGGCGACGGCCTCCCGGGCCGGGCTCCCCTTGGCGGCCTTGGGCGCCTTGCCCGGCTTCTCGGACGTCCCGAGCCTGCGGCGCTCCACGGCGCGGGTGGCGACGAAGAGCAGCCAGGCCAGCCCCAGCAGTCCGAAGCCGGCCCAGACCGTCGGCTTGAAGACGATTCCGGACACCCACTCCACGAGGCCCGTCATCACGAGGGCGACCGGCACCAGCGCGTACGCGGCGATCCGCGTGGCGGCCAGGAAGCGCCTGCGGTAGGCGGTCAGCGCGGCGATGCCCAGGCCCGCCGCGGACACCGCGGCACATATGGTCTCGGCGAGCATGCGGTCCTCCAGGTGTGGGCGGTCTGTCCCTATCCATCCTGCCCCGGGCGGGACCGTCCGGGCCAGGAGAACGGCCGCCGCCGCGCGGATCTCCGGGACATCTCCGGGTCGCGCCTCCTCCCCGGGTACCGGTGGGTCGCGGTGTGCGGGGGCTGGGAGACTGTCCTCATGACCGATTCCGTGATCCTCGACGTCTGGTGCGAACTCCAGTGCTCTGACTGCCACAGCGCGCTGGACGACCTACGCGCCCTGCGGGCCCGCTACGGCGACCGGCTGGACATCCGGCTGCGCCACTTCCCCCTGGAGAAGCACAAGCACGCCTTCGCCGCGGCTCAGGCCGCCGAGGAGGCCGTGGAGCAGGGGCAGGGCTGGCCGTACGCGGAGGCCGTGCTGGCCCGCACCGCCGAACTCGGCGAGCGCGGTGAGCCGGTGCTGCTGGACGTGGCGCGTGAACTGGCCCTCGACGTCGAGGAGTTCGACACCGCCCTGATCGACGGGCGGCACATCCTGATCGTCGACGCCGACCAGGCGGAGGGCAAGGCGATCGGCGTGACCGGCACCCCGACGTACGTGATCGGCGGCGAACGCCTCGACGGCGGCAAGAGCCAGGACGGCCTGCGCGCCCGCATCGAGGAGATCGCCGACCGCCTGCTGGCCTCCTAGGCCGGACAGGACCTACAGCAGCTCTTTCCTGGCGTTCACCATGGTGTCCCGGTACCTGAGCGACTCGTAGAGCCGCCGGGCCGGGGTGTTGTCCTCGTGGACGTGCAGGCCCAGCCGGCGGGCGCCCGCGGCCAGGGCGGCGTGCTCGGCCAGCAGCATGAGGGTCCGCCCGTGCCCCTGCCGCCGGTGCTCGGCGGCGACGTCGACGTCCCACACGTACGGGACGGGGCCGACGCCGGGCAGGTCGCGTTCCCCCACCCACAGGGTGCCCAGGACCGCCCCGTCCGGCGCCCCGAGGAGGAGGAAGGCCGCGCCGGGGGTGTCCCGCCCGGCCGGCAGCAGCTCGGCGTGCTCCGCGCGGGACGCGGCCAGGGCCTGCTCGGCGGTCATGCCGGGGGCGAGGAGGTGGTGGCTGTACTCCACGACGGCCCGCTCGTGCCAGGCGTCGTACTCGGCCGGGGTCATCGGGCGGCCGCCGCCGCCCGCCGGGAGCACGGGCGGTTCGGCCGGCAGCTCCTTGACCTGGACCCGGCCGGTCACCCGGTAGCCGAGGGTCTCGGCCATCCGCAGCGCCGGCGCCGCGTCGGCGGGTACCGACACCGCGACGCTCGTACAGCGCCAGGAGCGCAGCACCTCCTCGGCGGCGAGCGCGGCGACCGTGCCGCGCCCGCGCCGCCGGTCCGGTTCGTCGATCCACAGCCCCCGGATCACACCGACTTCCGGCTGTGCGGCGGAGCGGGTGGCGAGTTCGAGGCTGCCGACGTGCCGGCTGTTGACCCGGACCGCGTACGTTCGCGAGCGGGTGCCGTCACTGTGCTGCTGGAGCGGCTGCGCGGGCCGCAGGGTGGTGGTCATCACCTCGTGTTGTACCTGCCCGGCGGCCCCGCGTCACCCGGGTTCACGGATCGAGGTCTGCCCCGGCCTTCGCGTCGAAGATCCGCATGGCCTCGGCGGTGACCGGGCCGGGGGCCGCGCCGAGCTCGCGGCCGTCGATCCGCAGGACCGCCTGGACGTCGCGCAGCGAGGAGGTCAGGAAGACCTCCTCTGCCCGCTCCAGCGCCTCGAAGGGCAGGTCGGTCTCCTTCGCCCCGGCCCACTCGACGACGAGGGCGCGGGTGATGCCGGCCAGGCAGCCCGAGGCCAGGGGCGGGGTGTGCAGTTCCCCGTCGAGCACGACGAAGACGTTGGAGCCGGTGCCCTCGCAGAGCTGTCCGACGGTGTTGGCGAGGAGTGCCTCGGAGGCCCCGGCCCGGGCGGCGGTGGCGAGCGCGACGACGTTCTCGGCGTACGAGGTGGTCTTCAGGCCGGCCACGGCGGAGCGCTCGTTGCGGACCCAGTCCACCGTGACGACGGCGGTGGTGTCCGGGCGGCGGGCGGACTCCGCGACGGCGACGACCAGCGTGGGCGCGGCTTCGCCACGGTCGGAGCCGAGCGGGGAGACGCCGCCGGTGTAGGTCACGCGCAGCCGCCCGTAGGGCATCGGGTTGGCTTCCAGCACGGCCGCGCAGGCCCGGCGCACCTCGTCGTGGTCGGGGTCCGGGAGGCCGAGTCCGCGGGCCGAGCGCGTCAGTCGGTCCAGGTGGCGGGTGAGCGCGAAGGCCCGCCCGCCCTCCGCCTTGAGGGTCTCGAAGACGCCGTCACCCACGGTCAGCCCGTGGTCGAAGACGGACACCTTCGCGTCGTCGACGTCCCGCAGTGCTCCGTCGAGCCAGATCTTCACCGTACGGCCCCTCTCATGGTCCCGTTCTCGTGGGTTCCAGACGCTACCCGCAGCAGGCGGGCGGCCTTCAGTTCGGTCTCCGCCCACTCCCGGTCGGGGTCGGAGCCCCAGGTGATGCCCGCGCCGGTGCCGAAGAGCAGGCGGGGACCGCCGGGGGCCTCCCGGTCGATCCAGAAGGTGCGGATGCCGACGGCCAGCTCGCCGGTGCCCTGGTCGGCGTCGACCCAGCCGATGCCCCCGCAGTAGGGGCCGCGCGGGGCGGTCTCCAGGGCCTCGATGATCCGCAGGGCGGAGGATTTGGGCGCCCCGGTGACGGAGCCGGGCGGGAAGGTGGCGGCGAGCAGCTCGGGCCAGCCGACGCCGTCGGCGAGTTCGCCGCTCACGGTGGAGACGAGGTGGACCAGGCCCGGGTGCTCCTCGACGGCGCACAGCTCGGGGACGGAGACGGAGCCGGTGGCGCAGACCCGGCCGAGGTCGTTGCGGACGAGGTCCACGATCATCACGTTCTCGGCGTGGTCCTTGGGGAGCAGGTCGGCGGCGGTGCGGCCGGTGCCCTTGATGGGGCCGGAGTCGACGCGGCGGCCGGTGCGGCGCAGGAACAGCTCCGGGGAGGCGGTGGCGATCTCGACGCCGTGGGCGGGGAGCCGAATCGTTCCTGCATAGGGCGCGGGGTTGCCGCGCGCGAGGAGTGCGGTGAGCGCGTCGACATCGCCTTGCATGGCGCCTCCCGACGCGGTCCGCGGCAGTGGCGCGGACATCACCCGGCATAGGTTGGCCTGGTAGACCTCGCCTGCGGCGATGTGCTCGCGGATGCGGCGGACGCCGGCCACGTACGCGGCCCGGTCGAGCGAGGAGGACCACTCGTCGGCGGCGGGACCCCGCCAGGCGCCCGGTCGGGGCGCGGGAACGGGGTCGGGGCGTATGTCCCCGAAGCGCGCGCAGACGAGCCGCCCTTCGAAGTCGGCGGCCACCGCCCAGAAGCCGGTGGAGTCCAGGGCGGAGGGATCGCTGGTGACATCTCGGAGGTCGGTCGCGAGAAGGCCGCCGAAGCGGGCCAGAGGAGGCAGGTCGTGCACGGCTGCGAGTCTATGACCGGTGACGCGGCGGCGCCGGTGGGGTGACATCGGGGTGACCCGTGGTGATCGAGCGGCAGCACGCTGCGGAAACGCGTTTTTGAGCTGGCCCGGGAATCCGCTAGAGTTCAACACGTCGCCAGGGAGCGAAGGGGGAAAACCCCGGAGCGAGCACGGTGACCTGCGGACGTAGCTCAGTTGGTAGAGCACCACCTTGCCAAGGTGGATGTCGCGAGTTCGAGTCTCGTCGTCCGCTCGAAGTGGGGGATTTCTTCCCGAGAACCCCTGCGGCTCCATGGTGGAGTGGCCGAGAGGCGAGGCAACGGCCTGCAAAGCCGTCTACACGGGTTCAAATCCCGTCTCCACCTCCAAGGACGATTAGCTCAGCGGGAGAGCGCTTCCCTGACACGGAAGAGGTCACTGGTTCAATCCCAGTATCGTCCACTGATCCGCAAGGATCCCCGCGCGATTAGCTCAGCGGGAGAGCGCTTCCCTGACACGGAAGAGGTCACTGGTTCAATCCCAGTATCGCGCACGCAGTACCATGCATCACCTGCCTGACCTGCGGCTTTCGAGCCGTGGAGCCCGCGCGATTAGCTCAGCGGGAGAGCGCTTCCCTGACACGGAAGAGGTCACTGGTTCAATCCCAGTATCGCGCACCGCCCGGAAGCCCCGGCCGTCTCGACGGCCGGGGCTTCCGTGTTGTGAGCGTGCCGCCCGGGCTTCAGGAGGAGAAGAGCATCCGGCCGAAGCCGCCCTTGTGGTGGCCGTGGTGGCCGTGACCGTGGCCGCCGTGGTGCGGGGCGCCCCAGGCGGGAGCCGGTGCCACGTGCGGGGCCGGGTAGGGGGCCGGCGGCGCGGCGGGCGGAGGGACCTGGCCGTACTGCTGGGCGGTGTACTGGGACTCCAGGCGGGTCAGCGCCTCCAGCTCGCCGTAGTCGAGGAAGATGCCGCGGCACCCGCTGCACTGCTCTATCTGGACACCGTTGCGGTTGTAGGTGTGCATCATCGCGTGACACTTCGGACACTGCATGACCGGATCAACTCCTCGTCGTGGACATCGCCATCGGATGCATGCCCGATGGCGGGAACCTCACCCTACGGCGGAGGCTCGGACTCCAAGTCGGCCGGGAGGGCCGCAATTCGGGCACAGGAGTCCACCATCAGCCGCTCCCCGTCGTCGAGTCGGCGGCCGCCTTTCGCCGCTTTGGCCAGGGCCAGGGCCGCCGTCTGTACGGTGAGCGCTCGGGCGGCGAGGTCGAGTTCCGGCCACGGGTCACCGCCGGGCGGGCCGGCCGCCGGGCCGCCGGCGGCGCGGTAGGCGTCGAGGAAGCGCAGCCAGGTGGCCGTGTCGAGCAGCCCGGCGGCGTACCAGGCGGCCGGGCGGGCCAGGTCCCAGGCGGGGGTGCCGAGGCCGAGGTCGTCGACGTCGATGAGGAGCCAGGCCCCTGCCGGGGCGGGACAGCGCACCAACTGCCCCAGGTGCAGGTCACCGTGGCACAGCGTGCCGCCGACCGGGGCGGCCGCTTCCCCGCGCGCCCAGGCCGGCAGGGACCGGGCCGCGGCCCGTACGGCGCCGACGCCGTCGGGATCGCGCCCCAGGGTCTCCGTCCGCGCCAGGCGGTCCAGGGCGCGGGCGAGCTTGGCCGGTCCGCGCATCGGCGGGACCGGGCCGGGGAGCCCCTCGGGCGGTGTCCGGTGCAGGGCGGCCAGGAGCCGGCCGGCCTCTTCCCAGGGCGCGTCCTCGGGGCGCTCCGGGTCGACCGGAGCGCCGTAGGGCCAGAGGGAGACGGGCCTGCCGTGGACGGTTCCGGTCCGGGGGCGCAGGGGTGGCAGCAGCACCCCGGCCAGTGCCGGGTGCCCGGCGATCCGCATCCGTACGGCGAGGGCGTCCCGGTCGGCGTCCTCGGCGTGCGCCTTGGCCACCGCCGCCCCGCAGCGCACCACGGTCCCGTCGTGCCGGTCGGCGAGGACCGCGTACTCCTGGAGGCGGCCGTCCGAGGCCCAGGCCGCGAGGGCGGCGGGCAGCAGCGGGGGACGGCTCACGCGTCGCCCGCCCGGCAGGTCGTCCCGGCGGATGAGCCGCCGCGTGTGTCGTCCCGGGTCATCGGGCCTCCCCTTCTTCCGAGGAGGAGGGTACGGCGACTGCGGAAGGGCGCGAAAAAGGGTGCTGCCCGTACGACTCCCCAGTCGTACGGGCAGCACCCTTCACCTGCCGTCCGCAGCCACTCCCCCGTCCCCACGGGGTGTGACAGAGGCGGATGTCCCGGCCCGGGCCGCTCTCCCGGGCCTGGGGCGCCGCTCAGCGCCCCAGCATCGCGCCCACGGACGACGCCTGCGCCGCCACCTGTTCGAACCCTCCGAAGAGGAAGAGCAGGAGGGCGGCCAGGGGGAGCACCATCGCCGCCGCCACCAGCGGGTGGCGCGTACCGGACTCATGGCCGTTGAACGCGAAAGCCTTGCGTCCCTGCCGTGCGATGTCCGCCATGGTCCTCTCCCTGTCGTTTGGCAGCGGCGGGCTTTTGACCTCGGGGGACGAGTGCGCCACCCGCCGCTTGTCTTCAACACTAGGCGCGCGGAAGGCACCTGGCCTCATGCCCTCGTACCCATTGCCGGGCCTCCCGGAGGATGACGGGGTCACCCCCGCGTACTCCCCTGGGTGGAGACCGCTCCCCCGGCGTCGGGGTCTTCCCGGAGGGGGTCACCGGAGCGTAGTGACTTCGCTCACTTCCGTCACTCCCTGTTCATGCGTGTCCGCCGACGAGGCGCGGCGAAGATCGACTCGCGGCCCGACGGCGTGCGGGCACGGCCGGCCCGGGCGGGAAGGGCGCAGCACTCCCAATCCCCTTGCCCGAAAGGGTGTTTGGTCGGCGCGGTCCACCACCCGCCCCGGCCCGGCGAGATCGCTGAGGCTCCCTCAAGTGTGCTGTGCCGCACTGACAATCGAATCTCCCGGCGAGGGCGCGGCCTCTGAGCGCACATGCCGGATGGTCCGTAAGCTGTGCCACGTCAACAGGACGACCGGTCAGCGGGGTGGACATGGCGATGATGCGGCTCCGGCGCGAGGACCCGCGAGTCGTCGGCTCGTTCAGGCTGCACCGACGGCTCGGCGCCGGCGGGATGGGCGTGGTCTACCTGGGGTCGGACCGGCGCGGTCAGCGCGTCGCGCTCAAGGTCATCCGGCCGGATCTGGCCGAGGACCAGGAGTTCCGCTCCCGGTTCGCCCGCGAGGTGTCCGCCGCCCGGCGCATCCGGGGCGGGTGCACCGCACGCCTGGTGGCGGCGGACCTGGAGGCCGAGCGGCCCTGGTTCGCGACCCAGTACGTCCCCGGGCCCTCCCTGCACGACAAGGTGGCCGAGGAAGGCCCCCTGACGGCCGCGCAGATCGCCGCCATCGGCGCCGCGCTCTCCGAGGGTCTGGTCGCCGTGCACGAGGCGGGGGTCGTCCACCGGGACCTCAAGCCCTCGAACATCCTGCTCTCCCCCAAGGGCCCGCGGATCATCGACTTCGGGATCGCCTGGGCCACCGGGGCGAGCACCCTCACCCATGTGGGGACGGCCGTCGGCTCCCCCGGATTCCTCGCGCCCGAACAGGTGCGCGGCGCCGCCGTCACCCCGGCCACGGACGTCTTCGCCCTCGGCGCCACCCTCGCCTACGCGGCGACGGCGGACTCGCCCTTCGGGCACGGCAGTTCCGAGGTCATGCTGTACCGCGTGGTGCACGAGGAACCCCACCTCGTCGGGGTCCCGGACGCGCTCGCGCCCCTCGTACAGGCCTGCCTCGCCAAGGATCCCGAGGAGCGGCCCAGCACGCTCCAGCTGTCGATGCGGCTCAAGGAGATCGCGGCCCGCGAGGCGCAGGGCCTGTCCGAGGGACGCCCGCCGGCGCAGCGCGCCCGTACGGAGCAGCCGACCGGCCGGCTTCCCGAGGAGTACGCGGAGCGTGCGGAGCGCCGTACCGGCGGCAGCACCACGCCCCGGGCCCAGGGCGAGCCGCAGAGCGGACCGCAGTCGCGGCCCTCGTCCTCCCGCAACCCGCGCGGTGCGGGGGGCCCGTCCTCCCGGCCGACCGCGGGGCGTACGGGCGGCCGCCCGGCGCCCCGTACGACGGGGGCGGGGCGGCGCCCTTCGCGGCCGGACCCGAAGCTGATGCGGCAGCGGCTGATCGTGTTCGTCGTGGTGACGCTGATCGTGGCCCTGGGCATCGCCGCCGCCCAGAAGCTCTGACCCGCTACCCGCTACCCGCTACCCGCTACCCGCTACCCGCCGCCTGCTACGCGCTCTCGCGGCCCTGGGCCACGGCGTAAAAGGCGACGGCGGCCGCGGCCCCCACGTTCAGCGAGTCCACTCCGTGCGCCATGGGGATGCGCACCCACTCGTCGGCGGCGACCAGCGCCTGCGTGGACAGGCCGTCCCCTTCGGCACCGAGCATCAGCGCCACCCGCTCCAGGGACTGGGGGGCGGCCACGTCGATCGGCGAGGCCTTCTGGTGCGGGGTGAGGGCGAGCAGCTTGAAGCCGGCCTCGCGGACCGAGTCCAGGCCCTTGGGCCAGGCGTCCAGCCGGGCGTAGGGGACGGAGAAGACCGCTCCCATGGAGACCTTCACCGAGCGGCGGTAGAGCGGGTCCGCGCAGTCGGGCGACAGCAGCACCGCGTCCATGCCGAGGGCGGCGGCGCTGCGGAAGATGGCCCCGATGTTGGTGTGGTCGTTGACCGCTTCCATGATGACCACGCGGCGGGTGGTGGTGAGCAGTTCCTCGGCCGTGGGCAGCGGCTTGCGCTGCATGGAGGCGAGGGCGCCGCGGTGCACGTGGTAGCCGGTGACGCGTTCGGCGAGCTCCGGGCTGACGGCGTAGACCGGGGCGGGGAGTTCGTCGATGACGTCGCGCATGACGTCGACCCACTTGGCGGAGAGCAGCATCGAGCGCATCTCGTACCCGGCGTCCTTGGCGCGTCTGATGACCTTCTCGCCCTCGGCGATGAAGAGGCCTTCGGCGGGCTCGCGCCTGCGCCGCAGTTCGACGTCGGTCAGACCCGTGTAGTCGCGCAGGCGCGGGTCGTCGGGGTCCTCGACGGTGATGAGATCAGCCACAGGGTGATACTGCCTTGTCCTGGGTGTGGTGCCAACGGCCTGTCAGGCGCTGGTGGTGGGGGACGTCGCGTTGACCGTGACGACCTCGCCGATGACGATGACCGCGGGCGGTCGGACCTCCTGCGCCCGGACGGTCTCGCCGACCGTGGCGAGGGTCGCGTCCACCCGGCGCTGGGTGGCGGTGGTGCCCTCCTGGACGACCGCGACCGGGGTGTCGGCCGCGCGGCCGTGCCGTACGAGCGCCTCGGCGATCAGGCCGATCTTGTCGACGCCCATGAGGATCACCAGGGTGCCGGTGAGCTTGGCGAGCGAGGCCCAGTCCACGAGCGAGCGCGGGTCGTCGGGGCCGACGTGGCCGCTGACCACGGTGAACTCGTGCGCCACGCCGCGGTGGGTGACCGGGATGCCGACGGCGCCGGGCACCGAGATGGAGCTGGAGATGCCGGGGACGACGGTGCAGGGGATGCCGGCCTCGGCGAGGGCCTGGAGTTCCTCCATGCCGCGGCCGAAGACGTACGGGTCCCCGCCCTTGAGCCGGACCACGGCCTTGCCGGCCTTGGCGTGCTCGATCAGGGCGTTGTTGATGGCCTCCTGGGCCATGTACCGGCCGTACGGGATCTTCGCGGCGTCGATGACCTCGACGTGCGGGGGGAGCTCGTCGAGCAGGTCGCGGGGGCCGAGCCGGTCGGCGATGACGACATCGGCCTCGGCGAGGAGGCGGCGGCCGCGCACGGTGATGAGGTCGGGGTCACCGGGGCCGCCGCCGACGAGGGCGACGCCGGGCGTGTGGGGGCGGGCAGCCGTGAGGGTGCCGTCGCGCAGCCCCTCGACGACCGCGTCACGGACGGCGGCGGAGCGGCGGGGGTCGTTGCCGCTCAGCACGGCGACGGTGACGCCCTCCACGCGGCCGGTGGCCGGGGTCCAGGCGGTGGCGGCCTCGGCGTCGTCGGCGCGGACGCACCAGACCCGCTCGCGCTCGGCCTCGGCGGAGGCGCGGTCGTTGGCCTCGCGGTCCCGGGTGGCGATGAGGGCGTACCAGGCGCCGGCCAGGTCGCCGTCCTCGTAGCGGCGGCGCTCCCAGCGGATCTCGCCGGTCTCGGCCATGGCGTCCACGGAGGGGGTGGCGGAGGGCGAGACGAGCAGGATGTCGGCGCCGGCCGCGATCAGCGCGGGGAGGCGGCGCTGGGCGACCTGGCCGCCGCCGATGACGACGACGCGGCGGCCGGCGAGTCGGAGACCGACGGGGTACGCGGGGTGTTCGGCCATGGCGGTGCGGCTCCTGATGCGGCGGTCGTTCTGTCTTGCCGCTGCGGCTTTGGAGCGGCGGTGTGCGGTGTGCGGTGCTGACGTGGGGTTTCTCGTGCGGGTCCACGATACGGCCCTGCGGGGGCGGGGGCGCGGGTCGGGCCCTGCGGGCGGCTTTCCCCACCCCGCACCTTCCCGGAACTGGGGCTCCGCCCCGGACCCCGCGCCTCATCCCGGCGCGGCTGGATGGCGCGCAGCGCCATTTCAGCCTCGCCGGCGTTTGAGGCGCGGGGTCCGGGGCGGAGGCCCGGGAAGGCGCCCCGCAGGGGCTACTTCTCGGTGACGCCCGCGGAGTCGAACGTGGCGACCTCGTGCATCGCGCGGGCCGCGCTCTGGACCAGGGGGAGGGCCAGCAGGGCGCCGGTGCCCTCGCCGAGGCGGAGGTCCAGGTCGACCAGCGGGCGCAGGCCGAGCTTGTTCAGGGCCGCCACGTGGCCCGGCTCCGCGCTGCGGTGGCCCGCGATGCACGCCGACAGGGCCTCCGGGGCGATGGCGCGGGCCACCAGGGCGGCCGCGCCCGCGCTGACGCCGTCCAGGATGACGGGGGTGCGGAGGGAGGCGCCCCCGAGCACGAGGCCGACGATCGCCGCGTGCTCCAGGCCGCCGATGGCCGCGAGGACGCCGATCGGGTCCGCCGGGTCCGGCTGGTGGAGTTCCAGGGCTCGGCGTACGACGTCGACCTTGCGGGCGTGGGTCTCGTCGTTGATGCCCGTGCCGCGGCCGGTGACCTCCGCCGCGTCGACCCCGGTGAAGACCGAGATGAGGGCCGCGGAGACCGTGGTGTTCGCGATGCCCATCTCGCCGGTGAGCAGGGCCTTGTTGCCCGCCGCGACCAGGTCGCGGGCGGTCTCGATGCCGACCTCGATCGCGGCGATCGCTTCCTCGCGGGTCATCGCCGGGCCGGTGGAGAGGTCCGCCGTACCCGGGCGCACCTTGCGCGGGAGCAGGCCCGGCGTGGCCGGGAGGTCGCCCGCGACGCCGACGTCGATCACGCAGACCTCGGCGCCGACCTGGTTGGCGAAGGCGTTGCAGACCGCTCCGCCGCCCAGGAAGTTGGCCACCATCTGGGTGGTGACCTCCTGCGGCCACGGGGTGACGCCCTGGGCGTGCACACCGTGGTCACCGGCGAAGATCGCCACGGCGGCGGGCTCCGGGATCGGCGGCGGGCAGACCCGGGAGAGGCCGCTGAGCTGCGCGGAGATGATTTCGAGCATGCCCAGGGCCCCGGCGGGCTTGGTCATGCGCTTCTGCCGCTCCCACGCCTCGCCGAGCGCCTTCGCGTCGAGCGGGCGGATGCTGGCGACGGTCTCCGAGAGCAGGTCGTGCGGCTCCTCGCCGGGCAGCGCGCGGCGCCCGTACGTCTCCTCGTGGACGACCCACGACAGCGGCCGGCGCTGGGACCAGCCGGCCTGCGCCAGCTCGGGCTCCTCCGGGAACTCGTCGACGTAGCCGACGCACAGGTACGCGACGACCTCCAGGTGCTCCGGCAGGCCGAGCTCGCGGACCATCTCGCGCTCGTCGAAGAAGCTGACCCAGCCGACGCCGAGGCCTTCGGCGCGCGCGGCGAGCCAGAGGTTCTCGACGGCGAGGGCCGAGGAGTACGGGGCCATCTGCGGCTGGGTGTGCCGGCCGAGGGTGTGGCGGCCGCCGCGCGTGGGGTCGGCCGTGACGACGATGTTCACCGGGGTGTCGAGGATGGCCTCGATCTTGAGTTCCTTGAACTGCTTCGCCCGGGCCTTGGGCAGCGAGTTCGCGTAGGCCTCGCGCTGGCGCTGGGCGAGCTCGTGCATCGTCCGGCGGGTCTCGGCGGAGCGGATGACGACGAAGTCCCAGGGCTGGGAGTGGCCGACGCTGGGCGCGGTGTGGGCCGCCTCCAGGACACGGAGGAGCACCTCGTGCGGGATCGGGTCGGTGCGGAAGCCCTTGCGGATGTCGCGGCGTTCGCGCATGACGCGCAGGACGGCCTCGCGCTCGGCGTCGTCGTAGGCGGGAGCCGCCTCGCCCGCGGAGGGCTCGGCGGGTACGGGCTCGGGCTGCGGCTCCGCCTCGGCGGCCACCGGCTCGGCCTCCACCGGGGCGGGCTCGGCAGGGGCGGGCTCGGCCGCGGCGGGCTCCGCCGGAACGGACTCGGCCGGAGCGGGCTCCGCCGGTGCGGCCGGGGCCTCCGCCACGGGCTCGGCCGGGGCGGGCTCGGCAGCCGGCTCCGCGGCCATCGGCACGGGCTGGGCCGGTACGGGGCCGGGCTCCACGGGAACGGCAGCCTCGGCGGCGACCGGCTCGGCGGCGACCGGCTCGGCGGCGACCGGCTGGGGGGCGGCCGGCTCGGGCTGGGCCGCTTCCACGGGCGCGGGCTCGACGAGGGGCTCGGCGGGCTCCGGCGCCTGGACCACCGGTTCCGCAGGGGCGGGCACGGCCTCCGGCTCGGGCTGGGGCTGGGGCTCCGGAGCGATGGCCTCGGCTGCCACGGGGGCCACCGGTACGGCTTCCGGCTCCGGTGCGGCTTCGACGGCCACCGGCTCGGGCGCCGGTACGACGACCGGCTCGGGCGCGGCCACGGGCACGGGCTCGGGCTCGGGAGCCACGGCCGCCGGGGTGGTCTCCGCCACCGGCTCGGGGGCGAACACCGGCGCCGGCGCCTGCTCGGGCTCCGGCGTCCACGGCGCGCCGGCCTGCGGCGGGATCTCGGTCAGCTGCGGCGCGGGGGCGGCTACGGCCCCCGCACGCGGGAGGTCCAGGTACTCGGGGCCGGTGGTCGGCGGCCCCGCCTGGTGGAACGGAACCGGGCCTGCCGGAGCGGCCGGCGCGGGCGTCGCGGCCGGACCGCGGTCCGCGAGGGACCGTACGACTCCGCCGGTGGCCTCGGGCATCGGCGGGCCCATGTGCAGCGGCCGCCGGACCGGAGCGGCCGGGGCGGCGGCAGGGGCCGCGGGCGGCGGTACGACGAGCCCGCCGAGGTCGAGCGCGCCGGAGTCACGGCCGCCCGTCTCGTGGGCGTCGGCGCCGTAGGACGGGAACTCGGGGTACGCGGCGTGCTCCGCGTACGCCGCCGGAACCTCGGGGTAAGAAGGCTCGGCACCGTAGAGCGGGGTCTCGACGGGGTAGGCGGGGGCCTGCGGGACGACCTGCGGGTCGCTCCACGCGCCCTGGCCGCTCGGCATCAGCAGCAGTTCCTCGTCCTCGGGCCCGGCCGGGTCGTCCACGAGGTCCTGGAAGGCGTAGCCGGGGGGAAGGGGCGGCGGGAGCTGGACCGGAGCGGGGATGCCCTGCTGATCCACCATGCCCGCGTTGTCCGGGTGACCCTCGCCCGGGACCTGGCCGGTGTCAGTCATGCGTACCCCTCGCCCATCGGTGTTGCCTCTTCGATCGCCCGGTCGCCCACGAGCCCGCCGTGCGAGTCGCCGTGCGGGGTTGCCGTGCGGCACCCATGCCTCACGTGCGCCTGCGCGACAACCACTAAGCATTGTCGCGCCCGTTAGCCACCGCGGCGGCCATAACCGCCACGGTCCGCTGTGGACTGCGCCACGTCGCGCGTCATCCGGTGTCGTGATGCCCGAATCGTCCTGGGCAGTACGACGATCGGCCAGCCTACCCCGGCCCTCGCGTCAGCGGGTCACGGGGCGTTCGGCGGACAGCAGGAAGACGACGGAACGCTCCTGTTCGGCCCAGGTGCGGGTGTCCAGGCCGACGGACTGGAGCAGCGCGCACTCCACGGCGTACCCGTGTTCGGCGAGCGTGCGGCCGATGGCCTCCGCCTCGTCGCGCGTGGAGGCGTGGCTGACGATCCGTTCGGGGCGGCGGTCGGCGACGGCCGCGACGACCTGGGCTCCCCCGCCGCCGACGCGTACGACGTCGGGTTCGGGCAGGTTCTCCAGTACGTGGGGCGCGCGTCCGGCGACGACCTGGAGCTGCACGCCTCGCTTGCGGGCGGCGGCGGTTACGCGTTCACAGGCACCCGGGTCGGCGTCCACGGCGATGACCGCGGCGCCGAGCGCGGCGGCGTCCACGGCGACGCCGCCGGAGCCGGCGCCGATGTCCCAGACGAGGTCGCCGGTACGGGGGCCGAGCCGGGCGAGCTGTGCGGCGCGCAGCTGCGCGGACTCCCCTTCTCCCGTGTCGGCCTGGGGCCTGGCCCAGCCGCGTCCGGCGGACTGGGACTGGGCCGGGCTCTGGCCGAGCAGCCAGCCCGGTTCGGCTGCCAGGGCCTGTCCGCCACCGCCGATGACGATGACGACGTTCGGGTCGCGCCAGGTGTGGTCGGCGGCCCGGTCGGAGGTGAGGATGCTCACCTGCTCCTTGTCGGTGCCGAGTTCCTCGCAGATGACGAAGGTGCGGTGGACTCCGTCGAGGAGCAGCGCGAGTTCGGCGGGGCCGGCGCCGGGCGAGGTGAGGACGGCGACCTTGCCGTGGGCGCGGATGACGTTGACGGCGCGGCGCAGGGTGCGGGGGTGGGCGACGACGACCTGGGCGTCGTCCCAGGGCATGCCGGCGCGGGCGAAGGCGGCGGCGACGGAGGAGACGGCCGGGACGACCTCGACCTCCAGGCCGTGCTCGGGAGCGCGCAGGGTGCGTACGACTCCGAAGAAGCCGGGGTCCCCGTCGGCGAAGACGACGGCGGTGCCGCGGTGTCCGGCGATGCGGCGGGCGGCGAGTCCGAGGCTGCCGAGGCGGATGCGTTCGGCGGTGGGCGGGACCTCGGGGAGGGCGAGGTGGTGGGCCGCGCCGGCCACGAGGGTGGCGGCGGAGAGCGCGGACCGGGCGGCCGCGGTCAGGGGCGAGCCGTCCCAGCCGATCACCGTGACCCGGTCGGCCATCGTCGTCAGTCTCCTGGGGTGGGGGCAGGCGAAGTTTCGTCGGGAGGGTCGGGCACGGTGAGACTACCTGGTCATCGGGTCATTTCCAGTCGGCGCCGACGGGGTGGCCGGTCGCGTCGGCCCGCTGTCCGTAGGCGGTGTCCGCCGTGTAGGCGTCGTATCCGTCGCCGTAGTCGCCGTACCCCTCCGCGTCGTCGAGGTCCTCGGGGACCAGGCTCCAGACGATGAGGTCGGTGCGGGTGTCGGTCCAGCTGCCGTCGGCCGTCTGCGTGCGCACTATCCACGCGTTGCGCAGGACGCCCTCGCTGATGCAGCCGATCTTCTGGGCCACCTGCTGGGAGGCGGTGTTGTCGGCGGGGGTGCGCAGTTCGAGGCGTTCGAAGCCCTGCTCGCGGAAGAGCCATTGGGCGACGGCGAGTACGGACTCGCTGGCGTAGCCCTCGCCCCTGGCCCAGGGGGCGGTGACGTAGCCGACCTCGGTGGAGCGGGTGCGCCAGTTGGTGTTCTGGAGGTGGACGATGCCGACGAGTCGGTGGGTGAGGAACTCGGTGACGGCGAGGACGAGGCCGCGGCCCTCGGTGCGTTCCGCGTGGGACTGCCGCGTCGCCCAGCCGCGCGCGTCGGCCTGGGTGTACGGGTGCGGGACGGAGGTCCAGGCGGTGACGTTCTCGTCGTTCATCATCTCGGTGAGCGCGGTGACGTCCTCTTCCTCGAAGGGGCGCAGCACCAGCCGGTCCGTGCTGATGGTGACGTCCGGGAAGGTGGTAGTCATGCGCAGCTCCATGCCTGAGACCGTGGTGCGGGACCGTTTGTGCGGGTCGTAGGCCACAGCATGCAGCATCGACCCGGGGATGTGCAGGGCCGGGTTGCCCGCGAGCGGGCAGAGCTCGGCCCCGCGCGCCGACAGGGGCGTGCGGGGCCGAGATGCCTGACCGGAAGGGGTGGCCGGATCCGGCCGGTGGCTCAGGAGGCCGGGGTGCCGAAGGCCGCGACGACCGAGCCCCGGTACTTCTCCTCGATGAACTTCTTGACCTCGTCGGAGTTCAGGAGCTTGGCGAGCTTCTGGATCCGCGGGTCGTCCTGGTTGCCGTCCTTGACCGCGAGGAAGTTGGCGTAGGGGTTGCCCTCGGCCTTCTCCAGCGCCAGCGCGTCCGTGGCGGGCTTGAGGTCGGCCTCGATGGCGTAGTTGCCGTTGATCACGGCCGCGTCGACGTCGGACAGGGCGCGGGGCAGCGTGGCGGCCTCCAGCTCCTTGAACTTCAGGCCCTTGGCGTCGGCGATGTCGGACAGCTTGGCGGTGGTGCCCACGCCGTCCTTGAGGGTGATCAGGCCGTTGTTCGCGAGCAGGTGGAGCGCACGGCCCTCGTTGGTGTTGTCGTTGGGGACGGCGACGGTCTGGCCGGACTTGATGTCCGCCAGGCCCTTGACCTTCTTGGAGTAGAGGCCGAGCGGCTCCAGGTGCACGTTGACGACCGGCACGATTGTGGTGCCGTTCTTCGCGTTGAAGTCGTCGAGGTACGGCTTGTGCTGGAAGTAGTTGGCGTCGACCTGGCCGTCCTGAGTGGCCTTGTTCGGCAGGACGTAGTCGGTGAACTCCTTGACGTCCAGCTTGAGGCCCTCCTTTGCCGCCAGGTTGTCCTTGACGAACTTGAGGATGTCCGCGTGCGGAGTGGGGGACGCCGCCACGACGAGCGCGGCGTTGGTGTCGGTCGTGCCGTCGGCCTTCTTGGCGGCCGGGTCGGAGGAGCTGCCGCAGGCGGTGAGGCCCAGGGCGAGCGCGGCGGATGCGGCGGCGACAGCGGTGAGCTTGATGTTCTTGCGCACGAAGAGTGCCTCTTTCTTGGTGGTGCGAACTACGCCCGAGCACGACAAGTGCGGGCTATGGGGGGAGAAAGTCTGTTCAGGCTGCCCGGCCGCGGCGCGCGAGGAGTCGTACCGCGCCGTCGCCGATCAGCTGGATGGCGGTGACCAGCACGACCAGCACGACCACGGTGGCGAGCATGAAGTCGCCTTCGAAGCGCTGGTAGCCGTAGGTGACGGCCAGGGTGCCGAGTCCGCCGCCGCCGACCGCGCCGGCCAGGGCCGAGTAGCCGATGAGGGCGATGACGGTAGTGGTGAGGCCGGAGATCAGCGAGGGCAGGGCCTGCGGCAACAGCACCTTCCACACGATGGTGGGGATGCCGCCGCCCATCGCCTGGGCGGCCTCGACCAGACCGTGGTCCACTTCGCGGACGGAGGTCTCGACCAAACGGGCGAAGAAGGGGATGGCGCCGACGGAGAGTGGCACGATCATCGCGGTGGGCCCGATGTAGGTGGGCGTGGGGGTCAGGACCCCGATCACCCACGTGGTGACCGGAATCATCCAGATCAGCAGGATGATGAACGGCATCGAGCGGCCGATGTTCACGATCTGGCCGACGACCTTGTTGACGGAACGGTTCTGCAGCAGTCCGCCCTTGTCGGTCAGGACGAGCAGAACCCCGAGCGGCAGTCCGCCGACGATGGTGACCAGGGTGGACCACAGCACCATGTAGAGGGTGTCGTAGGTGCCCTGGGTGAGCAGGGGCTGCATCTCGGACCAGTTCACTTGGCACCATCCTTGACCAGTGCGGCCAGTTCGTCGTCGATCGAGTCGTCGACGACGTCGACCTGGAGGCCCTGCTCCCGCAGGAAGCCCACGGGGACGACGTTGTCCTCGTAGCGGCCGGGCAGTTCGATGCGCATGCGGCCGATCAGGCGGCCGGCCACGGTGTCCATCGCGGCGCCGAGGATCGAGATGTCGATGTTGTACGTCCGCGAGAGCTGCGAGATGACCGGCTGGGCGGCGGCCTCACCGTGGAAGGTGACGTCGACGACGGTCCGGTCGGGGCCGGTGGCGGCGCCGGTGACGGGGAAGAGTTCGCCGGCGAGCTCGGAGCCGGGGGTGGCGAGCAGTTCGGCGACGGTGCCGGACTCGATGATCCGGCCCCGCTTCATCAGGGCGGCCGAGTCGCAGACGGACTTGACCACGTCCATCTCGTGCGTGATGAGCAGCACGGTGAGGCCGAGCTGCTGGTTGAGGTCGCGCAGCAACTGGAGGATGGAGCGGGTGGTCTCGGGGTCCAGGGCGCTGGTGGCCTCGTCGGACAGCAGCACCTTGGGGTCGCCGGCCAGGGCGCGGGCGATGCCGACGCGCTGCTTCTGACCGCCGGAGAGCTGGGTGGGGTAGGCCTTGGCCTTGTCGGCGAGGCCGACCAGGTCGAGGAGTTCCAGGGCCTTGCGGGAGCGCTCGCGGCCGGAGACGCCGAGGATCTCCAGGGGCAGCTCGATGTTGCCCTGGACGGTGCGCGAGGACAGCAGGTTGAAGTGCTGGAAGACCATGCCGATGCGGCTGCGGGCCTCGCGGAGCTCCTTGCCGGCGCGGCGGCCGCGGCCCGCCAGCGCGGTGAGGTCGACTCCGTCGACGCTCACGGTGCCGGTGGTGGGGCGCTCCAGCAGGTTCACGCAGCGGATCAGGGAGGACTTGCCGGCGCCGCTCTGGCCGATGACTCCGTAGACCTCGCCCTCGCGGACGTGGAGGTCCACGCCGTCCAGGGCGGTGACCTCGCGGCCACGGGACTGGTAGACCTTCGTGAGGCCCGATGTGGTGATCACAGGATTTCCGTCGCTGTCGAGTGCACGGCAAAGCGGTGCCGGGCACGGGGCAAACATCTGGGGACGCGATACGGGTCGAAACCGGATGATTCAGCGGTATCGGCGCGTGCGCGGGGCAGGAGCGGTCCGGGACAGATGGACAGGCTCGGCCGGTCTCGCTTCGGGGCGCGAGGCGTGCGGAAGGGGCCCTCAGAAGGCGCGCATTCGACACATACAACGAGCACCGGGCGTCATCGTCGCCTCGGTCGCAGGGGTGCGGCTGCTCGTCGTGGTCATGGGCCCAAGTAAACCAGACATGCCGGTTCACCGATCAACGGTGTCCGGATAGCGGACGGAAACCGACCGCATACCGGACAACGACGGTCCGGCCCGGCCTTCGGTCCCGGTGGTCGGACCGTCCGCTCCGACCTGCGCGGACACGGCCGACAGGTCCCGTACGACCAGGTCCGAGTCGAGTTCGGCGGCGGGGCGCGCTGTGGTCAAGGCCACGGTCCTCGTGCCTGCCGCGCGGCGAGCAGGAAGGGCGCGCCCTTCGGCAGGGCACGTGGCAAGGGGTGCGCGCGTCGGGGCCCTCGGCCCGTAATACCCTCGCTGCATGCTCGACGCCCTGACGGTCGCCATAGGCGTGGCCGCACTCGCCCTCGCCGCCTGGTGCGGTCACGCCGCATGGCGGGACCAGCCGACCAAGGACTGGCACTTCATCGGCATGGCCGTGGTGACCGTACTGGTCCTGGCCCAGCTGGTGATCGGTCTGGTCCAGCTGGGCCGGGGCGAGAAGCCCGACGAGGGCACGGTCATCTTCGTGGCCTACCTGGTGGGCGCCTTCGCGGCGGTGCCGGCCGCCGGGATGCTCTCGCTGACCGAGCGGACCAAGTGGGGCTCGGTGACGGTGGCCGCGGGCGCGGTCGTCCTCGCCGTCCTCGAAGTACGGCTCTACGACATCTGGGGAACCGCCGGTGCCTGACACGACGACCGCCACTCCCGCCGGACGCAAGCGGCTCGTCTCCGGGCCGGGGCTGCTCCTGGTGTGGCTGTACGGGGTGATGGTGGTCGGCGCGGTCTCGCGGTCGGCCTACCAGATCTCCACCGAGTTCGACCGGGCGCCGCTCGCGTACTCGCTGTCCGCGGTGGCGGCGCTGGCCTACGCGTTCATCACGTACTCACTGGTGCGCGGCGGGGAGACGGCCCGCAGGGCGGCGCTCGTCTGCTGCGCCGCCGAGCTGGCCGGCGTCCTGACGGTGGGCACCTGGACCCTGGTGCGCCCGGACGCCTTCCCCGACGCGACCGTGTGGTCGGGCTACGGGATGGACTACCTGTTCATCCCGGTGATCCTGCCGATCACCGGGATGCTCTGGCTGCGCGAGAAGGGTTGGGCCAAGAAGGGTCAGGCCGAGAAGGGTTAGGCGCTGACCGCGAAGTCGGTGTCCTTGGCGTCCTTCTCCAGGATCACCAGCTGCACGCCGTCGGAGGCCGTGCGGCCGCCGACCTGGGTGTAGCCCGCCTTGCGGTAGAGCCGCAGGTTGGACTCGCTCTTGTGCCCGGTGTGCAGGCGGAACCGGGTGGTGGCACTGTCCCCCGCGAGGGCCTCCTCGACGGCGCGCAGCAGGCGCGCGCCGAGACCGTGGCCCTGAAGACGCGGATGGACGCACAGCTTGGCGATCTTCCCGGTGCCGTCCTCGTCGACGCTGCCGCGCACGGTGCCGACGACCTCGTCGCCGAGCCGGGCCACCAGCACGGTGTCCGTCGCCAGCTCGCCCTTGAGGGAGTCCAGGGACTGGGTGAGCGGCTGGATGAGGTAGTTGCCGTACAGCTCGGCCTCCCGCTGGAAGGCCAGGTACTGCAGCTTGAAGATCTGCTCAGCGTCCTCGGCAGCCGCCGCCGAAATGGTCACGCTCATGCCCATGTGCGCATGCCTCCCGCTCACCTGGTTGCCCGTTGGTCTACCGCTCCTTTCCCCGCAGGCCAGGAGCCGCAACCTCTGCAGCCAGCATTCTGCGCAGACATCCCAGGCAACGGGAACGGACGGGCCCCAAACTTCCTTGTGAGATACCCAACTCTCCTGCGATTTCACGGTAAGTGAGGTCTCTGGGCGAAAGAAGTGCCTTCATGAGCTCCGGACAGCGCCCGGGCAATCGGGCGACCGCCGACCGGAGGGCCCGGTTCGCCTCGCCGTGCAGGAGGGCGTCCTCCGGTTCGCCGCCCCCGTCCGCGGGGGCCGCCCCGTAGGGGATCTCGCGCCGGGCGCGCCGCCGCGCGAGCCGGGCCTCGGCGCGCACCGCCCGGCGCAGCCAGCGGGCGCGGCCGTCGGGGTCCGGGTCGCGCGGGCCGCTCTCCAGCAGCCTGACCCAGACGGCTTGTTCAAGGTCGGCCGCGTCCACCCCGGTGCCCGGGGCCTCCGCGGCGGCCTCCGCGGAGAGCAGGGGGCCGAGCTTATCGAAGAGGTCAGCCTTCAGCAGGTCCATGCCGGGCGGGACGAGTGGGGGGGGGGGGGGGGGCGGGGGGGCGCCCCCCCCCCCCCCCCCCCCCCACTCGTTCGGGAAGGTCCGCTCAGCGGTTGACGGGGCGTCGGCCCGGGCGGAAGGCCTCCGCCGCGAGCAGCCCGGTGTCCGGGTTGTCCGTGAAGATTCCGTCGATGCCCTGTTCGAAGTACGTCCGGAAGGCGCCGAAGGCGTCCCCGTACGCGGCCGGATCCGTGCCCTTGCGGTAGTCGGCCGGCAGGAAGCTGTTCTCGTTGCGCGCGGTGTAGGGGTGCAGCAGCAGGCCGTGGGCGTGGGCGTCCTTGACCAGGGTGGTCGGGGCGCCGAGCTTGCCGGCCGCGTCGCGCGGGAGGATCAGGTCCATGGTCGGGCCGATGCCCTGGGCGAAGCCCGCGATCCACTGCAGCCCCTCGGGCTCGACCAGGTCCGCGACCGTACGCGGGTCCTTGGCCTGTTCGAAGTCCCACGGACGGGTGTTCGCCGCGGAGAGCAGGACGACGCGGGGCGCCGACACCAGCCGGGAGAGCCGCTGGATGCTGGAGGGCTCGAAGGACTGGAGGAAGAGGGCGGCGTTCCGGCCGTCGCGCCCGTAGCGGCGCAGCAGCTTCGCGAGGGGCTCCTCCAGGCCGAGGCCCAGCGCCCGGAAGTAGCTGGGGTGCTTGGTCTCGACGTGCAGCCAGACCCGCTTGCCGCGGCGCTTGCCCTCGCGGTCGGCCCAGCGCAGCACCTCTTCGAAGGTGGGCACGGCCCACTGGCCGTCGTAGAGCGTGTTGCGCTGGCGGACGGCGGGGATACGTTCCTTCGCACGCAGGGTCTTGAGCTCGGCGAGGGTGAAGTCCTCGGTGAACCAGCCGGTGACCGAGACGCCGTCCACGGACTTGGTGGTGCGGCGGGAGGCGAACTCGGGGTGGTCGGCGACGTCGGTCGTGCCGCCGATCTCGTTCTCGTGGCGGCACACCAGGTGCCCGTCGCGCGTCGGGACCAGGTCCTGCTCGATGACATCGGCGCCCAGGTCGAGCGCGAGCTGGTAGGAGCCGAGCGTGTGCTCCGGCCGGTAGCCGCTGGCCCCGCGGTGGCCGATCACCGTGGGGTGGGGGAGGTCGCGGAAGCCTCCCTCGCCGTGGCCCGCCTCCGAGGCCGCGGCGGTTCCCGCGGCCAATCCGGTGATTCCGGTACCGGCCGCCAGGACCGCCGCCCCCAGGACCGTGCGCCGCGCTGCCCCACCCTGTGTCATGAGTGCCACTCCCCGTTGTGAAAAGGCCCGAATCTGCGTGCCGATCGTAGGCAAGAGGGCATGTCTGGAGGGCCAGCACACGGAGAACATGGCGGAAACGTGCGTCAACACTGCGTATCCGTCGTGTGAACCCGATGTGCGATCAGAGCTGACCCGCGAGTATCGTCCTCACCTGCACTACCGCTCTGTGGTGGGTGCGAGAACCGCTTTTCGATGCCGGAGGGCCCACGTTGTTCCGTACGCGCCTCATCAAAGCCACTGTCGGACCGGTCATGCGCCTGATGTTCCGCACCCGTGTGGAGGGCATCGAGAACATCCCGGGCACCGGACCGGTGATTTTGGCGGGCAACCACCTCACCTTCATCGACTCCATGATCCTTCCGCTGGTGTGCGACCGTACGGTCCACTTCATCGGCAAGGACGAGTACGTGACGGGCAAGGGCGTCAAGGGCCGCGCGATGGCCTGGTTCTTCACCGGCGCCGGCATGATCCCCGTCGACCGTGACGGTGCCAACGGCGGGGTCGCGGCCCTGATGACCGGTCGCCGGATCCTCGAAGAGGGCAAGATCTTCGGCATCTACCCGGAGGGCACCCGCTCCCCCGACGGCCGGCTCTACCGCGGCCGCACCGGCATCGCCCGCCTGACCCTGATGACCGGCGCCCCCGTGGTCCCGTTCGCGATGATCGGCACCGACAAGCTCCAGCCCGGCGGCGCCGGGATGCCGCGCCCGGGCCGGGTCACCGTCCGTTTCGGCGAGCCGATGGAGTTCTCCCGCTACGAGGGCATGGACCGCGACCGGTACGTGCTGCGCGCGGTCACCGACTCGGTGATGGCCGAGGTCATGCGGCTCTCGGGCCAGGAGTACGTGGACATGTACGCCACCAAGGCGAAGGCGGCCTGAAGCCGTTCCACTATCGCTGGAGTGACCGGCTGACGCCCGCCGCGGTCGTCGTGGCGAGGACCCAGCCGGTCACGATCAGCACGTACGACAGCCACTGGTACCAGCCGCTCGGCGCGAAGGCCCCCTCCTGGCCGAAGCCGATGATCGGCAGCATCAGGTCGATCGTGTAGAACACCGGGTTGAATTCCGGCGCCTCCCCCGTCTTGAGCTCCCTCGGCGGGTGGAAACCGTACGCGGTCGTCCCCGTCAGCAGCAGCGCCAACAGCCAGACCGCGGCGCGCAGCGGCCGGAAACCGTAGCCGACGGTGGCGTCCTGGAGCAGCCCCCAGAGCCTGGCGTGCCGGGGCAGGGTGCGCCGGTGCCGGCGCAGTTTGGCGAGCTGGACGGTCCGGGCGGCCGCCTCGTCTCCCGCCGTACGGTAGGCGGCGGCGAGCTGCTCGTAGGCGTACGGGAGGTAGCCGGACTCCTCGCGTTCCAGGGCGGGCAGCCGCTCCTCGGCGGGCAGGTGCGGGGCGAGGGTGCGGTAGGTGAGGCCGTCGATGCGGATCTGCTCGGGCCAGGTCTCGGTCGGCACGTGCAGCAGGTCGAACTGGGAGCGGCGCAGGCTCACCACGCCCTGGATCGTGTCGCAGGAGCTCAGCCACACCTCGCCGACGACGCAGCTGGAGGCGCGCAGGGCGACCCCGTCGGGGTTGCTGAAGGCGGCGCGGCCGAGGTAGAGCTGGCCCGGTATGCGGGAGCCCGTGAGGTTGACCAGGCCGTGGGCCTCCAGTCGATGGCCCCGCAGATCGGTGCCGACGGTCAGGTTCTCGGCGTGCAGCGCGATGCCGCCGGGGGCCAGCAGGCGCGAGTCGTTGAGGTTGATCTGGCCGCCGACCGTGGTGCCGTTGATCCGGGTCTGGCCGTGGACGGTGAGTTCCATGGCGATGACGTCGGTGCCTATGTCGGCGTGGCTGACCTGGAGCGGGGGCTCCGGGGTCTCTTCCGCCGCCTCCTCACCGGTCGGCGGAGCGCCGATGACCGCCCGGCGCAGGAAGAGGCCGCCGGCTATCCGGGCCCCGGCGAGCCGGACGGGTCCGGTGATCCGGCAGCAGGACAGTTTGAGCGCGACGTCGACGCGGACGGTGTCCGCGGTCAGACCGGGGAGGGTGGAGTCGTTGGCCACGAAGACCCGCAGCTGGGCTCCGTAGAGCAGGGGCTTGCGTTCGAACCAGCAGGCGCGCAGCCGGATCGGGTGCTCGACGACGGCGTACTTGAGGTTCAGCTTGCCGGTGATCCGGGCGCCCCTGATGTTGAGCCCGGCGACCTGTCCCTCGGCGTTGGGGCCGCTCAGGAGCAGGGCGGTGAGCACCTCGGCGCGTACGGTCCGCTCGGGTCCCCAGGTCTCCCCCGTGGCTCCGGTCTCGTCGGGGCCCTCCCGGAAGTCGACGCCCTCACCGCGCGGGAAGGAGTCCCATACGCGGCGCTCCGCCGGGGTCAGATCGTTGATCTCCATCGCCGGGATGGTGTCCCGCGGTTCGACGAACTGTCAACTCCGGCCGGGACACCACCTCCTGGTGGGACGTCAGTGCTCGATGCCGCCCTGGAGCTTCTGCCCCTTGAGCAGGAACCAGGCCGCCCCGGCGGTGGCCAGCAGCACGGCCGCGCCGACGCCGGAGGCGAGCCTCAGCCCGTCGACGAAGGCCTCCTGGGCGGCGCCGACCATCACCTCGGCGGTGTGCGGATCCAGCGACCTGGCCACCTCGACGGCCCCGCCGAGGGATTCGTGGGCGGCGTCGGCGACGGGTGCGGCGACGGAGGCCGGGGCGGTGAAGCCCTGGTAGACGCCGGTCACGACGGAGCCGAGCAGGGCGATCCCGAGGGCGGCGCCGAGTTCGTACGCCGTCTCGGAGACGGCCGAGGCCGAACCGGCCTGCTCCTTGGGCACGCTGGAGAGGATGACGTCGGCGGTGACGGTGAAGGAGAAGCCGGCGCCGAGGCCGACGGCGAGCAGGGCGGCGCCGAGCAGCGGGTAGCCGGTCTCCTTGTGGATCACGGTGAGCACGGCGAGGGCCAGGCCGATGGCGGCGAGGCCGCCGGCGACGACGGACCGTACGGAGTACCGGCGGGCGTACCGCCCGGCGACCAGGCCGGTGACCACCGCGCCGATGGCGGCGGGCAGTTCGGCCAGCCCCGCCTCCAGCGGGTCGCGGCCCTGGACGAGCTGGAGGAACTGGGAGAGGAAGAAGACCAGTCCGGAGAGGCCGAAGACGGTGAGCAGGTCGGCGAGGACCGCGCCGGAGAAGCCGCGGTGCTTGAAGAGCCGCATGTCGAGCAGCGGCGACGGCAGGGTGAACTGGCGGCGCACGAAGGCGTACAGGCACCCGGCGCCTATGACGGCAGCGGCCCAGACGCCCCAGGTCGCGCCGTGGGTGGCGACCTCCTTGACGGCGTACACGACGCCGATGACGCCGACGAGGGAGAGGCCGACGCTGACCAGGTCCCAGGGCCCGGCGACCGGGTTCCTGGACTCGGGCAGCAGCTTGATGCCGACGATGACCAGGGCGGCCATCACGGGCAGGTTGATGAGGAAGACCGAGCCCCACCAGAAGTGCTGGAGCAGGGCCCCGCCGACGACCGGACCCACGGCCGCGCCGGCGGAGGCGGTGGCGCCCCAGATGCCGATGGCGAGGCTGCGTTCCCGGGGGTCGTGGAAGATGTTGCGGATCAGCGCGAGGGTGGACGGCATCAGGGTCGCGCCGGCCACGCCGAGCAGGGCACGGGCGACGATCATCATCTCGGGGCTGGTCGCGTAGGCGTTGAGGACGGAGACGGCGCCGAAGGCGGTGGCGCCGGCCAGGAGCAGCTTCTTGCGGCCGATGCGGTCGCCGAGGGAGCCCATGGAGACGAGCAGTCCGGCGATGACGAAGGAGTAGATGTCGCCGATCCACAGCAACTGGGTGCCGGACGGCTTGAGGTCCTCGGAGAGGGACGGGGTGGCGAGACCGAGTACGGTGGCGTCCACCGCGACCAGCAGCACGGCCAGCACCAGCACGGAGAGCGCCAGCCAGCGCCCGGGGCTCCTGCCTTCCGTCCCCGTCTGCCGGTCGAGCTGTTCGGTCCTGCTCATCACTCCACACTCCGTCGTGCGCCACCGAGCAGCAGCTCGATGATCATGTATTGGAAGTCCTTGGCCGCGACCCGGCCGTCCATGACGGCCCAGGCGCAGGTGCCGATGAGGCCGTAGAGGGCCTCCGTGAGCCAGGCGGGGCTCAGGTCGATCCGGATGTCGCCCTCGGCCTGGCCGCGCCGGAAGAGCGCGCCGACGCGGGCGTCGAGGCGGGCCCAGCCCTCGTTGACCTGGTCGCCCTCGAACAGCTGGTTCTCGGTGACGAGGAAGGCCAGCAGCTCCGCGTTGGGCTCGGTCTCGGCGACGAGCCTGCGCAGCGCGTCGACCGCGCTTCCTTCGTCCAGGCAGGCGTTGTCGAAGGCCATCTCGAACTCCCGGATGCCGAGTTCTTCGAGGGCCCGTACGAGGGCGTCGCGCCCGGCGAAGTGCCGGTGGAGCGTCGCGCGCCCGATCCCGGCGGCGCGGGCGACCTCGTCCATCGTGGCGGTCGACTTGCGGGAAAGCAGGGCGGCCGCGTCGCGGAGCACCTGGTCACGATCCATGGCCATGAGACAAGCATAACCCGAATGAGACTTCAATGTCTCATTCGATCGACAAATGAGCTGCACGCGGGCAGCCTGAAAGGAATCCTGCAGAGATGAAGCCGATGAAGCCGCTGCTGTTGATCGACGTCGACGGACCGCTGAACCCCTACGCGGCCGAGGCCCATCGCCGCCCCGAGGGCTACACGACCCACCGGATGCGCCCGACGGGCTGGACGCAGGCCGAGAGCGCGAAGCCCCTGCGGGTCTGGCTGAACCCCGGCCACGGTGCGGAGCTGCTCGCGCTGGCGGACGCGTACGAACTGGTCTGGGCCACGACCTGGAAGGACGAGGCCAACGACTGGATAGCCCCGCACCTGGGCCTGCCCCGGCTCCCCTTCATCGACTGGCCGGTGATGCACGGCCGGGCGCCGCGCGGCACCTTCTGGAAGACCCAGTACATCCTGGAGTACGCGGGCTCCCGGCCCTTCGCCTGGATCGACGACGACATCACGGCCATGGACCACGAGTACGTCGACCAGCTGCACCCGGCGCAGGCGCTGCTGCTGCGCGTCGACGAGCGGATCGGGCTGACCCGGCCCGACTTCGACGCGCTGGCGGACTGGGCGGCGTAGGCGCCGCGTCGGCCGCGCCGGGGGAGGCCGCGCGCCGACAGGGACGGGCCGTTCTCGATCACCACCGTCTGCCGGCACCCCCGCACGCCGGAGGGGCGGGGGGGGGCCCCGGGGCCCCCCCCCCCCCCCCGGGCCCGGGGCGCCGGGGGGGGGGGCCCCCCCGGCGGCC
>NZ_JBICZH010000005.1:202333-434611 GCF_043201995.1 Streptomyces sp. NPDC048258
GGGGGGGGGGGGGCGGGGGGGGGGGGGGGGGGGGGGGGGCCGGGCCCCGCGGGGGGGGGGGGGGGCCCCCCCCCCCCGGGCGCCCGCCCCCCCCCCCGGCGGGGGGGGGGGGGGGGCCCCGGGCCCCCCCCCCGCCCCTCCGGGCACGGCGGCTACTGCTTGTGGGCCGCCCAGGCGTGCTGGATGACCAGGTCCGCCTTCAGCTCGGTCAGCTGGACGGCGACCGCCGACGGGGCGGTGCCGCCGCGGCCGTTGCGCGAGGCCAGGGCGCCCTTGACGTTCAGGACGGTCCGGACCTCGGGGGTCAGGTGCTCCGAGATCTTCGTGAACTGCTCGTCCGTCAGCTCGTCGAGCTCGATCCCGAGCACCTCGCAGACCTTGACGCACTCGCCGGCCACCTCGTGTGCCACCCGGAACGGCACGCCCTGCTTGACCAGCCACTCCGCGATGTCGGTGGCGAGCGAGAAGCCCGCCGGAGCCAGCTCCTCCATCCGCTCGCGGTTGACCGTGAGGGTGGCCATCATCCCGGTGAAGGCCGGCAGCAGGACCTCAAGGGTGTCGCAGGAGTCGAAGACCGGCTCCTTGTCCTCCTGGAGGTCCCGGTTGTACGCCAGCGGCAGCGCCTTGAGGGTGGCCAGCAGGCCGGTCAGGTTGCCGATGAGACGGCCCGACTTGCCGCGCGCCAGCTCCGCGATGTCCGGGTTCTTCTTCTGCGGCATGATCGACGACCCGGTCGAGAAGGCGTCGTGCAGCGTCACGAAGGAGAACTCCTTCGTGTTCCAGATGATGATCTCCTCCGCGATCCGGGAGAGGTTGATCCCGATCATCGCGGTGATGAAGGCGAACTCGGCGACGAAGTCGCGCGAGGCCGTGCCGTCGATCGAGTTGCCGACCGAGCCCCGCTCGAAGCCCAGGTCGGCGGCGACCGCCTCCGGGTCCAGGCCCAGCGAGGAGCCGGCCAGCGCGCCCGAGCCGTACGGGGACACCGCGGTCCGGGTGTCCCACTGCCGCAGCCGCTCCGCGTCCCGGGACAGGGACTGCACGTGGGCCAGTACGTGGTGCGCGAAGAGCACCGGCTGCGCGTGCTGGAGGTGGGTCCGGCCGGGCATCGCCACGTCCGCGTGGCTCTCGGCGAGGCCGACCAGCGCGTCCTGGAGGTCCGCGATCAGGCCGCCGACGATCCGGGCGTGGTCGCGCAGGTACATCCGGAAGAGCGTGGCCACCTGGTCGTTGCGGGACCGGCCGGCCCGCAGCTTGCCGCCGAGGTCGGCGCCGAGCCGCTCCAGCAGGCCGCGTTCCAGGGCGGTGTGCACGTCCTCGTCGGCGATGGTGCCGGTGAAGGAGCCGTCGGCCACATCGGCTTCGAGCTGGTCGAGGCCGGCAACCATGCGCTCCAGCTCTTCGGCGGTGAGCAGCCCGGCCTTGTGCAGCACGCGGGCGTGGGCGCGGGAGCCCGCGATGTCGTACGGCGCGAGGCGCCAGTCGAAGTGGACCGACGCGGACAGCTTCGCGAGGGCCTCGGCCGGGCCGTCGGCGAAGCGCCCGCCCCAGAGCCGGACGTCACCGTTGTTGCTGCTCACAGCTACTGCTCCTCAAGACTGCATGGCTTCGGGTGTGCAACGGCCTCCCCGCCGCGGAGGTAACGGGGAGGCCGTCCGTTCTACTGCGTGTCGTTACTGCGCGTTGGTACTGCGCTGTACGGCTCAGCCGAGGTCGCGGCGGGCCGCGATCTTCGAGGAGAGACCGAAGATCTCGATGAAGCCCTGGGCCTTGGACTGGTCGAAGGTGTCGCCCGAGTCGTAGGTCGCCAGGTTGAAGTCGTACAGCGACTCGGCCGACTTCCGGCCGGTGACGACGGCGCGGCCGCCGTGCAGGGTCATCCGGATGTCACCGGTGACGTGCTGGTTGGCCTCGTTGATGAAGCCGTCCAGCGCCCGCTTCAGCGGGGAGAACCACAGGCCGTCGTAGACCAGCTCGCCCCAGCGCTGCTCGACCTGCCGCTTGTAGCGGGCCAGCTCGCGCTCGACGGTGACGTTCTCCAGCTCCTGGTGGGCGGTGATCAGCGCGATCGCGCCCGGGGCCTCGTACACCTCACGGGACTTGATGCCGACGAGGCGGTCCTCGACGATGTCGATCCGGCCGATGCCCTGGGCTCCGGCGCGCTCGTTGAGCTGCTGGATGGCCTGGAGCACGGTGACGGGCCTGCCGTCGATGGCGACCGGGACGCCGGCCTCGAAGGAGATGACGACCTCGTCGGCCTCGCGCGGGACGGCCGGGTTCGAGGTGTACTCGTAGATGTCCTCGATCGGCGCGTTCCAGATGTCCTCCAGGAAGCCCGTCTCGACGGCGCGCCCGAAGACGTTCTGGTCGATGGAGTACGGGGACTTCTTGGTCGTCGCGATCGGCAGGTCGGCCTTCTCGGCGAAGGCGATCGCCTTGTCCCGGGTCATGGCGTAGTCGCGGACCGGGGCGATGCACGTGAGGTCGGGGCCGAGGGCGGCGATGCCGGCCTCGAAGCGGACCTGGTCGTTGCCCTTGCCGGTGCAGCCGTGGGCGACGATCGAGGCGTTGTGCTTCTTCGCGGCGGCGACCAGGTGCTTGACGATCGCCGGCCGGGAGAGCGCCGAGACCAGCGGGTAGCGGTCCATGTAGAGGGCGTTCGCCTTGATCGCCGGGAGGCAGTACTCGTCGGCGAACTCGTCCTTGGCGTCCGCGACCTCGGCCTCGACGGCACCGCAGGCGAGGGCGCGCTTGCGGATGACGTCCAGGTCCTCGCCGCCCTGACCGACGTCCACGGCGACCGCGATGACCTCGGCGCCCGTCTCCTCGGCGATCCAGCCGATGGCGACGGAGGTGTCCAGGCCGCCTGAATAGGCGAGTACGACGCGCTCGGCCACGGGCTTCTCCTTACGGTGCAATCAACGACAGGCATAACTATGCACTGCTCCGTATGTTTCGTCAATCAACCCTCGCCGTGCGGCCTGACCAGCGGAAATATCGGAGGCGTGACGGCCACGCGGTTGCCTACCCTCAGCGGTAAGGACAACAGGGGGTGGCCGCATGAGCGCGAGGCGGGAACGGGCGATATGGGCGGGGCGCGAGATCGCCGAGCGCCTGCTGGACGGCGGGGATCCCGGTCACACACCGGTGCCGCTCCCCGAGGGCGTGGCGGACACGTGGATCGCCTTCGACCAGGGGGTGCGCGATATCCATCGCTGGCGGTACGGAACCGCGTACGACGGCCGGCACGTGGAAGGCCTGCACGTGGTGGCGCTGTGCCACCCCGACGGCCATGTCCGCGAGGGCGCGCTCCGGGCGCCGGACCCGGTGCCCGAACTCGTCGCGATCCGCTGCACCGACTGGGTTCCGGCCGTACGGGAACAGGCCCGGCGCGTGCTGCACGCGGCACTGACCGCCGACCCCGCGGGCACCCTGCGCCGGCTGACGCCGCTCCTCCTGCGGCTGGGCCGCCGCGAGCACGGCGCCTGGGCCCTGGCGCTGCTCCCCGAGGCGATGCGCGGCCGGCCCGTGCAAGCCGAGCTGCGTGAGAGCGCGGACCTGCCGACCCGGCGGTTCGCCGCGCGGGTAGCACTGGAGAGCGGGCAGTTCGGCGTACGGGAACTCGCCCGGCAGGCCGCCGCCGAGCTGGATCCGCCGACCGCCCGGATGTGGGCGGACGCCGCGCTCGCCGCCATGGCCGTCGACGGGCCGGACGACCGGGCGGTCGACTCCCTGCTCGGCGCCCACATCCCGATGGTCCGCGCCAGCGGGGTCACCGCCCTGCGCGGGGCCGGCCGGGCCGCCGAGGCCGGGGAGTACCTCACCGACTGCTCCGGGCTGGTCCGGGCCTGTGCCCGCTGGCTGGTCCGCCAGGACGGCGGCGACCCATACGCCCGCTGCCGCGAGCTGGTCGCCGACCCGGGCCGGGTGACCCCGTACGCGGTCACCGGCTTCGCCGAGTGCGCCCGCCGCGAGGACGGGCCGCTGCTGCGCGCCCTGCTGGGGCACCCCGCCGGCGCGGTGCGGGCGGCCGCCGTCGCCGGGCTGCGGCTGTTGGACGCGGACGACGAGCAGCTGTTGCGATCGCTGCTCGACGACCCGTGGCCGGGAGTGGCCCGCGAGGTCTCCCGGAGCCTGCGCGCCACAGCGGGGCCGCTGCCCGCCGACTGGCTGACCGCGCGCGTCGCCCCCGACCGGCCGACCCACACCCGCCGGGCCGCGTTCCACCTGCTGAGGGCCCAGGGCGGCGTCGCCGCGCTGCGGGCCGCGCTCAGCCTGCTGGACGTACGGGATCCCGGTCTGCGCGAGCTCGCCGAGGGCACCGTACGGGCGTGGGAGTGGCAGCGCACTCTGCTGGCGAGGCAGGCGGAGGCGGCCGAGCTGGGCGCCCTGCTGGAGCGGTCCGCGTACCTCTTCGACGACTACCAACTGGCCCTGCGCTACGACCGGCTGGGTCTCGGGACATGAAAGGCGCGGCCCGGGCCGGCCGTCCGGGCCGATAATCGGCGCATGGGAAAGCAATTCGAACGCATAGACGGCCGGCTGCGCACGTTCATCGAGGAGCAGCCGGTCTTCTTCACCGCCACCGCCCCGCTCGCGGGTGACGGCCACGTCAACCTGTCCCCCAAGGGCCGCGCCGGGACCCTCGTCGTCATCGACGACCGGACGCTCGCGTACCTCGACTTCGGCGGCAGCGGCGCCGAGACCATCGCCCACGTCCGCGAGAACGGCCGGATCACCCTGATGTGGTGCGCGTTCTCCGGTCCGCCGAACATCGTGCGCATCCACGGCGAGGGCGAGGCGGTCTTCCGCGACGACCCCCGCTGGGGTGAGCTGATCGCGCTGTTCGGCGAGGCCGACGGGCCGTCCGCCCGGGCGGTCATCGTCGTGCGAGCCCGCCGGATCGCCGATGTGTGCGGGTACGCCGTCCCCTTGATGGAGTACCAGGGCGAGCGCACCCTCCACGCGGAGTACTTCGGCCGCAAGACGGACGAGGAGTTCGCGGAGTACTGCGAGAAGAAGGACTTCATCGGGTCGAGCCTCGACGGCCTGCCTGCGCTGCCGCTGCCCCTTCCGCCCCGTACCGTCTGACATGTGCTGCGTACCGCTCTCGTCACGGGCTCACTGATCGTCACCACCCTGCTTCCGCCCGGCCCGTACGGGTCCGCGCCGCTGCCTGCCCGTCTCACCGAGACGGGCGGCGGCAGCCAGCTGATCACCGCCGTCGCGCCCGCACCCGGATCCACGACGGGACGGGTGACCTGGTGGGACCGGCGGGCGGGGCGCTGGTTCGAGGCCGGCAGCGCCGAGGCGCGATTCGGCGCGAACGGCCTGACCGAGGGCGCGACCCGCACCCAGGGCACCAGCACGACGCCGGCGGGCCTGTACGAGCTCCCGTACGCCTTCGGGATCCGCCGCGCACCGGCCGGGACGGAGTACCGCTACCGGCGGGTGACGGACCGTTCGTGGTGGTGCCAGGACAACGCGTCCGCCAGCTACAACCGCTGGGTGGAGCCGCTGCCGGCGGACTGCGCGCCGGGCGAGGCGGAGCACCTGGTGACGTACGAGAAGCAGTACGCGCACGCGCTGCTCATCGGCTTCAACTACGAGCGGCCGGTACGCGGCCGGGGCGCGGGCATCTTCCTGCACGTCAACGGCAAGGGTGCCACGGCGGGTTGTGTGTCCGTGCCGGAGCGGGCCATGCGCGCGATCCTGCGCTGGGCCAACCCCCGCCGCAGGCCGCACATCGCGATCGGCACGGAGTCCGGGGCGCTGGCCGTCACCCGCTACTAGCCTCGGCTTGCAGTACGACGACCAGGAGGGTGAGGCATCCCAGCAACGGCCGGTCCTTCTCCTTCGGCATCCGGGTCACCGGGGGCAGCAGGGCGAACCGGTCGTACCAGAAGGCGAGGCTGCGCTCGCCGTACTCGGTGTCGTGGCGGTCGATCCAGCGGAACGACCCCGGCGTGTCCCGGTAGCGGCGCACCGCGTCGAGCAGGGCGGCGGGCAGCGGGTGCGCGGGCGTCCGGGCCCGGTCCGGGCCCTCTTCCGTCGGACGGACCAGGCCCTCGGCGTCCATGCGGACGTACCCGCCCAGAAGCAGTTCGGCGGCCGCCGCCTCGGTCCCCTCCCGCAGGATCATGGCCGCGAAGTACGGGTCGAGGTCGAGCCCGGCCACCCGGGCCGTGATCTCCCGGCCCAGCCGGGTCCGGCGCCGTCGGCGCAGGCCGATGCCCGCGTACACGGCGGCGGCCACGGTGCACGCCCAGACGGCGAGGACGAGTGGGAACACGCCCCGAGGCTACGTCCGCGGGCACCGGCTCCGACATCGGATTTCCGGCGCCCGCGTACCTGGGGGGGGAGGGCTGGAGCGGCTCAGCTCTCCTTCTGGGCCAGGCGCAGCAGATGGTCCGCCAGGGCCTGGCCGCCCGCCGGGTCGCGGCTGATCAGCATCAGGGTGTCGTCGCCCGCGATCGTGCCCAGGATCTCCCGGAGTTCGGCCTGGTCGATCGCGGAGGCGAGGAACTGGGCCGCCCCCGGCGGGGTGCGCAGGACGACGAGGTTCGCGGAAGCCTCCGCCGAGATCAGCAGCTCCCCGGAGAGGCGCCGCATGCGCTCCTCCTTCGCGGACTCGCCGAGCGGGGCCTGCGGGGTGCGGAAGCCGCCCTCGCTGGGCACCGCGTAGATCAGCTCGCCGCCGGTGTTGCGGATCTTCACCGCGCCCAGCTCGTCGAGGTCGCGGGAGAGCGTCGCCTGGGTGACGCTCAGCCCGTCGTCGGCGAGCAGCTTGGCCAGCTGGCTCTGGGAGCGGACCGGCTGCCGGTTGAGGATGTCCACGATCCGGCGGTGGCGGGCGGTGCGGGTCTGCGGGACGGCCTGGCCTCCCCCGTGCTCGTTCTCCTGCGCCTGACTCATCGTCGTCTCATTCTCCGGATCCGTCCCCGTTGGCTGCGTCGAGGATGCCGGGCAGGTCCCGGAGGAACGCGTCCGCCTCGGCCTCGGAGAGGACGTACGGGGGCATGAGCCGTACGACGTCGGGGGCGGGCGCGTTGACCAGGTAGCCGGCGTCCTGAGCCGCCTGCTGCACCTGGGGTGCGAGGGGCTCGGTCAGCACGATACCCAGCAGAAGGCCCGCACCACGGACGTGGGAGACCAGCGGATGCCCGGAAGACTCGATTCCGGAGCGCAGCCGCTCGCCGCGCGCCTTGACCTGGTCGAGCAGGCCCTCGGTGGCGATGGTGTCGATGACGGCGAGGCCCGCGGCGCAGGCGACCGGGTTCCCGCCGAAGGTGGTGCCGTGCTGGCCGGGCTGGAGCAGGTCCGCGGCCGGGCCGAAGGCGGCGACGGCGCCGATGGGCAGACCGCCGCCCAGCCCCTTGGCGAGGGTGACGAGGTCGGGTTCGACGCCCTCGTGGGCCTGGTGCTCGAACCACTGGCCGCACCGGCCGATGCCGGTCTGCACCTCGTCGAGGACGAGGAGGGTGCCGGTGGCGCGGGTGATCTCGCGGGCGGACGTCAGGTATCCGGCGGGCGGCACGACGACACCGTTCTCGCCCTGGATCGGCTCGATGACGACGAGCGCGGTCTCCTCGGTGACGGCGGCGCGCAGGGCCTCGACGTCGCCGTAGGGGACGTGCGTGACGTCACCGGGCAGCGGCCGGAAGGGGTCCTGCTTCTTCGGCTGGCCGGTGAGCGCGAGGGCGCCCATGGTCCGGCCGTGGAAGCCGCCCGTGGTGGCGACCATGTGGGTCCGGCCGGTCAGCCGGCCGATCTTGAAGGCGGCTTCCACCGCCTCGGCGCCGGAGTTGCAGAAGAAGACCTTGCCGGGGCGGCCGAAGAGCTGGAGCAGCCGCTCGCCGAGCGCGAGGACGGGCTCGGAGGCGTAGAGGTTGGAGACGTGGCCCAGGGTCGAGATCTGGCCGGTCACGGCCGCGACGATCGCCGGGTGGGCGTGGCCGAGGGCGTTGACCGCGATGCCGCCGACGAAGTCGGTGTACTGCTTGCCGTCCGCGTCCCAGACCTGGGCGCCCTCGCCGCGTACGAGGGCCAGCGACGGGGTGCCGTAGTTGTCGGTCAGCGCGGCCTGCCAGCGGGCGCCGTACCCCTGATTGCCGGTCTTCTGATCGCCGGTCACTGTGCTCCCCCTTGCTGCTCGTCGGGCACGACCATCGTGCCGATTCCCTCGTCGGTGAAGATTTCCAGCAGGATCGAGTGCTGGACCCGTCCGTCGATCACCCGGGCGGTACTGACGCCGCCGCGGACGGCGTGCAGGCAGCCCTGCATCTTGGGCACCATGCCGCTGGACAGCTCGGGCAGCAGCTTCTCCAGCTCGCTGACGGTGAGCCGGCTGATGACCTCGTCGCTGTTGGGCCAGTCCGCGTAGAGGCCCTCGACGTCGGTGAGGACCATCAGCGTCTCGGCGCCGAGCGCGGCGGCCAGCGCCGCGGCCGCCGTGTCGGCGTTCACGTTGTACACGTGGTGGTCGTCGGCGCTGCGCGCGATGGAGGAGATGACCGGGATCCGGCCGTCGGCCAGCAGCGCCTCGATCGCACCGGTGTCGATGGCGGTGATCTCGCCGACCCGCCCGATGTCGACGAGCTCGCCGTCGATCTCCGGGCTGTGCTTGGTGGCGGTGATGGTGTGGGCGTCCTCGCCGGTCAGGCCGACGGCGAGCGGTCCGTGCTGGTTGAGGAGCCCGACCAGCTCACGCTGGACCTGGCCCGCCAGGACCATCCGTACGACGTCCATGGCCTCCGGGGTCGTCACGCGCAGACCGGCCTTGAACTCGCTGACCAGGCCCTGCTTGTCGAGCTGGGCGTTGATCTGGGGGCCGCCGCCGTGCACCACGACGGGCTTGAGGCCCGCCTGGCGCAGGAAGACCACGTCCTGGGCGAAGGCGGCCTTGAGGTCTTCGTCGATCATGGCGTTGCCGCCGAACTTGATGACGACGACCTTGCCGTTGTGCCGGGTGAGCCAGGGCAGGGCTTCGATGAGGATCTCTGCCTTTGGGAGAGCCGTGTGCTTGCGGGTTGAGGGGGTTCCCTCATGTGAGTGATTGACGCTCATCCACGTATTCCTAGAGGCTTTGACCAGCCGCCGGGCGGGCGGTGTTGGCCTGCGGAGGCGATGTCAGACCGGCTCGGACACGTCCGATGCGGCAGTCGCCGATGAAACAGGAAGCCTCACCGGCGACGGTGAGACTCGCCGTGAGCGAGCACGTCAAGAGCTGTACGCGCTGTTCTCGTGGACGTACTCGGCCGTGAGGTCGTTGGCCCAAATGGTCGCTGCAGCACTTCCGGTCGCGAGGTCCGCAGTAATGCGGACCTCGCGGTCCTTCATCGAAACGAGGTCGCGGTCCTCGCCGACCGAGCCGTTCCTGCAGACCCAGACGTCGTTGATGGCGACGTTGAGCCGGTCCGGGTCGAAGGCGGCCCTGGTGGTGCCGATGGCGGAGAGCACCCGGCCCCAGTTCGGGTCCTCGCCGTGGATGGCGCACTTGAGCAGGTTGTTCCGGGCGATGGACCGGCCGACCTCGACCGCGTCGTCCTCGCTGGCCGCGCCGATCACCTCGATGCGGATGTCCTTGCTGGCGCCCTCGGCGTCGCCGATCAGCTGGCGGGCCAGGTCGTCGCAGACGGTGCGTACGGCCTCGGCGAACTCCTCGTACGCGGGCACCTCGCCGGAGGCGCCGGACGCCAGCAGCAGCACCGTGTCGTTGGTGGACATGCAGCCGTCGGAGTCGACCCGGTCGAAGGTGGTGCGGGTGGCGGAGCGCAGGGCCCGGTCGAGGGTGGCGCTGTCCAGGTCGGCGTCGGTGGTGAGGACGACGAGCATCGTGGCCAGGCCGGGGGCGAGCATGCCCGCGCCCTTGGCCATGCCGCCGACGGTCCAGCCTCCCTGGGAGAGGGTGGCCGTCTTGTGCACGGTGTCGGTGGTCTTGATGGCGACGGCCGCGTCTTCGCCGCCGTCCTCTGACAGGGCGGCCACGGCGGTCTCGATGCCGGGGAGCAGCTTGTCCATGGGGAGCAGGACGCCGATCAGGCCGGTGGACGCGACGGCGATCTCGCCGGCGTTGAAGTCCTGGCCGAGACCCTGCCGGTTCAAGGCGTCCGCCGCCTTCTCGGCGGTGGCGTGGGTGTCCTGGAAGCCCTTGGGGCCGGTGCAGGCGTTGGCGCCGCCGGAGTTCAGGACGACCGCGCTGACCGTGGCGCCGCGCAGGACCTGCTCGGACCAGTGCACGGGCGCGGCCTTGACGCGGTTGGAGGTGAAGACGCCCGCGGCGGCCAGCCGCGGCCCGTTGTTGACCACCAGGGCGAGGTCCGGGTTGCCGTTCGCCTTGATCCCGGCGGCGATGCCGGCCGCGGTGAATCCCTGTGCTGCCGTGACGCTCACGGTGCCACTCCGATCGTGGAAAGCCCCAGGCTCTCGTGGAGCCCGAGGGCGATGTTCATGCTCTGTACCGCGCCGCCGGCGGTGCCCTTGGTCAGGTTGTCGATGGCGCTGATGGCGATGATCCGCTGTGCGGACTCGTCATGGGCGACCTGGAGGTGAACGGCGTTGGATCCGTGGACGGACTTGGTGGACGGCCACCGGCCCTCGGGCAGCAGCTGCACGAAGGGCTCGTCGGCGTACGCCTTCTCGTAGGCGGCGCGCAGGGACTCGGCGGTGGTGCCGGGGAGGGCCTTGGCGGAGCAGGTGGCGAGGATGCCCCGGGCCATGGGTACGAGGGTCGGTGTGAACGACACGCTCACCTTGGTGCCCGCGAGCGGGGACAGGTTCTGCACCATCTCGGGCGTGTGCCGGTGGCCGCCGCCCACTCCGTACGGGGTGACGCTGCCCATGACCTCGGCGCCGAGCAGGTGCGTCTTGAGCGCCTTGCCCGCGCCCGAGGTGCCGGTGGCGGCGACGATCACGGCCTCGGGCTCGGCGAGCTGGGCCTGGTAGGCCGGGAAGAGCGCGAGGGAGACGGCGGTGGGGAAGCAGCCGGGGACGGCGATGCGCTTGGTCCCCTCCAGCGCGGCCCGCCCGCCGGGCAGCTCGGGGAGCCCGTACGGCCAGGTCCCGGCGTGCGGGGCGCCGTAGAACGCGTCCCAGTCGGCCGAATCCTTGAGCCGGTGGTCGGCGCCCATGTCGACGACGAGGACGTCGTCGCCGAGCTGGGCGGCGACGGCGGCGGACTGGCCGTGCGGGAGCGCGAGGAACACGACATCGTGGCCGGCGAGGACCGCGGGGCTGGTCTCCTCCAGGGTCCGCCCGGCGAGCGGCACGAGGTGCGGCTGCAGGGAGCCGAAGAGCTGCCCGGCGTTGGAGTTGCCGGTCAGCGCGCCGATCTCCACCTCGGGGTGCGCGAGCAGCAGGCGCAGGACTTCACCGCCCGCGTATCCACTCGCTCCGGCCACCGCTACACGTACCACCATCGGACCCTCCTCATCGATGGCATGACTATACGTACCGACGCACGTTTATGCAAAGCTCGGAGGCCGGGCCGATCGCTCCCGTGTGACTGTGCAGCCGATCTGGCGGCTGAGCATCTGACCTGGCGGGTCTGATCAGCTCGGATGGCGGGCAGGGTAGCGGCCCCCGTCGCTCCACTGCGCGGTCTTCACGTGCAGCCACGCCAGTGAGAGATGGCTCCGCTGTGCCGGAGCGCGCGAAAAGGTACCCAGCGCGACTGGGCTCACGGCCCCGGTACGGCACCGATCTGCTGCATCACCCCGAGGAGGTCGGGCTGCCCCCGTTCGCCGACGATCCGGCCGTCGGCCAGATAGTAGAAGTTCATGGCCTGCACCGAAATCTTGTTGCCGGTCGCCGGGATCCCGAAGAATTCACCGTCGTGGGTTCCCCGCATGGTGAACCGCGCGGCGACCGTGTCGCCTTCGGTGACCGTCTCCTCCAGCGTCCACTGGACGTCCGGGAAGGCGCTGCGCATCATCCCGAGGACTTCCATGTACCCCTCGGGCCCCCGCAGCGGTTCCGGGTGGCTGGGTGCGTGGAACACCGCGTCCGGAGAAATGACCTCGCGAGCGAGACCCTCGTCGCCCGTGTTGATGAACTCGACGAAGCGGTTCATCACTGACTCGCTGGACTGCGCCGGCATCTTGCTGTGCCTCTCCAAAGACGATGGGTGGACACCTGGGACCTTAACATCGAATCGATGTTTACATCGATTCGATGTAGGCGTGCGAGGATGGACCCATGCTCGAACTCGCGATACTCGGCTTCCTCGCCGAGGGACCCCTGCCCGGACACGAGCTGCGCCGCCGCGTCTCACAGCTGACCGGCTACACGCGGCCGGTCAGCGACGGCAGCCTGTATCCGGCGATCAATCGTCTGACCAAGGCGAGCTTGATCGAGCGGCGCGCCGACCCGGCCGCGGGGGCGGCCCGGTACGTGCTCAGCCTGACCCCGGCCGGACGGGCCGACATGCTTCAGCGCCTGCGCAAGCCCGCCGACCACGAGATCACCGACTTCACCCGGTTCTACATCGTCCTGACATTCCTCTCCCACCTGCCCGACGTGGCCGAACAGCACGCAGTGCTGCGCAGACGGCTGGAGTTCCTGGAAGAACCGGCGAGCTTCTTCTACGACAACGACCGGCCCCTGCGTGCCGAAGAGATCGCCGACCCCTACCGGCGCGGCATGCTGCTCACCGCCCGCGCCACCAGCCGCGCCGAACGGACCTGGCTGCGCGAGACCCTCGGGGAGGAACCGCCCGCATTCGACACCGGATGCAACGACAGCGATCCGCATGCGCCCGCCGCTCCCGCGAGCTGAATGTCCACGGAGGTTTCTCCATGCTTGCTTCCTGGTACGACGACCAGGGACCCGCCGCCGATGTCCTGCACGTCGGCGAACTCCCTGATCCCATCCCCGGCCCCCGCGAGGTCCGCGTCCGCGTCACCGTCTCGGGCGTCAACCCCGGCGACACCAAGAAGCGGCGCGGCTGGCTCGGCTCGTCCATGCCCTACCCGCGAGTGATCCCGCACAGCGACGCCGCCGGAGTCATCGACACCGTGGGCGCCGGAGTCGACGCCCGCCGCGTCGGGCAACGAGTCTGGGTGTACGGGGCCCAGTCCTACCGCCCCTTCGGCACGGCCGCCCAGTACACCGTCGTCCCTGCGGATCTGGCCGTCCCGCTACCCGACCACCTCAGCGACGAGCTGGGCGCGAGCCTCGGCATCCCCGGTATCACCGCCCACCGCACCGTCTTCGCCGACGGCCCGGTCGATGGCCAGCTGGTCCTGGTCCACGGAGTTCTCGGCGGCGTCGGCTCACTGGCCGCCCAGCTCGCCCACTGGGCTGGCGCCACCGTGATCGCCACCGTCCGCCGAACCACGGACCTCGACCACGTCGACCCGGCCGTCGTCGCCCACGCCGTCGCCCTGGACACCGGCGACGCCGCAGCGGCCATCCGCTCGTACGCGCCGCGGGGCGTCGACCGCATCGTCGAGGTCGCGCTGTCCGAGAACGCCGACCTCGACAACGCCGTCGCCGCCAACGAGGCCGTCATCGCCGCCTACGCCACCCGCGCGGACCGCACCGAGATCCCCTTCTGGCCCCTGCTGTTCAACAACGTCACCCTGCGGCTGCTCGGCAGCGACGACTTCCCTGCCGAGGCCAAGCGTCAGGCCGCCCGCGACCTCACCTCCGCAGCCGCCGTCGGCGCCCTCACCGTCGACGTCCGCGACCGCTACCCGCTGGACGACATCGCCAAGGCCCACGACCACGTCGACGCCGGCGGTGGCCACGGCCGCATCCTGCTCACCATCCCGTAGAAACGACCGGGTTCGCTGTCAACGCGGTTGCGCACTGGCATGGCGCCACAGACACCACCCTCATGTCCCACATCGCAATGGTCGTCGGCGACAACAGCGGTGACGGGACCACCGGTCAGCAGGCCATCGATGACTGTCTTCAACGAGAACGGACACACGGCCGGCTACAACGCCCTGACCGGCAAAATCTGCCTGCCCAGCTCCGCCAGGTCATGTGCTCAGTCCGCCAGATCGGCTGCTCAGTCTCACCCGGACATGACTGAGCGCTCCGGTCGGCCCGCTCGGCCAACTGGAGCGCTCGGTCGCATCGGAACTAGCCGAGCGGGTGGCGGACCCAGACGTTCGGCTCCACGTAGACCGCGTAGCCCTGTTCCGGGTCGCAGTGGACCGGGGCGAGGGCGCCCGGGACGTGGACCGGGCCGGGCGTGTCGAAGGGCAGGCCCGTCCACTCGCGCCACTGCGCGAGGGAGCCGGTGATCGTCATCGAGAGCGGGGCCACCGAGTCGACGGCGCCGCCCGCGCGGACGTGGACGCGCAGCCAGGGGTCGTGCGGGAGGCCGTCCGCGCGGGTGCGGTACGCGTACTCGTGGATCGAGGTGTCCGGCTCGGCCGGCTTTCCGCTGGGCCGGACCGGGGCGACCGCCTCGGCGAAGCCGCGGGCGCGGGCGTTGTCCCGCATCGCGGCCAGCATCAGGCCGGACAGGCCCTCGCCCTGCCGGTCGGTGGCGACGCTGATCTCGATCGCGCTCACCGTGTCGGGCTCGATCCCGCGCCGCAGGTCGGAGAAGGCCCACATCAGGATCCGGTCCCAGCCCTGCGCCGGCAGCACCCCGTCGCGGCCCGGCGCGTGCTGCGCGAAGGGCACACTGAAGCCCCGGGCGACCACCGCGTCGCCGTCCGTGGCGATCAGGACGTACTCCGGGAACTCCGCCACCATCCGCGGATACAGCAGCCAGGCCAGCGCGTCGTGCTGGGCGAACTCGGGCCACGAGTCCTTCATGTCCCAGAGCCGGGCCGCCAGTTCGGGCCGCTCCGCGAGCGTGGTGATCACTATTCCGGTCATCGTCGCAGGCTAAGAGGGGGCCGGGCGGGTCTCAACCGATTTACACCGGGGCCTGCAGGGAGAGGTGCCACCGCCCCGACCAGCCTGTCAGGGTGATCGTGGAGAGCGGCCGCACGTCCACGTTCCAGTAGGTCAGCGGCGGCGCCTGCAGCGCGTACACCAGGGCGGCCCGGACCACGGAGGGCTCCGCCACCGCCACGATCTCGCCCCCGTCGTCGGCGGGCCGGGTGTCCAGCCAGCCGCCGATCCGGGAGATGAAGGCGAGCAGTGACTCCCCGCCGTGCGGGGCGGCGCGCGGGTCGGTGAGCCAGAGGTCCACCGCCCCCGGTTCGTGGGCGGTCACCTCGGCGAGGGTCAGCCCCCGCCAGCGGCCCATGTCGCACTCGCGCAGCGCGGGCTGGGCGAGCGGCGCGTACCCGAGGGCCTCGCCGGTGGCCCGGCTGCGCGGGGTTGGCGAGCAGTAGCGCAGCTCGGCCGCGCCCAGCGGTACGAGGCCCCGGGCGGCGCACTCGACCGACCGCCAGCCGGGGCCGTCCAGCGGCCGGTCGTCGTCGAAGCGCTCGGCGAGCAGCGAGGAACTGCGGGCTGCGGCGACGAGCGAAACCCGAACATGCATGCGGCGATGGTGAGCCGCGCGCCGCACGGGGTCAAGCGTCTGGACGGAGGCCGCCCGCGGACCCGCCCGCCGTGCCGTTCGCGGACCCGCCCGCCGGCCCGCCCTTCAGCCGCCGGACCGCTTCCACCAGTTCACCGGGGCCCGAAACCCCGGCGAAGCTCAACCGTACGTACGGACCCGGCGGTTCGGCGCAGAAGTACGGGCGGCCGGGCGCGACCGCGACCCCGGCGCGCAGGGCCGCCGCCGTGAAGCCGGCGTCGTCCTCCCCGCCGGCCGGGCGTACCCACAGCTGGTAGCCGCCGGAGGGCAGGTGCGGGAGTTCCAGCCCGGGCAGCTCCCGCCGCAGGGCCCCCGCGAGCACGTCCCGCCGGTGGCGGAGTTCGGCGGCCACGGTCCGCAGGTGGCGCGGCCAGGCGGGTGCGCCGACCAGTTCCAGGGCGGCTTCCTGGAGCGGCCGGGGCACGAAGAAGCTGTCCACGACCTGGATGGCGCGCAGCCGGTCCACCACCGGCCCCCGGGCGGCGAGGGCGCCGACCCGCAGGCTGGGCGAGGTGGCCTTGGTCAGGGACCGGACGTGCACCACCACCCCGTCCGCGTCCTCGGCGGCCAGTGTCGCGGGCAGCGGCCCGGCGTCCTCGTGGGCCAGGGCGCGGGCGTAGTCGTCCTCGACCACGAAGGCCCCGGCGGCCCGGGCGATCCGCAGCACCTCGGCCCGCCGCCCGGGAGCCAGCACCGTCCCGGTCGGGTTCTGGAACAGCGGCTGGCATACGAAGACCCGTGCCCCGGTCGCTTCGAAGGCGGCGGCGAGCAGCTCCGGCCGGACCCCGTCGGCGTCCACCGGGACCGGCACGGGCCGGCAGCCGGAGGCGCGGGCGATGGCCAGCAGCCCGGGGTAGGTCGGGGACTCCACCAGGATCGGCGCGCCGGGAGGGGCGAGCGCCCGCAGGGCGGTGGACAGCGCGCTCTGCCCGCCCGCGGTGACCAGCACGTCGGCGGCCCCGACGGATCCGCCGATCTCCCGGGCGAACCAGTCGCGCAGCTCGGGCAGCCCCTCGACGGGCGGCCTCCCCCACGCCCCGGGCCGGCGCCCGGCCCGGGCCAGCGCGGCGGCCATGGCCCGCTCGGGCTGGAGGGAGGGGTGCAGGTAGCCGCTGTTGAGCTCGATCACCCCGGCCGGCTGCGCGGCCAGCGTCGTCAGCACCCCGGTGGCGTCCACGGAACGCGGAACGACCTCCCCGGCCCCTTCCGCGCTGAGGGCGACCTCCTGCCAGGAGGTGTCCCCGGGCGCGGGGGCCGACGTACGCGGCCGGGCGCGGAAGACCCCGGCGCCGGGCCGGGTGACGACCAGGCCCTCGGCGGCGAGCTGGGCGAGGGCCCGGGAGACGGTGACGGGGCTGACCCGGTAGCGCTCGACCAGGGCCCGGCTCGACGGGAGCTTTCCACCCACCGAGTAGCGGTTGAGTTCGGACCTCAGGGAGTCGGCCAATTCCGCCACACTGCTACGCTCGTACATGACAGCACAGAATAGCGCTACCGCGCCGGTGACGATAGCGGTCGAGAGTCCCGGGGGCTGCCACACGTCCGGGCACACGTCCGAGGGCCACACGCCCAAGGGCCACACGTCCAAGGGCTCCACGCCGGCGAGCAGCGCGTCCGGCCGCCGCGGTACCGCCCTCGCCCTGCTCGGCGTGATCGCCTTCTCCCTGACCTTCCCCTCCACCGCCTGGGGGCTGGAGAGCTTCGGACCCTGGTCGCTGGTGGCCCTGCGCAGCGCCCTCGCGGCCGTCATCGCCGGCGCCTTCCTGCTGGCGTGCCGGGTCCCGCTGCCCGCGCGCGAGCACTGGGCGGGGCTGGCCGTCGTCGCCGCCGGGGTGGTCGTCGGCTTCCCCCTGCTCACCACCCTCGCGCTGACGACCTCCACGACCTCCCACGCCGCCGTGGTCGTCGGACTGCTGCCGCTGACCACGGCCGCCCTGTCCGCGTTGCGCACCGGGGCCCGGCCCTCCCGCCGCTTCTGGGCCGCGGCCCTGGCCGGGGCCGCCGTGGTCCTCGGCTTCACCGTGGCGCAGAGCGGCGGTTCGCTCTCGGCCGGCGACGCCTACCTGTTCGGCGCCCTGCTGGTGTGCGCCGCCGGGTACACCGAGGGCGGCCGCCTCGCCCGTACGCTGCCCGGCTGGCAGGTGATCGGCTGGGCGCTGGTGCTGTGCCTGCCGCTCAGCCTCGCCGGCTCCGTGCTGGGGCTCGCGTACGAGCCGGTGCACCTCACCGGCCACGGGGTGGCCGGCCTGGTGTGGGCGGCGGCCGGATCCACCTTCCTCGGCCTGTACGTCTGGTACCGGGGCATGGCCGAGATCGGCGCGCCGCGGGCCAGCCAGCTCCAGCTCGCCCAGCCGCTGCTGACCCTGGTCTGGTCGGTGGCGCTGCTCGGCGAGCGGCTGTCGCCCGCCGCCCCGGTGGCCGCCTGCGCGGTCCTGGTCTGCATCGCCGTGACCCAACGGGTCAAATAGGGCGGGAACGACCTAAACTGCTAGCACCGGATCGGACCGCCACCGAGGAGGTCAGTTATGCGCGCGACCGAGGGCGACCAGCTGGTGCAGCACGGCAGGATCGTCGGACAGCACGACAAGGTGGGCGAGATCACCCAGGTCCTGGGCGAAAACGGGACTCCCCCGTACCGGGTCCGCTTCCAGGACGGCCACGAGGCCCTGATGGCTCCCGGACCCGACTGCACGGTCCGCCACCCCGCAGAGCCCGAGCACTGAACGAACAGGTGACGAGCACGAACGAGCACTGAGTCAGTGCGGGGGCGCCGCCCAGCCGTAGTGGTCGGCGACCACCCGGGCCATCGCTCCGTTGGGGTCCGCGGCCACCTGCTTCGCCGAGAAGTAGGCGTGGCCGCGGACCTCCGGGTACCCGCGGGCGAACCGCAGGTGCTTCGACAGCTCCGCCGGGTCGCGCCATGCCGCGGTGGGGCTGTCCGCGTCGCAGCGGTACAGCGCCTCCCCCACGTACAGCTGCACCTTCGTGCCCGCGACCGTCCGCGCCCACCAGGGGACGATGTCGGCGTAGTCGGCGGTCGGGTGCCCGATCTGCCAGTAGGCCTGCGGCACGATGTAGTCGATCCAGCCCTCGGTGACCCACTTGCGGGTGTCCGCGTACAGGTCGTCGTACGTCCCGAGGCCCGCCCGTGTGGCCGAACCGAGCGGGTCGCGGTTGGAGTTGCGCCAGACCGCGAAGGGGCTGACGCCGAAGCGGACCGCGGGCCGGAGCTTCCGCAGCCGCGCGGACATCTCGCTGACCAGGGTGTCGGTGTTGTGGCGGCGCCAGTCGGCGCGGGAGCGGAAGGCCCCGCCGTGTTCCTCGTAGGCCTCGTCGTCGTCGAACACCTCCCCCTCGACCGGGTACGGGTAGAAGTAGTCGTCCCAGTGCACCCCGTCCACGGGATAGCGGGTGACGGCGTCGAGCATGGCCTCCTGGACGAAGAGCCGCACCTCGGGCAGACCGGGGTTGTAGAAGAGCTTGCCGCCGTACTCGACGGTCCAGTCGGGATGGAGCCGGGCCGGGTGCTCGGGTGCCAGCAGGTCGAGGTCGGTGTGGTTGGCCACGCGGTACGGGTTGAACCAGGCGTGCAGTTCCAGCCCGCGGGCGTGCGCTTCGGTGACGGCCGTGCCCAGCGGGTCCCAGCCCGGATCCACCCCCTGCTCCCCCGTCAGCCACTGCGACCACGGCTCCAGCGGCGAGGGCCACAGCGCGTCGGCCGCCGGCCGGACCTGGAGGATCACGGCGTTGAGCCGGCGCTTCACGGCCGTGTCCAGGAGGCCGAGCAGCTCCGCCCGCTGTGTCCGGGCCGACAGCCCGCTCCGGGAGGGCCAGTCCACATTCGCTACGGAGGCGATCCACATCCCCCGGAACTCCGCGGCCGGCGCTTCGCGGGCCCGCGCGGGCGCCGCCGCCCACGCGAGCCCCGCCCGGTCCGATGCCGCCGAGGCCAGCGCCCCGGCGGCCCCTGCCAGCAGCCCCCGCCGCCCGATGTGCGCCATGTGACGACTCCATTCCGTTGCGTGACATTGCTCTGCGTCCGCCCAGCATGCCCGCCCCGGCCCGCCACCGGGGGCAAGGTCGGGGGTAACGTCGGGGGGCGTGGCGGGCGCCGGAACGCAGTTACCACTGTCAGGCCCGGGGGACCCGCGATGGATGAGCAGCGAAAGGCACGAAGTGACGGACCTCTCTACCCTCCCGACCGACATCACACGGGTCGGCGTAGTGGGCTGCGGCCAGATGGGCGCGGGCATCGCGGAGGTGTGCGCCCGCAGCGGTCTTGAGGTGAAGGTCGCCGAGACCACGGGCGAGGCCCTGGAGATCGGGCGCACCCGGCTGCACAACTCCCTGACGAAGGCCGCCGAACGCGGCAAGATCAGCGAGGAGGAGCGGGACGCCACCCTGGCCCGCCTCACCTTCACCACCGACCTCGGCGAGTTCGCCGACCGCGACCTCGTCATCGAGGCCGTCGTCGAGAACGAGCAGGTCAAGACGGAGATCTTCCAGGTCCTCGACCAGGTGATCACCCGCCCGGACGCGATCCTGGCCTCCAACACCTCCTCGATCCCGCTGGTCAAGCTGGCCGTCGCGACCTCGCGGCCCGACCAGGTCATCGGCATCCACTTCTTCAACCCGGCCCCGGTGCAGCAGCTCGTGGAGCTGATCCCGGCGCTGACCACGAGCGACGAGACCATCAAGCGGGCCGAGGCCCTGGTCGGGAAGGTGCTGGGCAAGCACGCGATCCGCGCCCAGGACCGGTCCGGCTTCGTGGTCAACGCGCTCCTCATCCCGTACCTGCTGTCCGCGATCCGGATGTTCGAGTCGGGCATCGCGAGCCGCGAGGACATCGACAACGGCATGGAGCTGGGCTGCGCCCACCCGATGGGGCCGCTGAAGCTGGCGGACCTGATCGGCCTGGACACGGTGGCCTCGGTGGCCGACTCGATGTACGCCGAGTTCAAGGAGCCGCTGTACGCCGCTCCCCCGCTGCTCCAGCGGATGGTCGACGCGGGCCGCCTGGGCCGCAAGACGGGCGCGGGCTTCTACCCGTACGGCTGAGTCCCAGGGCTGGGTCCCGCGCCTCGGCCCTACGGCCGGCCCAGCCTGAGGTGATGCAGGAGCAGCAGCCCGGCCGCCATGTTGGCGGCCGGGATCTCCCCGCGCGCGATCATGTCCGGCACGAGTGCGAGTGGGACCCATGCGCGGCGTGAGGACTCGAAATCGTCCTCGGGATGGCCGATGTACGTGGCCCCGTCCGCCCAGTAGAGGTGGTGGCGGGCGTCGGTCAGCCCGTTGGACGGCTCGACGGTCATCAGGTGGTGGAGCGGCCCGGGGCGCCAGCCCGACTCCTCCTCCATCTCCCTCGCGGCCGCGGTCAGGGCGGACTCACCGTCCTCGACCACCCCGGCGGGCAGCTCCCACCCCCAGCTGTCGGTGATGAAGCGGTGCCGCCACAGCAGCAGCACCTCATTGGCCTCGTTGACGGCCGTGGCGACGGCGACCGGGCGCAGCCGGATCACGAAGTGGTCCAGGTGCCGGCCGTCGGGGAGTTCCACATCGGCGAGATTCACGTCGAACCAGCGGTTCTTGTACACGGTCTGCTCACTCAGGTTCGTCCACTGCACGGTTGTGCCACCTTCCGTTCGGATTGGTGGCAACATGGCAGCAGTTGAAACCGTCACAGGGGAACGCGCAGCGCCCCGTCGATGAGCTGTGCGGTCTCCTCCGCGCCCGAACAACCGCTGGTCAGCAGCTGTTCGCGGACCGCCCGCAACCGGTCGCGCAGCCGCAGCGACTCCATCCCCTTGGCCCGCTCGGCCATTTCGGCCGCGGCCGCCACCGCCCGGTCCGCCTCTCCCTGGCGCAGCTGGATCTCGCACAGCATCGCCAGCCGGTGCACCCGGCCGCGGTCGTGCGCGGGGGTGCCCACGGCGGCGGTCGCCTGCTCGTGCGCGGCGGCGAGGTCCCCCAGACCGAGCAGCGCCTCGGCGACCTGGACGTTGACGAGCCCCGGCTGTACGTAGCCGGTCTCGTCCGGTTCGGTGCCCGGCCTGATCCGCTCGGCCGCCGCCTCGGCGTGCCGGATGCAGGCCAACGCGGCGCGGGTGTCACCGAGTTGGGCGTAGGCCTTGGCCTGCATGGCGTACAGGTCGGCGGCCAGCGCCGGGGTGGTGTGCCGGCCGGCGGCGCGCAGCGCGGCCTCGGCGAAGGCCACGGCCTGGCGGTACTCGCGCAGGTGCAGGGACTGGTTGACGATCAGCGCGATGACGTACGCCCCGAGGCCGCGGTCCCCGCTCGCCTTGGCCAGCCGCAGCGCCTGGTGGAAGTAGCGCTGGGCGAGCCCGTGGGCGTCCGAGTCGTACGCGCAGATCCCAGCCACCGCCACGAGGGACCCGGTGGCCCGGTGCAGCCGCCGGCCGAGGGCGTCGGGGTAGCTGCCGCGCAGCATGGGCGCGGTCTCGGTGCCGAGGAAGCGGACGATGCGGTCCCGGGTGGCCACCCCGCCGGCCCGGCGGTACATCAGCTCGTAGTGCGCGCGGGCGGCCCTCAGGATCTCGATGTGCTCGGGCCCGATCCGGTCCGGTCCCTCTCGGGAGACGTCGGCGTCCTCGGGCGGGTTCTCCCACTCCCAGACCGGAATGACCGCGGGGGTTCCGGTGACCGCCCCGGCGGTGAGCAGCTGGGGCCGGGCCTGCCCGTCGGAACGCCACAGGGCCGCGGCCCGGTCCACGAAGCCGCTGAGCGGAGAGGCGTGCGCGGAGGCGGTCCCGCCCGGCACGCCGAGCCCGATGTCGTCCAGCCCGACGGGCCGCCGCAGCCGGCCGCCGAGCACCTCGCAGATCAGGTCGGGGACCTGGCCGCGGGGCCGCTGGCCCTTCAACCACCGGGCGACGGCGGTGTGTTCGTAGCGCAGGGCGAGTCCGCGGGTGCGGCCTGCCTGGTTCACGTACGCGGCGAGTCCGGCGTGGGACATTCCCGCCTCGGCGAGGAGGGCGTCGAGCAGGACATTGGGCTGCATGGGCCGCTCCAAGGGCTCGTCGGTCTCAGGCTAGTGGGTGCGCGGTTCACACGGGGTGTGAACCAAGTACGCGCATAAATGCGATGCGCACTCTGCCGCGCGGGCCCTGGGGGGCGCTTCACTTAAGGGCCTCGCCAAGAGGCAGCCCGGGTCGTCGGCTCCCCCTCGTACAGTGCGACGACCCGTCACCGCGCCGCCCGTCCTGCTGTCTGCCCGACACTCCACGGCAGGCGGGCGGCGTCCCGGTTCCGCCGGCGCCCGGTTGGTCGCCGGACCCGGCGGAACCGGCCCCTACGCCCGTCGGCGTGCACGCCCGCAACCAGCCGCGCGGACGCGCCGCCCCGCTGCGCGGGACCGTTCCTGGGGCTCCGCCCCAGACCCTCCCCCAGACTCCGTCCGGGGGGACCCCCACGCCTCAAACGCCGGCGGGGCTGGTTCTGGCTGATGCCGTCCGCCCGTACAGCCCAGCTGGGCAATCTCGGCCTCGCCGGCGTTTGAGGCGCGGGGTCTGGGGCGGAGCCCCGGCTGCGCGGAGCGCAGTCACCCGAAGGGATGAGGGGCGCATCCGGTGGTCCGGATGCGCCCCTCAAACAGGCCTTGCAGGCGGGCGCTACGCGCCCCGGAGCACCGCCCCGGTCCGCTCGCCCGCCAGGGCCACGGCCGCGTCACGGGCCGCCGTGGACTCCTCCGCCGTCAGCGTGCGGTCCGCCGCGCGGAAGCGCAGCGCGTACGCCAGGGACTTCTTGCCCTCACCGACCTGCTCACCGGTGAACACGTCGAACAGCCGCAGCGATTCGAGGAGTTCACCCGCACCCTTGCGCAGCGCCGCCTCGACGGAAGCCGCCGGAACCGACGCGTCGACGATCAGCGCGACGTCCTGGGTCGCCACCGGGAAGGAGGAGATCCGGGGCGCCTGGAGGGCCTCGCCACCGGCCGCCGCGAGGCGGTCCAGGTCGAGCTCCATCGCGCTGGTGCGGGCCGGCAGGCCCATCGCCTTGACGACGCGCGGGTGCAGCTCACCGGCGTGGCCGATGACCGTCTCCACCCCGTCCAGGGTGACGACCAGCTCGGCGCAGCGGCCCGGGTGCCAGGGACCGTACTGGCCCTGACGGACGACGAGCTCGGCGCCGGCCTCGACGGCCAGCGAGCGCGCGGCCTGGACCGCGTCCGCCCAGTCGGCCGGGCGGCCCTTGCCCCACCAGCCGGCCTGCTCGCGCGCACCGGCCAGCACGACCGCGGCGTACCGCGGCTGCGCGGGCAGGGCCGCGTTCAGGGTGGCGATCTCCTCGTCCGTGGGACGCCGGTCGACGGGCAGCCGTACGGCCACACCCGGCTGCGCGGCGGCCCGGAAGACCGAACCGGTCTCGAAGAGCGCGAGGTCGTGGCTGCCCCGGCTGTCGTTGCGGCGCAGCGCGCCCAGCAGACCCGGCAGCAGCGTGGTGCGCAGCGCCGGCTCCTCGTCGGAGATCGGGTTGACCAGCTTGACGACCTGGCGGGTGGCGTCGTGCGCCGGCAGCTGGAGCTGGTCGAAGACGCCCTCACCGATGAACGGGTAGCTGAGCGCCTCGACGTAGCCCGCGCCGGCCAGCGCGCGGCCGACCCGGCGGTGCAGCTGCTGCCGCGCGGTCAGACCGCGGCCGGAGGGCACCTGCGGAAGGGTCGACGGGAGGTTCCCGTAGCCCTCCAGCCGGATGACCTCTTCGGCGAGGTCGTTGGGCTCGGCGAGGTCGGGCCGCCACGAGGGGACGGTGATGACGAGCTCGTCCTGGCCGTAGACGTCGCAGCCGATCTCCTGGAGGCGGCGTACGACGGTCTCGCGGCCGTAGTCCATGCCCGCGACCCGGTCCGGGTGGTCCGCGCTCATCGCGATGGTGCGCGGGGCGCCCGGCGCGAGGAACTCGGTGACGCCCGCCTCGGCGGTGCCGCCCGCGAGGAGCACGAGCAGGTCGACGGTCCGCTGCGCGGCCGCGGCGGCGGCCAGCGGGTCGACGCCCCGCTCGAAGCGCTTGGAGGCCTCCGAGGAGAGCTTCAGGCGGCGGGCGGTGCGCGAGATCGACACGGAGTCGAAGTGCGCGGCCTCGATGACGACATCCCTGGTCCCCGTGACCTGGCCGGTCTCGGGGTCCGTGACGGGGTCGGCGATCTCGGTGTCGGCGCCGCCCATGACACCGGCGAGCCCGATCGGCCCGCTGTTGTCGGTGATCACCAGGTCCTCGGCGTCGAGCGTGCGCTTGACCCCGTCGAGGGTGGTGAACTTCTCGCCCTGCTCGGCCCGGCGGACGCCGATGGCGCCTTCGATCCGCGAGCGGTCGTAGGCGTGCAGCGGCTGGCCGAGCTCCAGCATCACGTAGTTGGTGATGTCGACGGCGAGCGAGATCGGGCGCATGCCGGCCTTCTGGAGGCGGCGGGTGAGCCAGATCGGGGAGCGCGCGTCGGGGTCGAGTCCGGTCACCGTGCGGGCGGTGAAGCGGTCGCAGCCGGCCGGGTCGTCGACCTTGACCGGGTAGCCGTACGAGTTCGGCACCGGGACGTCGAGCAGCGCCGGGTCGCGCAGCGGCAGGCCGTACGCGGTGGCCGCCTCGCGGGCGACACCGCGCATGGACATGCAGTAGCCGCGGTCCGGGGTGATGTCGATGTCGAGGACCTCGTCGACGAGCTGGAGCAGCTCGATCGCGTCGGTGCCGACCTCGTACTCGGGCGGCAGCACGATGATGCCGTGCGTGCCGTCGTCGCCCATGCCCAGCTCGTCGCGGGAGCAGATCATGCCGTGCGAGGTACGGCCGTAGGTCTTGCGCGAGGCGATCGCGAAGTCGCCGGGCAGCACCGCGCCGGGCAGGACCACGACGACCTTGTCGCCGACGGAGAAGTTCCGGGCGCCGCAGACGATCTCCTGCGGCTCGCCGGTGCCGTTGGCCTGGCCGACGTCGACCGTGCAGAAACGGATCGGCTTGCGGAAGCCCTCGAGCTCCTCGATGGTCAGCACCTGGCCGACGACGAGCGGGCCCTTGAGCCCGCCGCCGAGCTGCTCGACGGTCTCGACCTCAAGGCCGGCGTCGACGAGCTTGTGGGCCACGTCACGACCGGTTTCGCCCGCGGGGAGGTCGACGTACTCCCGCAGCCAGGAAAGCGGGACGCGCATCAGATCTCACTCCCGAACGGCCGGGTGAAGCGAACGTCACCCTCGACCATGTCTCGCATGTCTTCAACGTTGTGACGGAACATCAGCATCCGCTCGATGCCGAACCCGAAGGCGAACCCGCTGTACTTCTCCGGGTCCACACCGCAGGCGACGAGCACCTTGGGGTTGACCATGCCGCAGCCGCCGAGCTCGATCCAGCCCTCGCTGGAGCAGGTACGGCACGGGCGGTCGGGGTTGCCCACCGACTCGCCGCGGCACACGTAGCACTGCATGTCCATCTCGGCGGACGGCTCGGTGAAGGGGAAGAAGTGCGGGCGCAGGCGCGTGGTCGTGCCCTCGCCGAAGAGCTCCTGGACCATGTGGTCCATGGTGCCCTTGAGGTCGGCCATGGTCAGGCCCTCGTCCACGGCGAGCAGCTCGACCTGGTGGAAGACCGGGGTGTGCGTCGCGTCGAGCTCGTCGGTGCGGTACACCCGGCCCGGGCAGACGATGTAGACGGGGGGCTTGCGCTCCAGCAGCGAGCGCGCCTGCACCGGGGAGGTGTGGGTGCGCAGCACGACACCGGACTCGTCGCCCTCGGTGCCTTCCGGCCCCCGGACGAAGAAGGTGTCCTGCATCTGGCGCGCCGGGTGGTCGGGCGTGAAGTTGAGGGCGTCGAAGTTGAACCACTCCGCCTCCACCTCGGGCCCCTCGGCGACCTCGTACCCCATGCCCACGAAGATGTCCGCGATGCGGTCCATCAGCGTGGTCAGGGGGTGCCGGGCGCCGGCGGGAACACGGTCGTAGGGCAGCGTGACGTCCACGGCCTCCTCGACCAGCACCCGCTCGTCCCGCTCGGCTTCGAGCTCGACCGTGCGGGCCCCGAAGGCCTTGTTCACGGCGCCGCGGGCCTGGCCCACGCGCTTGCCCGCCTCGGCCTTGGCCTGGGGGGGCAGCGCGCCGATCTCGCGGTTGGCGAGCGCCAGGGGCGAGCGGTCGCCCATGTGCGCGGTCTTCGCCTCACGCAGCGCGTCGAGGTCGCCGGCGGACGCGAAGGCGGCGAGCGCCTCGTCCCGCATGCGCTCGATCTCTTCCGGTTTCAGTGCCTCGACCTCGACAGGGTCGTACGACTTGTTCGGTGCCGACATCTCTTCCCGTACTTCCGATGGCTGGCTGGTGGATCCCCGCGCGGCGCGCTCGACCGACACGCTCGCCACGAGGACACAAAGGTGCCAAAGGACGAGTCTAAAGGTCGCTGGGGGTGAAGGAGGCCCGTGGGCCGCCTGGCGAGACGCTCCGCAGTGCTACTGCGTGAGGTACGCCGGGGCGCTCACGGGCAGGATAAATCGGAACTCGGCGCCGCCGCCGGGGCCGCGGCCGACCGTGATGGTGCCGCCGTGCGCCTCCACGATGCCCTTGACGATGTAAAGGCCCAGGCCGGTGCCGCCGCGCTTGCTCCCCCGCCAGAAGCGGGTGAAGACGCGGCCCATCGACTCCTCGGGGATCCCGGGGCCTTCGTCGGTCACGGTGACGGCGGTTCCCTTCTCGTGCGGCGATACGTCGATGGTGACCGTTCCCTCGCCGTGGCGCACCGCATTTTCGAGGAGGTTGCCGAGGATCTGGTCGATCTTGTCCGGATCGGCCCACAGGTCGGGGAGCGGGCGGCCGACCCGTACGAGGAACCGCTCGGGGGCCTGTCCGTTCGCGGTGAGCGCCTGGACGTGGCGGCCGACGGCGGTGGCGATGTCGACGGGCTGGCGCCGCACCTCCAGGCGGCCGGAGTCGATGCGGGAGATGTCGAGGAGCTCGGCGATGAGGCGGGTGACGCGGTTGGCGTCGGCGTCGACGGTCTCCAGCATCAGCCGCTTCTGGTCGTCGGTGAACCGCTCCCACTTGGCGAGCAGGGTCGCGGTGAACCCCTTGACGGAGGTCAGCGGGGAGCGCAGCTCGTGGGCGACGGTGGCGATCAGCTCGGCGTGGCTGCGCTCGGTGCGGCGGCGGGCCTCGGTGCCGCGCAGGGTGATGACGAGGCGCCGCAGCGGACCGGTGGGGTGGGTGCGGACGTACCGGGCGGAGACCAGCACCTCGCGCCCGCCGGGGAGCAGGAGGTTCCGCTCGGGCTGCCCGCGGCGGGTGGCGAGGCCGCCGTACGGGTCGGTCAGGGCCCACCAGCGGCGGCCTTCGAGGTCCTCCAGCGGCAGCGCGGCGTCGATGCGGACGCCGAGCGCCTGGTCCGGCGCCAGTGCGGTGATCCGTGCGGCGGCGGAGTTGAAGCAGATCACGCGCCCGGTGGCGTCGGCGACGACGAGCCCGTCGGGCAGGTCGTCGGGGTCGATCCCGAAGCCGGGCCCGTCGCCGGGGGTGTCTCCGCCCGGGACCGCGCCGCGGGCCGTCGGCAGGGCGCGGCCGGCCGGGGCCTGGGCCTGCGGCGGGACGCCGCTGAGGGCGTCGCTCACCGGCGGGGCCTCTCGGCCGCCGGTTCCGGCCGGGGCCGCCGTGACGGCCCCCGGTGAGCTGTTCGTACCGACGGTCATGTCCCCGTACCCCACATCTCCGAGTAGCGCAGTGGGCCCCCGGGCCGCCACATTACTAGCTGGGGGTCACGGAGCGGCACCCTCCGGGCGCCCGCTGTGCACGCGCGGAGGCGTACAGGCACACGGCGGCCGCCGTCGCGAGGTTCAGGCTCTCCGCCTTGCCGTGGATCGGGACCCGTACGACGGCGTCCGCCAGGGCCCGGGTCTCCTCCGGCAGACCCCAGGCCTCGTTGCCGAAGACCCAGGCCGAGGGGCCGCCCATGGTGCCCGCGTCCAGCTCGGCGTCGAGGTCGTCCTCGCCCGCCCCGTCGGCCGCGAGGATCCGTACGCCGGCCGCCCGCAGGCCCTCGACGGCCTGCTCGACGGGTACGCCGACCGCGACCGGGAGGTGAAAGAGGGAGCCCACGGAGGCCCGTACGGACTTGGGGTTGTAGAGGTCCACGGAGGCGTCGGTCAGTACCACCGCGTCCGCGCCGGCGGCGTCCGCGCAGCGCAGCACCGTACCGGCGTTGCCGGGGTCGCGGACGTGCGCGAGGACGGCGACGAGCTTCGGCCGGGCCGCCAGGATGTCCTCGAAGGGCGAGTCCAGGAAGTGGCAGACGCCGACGAGGCCCTGCGGCGTGACGGTCTGGGAGACCTCGGCGAGCACTTCGTCGGAGGCGTAGTGCACGCGGGCGCCCGCGTGCAGGGCGGCGTCGACGATCTCGGAGTAGCGCTCGGCGGCCTCGACGGTCGCGAACAGCTCGATCAGGGTCGACGCACCCCCGGTCCCGCGGTGCTCGACGGCCTCGCGGACCGCCTGCGGGCCCTCGGCGATGAACCGGCGCTCCTTGGTGCGGAAGTTCCGCCGCGCCAGTCGCCTGGCGGCGGCCACCCGCGGGGATCGGGGGGAGATCAGCTCGGCGGGGGTGCGCATGGTCTCAGGGTTCTCTCTCGGGTTCCGGCGCGCGGCTCCGGACGGCCGCGGGCGGGCGATCGCCGGGCGGGGCGGAGCGCGCGGGGCGCGGGGCGCGGGGGACGCGGGTTCGCGGGTGGGGCGTCGCGGGGTGCCCCTACGGTGCGGGGCGAACGCACACGGACCCGCAGGCAATCGCCTGCGGGTCCGTGGGTGCCGACTGCTTCAAGCCGCCGGCAAAGCCTTACGCAGCAGCCTTGGGGGCGTTGACGTCGGCCGGGAGGGCCTTCTGCGCGACCTCGACCAGCGCGGCGAACGCGTTGGCGTCGTTGACGGCCAGCTCGGCGAGGATCTTGCGGTCCACCTCGATGTTGGCGGCCTTCAGACCCTGGATGAGGCGGTTGTACGTCATGCCGTTCTGGCGGGCAGCGGCGTTGATGCGCTGGATCCACAGCTGACGGAAGTCGCCCTTGCGCTTCTTGCGGTCGTTGAAGTTGTAGACCAGCGAGTGGGTGACCTGCTCCTTGGCCTTGCGGTACAGGCGCGAACGCTGACCGCGGTAGCCGGAGGCCGCCTCGAGGATTGCCCGGCGCTTCTTGTGGGCGTTTACTGCCCGCTTGACGCGTGCCACTTTTTAACTCCTTGTAGCGGGGCCGTGGGTGTCTTCACACGACCCGAATTCGATGGGGTCCCGGTCTTGACGTCACCGCTCCCGGCAGGGGGAGCGGAGGACGTCACTTGCCGAGAAGCTTCTTGATCTTCGCGGCGTCGCCGGGGGCCATCTCCGCGGTGCCGGTCAGGCGGCGGGTGACACGGGACGACTTGTGCTCGAGCAGGTGGCGCTTGCCGGCGCGCTCACGGAGCACCTTGCCGGAGCCGGTGATCTTGAAGCGCTTCTTGGAACCGCTGTGCGTCTTGTTCTTCGGCATAGCGCCGTTATCTCCTCGTCGGTGGCGCTCCCACCGGTCCAGTACCGGACCGGCTCGTGGGAGCGTCATGTTGTTTCGGTGATCCGAGACGGGCTGCCCCGGAATCAGGCCTCGGTGTTCGGCTCCTGGGCGGGCGCCTCGTCGGCGACAGCCTCGGTGACCTCGTCCTCGGCGACCTCGGCGGCCTCCGCCTCGACGGTCTCCGCGGAAGGAGCCTCGTCGTCGGCGAGGGCGACACCCTGGCGCTCGGCCTTGCGGGCGGCCTGCGCCTCGCGGGCTTCGGCCATCGCCTCGGTCTTCTTCTTGTGCGGACCGAGAACCATGATCATGTTTCGGCCGTCCTGCTTCGGGTTCGACTCGATGAACCCGAGGTCCTCGACGTCCGAAGCGAGACGCTGCAGCAGTCGGTAGCCGAGTTCCGGCCGGGACTGCTCGCGACCACGGAACATGATCGTGATCTTGACCTTGTCGCCCTGCTTGAGGAACCGAACGACGTGACCCTTCTTGGTGTCATAGTCGTGCGGGTCGATCTTCGGCCGGAGCTTCATTTCCTTGATGACCGTGTGCGCCTGGTTCTTGCGCGCCTCACGGGCCTTCATGGCCGACTCGTACTTGAACTTGCCGTAGTCCATGAGCTTGCAGACCGGCGGGCGTGCGGACGCCGCGACCTCGACCAGGTCGAGGTCGTACTCCTGCGCGAGCTCAAGCGCCTTGGCAAGCGGCACGATGCCGACCTGCTCGCCGCTGGGACCGACGAGTCGTACCTCGGGAACGCGAATCCGGTCGTTGATGCGGGGCTCGGTGCTGATGGATCCTCCTCGGTAGCACCACACGGCTGCCTGGCAGACAGCCGCTGACGTGTATTTCCGTCAGACCGACCGCAGCGGGGAGAATGAAAAAGCCCCGCCGGGCACAGGCAGGGGCTCCATAACAACCGGAGCACCGCCGCATGCGAACCGCGGGGCGCAGACTCGGGCAGCTTTCCATCGTCCGTACGGAACGATGGATGCCGCCTGACCGGTGACCCGCCTCCCCGGAGGGTGGTCGGGTGGGAGAACGGAGCCTCCACTTGTGGGCCGGGGACATAAGTCTCCGGCCGGTCGTGACCCAATATAGCATTCCGCGCCGGAGCCGCTCACCCGGTACTCCGGTCGGGGGCGCCCCCCGACCGGCTTATCGTGTGGAGCATGACTGACGCGACCTCCCCCGCCGACCCCACTGCCGACGGCTCCCCCGACTACGACGCCATGACCCGCGACATCGCGGACGTCCCCGCCGTCGAGGTGATCACCACGGTCGCCGTGCACCTGCTGAGCGCTGCGGCGGTCAACCTGGGCCTGGACAAGCCGGATTCCGAGCACAAGGACCTCGACGAGGCCCGCAAGCTGATCACGGCCCTGGCCGGCCTGGTCACCGCGAGCGCCACCGAGATCAGCTCCTTCCACGCCGCCCCGCTGCGGGACGGCCTCAAGTCGCTCCAGCTGGCCTTCCGCGAGGCCTCGATCGTCCCGGACGAGCCGGGCCAGGGGCCGGGCGAGAAGTTCACGGGCCCGGTCTTCGGCTGAGCCACAGGGCACCGCGCACCGCGCACCGCGGAAAGGGTGGTACCGGGAGGGTTCCCGGTACCACCCTTCGTCGTTCCGTCCCGTTCAGCGGGTGAACAACGCCTCGCCGGGCGGGGCCTGGGCGTCCGACGGCAGCAGCGCCAGGTCCAGCCCCCGCACCAAGCGGGCCCGCAGGGTCTCGTCCGCCGCCAGGGCCGCGGCGACCCGCCGGGCCGCCGCGTGTGCCTGGCCGTCGTCGGCCGGCACGATCGCGAGGGTGCCGTCGGAGTCCGCGGAGCCCGGGCCCAGGTAGGCACGGAGCACGACCTCCTCCGCCGCCACGGCGGCCCGTACGGCCTCCCGTACGGCGGGGTCGGCCAGCGGGCCCGCGTCCGTGCGGCCCTCGGCCAGCGCGAGCAGCGCGGAGCCGGTCAGCTGGTAGGTGACCGGGCCGGCCAGGTCCAGGACCAGGGTGTCGGCCTTCTCGTGCGCGACCGCCGCCAGGGCCTGGTGCAGCGGGACCGCCACCGGCCGGGCGGCCGGGTCCCAGAGCGCGAGCGAGGCGGTCGAGGTGAAGGCGGGCAGCGCCCGCCGGTCGCCCGCCCGCAGCGTCGGGACGGCCATGTCGCTGGTCTTCTCGCGCTTGAGGCCCGTCTCGGGGTCGGTCTCCACCTCGCCGAGGACGGCGACGACAGGGACCAGCAGGCGGGCGTCCTTCAGGGCCGCCAGCACCTGCGGCTCGTTCGCCCGGTCCTCGGCCCACGCGGCCAGGGCCGCGCTCAGCCGGGGGTCGGCCGCGCCGTCGTCGTCGGAGAAGCCCGGGTCGGGAATGTTCTTGTTCGCCATGTTCGCCACAGTTACCCGACCCTACTGTGCCGCGCGGGGAGGCCGGCCCCGGGTGCCCCGCCGCGGGCGCCGGGACAGTACGGCGGCCAGCGCGAGCAGCGCCACCCCGGCGGCCGCGGCTTCCGGGGCGCCCAGCCGGGCGTCCCGCTCGGCCGGGCGGGCCGGGGCCGGGCCGGGGCCGAAGTACGGTCCCGGCGCCGCGGCGGGCGCGGGGACCGGCGCCTCCGGCCGCATCGCCTCCGCGACCTGGAGGGCGGCGACGGGGTCCACCATCCCGTGGCCGCGGGCGTCGTCGCGGCCGCCGGACGGGCTGTCGGAGGCGGTGTCCTCCAGCAGCTTCTTGATCTGGGCCGGGGAGAGGTCCGGGTGGGCGGCCTTGACGAGGGCCGCGGCGCCGGAGACGAAGGCGGCCGCGGCGCTGGTGCCCCAGCCCTCGTAGTACGAGCGGTCGGGGTCGGCGATGACGACGTCGACGCCGGGGGCGCTGACGGTGGCGTACCAGTTGCGGGTCGAGAACTTGGCCTTCCTGCCGCGGCGGTCGACGGCCGTGACGGCGATGACCCCGGGGTAGGCGGCCGGGTAGGAGACGCGGTCGCCGCTCTCGCCGCCGTTGCCCGCGGAGGCGACGACGATCACTCCCTTGGCGAGGGCGTACTGGACGGCCTCGTCCTCCCCCGCCTCGTGGTGGGCGGAGTCGCTGTCGTCGCCCAGGGACAGGTTGATCACGTCGGCGCCGTTGTCGGCGGCCCAGCGGATGCCTTCGGCGAGGGCGCCGCCCTTGCTGTCGCGGGCCTGGGCGCGGCCCGGGTCGCCCTCCTCCAGGATCACCCGGACCGGGAGGATCTTGGCCTGCGGGGCGATGCCGAGGACGCCCTGGCCGTGGCCGGCGCCGTGGCCGTGCCCGGCGATGATGCTCGCCATGGCGGTGCCGTGGCGGGCCCAGGAGCGGTCGCCGCGGCCGGCGCCCATGCCGATGAGGTCGGTGCCGCCGAGGACCTGGCCGGCGAGGTCGGGGTGGGAGTCGTCCACGCCGGTGTCGAGGACGGCGACGGTGACGCCGTCACCGCGGGTGGTGCCCCAGGCCTCTTCGGCGCGCAGGGCCAGGAGGCCCCACTGGCGGTCGCGGACGGCGTCGGCGGTGGCAGGGGAGGCGGTGGCCGCCGTGAAGGCGGCGGCGAGGGCCAGGGCGGCGGCGGCCCGGGAGGTGCCGCGGCGCCGGGCCCGTCGGGGCGTCATCGGGCCTCCGGGGCGGGGGTGGCGGGTGGCGCGGCGAGGGCGGCCACGCCGTCGCCGATGCGGTCGGCGACCGCCTTGGCCTCGTGGCCGAGGCCCGCCTGGGCCACGGCTCCCGTGGCGTCCTTCCGCATCACGTCCTCCGCGGGGCGGGGCGCGTCCAGGAGGCGGCCGTCGGCGAAGGCGGAGACGGTGTAGACGACGGCGGGGGCCTCGTCGAGCACGGACGCGGTCCAGGCGGCGCGCTGGGTGTCGGCGAATCCGTACGCGGGCGGGGCGGACAGCCGGCCGGTCAGGGCGTTCATCGCGGGGGCGTCGGCGGGCGTGAAGACCATGCCGACGGTGACCAGGGAGCTGCGGGTGGCGTCGGTGTAGGTGGCGCGCAGTACGCGGGTGCAGCCGGCGGCGGCCAGCAGGCGCTGCCAGTCGGGGGCGAGAGCGGCGGGGCAGTCGGCGTCCGGGGCGAGCGCGATGCGGGTCCAGGTGCGGTTCGACCCGCCGGGGCCGGCCGAGGGGCCGGCGAGGACGGGCGGGAAGAGGGCGTCCACGGGGGCGGACCGCCAGAGCGACTCGGCCTTGCGGTAGGCGGCGTCGGCGGGCAAGGGGCGGTGCGCGGCGCGGTGTTCGATCCAGGCGTCGGCTCCGGCGCCGCCGAGGAGGCCGATGCCGAGAAGGGCGCAGAGCGCGGTGGCGAGGACCCGTCCGGGGTGGCGGCGGGGCGGTGCGGGCGGGGGCGGCGGGGTGGGGGCCGGGGGCGGATCGGGCTCGCCCAGGACCGCGGTCCGCGGTGTCGACGTGGTCATCCGGCGGCTCCGCCCCCCGTTCCGTACGGCTGCCTGCCCGTACTCTACGGGGTCCCTGGGCGGGGGCTCGGCGGTGTCCGGGGCCGCGGCTCCGCGCGGGCGGGGGGCGGGGCTTCGCGGGGACCGGGGCCGGAACCCCTACCCATCGGTAGAAGGGTCTGGCAAGCTCCCGCCATGAACTCCGCCGCCGCCGAACGCGCCCGGTACGACCGGGCGACCGCGCACCTGGACGCGCCGCTGGCCATCGTGGATCTCGACGCGTTCGACGCCAACGCCGACGACCTCGTGCGCCGGGCCGGCGGGAAGCCGGTGCGTGTCGCCAGCAAGTCCGTCCGGTGCCGTGCGCTCCTCGAACGGGTCCTGGCCCGGCCCGGGTTCGCCGGGATCATGTCGTACACGCTGGCCGAGTCGCTGTGGCTGGCCCGGTCCGGGTTCGAGGACGTGCTGCTCGCCTATCCGTCCGCCGACCGGGCCGCGTTCGCCGAGCTGGCGGCCGATCCCAAGCTGGCCGCCGCGGTCACCGTCATGGTGGACGACCTCGCGCAGCTGGACCTCGTCGAGCGGTCGCGGGACGGAGGCGCGGAGGAGATCAGGGTCTGTCTGGAGCTGGACACCGCCCTGCACCTGCTGGGCGGGAGGGTACGGGTCGGGGCGCGGAGGTCGCCTCTGCGGGAGCCGGATCAGCTGGCCGAGCTGGCCCGTGCGGTCGGTGCCCGGCCCGGTTTCCGGGTGGTCGGGCTGATGGCGTACGAGGGGCACGTCGCCGGGGTCGGGGACGCGCTGGCGGGCCGGCCGCTGCGGTCCCGGGCCATCCGGCTCATGCAGAGCGCGGCCCGCAAGGAGCTGGCGGCACGGCGGGCCGCGGTGGTGCGGGCCGTGCGTGCGGTGGTGCCCGACCTGGAGTTCGTCAACGGGGGCGGGACCGGCAGCGTGCAGCAGACGGCCGCGGAGGACGCGGTGACGGAGATCGCGGCCGGGTCGGGTCTGTACGTGCCCCGGCTGTTCGACAACTACACCTCGTTCAGCGGACGTCCGGCCGCCCTCTTCGCGCAGCCGGTCGTGCGTCGGCCCGGGGTGGGTGTGGTGACCGTACTGGGCGGCGGTTATCCCGCCTCCGGCGCGGCGGGCGCGGACCGGCTGCCGGTCCCGTACCTGCCCGAGGGCCTGCGCTACGACCCGCAGGAGGGCGCCGGCGAGGTGCAGACCCCGCTGCTCGGCAGCCCGGCCGACGATCTGCTGATCGGCGACCGGGTGTGGTTCCGTCACGCGAAGGCGGGCGAACTGTGCGAGCGGTTCGACACCTTGCACCTCGTCGAGGGCGACCGGGTCACGGCCGGCGTCCCGACGTACCGGGGCGAGGGCCGCACGTTCCTCTAGCCGCACGTTCCTCTAGTACACCGAGTCCGTCTGGTCCGGGATGACGCTCGTGTCACCCCGGAGGACCGGGCCCTTGGTGCCGTCGTGGTCGACGTAGCCCGTCGTGGAACACGGGTAGGGGCCGGTCTTCTGCTGCTTCGGCTCGATGAACATCGGGTTCACGATCCACCGGCCGTCGCTGTTGTCGTACGCCCGGCACATCAGCTCGTTCTTGTTGCGGTTGACGACGAGGCGCAGGGCGGTCGCGTCGCGCAGGAACGAGATGTCCGTGTCGGAGTCGCCCGCGGCGAACACCTGGCGGCGGGCGGCCGGCTGGACCTTCTCGGCGGCCGCGCCGCGCACGCCGAAGATCTCCTTGTTGATCCAGCAGCGCTTGCCGTCGATGTACGTGATCATCGTGTCGGCGCCGTCCTCGACGGATCCGCAGCCCTGCAGGTGGGGAGTGAACTTCCCGCCGTACGTGGTGGTGTTGCGGATGCCGATGACGTGCCGCGCGTCGATGCCCGCGCCCTCGGCCCACACCTCGACGACCGGCTGCGGCGAGGCCGAGCTGATCCAGACGTCGAAGCCGGCCTTCCGGAGGGCGGCGATCAGGTCCTTCTGCTGGTCGTAGTAGCGGACCCAGCCGGTGGCGGCGGTGCTGCCGACCTGCTGCGTGGTGCCGATGGGCGCGGCGAGGTTCTCGGTGCGGGCAGCGGCGGCGAAGCCGCGGAGCTCGCGGGCGGTCCAGCCCTGCATGAGCTGGGGGAGCCAGGCGTAGGCGGGTTCGGTCGTACGGCGGTCCCAGCCGGCGAAGGCGGCGGCGCCGGCCGTGGTCGCGGCGGTGCCGTAGACGGCGTTGATCTCGTCGGCGCAGCCGGTGCCTTCCGGGGTCCCGGTCGGCAGGGGGGCGCCGGGTCGGGCGAGGCTGCCGCAGGCGTCGGCCAGCGTCGCGGCGGCGGCCGGGGTGAGGTGGCGGCTGGTGGTGGACCAGTCCCCGCGGGCGGGCTGGCGGATCTTGCCGTTGCGCAGCAGCCAGAACATCGTGGCGTCGCCGACGTCGTTCTTGACGACGGTGTTGTCCCAGTCGAAGACGGCGACGGGCTTGGTGCGGCTGGGCCGGTACGGGTTGCAGCTGCCGTACCGGTCGATGAGCTCCTGGAGGCGGGCCTGGTTGTCCCCGTACCAGCCGGCCCCGACGGCCGGCCGGGGGCAGGTGCTCTGGCCCGCGTGGGCCGGCGGCGCCGACAGGAGCCCGGAGCCGGTGACCGCTATGAGGGCGAGGGGGGCCGCCCACTTTCTCTGCATGCTGCTCCTCGGGGTGATCGGAAAAGGGACAGCCGGGCACCTTGCGGCGCCCGGCTGGCATGGCTGTGGACGGGGGAGGCGGAGGGCCTACAGGGGGGTGACGTAGGCGCCCGAGATGCCGCCGTCGACGAGGAAGTCGGTGGCGTTGATGAAGGAGGAGTCGTCGCTCGCGAGGAAGGCGACGGCCGCGGCGATCTCGGTGGGCTCGGCGAAGCGGCCCAGCGGGATGTGCACGAGGCGGCGGGCGGCGCGCTCCGGGTCCTTGGCGAAGAGCTCCTGGAGGAGCGGGGTGTTGACCGGTCCCGGGCACAGGGCGTTGACGCGGATGCCCTCGCGGGCGAACTGGACGCCGAGTTCGCGGGACATGGCCAGGACGCCGCCCTTGGAGGCGGTGTAGGAGATCTGCGAGGTGGCGGCGCCCATGATGGCCACGAACGAGGCGGTGTTGATGATCGAGCCGCGGCCCTGGCGCTGCATGTAGGGGAGGGCGGCCTTGCAGCACAGGTAGACGGAGGTGAGGTTGACGTCCTGGACGCGGCGCCAGGCGTCGAGCTCGGTGGTGAGGATCGAGTCGTCGTCCGGCGGCGAGATGCCGGCGTTGTTGAAGGCGATGTCGACGGAGCCGTAGGTGTCGAAGGCCGTCTTGAAGAGGGCGTCGACCTCTTCCTTGTCGGTGACGTCGACCTTCACGAAGGTGCCGCCGACCTCCTCGGCGGCGGCCTTGCCGGCCGTCTCGTCGATGTCGGCGCAGACGACGTTGGCGCCCTCGGAGGCGAGCCGGCGCGCGGCGGCGAGACCGATGCCGCTGCCGGCTCCGGTGATGACGGCGGTGCGGCCGACCAGTCGGCGGCAGATGATCTCTTCAATGGACATGTGCTTCAGGCCTCCGTGCTGATGAAGACGTTCTTGGTCTCGGTGAAAGCGGTGAGGGCGTCGGGTCCGAGCTCGCGGCCGAGGCCGGACTGCTTGTAGCCGCCGAAGGGGGTCCAGTAGCGGACGCTGCTGTGGGAGTTGACGGACAGGTTGCCGGCGGCGACGGCACGCGAGACGCGCAGCGCGCGGCCGATGTCGCGGGTCCAGAGGGAGCCGGAGAGGCCGTACTCGGTCGCGTTGGCCAGGCGTACGGCGTCCTCCTCGTCCTCGAAGGGCAGGACGACGGCGACCGGGCCGAAGACCTCCTCGGCCGCCACGGACGCGGTGGGGGCGACGTCCGTGACGAGGGTCGGCGGGTACCAGAAGCCGGGTCCTTCGGGGGCGGTGCCGCGGATCGCGGTGAGGTCGTCGGTGACGTAGGACCGTACGCGCTCCAGCTGCGGCCGGGAGATCAGCGGCCCCATCTGCGTCTTCTCGTCGGACGGGTCTCCGACCAGCACCGATTCGATGCCGGGGGCGACCAGCTCCAGGAAGCGGTCGTACACGGAGCGCTGTACGAGGATCCGGGTGCGGGCGCAGCAGTCCTGGCCGGTGTTGTCGAGGAAGGCCATGGGGGCGGCGGCCGCGGCGGCTTCGATGTCCGCGTCGGCGAAGACGATGTTGGGGCTCTTGCCGCCGAGTTCGAGGGTGACGCGCTTCACCCGGTCGGCGCACTTCGCCATGATCTGTTTGCCGACGCGGGTGGAGCCGGTGAAGACGATCTTCGCGACGCCGGGGTGCTCGACGAGCGCGTCGCCCGCGACCGCCCCGTGGCCGGGGAGCACCTGGAAGAGGTGCTCGGGGATCCCGGCTTCGAGGGCGAGTTCGGCGAGGCGCAGCGCGGTCAGCGGGGTGGTTTCGGCGGGCTTGAGGATGACGGCGTTGCCGGCGGCGAGGGCCGGGGCCAGTCCCCAGGCGGCGATCGGCATGGGGAAGTTCCACGGGGCGATCACGCCGATGACGCCGAGGGGTTCGAGGAAGGTGACGTCGATGCCGCCGGCGACGGGGATCTGGCGGCCGGAGAGCCGTTCCACTCCCCCGGCGGCGAATTCGAGCAGGTCGCGTACGTTGCCCGCCTCCCAGCGGGCGTTGCCGATGGTGTGTCCGGCTTCGCGGACCTCCAGCTGGGCCAGTTCCTCGACGTGCCCGTCGACGACCGCGGCGAAGCGGCGCAGCAGCCGGGCGCGGTCGGCGGGGGCGGCCGCCGCCCAGCCGCGCTGGGCAGCGGCGGCTCGGGCGACGGCGGCGTCGACATCGTCCCGTGTGGCGGCCGGGACGATGGCGACGGTTTCCTCGGTGGCCGGATTCAGCACTCTCAATTCGAGTGGGGCCAGCACATCGGACACGTGGTGCCTCTCAGACGTTCGGTAGGGGCTTACAGGCGTTCGAAGGAGCGGCGCAGCTCCCAGTCCGTTACGGCGGAGTCGTACGCGTCGAGTTCGACGCGGGCCATGTTCCGGTAGTGGGCGACCACTTCGGGGCCGAACGCGGCCTTGGCGATCTCGCTGTTCTCCCAGAGTTCCGCGGCCTCGCGCAGGGTCGCGGGGACGTGCGCGTAGTCGGCGGTGTACGCGTTCCCGGCGCACGCCTCCGGCAGTTCCAGGCGGTTCTCGATGCCGTAGAGCCCGGCCGCGACCAGGCCGGCGACGGCGAGGTACGGGTTGACGTCACCGCCGGGGAGGCGGTTCTCGAAGCGCATGGAGCGGCCGTGGCCGACGACTCGGAGTGCGCAGGTCCGGTTGTCCACGCCCCAGGCGACGGCGGTCGGTGCGAAGGATCCCGGCCGGAAACGCTTGTACGAATTGATGTTCGGGGCGTAGAGAAGGGAGAAGTCGCGCAGTGCGGCCAGCTGGCCGGCCAGGAAGTGTCGCATCACCGGTGACATTCCGCCTGGTCCGTCACCGGCCATCGCGTTGCGTCCGTCGGTGTCGTTGAGCGAGAGGTGGATGTGACAGGAGTTGCCCTCGCGCTCGTCGAACTTGGCCATGAAGGTGAGCGAGACGCCCTCCTGCGCGGCGATCTCCTTGGCCCCGGTCTTGTAGACGGAGTGCTGGTCGCAGGTGGTGAGCGCCTCGTCGTAGCGGAAGGCGATCTCGTGCTGGCCGAGGTTGCACTCGCCCTTCGCCGACTCGACGATCAGGCCCGCGGCCTGCATCTCGTTGCGGATGCGGCGCAGCAGGGGTTCGACGCGCCCGGTCCCGAGGACGGAGTAGTCGATGTTGTACTGGTTGGCGGGGATCAGGCCGCGGTAGTTGGCGTTCCAGGCCTGCTCGTAGGTGTCCTGGAAGACCATGAACTCCAGCTCGGTGCCGACCATCGCGGTGTAGCCGTGCTCGGCGAGGCGCTCCAGCTGGCGGCGCAGGATCTGCCGGGGCGCCGCGACGACGGGCGAGCCGTCGTTCCAGGCGAGGTCGGCGAGGAGGAAGGCGCTGCCGGGGTTCCAGGGGACGCGGCGCAGGGTGGCGAGGTCGGGGTGCATGGCGAAGTCGCCGTAGCCCCGGTCCCAGGAGGACATCTCGTATCCGTCGACGGTGTTCATGTCGGTGTCGACGGCGAGGAGGTAGTTGCAGCCCTCGGTGCCGTGCGCGAGGACCTCGTCGAGGAAGAACTGTGCGGCGAACCGCTTGCCCTGGAGGCGTCCCTGCATGTCGGGGAAGGCCAGGACGACTGTGTCGATCTCACCGCTTGCGACCAGGGAGCGGAGCTCCTCGGGCGCGAGCGGGGGCTTGCGGTCTACCACTGGAATCTCTCCTTCGGTGAGCCGAGTGGGCCTAAGGTATTGAATAGAACCATTGCTTGGGAAGGGGAGGAGCCGAGATGACCGACACGGCGAGCGAGGGCGGCGCGATCGCGCGGCTGAATCCCGTACTGCGGCAGGTGCGGGCGGGCAACGGTTTCGAGGAGGCGCTCGAACAGATCCTCCAGGTGGTCCGGCTGGGCCTGGTGCCGGGCGGCGAACGGCTTCCGCCCGAGCGCGAGTTGGCCGAGCGGATGGGGATCAGCCGGGTCACCCTGCGCGAGGTGCTGAAGGTACTGCAGGACCAGGGGCTGGTGGAGGCGCGGCGCGGTCGGTACGGCGGAACGTTTGTGCTGCCCCGGCCCGACACCCCGGCGGGCGTCGTCGAGGAGGAGCTGCGCCGGCGGGTCGCTGGCGTGGACATCGAGGACGCCCTGCGGTTCCGCGAGGTCCTGGAGGTGGGCGCGGCCGGCCTGTGCGCCTCCCAGGGGCTGACCGAGGAGGGCACCGAAAGGCTGCTCGCCGCCCTGACCGCCACCCACGACGCCCCGCTCGCCGACTACCGCCGCCAGGACACCCTCTTCCACCTGACCCTGTGCGAACTGGCCGGGTCCGCCACCCTGACGGCCCAGTACGCGGCGGTCCGGGCCACGGTCAACGACCTGCTGGACTGCATCCCGCTCCTGGTGCGCAACCTGGAGCACTCGCAGCAGCAGCACACCTCGCTGGTGGAGTCCGTGCTGGAGCGGGACGCGGCCGGGGCGCGGGAGACGATGCGCGAGCACTGCTGCGGCACGGCGGCGCTGCTGCGGGGCTTCCTGGCCTGAGGACCGGGAGGGATTCGTAACTTCTGTTTAACGCAGAGGTCTTGCGCACTCCACTGCAATCCGGCAAAGGTACGCCCCACAACCATTGCCCTGAGGCAGGAGCGCACGATGGCCGACGACATCGAGGCACGGCTGACAGCCGTGCCCGCACCCCCCACGTCCCCCGAGGGCGGCGACACGTCCGCCGACTACCTGGAGCGCCGCACCCTGCGCCGCGGCAGCGCCGGCTGGCTGCTCCTCACCGGCCTCGGCGTCGCGTACGTCGTCTCCGGGGACTTCTCCGGCTGGAACGTCGGCCTCGACAAGGGCGGTTTCGGTGGCCTCGCCATCGCCACCGTCCTCATGGGCGCGATGTACGCCTGCCTGGTCTTCTCCCTGGCGGAGCTGTCCACCATCCTGCCCACCGCGGGCGGCGGATACGGCTTCGCCCGCCGCGCGCTGGGCCCTTGGGGCGGCTTCCTCACCGGCACCGCGATCCTCATCGAATACATCCTGGCCCCCGCCGCGATCGTCATCTTCATCGGCGACTACGTCGAGTCCCTCGGCCTCTTCGGCCTCACCTCCAGCTGGCCCGTCTACCTCGGCTGCTTCGTCGTCTTCATCGGAGTCCACCTGTGGGGCGTCGGCGAGGCCCTGCGCTTCAGCCTCATCGTGACCGCCATCGCCGTCGCCGCGCTGCTGATCTTCGCGGTGGGCGCCTTCACCGAGTTCAGCGCCGACGGCCTGAACGACATCCCGGTCGACGCGAGCGCTTTCGGCTCGAACTCCTGGCTGCCGCTGGGCGTGCTGGGCATCTGGGCCGCGTTCCCCTTCGGCATGTGGTTCTTCCTGGGCGTGGAAGGCGTACCGCTGGCGGCCGAGGAGGCCAAGGACCCGGTCCGCTCCATGCCGAAGGCGCTGTCCATCTCCATGGGCATCCTCGCCCTGCTGGCGCTGATCACCTTCTTCGCGGCGACCGGCGCGCAGGGCGCGGACGCCGTCAAGTCGGCGGGCAACCCGCTGGTCGTGGCGCTGGAGGGGGACGGCGGCCCGACCGCGCTCAGCCGCTTCGTCAACTACGCGGGCCTCGCCGGGCTGGTGGCCTCCTTCTTCTCCCTCATCTACGCGGGCTCGCGCCAGCTCTTCGCCCTCTCCCGGGCCGGCTACCTGCCCCGCTTCCTCTCCCTGACCTCGAAGCGCAAGGCCCCGTACCTGGGTCTGGTCATCCCCGGCGCGATCGGCTTCGCGCTCGCCGCCGCCACCGGGGACGGCGCGCGGATGCTGAACATCGCGGTGTTCGGCGCGACCATCTCCTACGCCCTGATGGCCCTCTCGCACATGGTGCTGCGCCGCCGGGAGCCGGAGCTGGAGCGCCCGTACCGCACCCCCGGCGGAATCCTGACCTCCTCGGTGGCCTTCGTACTCGCCCTGTCGGCCCTGGTCGCCACCTTCCTGGTGGACAAGGACGCGGCTTTCATCGCCCTGGCCGTGTACGCCGTCGCTCTCGCCTACTTCGCGATCTACAGTCGGCACCACCTCGTGGCCTCGGCTCCCGAGGAGGAGTTCGCGGCGCTGGCGGAAGCCGAGGCGGAGCTGGCCCGCGACTGAAATCCTGACCCTGGCCCACATCCCGATCCTCGGAGGTAACGACCGTGCCACGGCCGCTCATCGGCATCACCACCTACGTTGAGGAATCCACCCACTACCGGGTGTGGGACCTCGCGACGGCCCTCGTACCCACCGGGTACTACGAACTCGTCCAGGCGGCGGGCGGTGCGGCCGTACTGCTCCCCCCGGACGGACCGGGGACGGCGGCGGAGGTGCTGAGCCGGGTGGACGGCCTGATCGTCGCGGGCGGCCCGGACATGGACCCGGTCCACTACGGCGCCGCCCGCGACGCCCGTACGGGTCCCCCCGCGACGGTCCGCGACGAGTGGGAACTGGCCCTGATCACGGCCGCGCTGGAGGCGAACATGCCGGTGCTCGGCATCTGCCGGGGCATGCAGGCGCTGAACGTGGCCCTGGGCGGCAGCCTGGTCCAGCACATCGACGGCCACCTCGATACGCCGGGCACCTTCTCCTGGCACCCCGTCAGCCCGGTCCCGGGCACCCGGTACGCGGCCCTGGTCCCGGAGGAGGCGGAGGTCCCGACCTACCACCACCAGGCCGTCGACCGCCTGGGCGACGGCCTGGTCGTCTCGGCGCACGCGGTCGACGGCACGGTGGAGGCGATCGAACTCCCCGACCCGGAGCGGTGGGTCGTGGGCCTCCAGTGGCACCCGGAACGCGACAAGGACACCCGCGTGATGGCGTCCCTGATCGCAGCCGCCGTCGCCCACGCGGCGGTCCCGGTGCCGTAACCGCTGCGCGGGGCTTCCCGGGCCCTGCCGCGCCTCGATCGCCGGCGGGGCTGGATCGTGCGCCTCAAACGCCGGCGGGGCTGGATTGGGCCGATCCCGTCCGCCCGGCGCGGCATTTCCAGCCCCGCGGGGGCACAGGGCGCGGCATTCCAACCCCGCCGGGGCACAGGGCGCGGCATTTCCAGCCCCGCCGGCGTTTGAGGCGCGGGGGTCCGGGGGCGGAGCCCCCGGCAGCGGCGCCGCACCATCCAGCCCCGCCGGCGATTGAGGCGCGGGGTCCGGGGCCGAGCCCCGGCAAGGGTGCCGCGGCCGGTACGCCGCGGCTAGGACGGGCCCCGGGTCAGCGACAGCAGGTCACGGGCCGGGCCCGCCGGCCGCGCCCCCGCCGGCCAGACCGCCCGCAGGGCCCGCCCGAGGACGGCGCCGGCCACCGGCACCTCCACCAGCCGCCGCGCCGCCAGCTCATCCACCACCGCCAGCTCGGACAGCACGCACGGCCCCGCACCGCTCAGCGCCGCCGCCTTCACCGCGGTGGTCGACGCCAGCTCCAGCAGCGGCACCGCCAGCCCCCCGCTCCCGGCCAGCGCCGCGTCCAGCACCTGCCGCGTCCCCGACCCCCGCTCCCGCAGGATCAGCGGCGCGGCCGCCAGCTCCGCCACCTCCACCCCCCGCGAGCGCCGCGCCCACGCGTGGCCCGGTGCCACCGCCACCACCAGCCGGTCCTGCGCGATCACCGCCGAGTCCAGCCCGTCCGGCACCGTCAGCCCCTCCACGAAGCCCAGGTCCGCCTCGTGTGCGAGGACCCGCTGCGCGACCACCGCCGAGTTCCCGGCGTGCAGCGACACCGCCGTGTCCGGCCGCTGCCCGCGCAGCGCGATCAGCCACCCCGGCAGCAGGTACTCCGCGATGGTCATGCTGGCGGCCACCCGCAGCCGCGAGTCCCGCCGCCCGCGCAGCGCCTGCGCACCCGCGTCGAAGGCCTCGGCCGCCTCCACGACCCGCCGGGCCCAGTCGGTGACCAGCGCGCCTTCCGCCGTCAGCGTCGACCCCCGCGGCGAGCGGTCCACCAGGGCCACTCCCAGCCGCGTCTCCATCGCCCGGATCCGGCTGCTCGCCGCGGGCTGGGTGATTCCCAGCCGCCGGGCCGCGCCGCTCAGGCTGCCGACGCGCGCGACCGCGAGCAACAGCTCCAGCGCGCCGAGGTCCGGCACCCGGTGTGCCAGCGGCACCCACTCCTCATCACCCATAACATCAGTTTATGGCCTCATAGGAAGATGCCCTCTGCCGCCCGTTACACCGAGACGCGAGTGTGGGCCCATGGCCACCACCCTCGTGCGACCCCGCACCACCGCCTCCACCCCCGAGACCGCCCCCCGGGCCCACAAGGCCCTGCGGCACCTCGGCCCCAACTGGTACGCCTCCGTCATGGGCACGGCGATCGTCGCCAACGCCGGCGCCACGCTCCCGTACCAGGTCCCCGGCCAGCGCGTGGTCTGCCAGATCGTCTGGGCGCTGTCCGCCGCCGCCCTCGCCGTGCTGCTGACCGCGCGCGCCGGCCACTGGATCCACCACCGCGACCAGGCCCGCGCCCACCTCCTCGACCCCGCCGTCGCCCCGTTCTACGGCTGCCTCTCGATGGCGCTGCTGGCCGTCGGCGGCGGCACCCTCTTCGTCGGCAAGGACCTCATCGGGACCGGCGCCGCCGTCGCCTTGGACGCGGTGCTGTTCACCGTCGGCACCGTGATCGGCCTGGTCATGGCGGTGGCGGTGCCGTACCTGATGGTCGTCCGCCACAAGGTCGAGGCGAAGCAGGCCACCCCGGTCTGGCTGCTTCCCCTGGTCGCCCCCATGGTCTCCGCCGCGCTCGGCCCGCTGCTGATACCCCACCTGCCCGCCGGACAGCCCCGCGAGGCCCTGCTGCTCGCCTGCTACGCCATGTTCGGCATCAGCCTGTTCGCCACCCTGCTGATGCTGCCCCTGGTCTTCGGCCGGCTGATCGTGAACGGCCCCCTCCCCCTGGCCCTCACCCCGACCCTCTTCCTGGTCCTCGGCCCCCTCGGCCAGTCCACCACCGCCGTGAACCAGCTCGCCGACATGGCCCCCCAGTCGATCGGCGCCCCCTACGCCGGTGCGCTCGGCGCGTTCGCCGTCGTCTACGGGGTCCCCGTGATGGGCTTCGCCCTGCTGTGGCTGGCCCTGGCCGCGGCCATGCTGGTCCGGGCCGCCCGCAACGGCATGGGCTTCGCGATGACCTGGTGGGCGCTGACCTTCCCCGTCGGCACCTGTGTCACCGGCGCCGCCGGCCTGGCCCGCCACACCGGCCTGACCGCCTTCGCCTGGCTCGCCTCGGCCCTCTTCCTGGCCCTCCTGACCGCCTGGCTCCTCGCCGCCGCCCACACCCTGCGCGGCCTGGCCGCCGGCCGCCTCCTCGCCGCCTGACCGGACTGACCGGGCTGACCGGGCTGACCGGGCTGACCGGGCTGACCGGCTAGCCGACCTGGAGCTCGTAGCCGACCGAGACGGCGAACGAGCCCGAGGAGCCCTCGATCTGCAGGGTGTGCGCACCGGGCGGCAGCGGATCGAGCTGGACCCACAGGCCGCAGGCCCGGACGGACAGCGCGCTGCCGTCCTGCGTCACCGGGTTCCCCTCGACCCCCTTGAGCTGGATGCCGGTGGCCTCGTACCGCTGTGCCTCCAGCTGCTTGCCGTCGAGCGTGGCTCCGCCTTTGGCGCCTTCCATGAAGCGCGTGCAGTCGCTCCTGTCACCGAACAGGTTGACCAAGGGGAAGGCCACCGGGCGCCCGGCCGGGACCCTGCAGGTGCGCCGCACCGTCTCGCCGAAGCTGCCCGCGAGGAACCAGACGTCGTCCGGCTGCTTCTCGGCACAGAACGCGCCGTCGCGGTCCGCCACCGGATTCGAGCGGGCCGGGCTGGCCGCCGCCCAGTTCCACCAACGGCCCTGGATCTCGGCGGCGCCCAGCCGCCCGGCCACCGCGGTGGCGGACGGCGAGGACGGGCGGCCCGCCTCCGGGGCATGGCCGGAGGACGACGACGTGGGCGCCGAACAGGCGGCGGCCAGCAGCGCCGCTCCCGCGACAAGGGCAGAGGATCTTGGGATACGCATGCCCGCAGGGTACGAACAGCCCTTCAGACCGCCGCGCGCAGGGCCTCGGCCAGTACGGCCGGGGCCTCGGCCAGTGAGGGTCCGTACCAGGTGAGGTGACGGCCGCTGACCAGGGCGGCGGGCAGCCCCGGGAAGGCCTCCGGGCCGTCGTCGGCGGTGAAGCGGTACGGCTCGTCCGGGAGCACCACCACATCGCAGCCGGCGGCGGCGAGCTCCTCCACCGGGATCCGCGGATACCGGTCCCCGTGCCCGGCGTAGACGTTGCGGACGCCCAGCCGGGCCAGCAGGTCACCCGCGAAGGTGTCCCGGCCCAGCACCATCCACGGCCGCCGCCACACCGGTACGAAGGCTCGGAGCGACCCGACGGGTTCCACCCGCGCCCACGCGGCCTCCGCGTCCGCCAGCCACCCCGGCCTCGCCAGCCCCAGTGCCCCCACCAGCACCCGGTCCAGCTCCCGCAGCGCCTGCGGCAGGTCCCGGATCTCGGTGACCAGCACCTCCGTCCCGGCCGCCCGCAGTGCCGCCAGGTCCGCGGCCCGGTTCTCCTCCTCGTTGGCGATCACCAGGTCGGGGCGCAGCTCGACGATCCGCCGTACGTCGGGGTTCTTCGTCCCGCCGATCCGCACCGCGTCCCCGAGGTCCGCCGGGTGGGTGCACCAGTCCGTGACCCCGGCCAGCAGCCCGGGCGCGCTCACGGCCACCGCCTCGGTCAGCGACGGCACCAGCGAGACGACCCGCCGCACGCCGCTCAATGCCCGGGGGACGGCGGCTCGGACGTCGCGTGGATGTGCTCGCCCACCGCGACGACCAGGAGCCGGGTGTCCTCGCTGACGGCCCGCCAGCGGTGGCGTACGCCGCCCGACAGGAACAGCGCGTCGCCGCTCTCCAGCCGGTACGCCCGCCCCTCCGCCTCCACCTGGCAGGCGCCGGCGACCACGTACATCAGCTCGTCGTTGCGGTGCTGGTACTCGCGCCCGGCGTCCTGGTCCCCGGTGAACTCCAGCGCGTGCAGCTGGTGGTGCCCGCGTACGAGGGGCCGCACGCCCGGGACCGGGGTGAGCCCGGATTCGTCTCCGGCCCGTACGAGGTCCACCGTGCGCGCGGTGTCGGACGCGGCCAGCAGTTCGACGGCCGTGGTCTCCAGCGCGTCCGCGACCCGCTCCAGGGACCGCATGCTGGGCCGGGCCCGCTCGTTCTCTATCTGACTCAGGAAGGGGACCGACAGGCCGCTGCGCGCCGACACGGCGGCAAGGGTCAGGTGGAGCGCGCGACGCCGCTTGCGCACGGCCACGCCCACACGGAGCGGCTCCTTGCCGTCCTTGTCCTTGCCCTTGTCGTCCTTGTCGTTCATTTCGGGGCTGCCCTCCCCTGGTCCGTCGCACATCGGTGTGCTGTAAGCACCTTACGCAGCAACCGCCTCCGGTTTCGCGTGCACGGGTCTTCCCGTACCGGTCCGCTCACTGTCCGTGGCGGGCTCCGCCGACCGTGTCGGCGCGTTGCGGCATCATCGTCTGCGTGACGACACGACGCCTGATGCTCCTGGACACCGCCTCCCTCTACTACCGCGCCTACTTCGGTGTGCCGGACTCCGTGAAGGCCCCGGACGGCACTCCGGTCAACGCCGTGCGCGGCCTGCTCGACTTCATCGGGCGACTGGTCCAGGACCACCGCCCGGACGACCTGGTGGCCTGCATGGACGCCGACTGGCGGCCGCACTGGCGGGTGGACCTGATCCCCTCGTACAAGGCCCACCGGGTCGCGGTGGAGACCGAGAGCGGCCCGGACGTGGAGGAGACCCCCGACACGCTCGCCCCGCAGGTGCCGATCATCGAGACGGCGCTGGACGCCTTCGGCATCGCGCGCGTGGGCGTCGCCGGCTACGAGGCGGACGACGTGATCGGTACGCTCACCGCCCGCGCGACGGGCCCGGTGGACATCGTCACGGGCGACCGGGACCTGTACCAGCTGGTCGACGACGCCAGGCAGCGGCGCGTGCTCTACCCCCTCAAGGGCGTGGGCTCGCTCCAGGTGACGGACGAGGCGTGGCTGCGCGAGAAGTACGGGGTGGACGGACCCGGATACGCGGACCTGGCGCTGCTGCGCGGTGACCCGAGCGACGGCCTGCCGGGCGTCCCCGGGATCGGCGAGAAGACGGCGGCGAAGCTCCTCGACGCCTACGGAAGCCTCGCCGGGATCATCGCGGCGATCGACGACCCGAAGTCGAAGCTGACCCTCACCCAGCGCAAGCGCCTGGACGAGTCGCGGGCCTATCTGGCCGTGGCCCCGAAGGTGGTCCAGGTGGCCTCCGACGTCCCGCTCCCGCAGTTCGATCCGGCCCTTCCGTCGGCCCCGGCACAACCGGAGCTGGTCGACGCGCTAGCCCATCGGTGGGGTCTGGGCGGGGCAGTGTCCCGGCTGAGCAGTGCGCTGCGCCCTTGAGATGCTAACTTAGGTAAGGCTAAGTTTCTGGGGAGTCAGGGGAGACACCGTGGCAGAAGGACGCGCCCGCACCGTCGGCACCGCCGTCGTCGTACGCACCGAGCGGCTGACACCGCACATGGTGCGCGTCGTGCTGGGCGGGGACGGCCTGGCCGGATTCGACGCGGGCGAATTCACCGACCACTACGTCAAACTCCTCTTCCCGCCGGAGGGTGTCACCTACCCGGTGTGGGACCTCGACCGGATCCGCGCCGACTTCCCCCGGGCGCAGTGGCCGCGCCAGCGCGCGTACACCGTACGGAGCTGGGACGCGGCGCACCTGGAGCTGACCCTCGACTTCGTCGTCCACGGCGACGAGGGCCTGGCCGGCCCCTGGGCGGCGCGGGTCGAGCCGGGTGAGGTCGTACGTTTCCTCGGCCCGGGCGGCGCCTACGCCCCGGACCCGACGGCCGACTGGCACCTGCTGGTCGGCGACGAGAGCGCGCTGCCGGCGATCGCCGCGGCGATGAAGCGGATGCCGATGGGTGCGCGGGTCCACGCCTTCGTGGAGGTCGAGGGCCCGCAGGGCGAGCAGAAGATCGCCACCCCGGACGGGGTCGTCCCGGTCTGGCTGCACCGCGGCGACCGTCCGATCGGCGAGGCCCTGGTGGAGGCGGTCACCTCCCTGGAGTTCCCGTCCACGGACGTGCACGCCTTCGTCCACGGCGAGGCGGGCTTCGTGAAGGACCTCCGCCGCCACCTCCGCCTGGAACGCGGCATCCCGCGCGAACGCCTGTCGATCTCGGGCTACTGGCGGCTGGGCGAGACGGACGAGGGCTGGCGCGCGATCAAGCGCGACTGGAACGCCGCGGTCGAAGCCGAACAGGACCACGCCGCGGCCGCGTAGCCTCCGGCGCCGACTCGCCTCAAAGACCGGGGCTCCGCCCCGTACCCCGCGCCTCAAGCGCCGGCGGGGCTGGATTCAGCTGATGCCCCCGCGCCTTCTTGCTGCCCATGGGGCAATTTCAGCCCCGCCGGCGTTTGAGGCGCGGGGTCTGGGGCGGAGCCCCGATCTTTCAGCCCCGCCGGCGTTCGAGGCGCGGGGCGCGGGGCGGAGCCCCGGACTTCCAGCCCCGCCGGCGTTTGAGGCGTGGGGGTCCCCCCGGACGGAGCCTGGGGGAGGGTCTGGGGCGGAGCCCCAGCAGCCGGGCCGCACGCCCCCGCGCGCTCCCGCCCGTCCGGCAGGACAATGGCGGCATGCGTACGCTCCGCGCAGCCGTGGCCGCCGGGGCCGCGGTCCTGCTGGCCACCGCGGCGGCGAACGCCGCACCCAGCCCCCCGCCCGAGCCACGGCCCTCGATCAGCGACGACGCCGTCGACAAGGCCGTCGCCCGCCTCGACCGGACCGTCCAGGACATGATGCGCCGCACCGGCGTCCCCGGCGTGTCCGTGGCCGTCGTCCACGACGACAAGGTCGTCCACCTCACGGGCTTCGGGCTCCGCAGGACCGGCGACACCGCGAAGGTCGGCCCCGACACGGTCTTCCAGATCGCCTCCCTCTCCAAGCCCGTCTCCTCCACCGTCGTGGCCGGCACCCTCACCGACCCCGACGAGTGGGACCGCCACACCACCCTCCCCGGGTTCTCCCTCAAGGACCCCTGGGTCACCGACCACCTCTCGACCGCCGACCTGTTCTCCCACCGCAGCGGCCTCCCCGACCACGCCGGCGACCTCCTCGAAGACCTCGGCTACGACCAGTCGTACATCCTCGACCACCTGCGCCTGGAGCCCCTCACCCCCTTCCGGGCGAGCTACGCGTACACCAACTTCGGCTTCACGGCCGCCGCCGAGGCCGTCGCTCGTGCCAAGGGCACCAGCTGGCAGAAGCTCAGCGCGGACACCCTCTTCAAGCCCGCCGGCATGACCCACACCAGCACCGAGTTCTCCGCCTACGTCAACGCCCCCGACCACGCCTCCACCCACGTCAAGAACCCGGACGGCACCTGGAGCCCCCGCTACGTCCGCGACCCGGACGCCCAGGCCCCCGCCGGCGGCGTCAGTTCCACCGCCCGCGACATGTCCCGCTGGCTGCGGCTCCAGCTGGCCGACGGCACCCTCGACGGCAAGCGGATCATCCCCGCCGCCACGCTCGCCCGCACGCACGTTCCCGAGGTCGTCTCGCAGCCGCCCACCTCCCCCACCGGCCGCGCCGGCTTCTACGGCCTCGGCTGGAACGTGTCCTACGACGACTCCGGCCGGCTGCGCCTGAGCCACTCCGGCGCCTTCGAACTCGGCACCAACGCCAACGTCACGATGCTCCCCCTCGAAAAGCTCGGCATCGTCGTCCTCACCAACGGCGCCCCCGTCGGCCTGGCCGACGCCGTCGCCCTCGATTTCTTCGACGTCGCCCAGCACGGCAAGGCCACGACCGACTGGCTGCCCCTGCTCGCGTCCGTCTACGCGAAGGAGGTCGACGAGGCCCGGTCCCCCACCGACTACGCCCACCCGCCCGCCTCCGCCAAGCCCGCCAAGGACAGCGCCGCCTACACCGGCACCTACGACAACCCGTACTACGGCAAGGCGACCGTGACGGCCGACGACAAGGGCGCGCTGACCCTCGCCCTCGGCCCCAAGCCGATGCTCTTCCCGCTCACCCACTACGACGGCGACACCTTCAGCTTCGAGACCACCGGCGAGATGGCGGCCGGCCGCACCGGGGTGACCTTCGCCGACGGCACGGTCCGCGTCGAGTACCTCGATGCGAACCACCTGGGCACCTTCACCCAGCAGTAGCCGCATAGCCTGTCCCCCGATGAGACGCAGAACCCAGCCACCCCCCTCTCCCCTCCCCCAGCGCGCCGGCATCGACCCTGTCCGGCTGCGGCTGCCTCCCGACCCCGACGGGAGGTGGCCGGACCTCGGCGGCTACCTCGCCGCGCACTACGCGGGCGGCCCTGGCGCCGAGGTCATCGCCCGTCTGCTGCGCGCCGGGCGGGTGCTCGGCCCCGGCGGGCGCGTCCTGCGCGCGCAGGACCCGTACGAGCCGGGCGCGTACCTGTGGTTCCACCGGGACCTGGTGGCGGAGCCGGCCGTGCCCTTCCCGGTCCCCGTCCTGTACCGCGACCCGCACCTGCTGGTCGTGGACAAGCCGCACTTCCTGGCGACCACCCCGCGCGGCAGCCACGTCACCCAGACCGCCCTGGCCCGGCTCCGCGAGGAGCTGGACCTGCCCGCCCTCAGCCCGGCGCACCGGCTGGACCGGCTGACCGCGGGACTGGTGATGTTCAGCATCCGGCCCGAGGACCGCGGGGCGTACCAGCTCCTCTTCCAGCGGCGCCTGGTGCACAAGGAGTACGAGGCGCTCGCGGCCCACGACCCGTCGCTCACCTTCCCGCGCACCGTCCGCAGCCGGATCGAGAAGACCCGCGGGGTCATCGCGGCGGCCGAGGTCCCCGGCGAGCCCAACGCGGAGAGCCTCGTCGAACTCACCGGCGCCCGGGGCGGACTGGGCCGCTACCGGCTGACCCCGCACACCGGCCGCACCCACCAGCTGCGGGTGCACATGAACGGCCTGGGCCTGCCCATCCTCGGCGATCCGGTGTATCCGCGGGTCACCGACCCCGCTCCGGACGACTACCGGCGGCCGCTGCAACTCCTGGCCCGGGTACTGGAATTCATCGACCCGGTCACCGGAGCCGCCCACCGCTTCGAGAGCGCCCGCACCCTCCAGGCCTGGCACGACCGCGCCGGCTGGGAGGCCGGGACCGGCGGCCAGGACGGTTGAAGCGGGCTGGTCGGCCTAAGCCGGCCAGGGCTTGCCCCCGGCGGCGCCGACCCCCGCGATCCGCAGCGCCGCGTCGGCGGTGGCTTCCGCGAATGCCGTCACCTGCCGGGCCGGATCGGCGCGGTGGATCAGCATGACGCCCTCGATCAGCCCGAAGACCAGGTCGTTGCGGAGCGCCAGGGCGGCCCTGTCCCCGGCCAGTTCGGCGCCCACGCCGGTCCCGTACAGCAACACCCGGTAGGCGTCCTTGAGTTCACCGCGCATCCGGCGGAACTGCGCGAAGCGCGCGCTCCCCACCTCGGGCAGCAGGTAGAGCGCCCCCAGGTTGTACGGGCCCCCGCACAGCAGCAGTACGTCGGAGCGGCACAGCTCCCACAGCCGCCGCGCGGCGGACCGCCCGGTGTCGGCGAGCAGCTGCCGGGCCAGCACCAGCGAGGGCGCGACCGTGGACTCCAGCAGCTCGGCGAGGAGTTCCTCCTTGCCGCCGAAATAGTGGTACATCGTGGCCTGGCGCATTCCGGCCCGTTCGGCCACCGCCCGGGTGGTGGTGGCCGCGTACCCCTGGACCGTGAACAATTCGGCCGCCGCGCAGAGGAGTTCCTCGCGCGGCGGCCGACCGCTCACCGGCCTCAGCCGGTCGGCGCGTGGCCGACCGACCCGTCTCGGCCCTTCGTCTGCTCCCCCGCTCATGGCCCGATCGTCGCACACAGCACGCCGATTCGATCATGGCAAGAGATCAGATCAGGCCAGCCCCGCTCTCGGAGGAAGCCCCAAAAGCGGCTAGCCGACCGAGCTATAGGCCACTACACCCCGCAACAGTGCGTCGACGGCCTTCCGGGCATTCCGGGCCACCGTGCTCCCGCTCTCCCCGGAGGACGAGGGAGCCGCCGCCGCGATCTGCCCCAGCACGTCGATGACCTGCTTGCACCAGCGCACGAAGTCACCGGCCGGCATCTCCGCCTCGCGCAGCACCTCGTCCAGGCTCTTGTCGGAGGCCCACTGGTACGCCGCCCACGCGAAGCCCAGGTCCGGCTCGCGCTGGCCCACGCCTTCCGCCTGGTTGATGCGGTGCTCCTCCTCCAGCGCGTCGAGCCGGCCCCAGATGTGGACCATCTCGCCCAGCGCCGCCTTCGCCGCGCCACCCGGCACCTTCGGCGCGACCGCGTCGTCGGACTGCCGCGCCTCGAAGACCAGCGCCGAGACGCAGGCGGCCAGTTCGGCCGGGCTCAGGCCCTCCCAGACGCCCGCGCGCAGGCACTCGGAGGCCAGCAGGTCCAGCTCCCCGTACAGGCGGGCGAGCCGCCTGCCGTGCACGGTGACCTCGTCCTCGCGCAGGTAGTCCAGCTCGGTGAGGAGCGCGTGGATCCGGTCGAAGGTGCGGGCGATGGTGTTCGTCCGCCCCTCGATCCGCCGCTCCAGCTGCACCGTGTCCCGCTTGAGCCGGTGGTAGCGCTCCGCCCAACGGGCATGGTCCTCGCGCTCGTCGCAGCCGTGGCACGGGTGCGCCCGCAGCGCGGCCCGCAGCCGGGCGATCTCGCGGTCGTCGGCCGCCGCGGCACGCCCGCGCTCCCGCCGCTCCGGCGTGATGTGCCCGGCCTTGGTCCGCAGCTGGGACGCCAGGTCCCGGCGGGACTGCGGGGAACGCGCGTTGAAGGTCTTGGGGATCCGCATCCGGTCGAGGGCCTCCACCGGGACCGGGAAGTCGATCGCGGCGAGCCGCTTGACCTGCCGCTCGGCGGTGAGCACCAGCGGGCGCGGGCCCTCCGCGTACTCGTATCCGCGGTGCCCGTGGACCCGCCCGGCCGGCACGCCCGGGTCCAGGACCAGCGCGAGCCCGGCGAACTTGCCCGTCGGCACGTGGATGATGTCGCCCGGCTTGAGCTTCTCCAGCGAACTGGCCGCCTGCACCCGCCGCTGGGCAGCGCCCTGCTTGGCCAGCTCCGTCTCGCGGTCCTTGAGGTCACGGCGCAGCTGCGCGTACTCCTCGAAGTCGCCCAGGTGGCAGGTCATGCCCTCCCGGTAGCCCTCCAGGCCCTCCTCGTTGCGCTGGACCTGCCGGGAGATCCCGACGACCGAGCGGTCGGCCTGGAACTGCGCGAAGGAGGTCTCCAGCAGCTCGCGCGAGCGGTGCCGCCCGAACTGGCTGACCAGGTTCACGGCCATGTTGTAAGAGGGCTTGAAGCTGGAGCGCAGCGGATACGTACGGGTACCGGCTAGCCCGGCGAGCGCCGCCGGGTCCATGGCCCGCTGCCACAGCACCACCGCGTGGCCCTCGACGTCGATGCCGCGCCGCCCGGCCCGGCCGGTCAGCTGCGTGTACTCGCCGGGGGTGATGTCGGCGTGCTGCTCGCCGTTCCACTTGACCAGCTTCTCCAGGATCACCGTGCGCGCGGGCATGTTGATGCCCAGCGCCAGGGTCTCGGTGGCGAAGACGGCCTTCACCAGGCCGCGTACGAAGAGCTCCTCGACGACCTCCTTGAAGGTGGGCAGCATGCCCGCGTGGTGCGCGGCGATGCCCCGCTCCAGGCCTTCGAGCCACTCGTAGTACCCGAGGACGTGGAGGTCCTCGGTGGGGATGGAGGCGGTCCGCTCCTCCACGATCTCGCGGACCTTGAGGCGCGCGGAGTCGTCGTTGAGCCGCAGGCCCGCGTACAGGCACTGCTGGACGGCGGCCTCGCAACCGGCCCGGCTGAAGATGAAGTTGATGGCGGGCAGCAGCCCGTCACCGTCGAGGCGGGCGATGACCTCGGGCCGGGAGGGGGTCCAGATCCGGCCGCGGGAGCGCCGCTCGCGCTCGCGGTCCGCCTCGCGGACCATCTTGCCGCGCCGCCGGTCCTTCGGACTGTACGTGCGGCTGTTCTCCTCGCGCGCCATGCGCAGCAGGTCGGGATTGACCTCCCGGCGGGCGGAGCCGCGGCCGCCGTGGTCGGACTCCTCCTCGAAGAGGTCGTAGATCCGGCGGCCGGCCATGACGTGCTGCCACAGCGGGACGGGCCGCTCCTCGGAGACGATCACCTCGGTGTCGCCCCGTACGGTGTCCAGCCAGTCGCCGAACTCCTCGGCGTTGGACACGGTGGCCGACAGGGAGACCAGGGTGACCGACTCGGGGAGGTGGATGATCACTTCCTCCCAGACGGCTCCGCGGAACCGGTCGGAGAGGTAGTGCACCTCGTCCATCACGACGTAGCCGAGGCCGCGCAGCGACTGCGAGCCCGCATACAGCATGTTGCGGAGCACCTCGGTGGTCATCACGACCACCGGCGCCTCGCCGTTGACGCTGTTGTCGCCGGTCAGCAGGCCCACCTTGTCGGCGCCGTAGCGCTTGACGAGGTCGGCGTACTTCTGGTTCGACAGGGCCTTGATCGGCGTCGTGTAGAAGCACTTGCGGCCCTGCTGGAGGGCCAGGTGCACGGCGAACTCGCCGACGATCGTCTTGCCCGAGCCGGTCGGGGCGGCCACGAGGACGCCCTTGCCCGCCTCCAGTGCCTTGCAGGCCTCGACCTGGTACGGATCCAGGTCGAATTCGTACATCTCGCGGAAGGGGGCCAGGGCGGTGGCCTCTTCGGCGGCGCGGATCCGGGCAGCGGCGTACCGCTCGGCGGGTGAGAGTTCTTCGGTCATCTTGAGATCGAGCCTACCCGCCACCTCTGACAACAGTCGCGATCATTTACGTGAGGACCCGGGCCGCCCCGGGTACGCACTCGGCGGTCACCGGCAGCGGTCCGAGCGGCTCCCCGTCGGCGTACGCGGTGATCCCGGCCGCCTCCAGGGTGACCTTCCGCGCCCGGTGGACGGTCACCTTCGGGTGGCCGAGGTGCGTCCCCTTGTAGACCTGCGGGAAGACCTTGAGCAGGGTGCCCCGGCCGCAGTCGCCGACCACCGTGATGTCGAAGAGCCCGTCGTCGGGGACGGCGTCCGCGCAGATGCGCATGCCCCCGCCGTACGAGGATCCGTTGCCGACGGCCACCAGCGTGGCCTCGGTCTCGATGGCCGGACCGTCGTCCAGGGTGATCCGGTACGGGAAGGGCCGGAAGGCGGCCAGCTCCGCGATCATCGCCAGGTCGTACTTGAACCGGCCCGCCGGCAGCCGCATCCGGTTGCCGCGGTCGTTGACCTTCGAATCGAAGCCGGAGCACAGCACGGTCCCGTACCAGGTGTCCCGCACGCGGCCGAGGTCGATCTCCCGGATCCGCCCTTCCTTGAGGGCCTCCGCGGCCAGCCGTCCGGCCCGCGCGGGCTCCCGTACGGGCAGCCCCAGCGCCCGCGCGAAGTCGTTCCCGGTGCCCACCGCGACCACCCCGAGCGGTACGAGCGTCCCCGCCAGGGCCTGGAGCGCCAGGGAGACCATGCCGTCGCCGCCCACCGCGATCACCGCGCCGGTGCCCTCGCGGACGGCGGTGCGCAGCCGGGCCAGCGCGTCCGGCCCGTCGGCGCCGAGGACGGTCCGGACCGAGAAGCCCGCCGCCCGCAAAGCGGAAGCGGCCGGCTGCGCGGCGTGCGCGCCCCGGCCGCGCCCCGCGGTGGGATTGACGAAGAGGGTGATCTCAGAGCTCACGCTCCGGAATGTACCTGTCAGGTCGCGTCGTCGTAACCGTTGATCCGCTGACGTCCGCCGTCCGCCTGGCCGGGCAGCTCGGCGGGAGCCGGGACCGGCTCCATCGCGCCGATCGGCGCCGGGGTGAGGTCCAGGTCGGCGGCCTCGTCGTCGTCGAGGCCCGCGTCGGGGTCGTTGCGCTTGCGCCTGCGATCGTTGACCAGGCAGATGCCGAGCGCGATGAAGTACAGGGCCACGATCGGGGCGGCCAGCGACAGCATGGTGAGCGGGTCGCCGGTGGGCGTCGCGAACGCGGAGAAGACCGTGATGCCCAGCACCATGGCGCGCCACCAGCTCGCCAGCCGCTTCGCGGTGAGCACCCCGGTGAAGTTGAGGAGGATCAGCAGCAGCGGCAGCTCGAACGCCAGGCCGAAGACGACGACCATGCGCGTGACCAGGTCGAGGTAGTCGTCGACCGGGAGCAGGTTGCGCGCGTGCTCGGGGGTGAAGTCGAGAAGGATCGTCGCGGTCTGCGGGAGGACCTTGTACGCGAGTACCGCGCCGGCGCCGAACAGCGGAGCGCCGACCGCGACGAAGCTCGTCGCGTACTTCTTCTCGTGGCTGTGCAGGCCGGGGGCGGTGAACGCCCACAGCTGGTAGAGCCACACCGGCGCCGAGAGCACCACACCGGCGGTGAGCGAGACCTTCAGGGCGATCGAGAACGGCGCGATCAGGCCGTTCACGGTCATGTCGGCGCAGGGCCGGCCGTTGCGCTGCGAGACCACGCCGCCGGTGCAGCCGACGGAGTCCAGCATCGGCTTCAGCATGAAGTCGATGAGGTCCTTGTAGAAGAAGGCCGCCACGACGGTGATCACGATGATCGCCAGGACCGACTTCAGCAGACGGTTTCTCAGCTCACGCAGGTGCTCGACAAGAGGCATCCGCCCTTCGGCGTCCTTGTCCGCTTTCTCCTGCTTGCGGGCAGACTTGAGCAACCCACGTCCCTTGGCTCGATGCAGATGACTGGCGTGTCCGGCTTGTCTCAGCCCTGGGTGGTGCGGTTCGGCTCGCTGACGGGCCGGGAGCTGGTCACGTCACCGGGCGCGGCCTGGATGGTGCGCGGGGCGACGGGCTGCTGCGGGGCCTGGTCGGCGACGGTGGCCGCGGTGGCCGCGTCCTCCGATTCGCCGTCCTTCTTCATGGCCTTGGCCTCACTCTTGAGGATGCGGGCCGACTTGCCGAGCGAACGGGCCATCTCGGGGAGCTTCTTGGCGCCGAACAGCAGCACGATCACAGCGATGATCAGAAGGATCTCAAGGGGCTTCAGATTGCCGATCATGTGTGTCTTCCTTCTCACCGAAACGGCTGGTTGTGGTGGCTCTGGACGGACTCGGACAGAAATCCGGTGACCGCTCAGGCAAGGATCGTAACCCCCGGGGGTTAACGCCCGGCAATCCCCCGGGGTACCCCCGCTTATGCGCGGGCCGGTTGTTCACGCCCCGGTCACCCGCATTCGTCCCGCTTTACGGTCGCACGCCGCGGCCGGCCCGGGCCAGGTCGGCCGCGGCCCGCTCAAGGTCCTCCGAGACGGCCGTGATCCGGCGGCTGGCCAGCGCGACCTGCCCGGAGAGCCTGCGGACCTCCACGTAGACGCGTACCGCCGCCGCGGCGAGGACGGCGATCCCGAGGAAACCCAGGGCAATTGCGAGCATCGGCCACAGCATGGGAAGAGCCTAGGCCACTCCCGGGCTCACACGCTGCGCAGGGTGCTCACGCCTCCGCCGGTCAGCAGTTCCACGATGCGCTCGCCCGCCGGTTTGCGGACGGCCGCGCCGCACTGCGGGCAGGTGAAGGAGTAGAAGGTGGTCCGCCGGCTGCCGCCGATGACCAGCCGCAGGGCGCCCGCGTCCAGCTCGAAGCGGGCGTGGCAGTCGGGACAGGCCGCCTTGAAGGCGACGGACCCTGGCGTAGGCGACATCGACCGCTGCTCCCCTCAGACCTGTTCCCCGTACCCCGCGAGTGCTTCCCGGGCCGCGCTGCGCGCACTGTCCGCCAGCTCCACGGGAGCGACGATCCGCCCCTCGCGGCCCAGCCGCAGCGCGAGCCGGCGCAGCGAGGCCGGGTCCGGGCTGCGCAGCGTGATCCGCAGCCCGCCCCCGTCCAGTTCCTCGGCTCTGTCGTGCGGGTAGTACTCGGCGACCCAGCGCCCGCCGGGCCCTACCTCGACCACGACCTCCGGGTCCTCGGCGGCCGGCTGGACCAGGCCCTCGGACAGGTCGCGCGGCTCGATGGCGGGCGGCTCGGCCCGCTCGTCGAGCAGCCGGATCTCCGCCACCCGGTCCAGGCGGAAGGTGCGCCGGGCCTCGGAGAGGTGGCACCACCCCTCCATGTACGTGTGCCCCACCGCGAAGAGCCGGATCGGGTCGACCTTGCGCTCGGTGAGCTCGTCGCGCGCGGGCGAGTAGTAGCGCAGCCACAGCCGGCGGCGCTCCGCGATGGCCCGGTCGACGTCCGCGAAGACCCCGCCCTCGGACTCGAAGGTCACCGACAGCCGCGAGCTGGCCCCGGCGGCCTCGCCCGCCGCGGCCTCCAGCTTGGCGGTCGCCCGCAGCAGCGCGTCCCGGTCGCTCTCGCGCAGCCCGGGCAGGGTCGCCACCGCGCGGGCGGCGACCAGCAGCGCGGTCGCCTCGTCGGCGGCGAGCCGCAACGGCTCGGCGGTGGACTCGCCCGAGGCGTCGGGGTTGCGCCACCAGATGCGCTCCCCGTCGGTGTCGATGTCGAGAAGGTCCCCGCCCCGGAAGCTGGTCCCGCACATGGGCAGCACGTCGAGGTCCGAGATCAGCTCGTCCTCGGTGATCCCGAAGGCGCGCGCGACGTCGGCGACGTGTGCGCCCGGGCGCTCGCGCAGGTACGTGACCAGGGACAGCATCCGGCGGGTCTGGTCGATGGCGTTGGCAGCCATGCTGGTACGTCTCCCCCTCAGGGCGTTGCTACTGATGTTCCGGGCTGCTGGTGTTCCGGGCTGCCGGTGTTCGGGCGCTGACGGTCCGGGTGCTGATGTTCCGGTCAGCCCTTGGCGACGGCGCGCAGCCGGTCCACCACGTCCGCCCGCAGGTCGTCGGGCTCCAGCACCACGACGTCCGGGCCGAACTCCACCAGCCAGGCGTCCAGCCCGTGCCCGTACGGGATCTCCAGCTCGTCCCAGCCGTCGCCGCCCTCGCGCACGGCGGTGGCCTTGGCCCGCAGCGGGTAGCCCGCCCCGGCGCGCAGCCGGATGCGCGCGGAGCGGTCCGCGCTCTCCCCGGCCCAGCTCGCCACGGTCTCCCGTACGGTCACCACGTCCGGCACCTCGGCGGTGTACTTGGCGGCGCGGGAGCGAACCTTGCCGGTGATCCGGGAGAGCCGGAACACCCGCTCCGCCCCCCGGTCGCGGTCGAAGCCGGCCAGGTACCAGTGGCCGCGCCAGCACTCCAGCGCCCACGGCTCCACCTGGCGGGTCTCGGGCCGGGCGGCGGTGGACTTGCGGTAGTCGAAGACCACCGGCCGGCGGTCCCGGCAGGCCAGCATCAGCGGCTCGAAGGCCGCCTCGTGGACCGGGATGCGCGGCTCGATGGCACTGTGCTGGCCCTCGTACGGGTCGCCCGCCTCCGGCATCCCGCCGGCGCGCAGCTTCTGCAGGGCGCCGCTGGCCGCGCCCGCGAGACGGGCCTGCTGCCAGACCTTGGCCGCGAGGCCCAGGGCCGCGGCCTCCTCGGCGTCCAGGGAGACGGGCGGCAGCCGATTGCTGTCCCGGCGGGCCAGGTAGCCGGTTTCGCCCTCCAGGTTCTCCACCGTCTCGATGACCAGGCCGAGTTCACGCAGATCGTCCTTGTCCCGCTCGAACATGCGGTTGAAGGACTCGTCGTTGCCGGCTTCCAGGTAGGCCTCGATGGAACCGCGCAACTCGCGCTTGCTCAGCGGCCGGCGGGTCCCCAGCAGACACAGCGCCAGATTCATCAGCCGCTCGGCCTTGGCAATCGCCATCGACGCCGTTCCCCCGCTCTCGACACACACACTCGTGACCGTTGACCGTACCGCCCCGGCACGCCCGGACAAAAGCGAGGGGCCCCCGCCGGACGGCGGGGGCCCCTCGACCGATCGCGGAAGTCCGGATCAGCCGACCTTCACCAGGTCGCAGACGAAGATCAGCGTCTCGCCCGGGGCGATCGCGCCGCCCGCGCCGCGGTCGCCGTAGGCGAGGTGCGCGGGGATCACGAGCTTGCGGCGGCCGCCGACCTTCATGCCCTGGACACCCTGGTCCCAGCCGGCGATGACCTGGCCGACACCGAGCTGGAACTGGAGCGCGGAGCCACGGTTCCAGGAGGCGTCGAACTCCTCGCCGGTGGAGAAGGCCACGCCCACGTAGTGGACGGAGACCCGGTCGCCGGCCTTGGCCTCGGCGCCGTCGCCCACCCAGATGTCCTCCTTGACGAGGTCCTTGGGGGCCTCGCCCTCGGGGAAGTCGATCTCGGGCTTGCTGAGCTCGTTGCTCACGGAACTGCTCCTCATACGTACGAACTGGTCAACCGGAACAGTGTTACATCACCGCGAGGATGTCGAGGCTGAACACCAGCGTCGACTTCGCCGGAATCGTCCCCTGCTCCTTGTCGCCGAAGGCCATGTCCGGCGGGATGACCAGCAGGATGCGGCTGCCGACCTTCTTGCCGAGCAGGCCTTCCTTCAGACCCTTGACCGAGAGCTGCTCCATCGGCCACGTGACGGTCGTGTCGGTGGTGTACGTGCTCTCGAAGGTCTTGTCGTCCTTCCACGTCTTGCCGTTGAACTTGACCACGACGCTGTCGGTGTCCTTCACCGCGGCGCCGTCGCCCTCGAGGACGTAGTTCGAGACCAGCTTGGCGGGCTCGGCGGTGTCCTTCGGGACGGTCACGGAGACTTCCTTGCCGTCCGTGTTCGTACCGACCTTGGGCAGGTCCTTGTTGTCCTGCGCGACCTCCTTGCCCGTGGCCGAGACCGGGACGGAGGTGCCCTTGACGATGTCCACGACGAAGACCAGCGTCGCGTTCGGCTTGATCTTGTCGCCCGAGCCCTGCTCGCCGTAGCCCAGGGCCGGCGGGATCACGAGCTCGACGCGGCTGCCGACCTTCTGGCCCTCCAGGCCCTGGTCCCAGCCCTTGATGACCATGCCCGCGCCGATGGTGACGTCGAACGGCTTGCCCTTGCCGAAGCTGGCGTCGAACGGCTCCTTGCCGTCCCACACCTGGCCGAGGTAGTTGACCTGGGCGATGTCGCCCTTCTTCAGCGCCGGGCCGGAGCCCTCGCTGATGGTCTCCACCTTCAGTTCCTTCGGCGGTCCGCCCGTCCCCTGGGACAGGGTGGGCGTCTCCCCGAACTTGGCGCCCTTGGTGATCGCGGGCACCCCGTTCTTCATCTGGGCGGAGTCGGAGCCGCTGTCGTCGCCACAGGCTGCTGTCGACAGCAGCAGAAGGGGTACGACAAGCAGGCCGGCAAGTCGGCGCACGTGTTCCTCAGATCTCAGACGGCAAGGCGGTCGCCCGCCACTCTAAGCCGTGAGCAGGGCCCCGTACGAGATCCGTACGAGGCCCTGGCCGGGATCGGTGCGATGTCACACTGCCCACTTGCGTACCGGCTCACATCCCGGCGATCAGCTTCTCCACCCGGTCGTCGACCGACCGGAACGGGTCCTTGCACAGCACGGTCCGCTGCGCCTGGTCGTTCAGCTTCAGGTGCACCCAGTCCACCGTGAAGTCCCGGCGCTGCTCCTGCGCCCGCCGGATGAAGTCGCCGCGCAGCCGCGCCCTCGTCGTCTGCGGGGGCACCGACTTGCCCTCGAAGATCTTGAGGTCGTTGCAGATCCGCGCCGCCTGCCCCTTGCGCTCCAGCAGGTAGTACAGCCCGCGCCGACGGTGGATGTCGTGGTAGGCGAGGTCTATCTGAGCCACTCGCGGATTCGACATGGTCATGTTGTGCTTGCCCCGGTACCGCTCGATCAGCTGGTACTTCATGACCCAGTCGATCTCGGTCCCGATCCGGTCCAGGTCCTCCGCCTCGATCGCGTCGAGGGTGCGGCCCCACAGCTCCAGCACCTGGTCCACCACACCGGTACGGATGCCCCGGCGCTCGGCGAAGTCCACCGCCTTGTCGTAGTACTCCCGCTGGATCTCCAGCGCCGAGGCCTCCCGGCCGCTCGCCAGGCGCACCTTGCGCTGCCCCGTGATGTCGTGGCTGACCTCGCGGATCGCCCGGATCGGGTTCTCCAGGGTCAGGTCCCGCATCACCGTGCCCGCCTCGATCATGCGCAGCACCAGGTCGGTGGCCCCGACCTTGAGCAGCATGGTCGTCTCGGACATGTTCGAGTCGCCGACGATCACGTGCAGCCGGCGGTAGCGCTCGGCGTCCGCGTGCGGCTCGTCCCGCGTGTTGATGATCGGCCGCGAACGGGTCGTCGCGGAGCTGACGCCCTCCCAGATGTGCTCGGCCCGCTGGCTCACGCAGTAGACCGCGCCCCGGGGGGTCTGGAGCACCTTGCCCGCGCCGCAGATGAGCTGCCGCGTGACGAGGAAGGGAATGAGAATGTCCGCCAGGCGGGAGAATTCCCCGTGCCGGGCCACCAGGTAGTTCTCGTGGCAGCCGTACGAGTTGCCCGCCGAGTCGGTGTTGTTCTTGAAGAGGTAGACGTCGCCCGCGATTCCCTCCTCGTGCAGGCGGCGTTCGGCGTCGACGAGCAGTCCTTCGAGAATGCGCTCGCCTGCCTTGTCGTGCGTGACCAGCTCGGTCACGTTGTCGCATTCGGGAGTTGCATATTCCGGATGCGAACCCACGTCGAGGTACAGGCGGGCGCCGTTCCGCAGGAAGACATTGCTGCTGCGGCCCCATGACACAACACGGCGGAAGAGGTAGCGCGCCACTTCGTCAGGTGACAGTCGGCGCTGTCCCCTGAACGTGCACGTGACGCCGTACTCGTTCTCCAGCCCGAAAATGCGGCGGTCCATGACTGAACATTACGCCTTCTGCCCTCTTCTGAAACCGGGTTCGAGAGCGCCGTTTCGATCAGTTTCCGATCACCGGTCCGACAGCCGCTCCGCGAACTCACCGATCAGCCCGCCGCCCGGACCGCCGATCGGCCGCCGACCGCACGCGATCAGCCCTCCGACCGGACCCCGTACGGCACCTCGTGAGCCCCGTCCGACGGCCCCTCAGCCGAACCCGCCACCGCGCGACTGTGGCCCGCAGTTGCCAGCACCCGCTGAGTGACCGTCAGCACCAGCAGCGCCGCGCCCCCGGCCACACTCGCCACGCCGAAGCTCGCCGCCGTACCGCCCAGCTCCACCGCCGGCCCCGCCACCGCCGTGCCGATCGCCGCACCCACCCCGAAGAACGTCACCAGCCAGGAGAAGGCCTCCGTCACCGTGCCCGCCGGAGCGTGCCGGTCCACGACGATGAACGCACACGCGAGCGCGGGCGCCAGGAACACACCCGAGAGCGCCGCGAGCGCCGTCATGGCCACCGGCCCCGGCGTCAGCATCAGCGGCAGGTAGCAGACCGCCAGCAGCGCCACGAGCATCCGCAGCCGCCGCTCGGGCGCACCCGCCCACTGCCGGGCCCCGTAGAACACCCCGCCGATCAGCGCGCCCAGCCCCAGCGCCGCCATCAGCCAGCCGTACACCGCCTGGTTCCCGTGATCGTCCGCGTAGGCCACGCCCGCCACCGTGATCGAACCCAGCGCTGTCCCCACGAAGAAGAACGCACCGAGCAGCGCCAGCAGACCCGGCGAACGCAAGGCGCCCAGCCAGTGCGCCTCACGCGGCGCCGACCGCCACCGCCGGGAGGGCTCACTGACCACGACGGACAGCGCGCCCAGCACACCGATGGCGTTGAGGGCCAGGAGCGCCCCGGCCGGCGACCACAGCGCCACGAACAGCGTCACCAGCAGCGGACCTACCGTGAACATGACCTCCTGGGCCACCGCGTCCATCGCGTACGCGGCGTGCACCCGCTCCTCCTTGCCGCCCAGCACGCCCGGCCACAGGGCCCGCAGCCCGCCCTCCAGCGGCGGCGTGAAGAGCCCCGCGACCACCACCGCGGCGTACGCGGCCACCGCCGACCCGGTGCCGGACACGGCCAGCCACACCATGCCCAGCGCGGAGAGCAGGGCGGCCGGCAGCTGGACCCGGGGCTGCCCGTACAGGTCCACCGCCCGGCCGAGCAGCGGCTGGCCCACCGCGTTCGCCAGCCCGTACGCGGCGGCGAGCGCGCCCGCGAGGCTGTAGCTGCCGCCCTCGGCCCGCGTGAACAGCACGATCGCGATCGGCGCCGTGGCGTTGGGCAGCCGGCCTATGAGCGTGCCCACCAGCAGCCTCGCGGCGTGCCGGGTCCTGAGCAGCTCCGCGTATCCCGCGGCCATGTCGGCCCCCTTCTGCCCGGATCCAGCCGGGGTAATACGTATAACGTGACCCGTCATACGTACCATGGCGACAGTTCACGGGTCCACCCACCGGACCGCACCGACCCCGCCGACCTCGCACTTCAGGAGCCCCGTGTGACGAGACCCACCAGCCGCGACGTGGCCACCGCCGCAGGGGTCTCCCAGGCCACCGTCTCCCTCGTCCTCGGCGACAAATGGCGCGGCCGCGTCTCCGAACGCACCGCCGCCCACGTCCGCGAAACCGCCACCCGCCTCGGCTACCGCCCCAACCTCGCCGCCCGCAGCCTGCGCCTCGGCTCCACCCGCACCGCCCTGCTCGTCGTCCCCGCCCTCACCAACGAGTTCTTCGCGCGCGTCTACACCGGCGCCGCCCGCGTCGCCGCCGAACACGGCTTCGGCGTCGTCCTCTACCCCTCCCCCGACGGCACCGGCCCCGCCCGCGACCCCTTCGCCTCCGCCCGCGCCGCCCTCGACGGGGTCATCGCCTCCTCCATGGCCGCCGGCGCCCTCGACGCCCTCGGCGGCGACGGCCTCCCCCTCGTCATGCTCGACAGCGACCCCACCGCCGGCAGCGCCGCCGCCCACGTCAACCTCGCCATGGCCGACGGCATGCGCCAGGTCACCGAGCACCTCCTCGCCCTCGGCCACCGCCGCTTCCTGCACCTCGCCTCCGCCGTCGACACCTGGACCTTCGAGGTCCGCGCCGAAGCCCTGGCCGCCCTCCTGGGGCCCGGCACCGAGCTGCGCACCGTACGGGCCCCCCTCAGCGTGGACGGCGCCCGTACGGCCATGGAGACCACCCTGGCGGCACCCGGAACCCGGCCCACAGCCGTCATCTGCGACGACGACATCCTCGCCGCCGGCGCCTGCAAGGCCGCCCGCCGCCTCGGCCTGCGCGTCCCCGACGACCTCTCCGTCACCGGCTTCGACGACCTCGCCCTGGCCACCGCCGTCGAACCCGAGCTCACCACCGTCCGCCTCCCCGCCGAACGTGTCGGCGAACAGGGCATGACCGCCCTCCTCGCCGTCCTCGACGGCACCCCCTGGACCACCGCCGACATCCCCGTCGAACTCGTCGTCCGCGACTCCACCGGCCCCGCCCCCGGCCCCTGAACACGACGGAGCCCCGGCCCGCCCTCACGGGCGGACCGGGGCTCGCACCACTCCCGGCCCTACTCGGCGTCGTCCTCCGGCGCCTCGTCGTTCGACACGGCGTCCGCCTGCGCGGCCGCCGGCACATCCGCTTCCAGCAGCCGCGCCAGCTGCCGGCCCCGGATCCGCTTGAACTTCCGCTGCTGGGCCCGCGTCCGGTCCAGCACCGCGACCTCCAGCCGCTCGGCCGGAATCGTCTTGTCGGCGCTGTTCGCCTGGCTGGACAGCGCCTGCACCGCAAGCTTCAGCGCCTCCGACAGGGTCATCCCGTCCTGGTGCCGCTGGTCCAGGAACGTGCTGATCTGCTCCGCGTTGCCGCCGACCGCGACCGAACCGTGCTCGTCCACGATCGACCCGTCGTGCGGAAGCCGGTAGATCTGGTCCCCGGCGGCCGTCGCACCGACCTCGGCGACGACCAGCTCCACCTCGTACGGCTTCTCACCGGCACTGGAGAAGATCGTGCCGAGCGTCTGCGCGTACACGTTCGCCAGCCCGCGGGCCGTCACGTCGTCGCGGTCATAGGTGTACCCGCGCAGATCCGCGTAGCGCACACCGCCGATCCGCAGGTTCTCGTACTCGTTGTACTTGCCGGCGGCCGCGAAACCGATCCGGTCGTAGATCTCGCTGAACTTGTGCAGCGCGCGGGACGGGTTCTCGCCGACGAACACGATGCCGTCGGCGTACTGCAGCACGACAAGGCTGCGACCGCGGGCGATGCCCTTCCGGGCGTATTCCGCCCGGTCGGCCATGGCCTGCTGGGGTGACACATAGAACGGAGTCGACACCGGCTGTCCGTCCCTTTCTTCTGGGCTCCTGAGGGGCGACGGATGGTCAGAGCAGGGCGGCGCGCGGGCCGTCGGGCTGCTCCAGCCGACGATTGGTGACCGTACGGGCGAGTTCCTGCGACTCTGCGTCCGTCAGCCTGCGGAATCCCTCGTCCGTAATGACGGTGACGATCGGATAGATGTGGCGGTACAGGTCCGGTCCACCGGTCGCCGAGTCGTCGTCGGCGGCGTCGTAGAGCGCCTGCACGACCAGCGTGGTGGCCTGCTCCTCCGTCAGATCGGGCCGGAAGAGCTTCTTCATCGATCCCCTGGCGAAGATCGAGCCCGACCCGGTGGCGGCGAAGCCGTGCTCCTCGGAGCGGCCGCCGGTCACGTCGTAGGAGAAGATCCGGCCCTTCTCCTTGGCCTCGTCGTACCCCGCGAAGAGCGGCACGACGGCCAGCCCCTGCATCGCCATGCCGAGGTTGCTGCGGATCATCGTCGAAAGCCGGTTGGCCTTGCCTTCGAGCGAAAGGGTCGTCCCCTCCACCTTCTCGAAGTGCTCCAGCTCCAGCTGGAACAGCTTGACCATCTCCACGGCCAGGCCGGCCGTACCCGCGATGCCGACGGCGGAGTACTCGTCGGCGGGGAACACCTTCTCGATGTCCCGCTGCGCGATCATGTTCCCCATGGTCGCCCGCCGGTCACCGGCGAGCACGACCCCGCCGGGGAAGGTGGCGGCGACGATGGTCGTCCCGTGCGGCGCCTCGACGACCCCCTCCGGCAGCTTGCGGTTGCCGGGCAGCATCTCGGGCGAGTGCGCGCCCAGGAAGTCCATGAAGGACGACGACCCCGGCGTCAGGAAGGCTGCCGGTAGACGCCCTGTGCTACGAGTGTTGGGTTCCACAGGTTTCCTTCCACGTATGCGGCTGCACGCCGTATGACGTCCGGCCGATCCTTGAACTGCCCCAAGGCTGCGTTACAGCTGAAGCACAGTACGCCTCGGACCTTACCCGTCTGATGATCGTGATCAACGTGCTCGGCCGGAGCCTGACGGCAGATCACACAGACACCGCCCTGAGCGGCGATCATCTCCTCGCGCTCAGCCTCAGTGATGCCGTACTTCCGCTTGAAGTAACTCGCCCTGTTGCGCTGAGCTCGACACGAACGGCAATAGCTGGACCATCCGTCCGAGGTGGTCTTGTTCGGTTCCCATTCCGAGTGCGGCTTGATCTCCTCGCACTGGGGGCACCGCTTGTGGTCGGACGGTACAGCCACCTTCACCCGTACCGTCCGCCCCTTCGCCTCTTGGCGCTGCTTGTAGTACTCCGCCGAGCACGTGCGGCAATAGGCCTGTAAGCCATCGGGCGACGAACGGTTGCTCGCATATTCCGCCTGCGCCCTGTCCTGCTTACATCGCGAACACCGCTTCATGCCCTCGGACACCCACCCCGCCCCCACCTTCGATTCGAAGGCCAAATGCCCTTATTGGCCACCCTTTTGCACGAACGACCTCACGAAATCCTCAGCATTCTCTTCGAGTACATCGTCAATCTCGTCAAGTACGGAGTCGACGTCGTCGGAGAGCTTTTCCTGCCGCTCCTTGAGGTCGGTCGATTCCTCGACCGCCGCCTCCTCGACCTCCTCGGTCGAGCGCGTCGCCTTCTGCTGTCCGCCGCCGGTGTCCTTGGTCGCCATGTCTACCTCACCCCGCTCGGTTCGCACGCTCACGTCGAGGGACCCCGGGATTCGGGATCCCTCAAGATCAGACCCTACGTCGGACCCTACTAGGAGGGTCCGACATTCGTCCCCGCACTTTCATAACGTCCGGTCTTTCCCATGATTCCCGGACCGGGGCCATTTCAGGCCCCGGAAGCCCCGCTCACCGCCCCGAAAGCACCCGCACCAGGTCCTCCGCCGTGCGGCAGCGGTCCAGGAGCTCCTTCACATGGGCCCGCGTGCCCCGCAGCGGCTCCAGCGTCGGAACCCGCTGGAGCGAGTCGTGGCCCGGGAGGTCGAAGATCACCGAGTCCCAGGAGGCCGCGGCCACGTCGTCCGCGTACTGCTCCAGGCACCGGCCGCGGAAGTACGCCCGGGTGTCCTCCGGCGGCTTGCTCGCCGCCCGGTCCACCGCCGACTCCTCCACCAGCCGCTGCATCTTGCCGCGGGCCGCCAGGCGGTTGTACAGGCCCTTCTCCGGCCGTACGTCCGAGTACTGGAGGTCCACCAGGTGCAGCCGCGCCGCGTCCCAGCCCAGCCCGTCCCGGCGCCGGTAGCCCTCCAGGATCTCCCGCTTGGCGATCCAGTCCAGCTCCCCCGACAGGCTCATCGGGTCGGTCTCCAGCCGGCCCAGCACGTCCTCCCAGCGGGCCAGTACGTCCTTGGTCTGGTCGTCCGCGTCGGAGCCGAAACGCTCGTCCACGTACTTCCTGGCCAGCTCGAAGTACTCCATCTGGAGTTGTACGGCGGTCAGTGTCCGGCCGCTGCGCAGCGTGATCAGGTGCCGCAGGTCCGGGTCGTGGGAGACCTGGTGCAGGGTGCGCACCGGCTGGTCTACGGCCAGGTCGACGCTGATGAACCCGTCCTCGATCATGGACAGGACCAGCGCGGTCGTGCCGAGCTTGAGGTACGTGGAGATCTCGGACAGGTTCGCGTCGCCGATGATCACGTGCAGGCGGCGGTACTTCTCGGCGTCCGAGTGGGGTTCGTCCCGGGTGTTGATGATGGGCCGCTTCAGGGTGGTCTCCAGGCCGACCTCGACCTCGAAGTAGTCGGCCCGCTGACTGATCTGGAAGCCGTGCTCGCGGCCGTCCTGGCCGATGCCCACGCGGCCCGCGCCGGTGACGACCTGGCGCGAGACGAAGAAGGGGGTCAGGTGGCGCACGATCTCCGAGAAGGGGGTCTCCCGCTTCATCAGGTAGTTCTCGTGCGTGCCGTAGGAGGCGCCCTTGTTGTCGGTGTTGTTCTTGTAGAGGTGGATCGGCTGGGCGCCGGGCAGCTGGGCCGCCCGGACGGCCGCCTCGGCCATGATCCGCTCGCCGGCCTTGTCCCAGAGCACGGCGTCGAGCGGATTGGTGATCTCCGGCGAGCTGTACTCGGGGTGCGCGTGGTCGACGTAGAGCCGTGCGCCGTTCGTGAGGATGACGTTGGCGAGGCCGATGTCCTCGTCGGTCAGCTGGCTGCTGTCGGCGGCCTCGCGGGCGAGGTCGAAGCCGCGGGCGTCCCGCAGCGGATTCTCCTCCTCGAAGTCCCAGCGGGCGCGTCGCGCCCGGTGCATCGCCGCCGCGTAGGCGTTGACGATCTGGGACGAGGTGAGCATGGCATTGGCGTTCGGGTGCCCCGGGACGGAGATCCCGTACTCCGTCTCGATCCCCATTACTCGCCGTACGGTCATGCGGCCCTCCTTGCCCGGCGGCGCTCCCCTTCGGGAGCGGCGCTCAAGTACCGCTGGTGCTCCGGTGCGTGTGCCTGTGCGGTGCCCGTCCCCGCACTGCGCGTCCGGCGGTACGGAAGAGCCTAGAACCACTGCGCGCTCGTGGGGAGATCATTTCCGTCATTGAATCCGCCCCGTCACCGGCTGAAAAGCAGTCGGTGACGGAGTCCGGGAGTCCGGGAGTCCGGTAAAGCAGTCGGCTGCGGATGCCCGGGGAGGGCATCCGCAGCCGCTCCGCTTCGTCAGAGGTACTGACCGGTGTTTGCCACCGTGTCGATGGAGCGTCCGGTGTCGGCGCCCTGCTTTCCGGTGACGAGGGTACGGATGAATACGATCCGCTCGCCCTTCTTTCCGGAGATCCGGGCCCAGTCGTCCGGGTTGGTGGTGTTGGGCAGGTCCTCGTTCTCCTTGAACTCGTCCACACATGCCTGGAGGAGGTGGGAGACGCGCAGACCCTTCTGGTTGTGCTCGAGGAAGTCCTTGATGGCCATCTTCTTCGCACGGTCCACGATGTTCTGGATCATCGCGCCCGAGTTGAAGTCCTTGAAGTAGAGGACTTCCTTGTCGCCGTTGGCGTACGTGACCTCGAGGAAGCGGTTCTCCTCGGTTTCGGCGTACATCTGCTCGACGACGGTCTGGATCATGCTGTGGACGGTGCCGGGCCGCGATTCCTGGTGTTCGGACAGGTCGTCCGTGTGCAGGGGCAGCGAGGCCTTGAGGTACTTCGCGAAGATGTCCTTCGCGGCCTCGGCGTCCGGGCGCTCGATCTTGATCTTCACGTCGAGCCGGCCGGGGCGCAGGATGGCCGGGTCGATCATGTCCTCGCGGTTGGAGGCGCCGATGACGATGACGTTCTCCAGGCCTTCCACACCGTCGATCTCGGCGAGCAGCTGCGGGACGATGGTGTTCTCCACGTCCGAGCTGACGCCGGATCCGCGGGTGCGGAAGAGGGACTCCATCTCGTCGAAGAAGACGATGACGGGGGTGCCCTCGCTGGCCTTCTCGCGGGCACGCTGGAAGACGAGGCGGATGTGCCGCTCGGTCTCGCCGACGTACTTGTTGAGGAGTTCGGGGCCCTTGATGTTCAGGAAGTAGGACTTTCCGGCGGGCTGGCCGGTGACCTCGGCGACCTTCTTGGCAAGGGAGTTGGCGACGGCCTTGGCGATGAGCGTCTTGCCGCAGCCGGGGGGGCCGTAGAGCAGGATGCCCTTCGGCGGGCGCAGTTCGTGCTCCTTGAACAGGTCCGGGTAGAGGTAGGGGAGCTCGACCGCGTCGCGGATCAGCTCGATCTGGTCGCCCAGGCCGCCGATCTTGTCGTAGTCGATGTCCGGGACCTCTTCGAGGACGAGTTCCTCGACCTCGCTCTTGGGGACGACCTCGTAGACGTAGCCGGAGCGGGGTTCGAGCAGGAGGGCGTCGCCGGGGCGGATGGTGATGTCCAGGAGCGGCTCGGCGAGCCTCACCACCCTCTCCTCGTCGGTGTGCCCGACCACCAGGGCGCGCTCGCCGTCCTCGAGGATCTCCTTGAGGGTGACGATGTCCCCGGCCCGCTCGAATTCCATGGCCTCGACCACGTTGAGGGCCTCGTTGAGCATGACCTCCTGGCCGCGCCGGAGGTCTTCCGGCTCGACGCTGGGGCTGACGTTCACGCGGAGCTTTCGGCCTCCGGTGAAGATGTCGACGGTGCCGTCCTCATTGGACTGCAGGAAGACACCGAATCCGGCCGGCGGCTGTGCGAGCCGGTCGACTTCTTCCTTGAGGGCGACGATCTGGTCGCGGGCCTCACGGAGGGTATTCGCGAGTCGTTCGTTCTGTGCGGAGACGCCGGCAAGATTTGTCTGCAGCTCGACGATCCGCTCTTCGAGAATCCTCGTGTGTCGCGGAGAGTCGGCGAGCTTACGTCGCAGGACGGCGATTTCCTGCTCGAGATAGGCAACCTGGCCGGCGGGGTCCTCAGACCCTCGCCCGGGCCGGATGCCGCGGTTGATGTCGTCGTCGTGGGCTGCCACGGTCCTCACCTCCTCCAAGGGGAGCTGGACGCTTCCTGACCCTACCTGGGCTGGTGGTGATTGAAACCCCTAGATCACAAAGACGGTAGAGGTGTGTCCGATCTTCACCCTTGCGTACTCCCTCACGCCAAGGAAATACCCACCCATCAACATCTGAAAGCGGCCGGTTGTAAGGTCGAAGTGTTCAACACCCGTCAGAGCTCGCGCGACTTGCTGCGAGAAGTGGCCGGGATGGATCACTCAGCGCAGGGAACGGCAGGAGATATGAGCGTGCAGCAGGAGGCTCCCACGGGCGGCGTCGGCGGGGCCGGCGAGCCGCTTGAGGTCTGGATCGACCAGGACCTCTGCACCGGGGACGGGATCTGCGCGCAGTACGCGCCGGAGGTGTTCGAGCTGGACATCGACGGTCTGGCGTATGTGAAGAGCGCCGACGACGAGCTGCTGCAGGCGGCGGGGGCGACCACTCCGGTTCCGCTGACGCTGCTCCAGGACGTGGTGGACTCGGCGAAGGAATGCCCGGGTGACTGCATCCACGTAAGGCGCGTTTCGGACAGGGTGGAAGTCTTCGGTCCCGACGCCGAGTGACGCTTCAAACACTCCTGGCGGTCGAGTCCGTCAGCTCCTGGCGGAATTTTCCGCCGCTCCAGCGCCACTTGGCGAGCTTCTTCACGTCGGGGCTGTAGCGCGGGATCTCCGGTGAGGAGTAGCCGAGGAGCGTGGCGGTGACGACTCCGTCGCGCACGGTGAGATCGGTGGCGGTCTGTCGCTGCGGGGTGTCGAGGAGGGTGGCGACGACGCGGGGGCGGGCGCCCTCGGCCCGGTCCTGGGTGAGTACGTAGACCGCGTGGGGCGGCGTGCCGGAGCCGGCGTCGCAGCGGACGGCGGCCACGGTCTCGGGGCGGCCGTCGCCGTCGAGGTCTCCCCGGGCGGTGGCGGTGACGGTCTGCGGGGCGCCCTTGCAGTCGAGCGGGTAGGTGACCGCCGCCGCGTCGGGTGCGGCGGCCCGCGGGCCGTTCGCGGGGTCGGAGGTGGCCGCGGGGGTGCCGGTGGCCGGCTGGACGAGTCCCGCGGTGGCTATGACGGCGGCCATGGCGGTGGCCGTGGCGAGCCAGTGGAGGGGCCTGGCGTGGCTGTGCGCCAGGGGTTCCAGGGTCGGCGCGAGCTCGGCGGGGCTGTGCGGCACGCGGGGTGTCTCCTGTGCGAAGGGTGACGGGGAGCCAGCATCGTGCCACACCTCACACCGAGGTGGAACGACCGGGTCCGGGGCGGCCGGATCGGCGGGGGCCGACACCCGGGCCGGGCCGGCCCCCGGCAGCCGGGCCGGCAGCCGGGGGCCGGGCTGATACCCCGACAACGAAAAGGCGCTGTGGCGCAGTTCCCGGTTCGTCCGGGGAACTGCGCCACAGCGCCTTCGTGTTGGGTGGTCCGGCGGGCGGCTACGCGGAGCGGTCGCTGCCGGGGCCGTCGTAGTCCTCGCCGTAGGCGCCCTTGGAGGGGCGGCGGCGGCGCAGCGGGGGCTCGACGCCGTCCGCGAGGCGGCGGGCGGTGACGAGGAAGCCGGTGTGGCCGATCATCCGGTGGTCCGGGCGGACGGCCAGGCCCTCGACGTGCCAGTTGCGGATCATCGATTCCCAGGGCTGCGGCTCGGCGTAGCAGCCGAACTCGCGGATGGATTCGACGGTCCGGGCGAGCTGGGTGGTGGTGGCCACGTAGCAGCAGAGGATGCCGCCGGGGACCAGGGCCTTGGAGACGGCCTCCAGGCATTCCCAGGGGGCGAGCATGTCGAGGATCACGCGGTCGACGTCGGTGTCGGACAGGTTGTCCTGGAGGTCGCCGACGGTCAGCTGCCACGCGGGGTGCGGGCCGCCGAAGTAGCGCTCGACGTTGGCGGTGGCGATCTCGGCGAAGTCCGCGCGGCGCTCGTAGCTGTGGAGCATGCCCTGGTCGCCGATGGCGCGCAGCAGGAAGCTGCTCAGGGAGCCGGATCCGACGCCTGCCTCGACGACGCGGGCGCCGGGGAAGATGTCGGCGAAGGCCAGGATCTGGCCCGCGTCCTTGGGGTAGACCACGGCGGCACCGCGGGGCATGGACAGGACATAGTCGGGGAGCAGGGGGCGCAGCGCGAGGTACGCGACGTTGCCCGTGGTGCGGACAACACTGCCCTCGGGAGCACCGATCAGCTCGTCGTGCGGGAAGGAACCCTTGTGGGTGTGGAAATTCTTCCCGGCTTCGAGCGTGAACGTGTAGTGGCGGCCCTTGGGGTCGGTGAGCTGAACCTGGTCCCCGACCTCGAAGGGCCCGCGTCGGCGGGCGGCACCGGTCGGTTCGGACATGTGACCAGTGTATTGGCTTCAGGACTGGGGCCGCGCCATGGCCTTCACGAAGGCCTTTTCGACGTCGAGGGTGGAGAGGACGCCGTAGATCTCGCCGGTGGGTTCGAGGACGAGGTATTCGGTGGCGGGGGTGGCGCGGAGGTGGTCGAGGAGTTCTTCGCCGGTGAGGTCCGCTGAAACCTTCATGCCGTCGGTGAGGTCCTGGGCGAGGGTGCTGACGGCGATCCAGGGGCGGCGGTGTTCGGGGACGGAGGCGATGGCGCTCTCGCGGACGATGGCGATGGGGTCTCCGTGGCCGTCGACGACGACGAGGGCGCGGGCGCCGGCTTCGTTGGCGCGGCGCAGGGCTTCGGAGAGGGGGGTGGCGTTCTCGACGGGGATGGCGCGCCGGGTGAGGGTGCGGGCCCGGAGTTCGGGGAGGTGTTCGCGCAGGCGGGCCATGCGCAGGCTGTTGCCGGCGCCGGTCCAGATGATGGCGGCGAGGATGGCGGCGAGCAGGGCGTCCATGACGGTGTCCATGCCGCCGATCTCGGCGCTGCGGTTGCCGACGGCCCCGGTGTGGGTGAGGAGCGGCAGGCCGAGGAGGACGGCGACGGCAAGGCCGCGGCCGATCCAGGCGGCGGCGACGGTGCCGGTCATGGGCTTGCCGGTGATGCCCCAGATGACGGCGCGGAGCATGCGGCCGCCGTCGAGGGGGAGGCCGGGGAGCAGGTTGAAGGCGGCGACGAGCAGGTTGGAGATCATCAGGCCGGCGAGGAGGACGCCGGGGACGGTCGCGGGGTCGACGGCCTTCATGCCGAGGTAGAAGGCTCCGGCGAGGATGAGCGAGAGGAGGGGACCGACGAAGGCGAGGACGAACTCGCGGCCGGGGGTCTCGGATTCCTTCTCGATCTCGGAGACTCCGCCGAAGAACTGGAGCTGGATGCGGCGCACGGGGAGTTTGAAGCGGAGGGCGGCGACGGTGTGCGCGAGTTCGTGGACCAGTACGGAGGCGTAGAAGGCGACGGCGAAGAAGAGGGAGACGAGGTAGCGGGCGGGGCCGAGGTCCGGCAGGACGCGGTCGAGCTGGTCGCCGAAGACCCAGGTGATGAGGGCGGCGACCAGGAACCAGCTGGGCGAGACGTAGACGGGTACGCCGAAGGGGCGGCCCATGAGGAGTCCGCCGCCCGGTCCGGAGCGCCGGCCTCCGCGCTCGCCGGTTTCGTCGGTGTCTGCCACGGCTTTCCTTCGTTCTGGGGGTTCCCCCGGAGGGTGTCTGGGGGGTTGTGGTGCGTGCGTCGCGTTGATGGTGCAGCGGGGTGTGATGTACCGATCATGCAGTGCAAGGTGCCTTTGCGTCGATGGTATGCGCGTGCTGTCGGTTGCGGGTCGTAGGGTTTTACGCATGACGACGAGCCCCGGCAACGGTCCGGCAGACGTGGCGCCCAGCGCCGTGGCGCCTTCTTCGCTTTCCCCTTCGCGGGCGAGCGATTTCATGCAGTGCCCGTTGCTGTACCGGTTCCGGGTGATCGACAAGCTGCCGGAGAAGCCCAGTGCCGCTGCTACCCGCGGGACGCTGGTGCATGCGGTGCTGGAGCGGCTCTTCGACCATCCGGCCGAGGAGCGGACGGCGCCGCGGGCGAAGGCGCTGATCCCGGGGCAGTGGGACCGGCTGCTGGAGTCGAAGCCGGAGCTGACGGAGCTGTTCCCGGAGGGTGACGAGGGGGCGGAGCTGGCGCGGTGGCTGACGGAGGCCGAGGCGCTGGTGGAGCGCTGGTTCACGTTGGAGGACCCGACGCGGCTGGAGCCGGTGGAGCGGGAGTTCTTCGTGGAGACGGAGCTGGAGTCGGGGCTGCGGCTGCGCGGGATCATCGACCGGGTGGATGTCGCGCCGACGGGTGAGGTGCGGATCGTCGACTACAAGACGGGCAAGGCGCCGCGGCCGGAGTATGCCGAGGGTGCGCTGTTCCAGATGAAGTTCTACGCGCTGGTGGTGTGGCGGCTGAAGCAGGTGGTGCCGCGGCGGCTGCAGCTGGTGTACCTGGGCAGCGGGGACGTGCTGACGTACGACCCGGTGATCGCGGATCTGGAGCGGGTGGAGCGCAAGCTGCTCGCGCTGTGGGAGGCGATCCGGGAAGCGACGGAGACGGGCGAGTGGCGGCCGCGGCCGACGAAGCTGTGCGGCTGGTGCGATCACCGGGCGGTGTGTCCGGAGTTCGGCGGGACTCCCCCGGTGTATCCGCTGGCGGTCCCGCCGCGGGGCGGGGCGGTCGGCCCGGCGGATTCCTGATCGCCGGGTCAGGGCAGAATGGGCGGGCCCGCCGAAGCCGTCCGATGAATACGAGGTAGACCCCGTGGCGATCCGCGTCCTACTGGTCGACGACCAGCCGCTGCTGCGCACCGGTTTCCGGATGATCCTGGAGGCGGAGCAGGATCTGGCGGTGGTCGGCGAGGCCGGGGACGGCCTGCAGGCGCTGGACCAGGTGCGCGCGCTGCAGCCGGATGTGGTGCTGATGGACATCCGGATGCCGCGGATGGACGGGGTGGAGGCCACCCGGCAGATCACCGGTCCGGGCCGGGACGGGCCGGCGAAGGTGCTCGTACTGACCACGTTCGATCTGGACGAGTACGTGGTGGAGGCGCTGCGGGCGGGCGCGAGCGGGTTCCTGCTGAAGGACGCGCCGGCCAATGAGCTGGTGCAGGCGATCCGGGTGGTGGCGGCGGGTGAGGCGATGCTCGCGCCGAGCATCACGCGGCGGCTGCTGGACAAGTACGCGGGGCACCTGCCGTCGGGCGAGGACAGTGCGCCGAACACGCTGGGGACACTGACGGAGCGTGAGGTCGAGGTGCTGAAGCTGGTGGCCCGCGGTCTGTCGAACGCGGAGATCGCGGCGGACCTGTTCGTGAGCGAGACGACGGTCAAGACGCATGTGGGTCACGTGCTGACGAAGCTGGGCCTGCGTGACCGGGTGCAGGCGGCGGTGTACGCGTACGAGAGCGGGCTGGTGCGGCCCGGCGCCCAGTAGGGGGCGCACCAGGGGTACGGGAACGGGCCGGCGACCGCGTGACGCGGTTGCCGGCCCGTTGCCGTACGGGGCGGGTCAGCCCTTGCTGATCTCCCAGAAGCGGAAGACGGTCGAGGCGTCGAGGGACCACTGCAGGCCGGTCACGTTCTGGCGGGTGACGGCGTACTGCTTGCCCTGCCAGAGCGGGAGGATCGGGATCTCGTCGGCGACGATGTCCTGGAGGCGGTTGTAGTCCGTGTTGGCCGCGGTGCGGTCGGACTTCGCGGAGGTCGACGGGATGATCGTCCCGGTGATCTCCTTGTTGTCGTAGTTGTTGCGCAGGACGTTGTCCGGGCCGAAGAACGGCTGGGTGAAGTTGTCGGCGTCCGGGTAGTCCGGCACCCAGCCCTTCACGTAGACGCCGTACTTGCCGTCCTGGATGTCCTTCTCGTACTGGTCGAACTCGACGGACTTCATGTCGGCCTCGAAGAGGCCGCTGTCGTTGAGCTGCTTGGCGATGACCTGGAACTGCTGGTCGGTGGAGGGGCCGTAGCGGGACGGCGTGGAGTACAGGGTGATCTTGATCTTGCCGTTGATGCCGGCGGCCTTGAGGACGGCCTTGGCCTTCTCCACCTGCGGGCTGCCGCCGTAGCGGTCGAAGAAGGGCGTGGTGTGTCCGGCGATACCGGCGGGGACGATCGAGTAGAGCGGGGCGGCGGTGCCCGCGTACACGTCCTTGACGAGCGCTTCGCGGTCCACGAGGTAGGCGATGGCCTTGCGGACGGGGAGCTTGCCTGCGACCGGGTCGTTCATGTTGAAGACCATGTGCTCGACCTCGGCGCCGGTGCCCTGGACGACGTCGACCTTGTTGTCGCCGGTCTTGACGGCGGCGAGGGCGGCGATGTCCTTGGCGGCCAGGCCGCGGAAGGCGAAGTCGACGTCGCCGCTTTCGAGGACGGTCTTGAGGGCGGCCTGGTCGCCGTTGAAGAACTTCAGCGTCACGCCGGTGTTCTTGGCCTTGGCCTTGCCGGTGTAGGAGTCGTTGACCGAGAAGCTGGCGCTCTTGTCGTTGAAGGCGTCCAGCTTGTAGACGCCGGAGCCGACGGCCTTGTTGTCCGTGCGGAGCTTGTCCGCCGGGTACTCGGCGTGGTCGACGATGGCGCCCGCACCCGAGGCGATCTTGCTCGGGAAGGTGGCGTCGGAGGTCTTGAGGCGGAAGACCACGGTCTTCTCGTCGGGCGCGTCGATACCGGCGATCGACGCGAGCATCACGGCCGGGCCGTTCTCGTCGTTGATCTTCAGCGTGCGCTCGAAGGAGTACTTGACGTCCTTCGAGGTCAGGCTGTGGCCGTTGCTGAACTTCAGGCCGGGGCGCAGGGTGCACTTGTACACCTTGCTGTCGCCGCCCTCGAAGTTGCAGGCCTGCGCGGCGTCGGGCTCCGGCGTCGTGCCGCCCTTGGGGAAGCTCAGCAGCGACTGGAAGACGTTGTTGAAGAGCAGCCAGGAGCCGGGGTCGTAGCCCGACGCGGGGTCGGTGGACTTCACCTTGTCGGATATGCCCATGACCACGCCCTTGCCGTCGCCGGCATTGGATCCATCGGTCGAGCCGCAACCGCTGAGCAGCGCGGCGGCGGTGGCTGCGCCGAGCGGGGCCGCCAGCCACTGGTTACGTCGATTCACGGATACGTCCTTCACAGTCGAACTGTTTCGTTGCCCGGCCCGCGACACCCGCTGCCGGTCGTTGCCTTGCTCAGCCGCTTACGCCGCGGCCGAGCTCCCACAGCTGGAGGTCGGAGATGGCGTTGACCGACCACTCCACTCCGGTGATCCCGTCGCGTGCGGCGACGTACTGCTTGCCCTGCCACAGGGGCAGGACGGGCACGTCCTCGGCGACGATGTCCTGCATCTCCGTGATCGCGGGGACGGCGACGTTGCGGTCGACGGCGCGCCGGGATTCGGGGAGGAGCCTGGTGCGCACCGCGCTGTTGGCGTACGGCGTGCCCAGGAAGTTGTCCTGCTCCAGGAACGGGGCGAGGAAGTTGTCGGCGTCCTGGTAGTCGGGGAACCAGCCGAGCCCGTAGGCGGCGTGGTCGCCCTGCTTCTGGGCGGGGCGGAAGTCGGCCCAGTCGGTGCCCTGGACGGTGATGTCGAACAGCTGGGTGGAGTTGAGCTGGGCCTTGAGGGCCTCGAACTCGGCTGCCGTGCCGTCGCCGTAGTGGTCGTTGGTGTAGTGCAGCGTCAGCTTGACCGGGGTCTTGATCCCGGCGTCCTTCAGCAGGGTGGCGGCCTTGGCGGTGTTGGCCTCGCCGTACTTGCTGTAGAAGGAGTTGACGTGGCCGGTAACGGCGGTGGGGACCAGCGAGTAGAGCGGCTGCGCGGACTTGCCGTAGACCTTGGAGATGAGGGCGTTGCGGTCGACGGCCGCGGCGAGGGCCTGGCGTACGGCCTTGTCCTTGACGACCGGGGCCTCGGTGTTGAAGCCGAGGTAGCGGATCTCCAGGCCGGGCATCGGGACGAGCTTGACGCCCTTGGGGGGCTTGGCCGCGAACTCGGTGATCTGGGCGGGCGACAGGGTGCGGGAGACCATGTGGATCCTCCCGTCGGTGAGCGCCTTGCCCATGGCCGCGGAGTCCCGGAAGCTACGCAGCTCGACCTTGTCGTTCTGGAGCTTGAGGTCGCCCTTGTAGTTCGGGTTCTTGCTGAAGACGGCCCGGACGAGCTGGTTGTCCTTGACCTCGGCCTTCATCGTGTACGGGCCGGAGCCGTCGACGTCGAAGCCGTCGCGGAGCTTCCTGGCGTCGTAGTTCTTCTCGCTGACGATGCCGGTGGCGGGGGTGGAGAGCTTGTACGGGAAGGTCGCGTCCGGGGTCTTCAGGTGGAAGACGACGGTGTCGGCGCCCTTGGCCTCGACGTTGTCGAGGTTGGAGAGCAGCGCGGACGGGCCGTTCTCGTCCTTGATGGCGCGGACGCGGTCGATGGAGAACTTGACGTCCTTGGCGGTGAGCGGGTCGCCGCTCGCGAACTTGAGCCCGGGGCGCAGGGTGCAGCGGTAGCTCTCGTTGCCGGTGTCGGTGAAGCGGCAGTCGGAGGCCGCTTCGGGGACGGGCTGGCCGCCGCCGCGCGGGGTGTGCATCAGGGTCTGGACGGTCTGGCGCAGGACGTTCCAGGCTCCGGCGTCGTACGCGTAGGCCGGGTCGAACGGGGCGGGGGCGTACTCGGCGGCCTCGAACCGGTCGGTGGTCCCGACGACGATCGCTCCGGATCCCGCTCGTCCGCCGCTGACGCTGCCGCATGCGGCGAGCGTGGGCGTGAGCAGTCCGGCCGCGGCCGTCAGCACCATGGTCTTGCGGTTCATGCTGGAAGTACTCCCTGTAACCGGCACTTGCTCTAAGCGGCGTAAAGGGCACTTCGCGACGATCGCCCGTTCAGGGCGGAACGATCGGGCCGGTGTAGTGACGATCGGTCCACGCGGTCCCGCGCACAGGGGTGTGTGCCCGGACGGCTGAGGTATGACGCGGTGCCCGGATCGACACTAGTGGGCCGGGACGGGATGGCTGGAACTGGCCTGACTTGGGGCGTATTCGCACCGTGATGGGAGCGGACTGGCTGTCCATGCGGAGGTCGCTCCGGATTCGGTCAGGAGCTGATCAATCCGGACACAAGGGAAGGCTCAGGAGGCCTGGGACAGGTGTCTCGGGGGCTTGACGGGTGACAAAGGTCACCCGGGACAACTGCCCCGGAGGGGATGGAATTTCAGCCTCCGGGGCATCCGACGGAAGATCCTCTCGCAGGACCTTGATCCTGCCGTCGTTCCGTTCGGTACAGAGCGTGTGCGGGGCGTACCGGTGCGTGGTGTTCGGTGGGAAATGCACGATGTGCGCCGCTCAGCTCAGCGGGCCCGGTTCAGGGCGCTCAGCCCAGGGCGCTTCAGCCCAGGGGCTCAGTTCAGGGGGCTGATGAGGGACCGCAGGAACGGCAGGTCGACGTCCTCCAGCGAGCGCACGATCGTCCGGCCGGGGGCGGGCTCGATGTGCCCGACGGAGGGGACGGCCACGACCCGGCAGCCGGCGGCCTCCGCGGCGGCGACGCCGGTGGCGGTGTCCTCGATGACGGCGCACCGGGCGGGGTGCGCGCCGAGGGTGTTCGCGGCGAGCAGGTACGGATCGGGGTGCGGCTTGGTACGGGCGACCTCGTCCCCGGCGACCGTCATCGTGAAGCGGTCGCGGCCGAGGGTGAGCAGGACCTGGTCGATGACGCGGCGGTGCGAGGCGGAGACGAGGGCGGTGGGCACGTTGTGCCGGGCCAGCTCGCTCAGCAGCCGCTCGGCGCCGGGCATCAGCGGGACCTGGTCGGCGATGCGTGCCTCGAAGCGCTCGTTGAGGAGCACGCTGAGCTCGGCGAGGCCGATGGCGGCGCCGGTCGCCTCGATCAGGAAGGCGGCGCTGCGGCTCATGGGACCGCCGACGACCACGTCCCGCCAGGACTCGTCGAGCCGGTGCCCGAGCTCCTGGAAGATGTCCGCCTCGATCTCCCACCAGAATCCCTCGGTGTCGACGAGGGTGCCGTCCATGTCCAGCAGCACCGCCTGCAGGGCGTGCCCGTCGGCCGTACGGACCACGGGGACGGGAACGGTGCTGGTCATGGCACGCCTTTCTCAGGGGACGAGAAGGCCGGTCACCTCCACCCGCGGGAACATGCCCTCGGGAACAGGTGACCGGCCTGTATGGGACCGACCAGTGTACGCCGGTCCGCCTCAGCGCGCGTTGAAATACTTCGCTTCGGGGTGGTGAATCACGATCGCGTCGGTGGACTGCTCGGGGTGGAGCTGGAACTCCTCCGAGAGGTGGACCCCGATCCGCTCCGGCTGGAGGAGGTCGGCGATCTTGGCGCGGTCCTCCAGGTCGGGGCAGGCCCCGTAGCCGAGGGAGAAGCGGGCACCGCGGTACTTGAGGTCGAACATGTCCTCGACCTTGTCCGGGTCCTCGCCGCCGAAGCCGAGCTCGGCGCGGACGCGGGCGTGCCAGTACTCGGCCATGGCCTCGGCCAGCTGGACGGACAGGCCGTGCAGCTCCAGGTACTCGCGGTAGGAGTCGGACTCGAACAGCTTGGCCGTCGCCTCGCCGATCTTCGACCCCACGGTGACCACCTGGAGGCCGACGACGTCGGTCTCGCCGGACTCCTCCGGGCGGAAGAAGTCCGCGAGGCACAGACGGCGGCCGCGGCGCTGGCGCGGGAAGGTGAAACGGGTCCGCTCGTTGCCGGCCTCGTCCAGGATGATCAGGTCCTCGCCCTTGGACACGCAGGGGAAGTACCCGTAGACGACGGCCGCCTCCAGCAGGTTCTCCGTGTGCAGCTTGTCCAGGAGGCCGCGCAGCCGCGGACGGCCCTCGCTCTCGACGAGCTCCTCGTACGTGGCTCCGCCGGCGCGGGCCTGCTTGAGGCCCCACTGCCCCTTGAACAGGGCGCCCTCGTCCAGCCAGGAGGCGTAGTCCTTGAGCGGGATGCCCTTGACCACGCGGGTGCCCCAGAACGGCGGGGTGGGGACGGGGTTGTCGACGGAGACGTCCGAGCGGCCGCCCGGCTCCTCCGCCTCCTCCACCTGCAGGACGGGAGTGTCCCTCTTGGCGACGCGGCGCTGCTTGAGTTCGGGCAGCGCCGCGCCGGGGACGCCGCGCTTCACGGCGATGAGGGCGTCCATCAGGCGCAGGCCCTCGAAGGCGTCGCGGGCGTAGCGGACTTCGCCCTCGTAGATCTCGTGGAGGTCCTGCTCGACGTAGGCGCGGGTCAGCGCGGCGCCGCCCAGGATGACCGGGTAGTCGGCGGCCAGCTTGCGCTGGTTCAACTCTTCCAGGTTCTCCTTCATGATGACCGTCGACTTCACCAGCAGACCGGACATGCCGATCACGTCGGCCTTGTGCTCCTGCGCCGCTTCGAGGATCGCGGAGACGGGCTGCTTGATGCCGATGTTGACGACGTTGTAGCCGTTGTTGGTGAGGATGATGTCGACGAGGTTCTTGCCGATGTCGTGGACGTCGCCGCGGACGGTGGCCAGCACGATCGTGCCCTTGCCCTCGTCGTCCGTCTTCTCCATGTGGGGTTCGAGATGGGCGACGGCCGTCTTCATCACCTCGGCGGACTGGAGCACGAAGGGCAGCTGCATCTGACCGGAGCCGAAGAGCTCGCCGACGACCTTCATGCCCTCCAGGAGCGTGTCGTTGACGATGTCCAGCGCCGGACGGGTCTGCAGGGCCTCGTCGAGGTCGGCCTCCAGGCCGTTCTTCTCGCCGTCGATGATGCGGCGCTGCAGACGCTCGTCCAGCGGCAGCGCGAGGAGCTCCTCGGCGCGGCCGTCCTTCAGGGACTTGGTGTTGACGCCCTCGAAGAGCGCCATCAGCTTCTGCAGGGGGTCGTAGCCCTCCGAGCGACGGTCGTAGATGAGGTCCAGGGCGGTGTTGACCTGCTCCTCGTCGAACCGCGCGATGGGCAGGATCTTGCTCGCGTGCACGATGGCCGAGTCCAGGCCGGCCTTGACGCACTCGTCGAGGAAGACCGAGTTGAGCAGGACACGGGCGGCCGGGTTGAGGCCGAAGGAGATGTTGGACAGACCGAGGGTGGTCTGGACGTCCGGGTGGCGCCGCTTGAGCTCGCGGATCGCCTCGATCGTGGCGATGCCGTCCTTGCGGGACTCCTCCTGGCCGGTGCAGATGGTGAAGGTCAGGGTGTCGATGAGGATGTCCGACTCACGGATGCCCCAGTTCCCCGTCAGGTCCGCGATGAGCCGCTGCGCGATGGCGACCTTGTGCTCGACGGTGCGGGCCTGGCCCTCCTCGTCGATGGTCAGCGCGATCAGCGCGGCGCCGTGCTCCTGCGCCAGCCGGGTGACCTTCGCGAAGCGGGACTCGGGACCGTCGCCGTCCTCGTAGTTGACGGAGTTGATGACGGCCCGGCCGCCCAGCTTCTCCAGACCCGCCCGGATGACGGGAACCTCCGTCGAGTCCAGGACGATCGGCAGCGTCGAGGCCGTCGCGAAACGCCCGGCCAGCTCCTCCATGTCCGCGACACCGTCACGGCCCACATAGTCCACACACAGGTCGAGCATGTGCGCGCCCTCACGGATCTGGTCGCGCACCATCTCCACACAGTCGTCCCAGCGCGCCTCCAGCATCGCCTCCCGGAACTTCTTCGACCCGTTGGCGTTCGTCCGCTCACCGATCGCCATGTACGAGGTGTCCTGGCGGAACGGCACCGTCTGGTACAGGGACGCGGCGCCCGGCTCCGGCTGCGGCTTGCGCTCGGTGACGGCAGCGCCGCGCACCCGCTCCACGACCTGGCGCAGGTGCTCCGGCGTCGTACCGCAGCACCCGCCGACGAGGGAGAGTCCGTACTCGCGGACGAAGGTCTCCTGCGCGTCGGCGAGCTCGGGGGCGGTCAGCGGGTAGTGCGCGCCGTCCTTGGTCAGGACGGGCAGGCCGGCGTTGGGCATGCAGGAGAGCGGGATGCGGGCGTTGCGGGCGAGGTAGCGCAGGTGCTCGCTCATCTCCGCCGGACCGGTCGCGCAGTTCAGCCCGATCATGTCGATGCCCAGCGGCTCCAGCGCCGTCAGGGCGGCGCCGATCTCCGAACCCAGCAGCATCGTGCCGGTGGTCTCGACGGTGACGGAGCAGATCAGCGGGACGGAGACGCCGAGCGCCTCCATGGCGCGGCGGGCGCCGATGATGGACGACTTGGTCTGCAGGAGGTCCTGGGTGGTCTCGACGAGCAGCGCGTCCGCGCCGCCGGAGAGCAGCCCCTCGGCGTTGATCTGGTAGGCGTCGCGGATCTTCGGGTACGTGATGTGGCCGAGGGTGGGCAGCTTGGTGCCCGGGCCCATCGAACCCAGGACCCAGCGCTGCTGCCCCGTGGAAGCGGTGAACTCGTCCGCGACCTCACGCGCGATGCGGGCACCGGACTCCGACAGCTCGAAGTTGCGCTCCGCGATGTCGTACTCGGCCAGTGCCGCGAAGTTCGTACCGAAGGTGTTCGTCTCGACGCAGTCCACGCCCACCGAGAAGTACGCCTCGTGCACGGTCCGCACGATGTCGGGGCGGGTGACGTTGAGGACCTCGTTGCAGCCCTCCAGCTGCTGGAAGTCTTCCATCGTGGGGTCCTGCGCCTGGAGCATCGTTCCCATGGCTCCGTCGGCGACGACCACCCGGGTGGCGAGCGCCTCTCGGAGGGCATCGGCCCGGGTCTGGGTGTCTGCGGGCGGGTTCGGCAACGAGGCCATGGTTGAGCTCCCTGGGATGCGACGGCTGTCGGCTTTGCACCCCCTCTGTGTCAAGGGTGCACGCGGCCAGGGTAACCGCGTGGCCCCGGCCCCGGTGAGGCCGTCCCACGTGGCGGACTGCATTCTGTGCGCGGGGGGTCCGCACGGGTTACACCGGTCCGCGCCGCCCCGGGAATCGCCCACGCATGCACAAGGTCGGCATCGACCGATAGTGTTCAGCATTGTCGAACTACGTCAGCAGGAGGCTGCGCGATGGCACGGAACATCCAGTCGCTCGAACGAGCCGCTGCGATGCTGCGGCTCCTGGCGGGCGGGGAGCGCCGGCTGGGCCTTTCGGACGTGGCCTCCTCCCTCGGCCTGGCCAAGGGCACGGCGCACGGGATCCTGCGCACCCTGCAGGCCGAGGGCTTCGTGGAGCAGGACCCCGCGTCCGGCCGCTACCAGCTGGGCGCGGAGCTGCTGCGCCTGGGCAACAGCTACCTGGACGTGCACGAGCTGCGGGCCCGCGCCCTGGTCTGGACGGACGACCTGGCCCGGGCGAGCGGCGAGAGCGTGTACGTGGGGGTGCTGCACAAGAGCGGGGTGCTGATCATGCACCACGTGTTCCGGCCCGACGACAGCCGCCAGGTGCTGGAGGTGGGGGCCATGCAGCCGCTGCACTCCACGGCCCTGGGCAAGGTGCTGTCGGCCTACGACCCGGTCGCGCACACCCAGGTCATGGAAGTGGACCGGGAGTCGTTCACCCCCCGTACGGTCACGGACGCCGCGGGGTTCGAGGAGATCCTCGACCTGACCCGGGCCCGCGGCTGGGCAGCCGACGTCGAGGAGACGTGGGACGGCATCGCCTCCGTGGCGGCGCCCATCCACGACCGGCGCCGGATGCCCGTGGGCGCGGTGGCCGTCGCGGGGGCCGTGGAGCGCGTCTGCGGCGAGTCCGGGGAGCCCCGGGCGTCCCTGGTGGCCTCCGTACGGGACTGCGCAAGGTCGGTTTCACGCGACCTCGGAGCGGGCCGGTTCTGAGCTTGACCTGAGCCAATCGATCCACCCGAAGGCCACCCAGTGCGCCGTTCGGGTGGATTTTGTCATCTTCCGATCGCCCATTGGCTTGATTTGGACGATCGGACCGGGTGGTAACGATCCGGTTCTTTGACTTGGTCGACCCTTGACGCCTTCTTCGCCAAGGCGGAAAACTGCCGTTCATCGGTCGGCATTGTCGAACACCTACCGGCAATACGCGTTAGGGTGTGACGAGGCCAAGGACCGGTGCAGCACTCACCGAGTGCGTGGACCACCGGAGGGACCCGGTGTCCGCCCACCCCTGGACGTAAGACAAAGGAGTCGCGGGTGTCCAGCTCCGACATCTTCATCGGCGAGACCATCGGTACCGCCCTGCTCACACTGCTCGGCGGTGGCGTCTGCGCCGCCGTCACGCTCAAGAGCTCCAAGGCCCGCAACGCGGGCTGGCTCGCGATCACCTTCGGCTGGGGTTTCGCCGTACTGATCGCCGCGTACGTCTCCGCTCCGCTCTCCGGCGCGCACCTCAACCCCGCGGTCACGGTCGGCCTCGCCGTCAAGACCGGCGAGTGGGGCGACGTGCCCGTCTACTTCGCCGGCCAGCTCCTGGGCGCGATGCTCGGCGCCGTCCTGATGTGGGTCACGTACTACGGCCAGTTCCGCGTGCACCTGGCCGACCCGGAGCACATCCGCGACGCCAAGCTCGGTCCTGAGGACCCGCACCCGCACGACACGGCCGGCCCGGTGCTCGGCATCTTCTCGACCGGCCCCGAGATCCGTAATGTCGTGCAGAACCTCGCGACCGAGATCATCGGAACCGCTGTCCTGGTCCTGGCCATCCTGACCCAGGGCCTCCAGGACGGTGGCAAGGGGCTCGGTGTCATAGGCGTCCTGATCACCTCGTTCGTGGTCGTCGGCATCGGCCTCTCGCTGGGCGGTCCGACCGGCTACGCCATCAACCCGGTGCGCGACCTCGGTCCGCGCATCGTGCACGCCCTGCTCCCGCTGCCCAACAAGGGCGGCTCGGACTGGGGGTACTCCTGGATCCCGGTCGTCGGCCCGCTCGTCGGTGCCGCCGTCGCCGGTGGTCTGTACAACATCGCGTTCGCCTGATCAGCATCGGCAAGATCGCAAGATCCGCACCGCCCTCCTGATTCCGCCTACTCAGAGACCTGCCAGGAGCAGCCACCATGACCAGCAGCACCGGCCCCTTCATCGCCGCGATCGACCAGGGCACCACCTCCTCCCGCTGCATCGTCTTCGACCGTGACGGCCGCATCGTCGCCGTCGACCAGAAGGAGCACGAGCAGATCTTCCCGAAGCCGGGCTGGGTCGAGCACGACGCCTCCGAGATCTGGACCAACGTCCAGGAGGTCGTCGCCGGCGCCATCGCCAAGGCCGAGATCACCTCCGCCGACGTCAAGGCCGTCGGCATCACCAACCAGCGCGAGACCACCGTCCTGTGGGACAAGAACACCGGCGAGCCGGTCCACAACGCGCTGGTCTGGCAGGACACCCGCACCGACGCCCTGTGCAAGGAGCTCGGCCGCAACGTCGGCCAGGACCGCTTCCGCCGCGAGACCGGCCTGCCGCTGGCGAGCTACTTCGCGGGCCCGAAGGTCCGCTGGCTGCTCGACAACGTCGAGGGCCTGCGGGCGCGCGCCGAGGCCGGCGACATCCTCTTCGGCACCATGGACTCGTGGGTCATCTGGAACCTCACGGGCGGCGCCCAGGGCGGCGTGCACGTCACCGACGTCACCAACGCCTCGCGCACCATGCTGATGAACCTGCACACCCGCGAGTGGGACGAGCGCATCGCGGAGTCCATGGGCGTCCCGCTGAACGTCCTCCCGGAGATCAAGTCCTCCGCCGAGGTCTACGGCCACGTCAAGGACGGTGTCCTCGCCGGCGTCCCGGTCGCCTCGGCGCTCGGTGACCAGCAGGCCGCGCTGTTCGGCCAGACCTGTTTCGCCGAGGGCGAGGCGAAGTCCACGTACGGCACCGGAACGTTCATGCTGATGAACACCGGCGACAAGATCATCAACTCCTACAGCGGCCTGCTGACCACGGTCGGCTACCAGATCGGCGACGAGAAGCCGGTCTACGCGCTGGAGGGCTCCATCGCCGTCACCGGCTCGCTCGTCCAGTGGATGCGCGACCAGATGGGCCTGATCAAGTCCGCGGCCGAGATCGAGACGCTGGCCTCCTCGGTCGAGGACAACGGCGGCGCCTACTTCGTGCCCGCCTTCTCCGGCCTGTTCGCCCCGTACTGGCGCTCCGACGCCCGCGGTGTGATCGCCGGCCTCACCCGGTACGTCACCAAGGCGCACATCGCCCGTGCCGTCCTGGAGGCCACCGCCTGGCAGACCCGTGAGATCACCGACGCCATGACCAAGGACTCGGGCGTCGAGCTCGCGGCCCTCAAGGTCGACGGCGGCATGACCTCCAACAACCTGCTGATGCAGACGCTCTCGGACTTCCTGGACGCCCCCGTGGTGCGCCCGATGGTCGCCGAGACCACCTGCCTCGGCGCCGCCTACGCCGCCGGCCTGGCCGTCGGCTTCTGGCCCGACACCGACGCCCTGCGCGCCAACTGGCGCCGCGCGGCGGAGTGGACCCCGCGGATGCCCGCCGAGCAGCGGGACCGCGAGTACAAGAGCTGGCTCAAGGCCGTGGAGCGGTCCATGGGCTGGGTCGACGACGAAGACGCCAGCTGACCGCACTCAGCTGAGTCAATCGACGAGGAGCTAAGAGAGATATGAGCATCCCGCAGAGCGTGACCGCACTGGGCACGCACCCGACCGCCGGTTCGAACCCGAGCCGCGCCGAGACCCGTGAGCAGCTGGCCAAGGCCACGTACGACCTGCTGGTCATCGGCGGTGGAATCCTGGGCACCTCGGTGGCCTGGCACGCCGCGCAGTCGGGTCTGCGGGTCGCCATGGTGGACGCCGGCGACTTCGCCGGCGCCACCTCCTCCGCCTCCTCCAAGCTCGTCCACGGCGGTCTGCGCTACCTGCAGACCGGCGCGGTCAAGCTGGTCGCCGAGAACCACCACGAGCGCCGGGTGCTGGCCAAGGACGTGGCCCCGCACCTGGTCAACCCGCTCACCTTCTACCTGCCCGTGTACAAGGGCGGTCCGGTCGGTGCGGCGAAGCTGGGCGCGGGCGTGTTCGCGTACTCGGCGCTCTCGGCCTTCGGCGACGGCATGGGCAAGGTCATCTCCCCGGCCCGCGCCGCCGCCGACAACCCGGGCCTGAAGACGGACAACCTCAAGGCCGTCGCGGTCTACTACGACCACCAGATGAACGACTCCCGCGTCGCCGTCATGACGGTCCGCGCGGCCGTCGAGTCGGGCGCGGTCGTCCTCAACCACGCCGAGGTCACCGGGCTGCGCATGACGCGCGGCCGGGTCTCCGGCGCCGAGCTCAAGGACCGTCTGGACGGCACGGAGTTCGGTGTGGACGCGCGTGTCGTGCTCAACGCCACCGGCCCGTGGGTGGACCACCTGCGGCGCATGGAGGACAAGCACTCGATGCCGTCGATCCGCCTCTCCAAGGGCGCGCACATCGTCATGAAGCGCAAGTCGCCGTGGAAGGCCGCCATGGCCACCCCGATCGACAAGTACCGCATCACCTTCGCCCTCCCGTGGGAGGACCAGCTGCTGCTCGGCACCACCGACGAGGTGTACGAGGGCGACCCGGCGGACGTGCGCGCCACCGAGTCCGACATCCAGCAGATCCTGGACGAGGCGGCCTTCTCGGTGAAGGACGCGGACCTGGACCGCTCGCTGATGACGTACGCCTTCGCGGGCCTGCGGGTGCTGCCCGGCGGCCCCGGCGGCGTCGAGAAGGCCAAGCGCGAGACGGTGGTCTCCGAGGGCGCGGGCGGCATGCTGTCGGTGGCCGGCGGCAAGTGGACCACGTACCGCCACATCGGCCGCGTGGTCATGGACAAGCTGGCGAAGCTCCCGGGCAGCCCGCTGACCGAGGACATGGAGCCGGTGAAGTCCCTCGTCCGCCGGATCGCGCTGCCGGGTGTCGCCAACCCGAACGCGGTCGCGCACCGGCTGCTCGTGGACCGCGAGCCCGGCACGCGGATGGACCCGCTGACCGCGCGCCACCTGGCCTCGCACTACGGCTCGCTCGCCTTCGACATCGCGCGGATCGCGAACGAGGACCCGGCGCTGGCCGAGCGCATCCACCCGGACGGTCCGGAGATCTGGGCGCAGGTCGCCTACGCCCGTGACAACGAGTGGGCCGAGACGGTCGACGACGTGCTGCGCCGCCGCACGACGGTGACGGTCCGCGGTCTGGACGACGAGGCCGTACGGGCCCGGGTCGAGGAGATGCTGGGCCGCAAGGCATAGCGCTCACTCAGGTGGGGAAGAGGGGCGGTTCCGAGGGGAACCGCCCCTCTGTCGTGGGCTGTGGCCGACGTCCCTCCAAGGCTTAGGCTGACCCACGTACGCAAGGGAACTTCGGAAGGAGACCTGGGTGATCGAGCTTGAGGGCGTGCCCGAGCTGATCGACCCGGTCATGGTGGCCGCGTTCGAGGGCTGGAACGACGCGGGTGACGCGGCCTCCGGTGCGGTCGCACACCTGGACCGGGAGTGGAAGGGCGAGGTGTTCGCGGCGCTGGACGCCGAGGACTACTACGACTTCCAGGTCAACCGGCCGACGGTGTGGCTGGACAACGGGGTACGGAAGATCACCTGGCCTACGACACGGCTGTCCGTGGTCCGGATCGGCGGCGCCAAGCCGCGCGACCTGGTGCTGGTGCGCGGGATCGAACCGTCCATGCGGTGGCGGTCGTTCTGCAACGAGATCCTCGCCTTCGCGCACGAGCTCGGCGTCGAGATGGTGGTCATCCTGGGGGCGCTGCTGGGGGACACGCCGCACACCCGGCCGGTGCCGGTGAGCGGGGTCACCTCGGACGCGGACCTGGCGCGGACGATGGACCTGGAGGAGACCAAGTACGAGGGCCCGACCGGGATCGTGGGCGTCCTCCAGGAGGCCTGTACGCACGCGGGCGTCCCGGCGGTGTCGCTGTGGGCGGCGGTGCCGCACTACGTGTCGCAGCCGCCGAACCCGAAGGCGACGCTGGCGCTGCTGAACCGGCTGGAGGATCTGATCGACATCCGGATCCCGCTGGGCGAACTCCCGGAGGACGCACGGGCGTGGCAGCTCGGCGTGGACCAACTGGCCGCCGAGGACAGCGAGGTGGCGGAGTACGTCCAGACGCTGGAGGAGGCGCGGGACACCGCCGACCTGCCGGAGGCGTCGGGCGACGCCATCGCCCGGGAGTTCGAGCGGTACCTGCGCCGCCGGGACCCGGCGGCGGGCCCGGCGGCGGAACCGGGCGACGGTTCGTACCTGCGGGACCCGTCCAGCGGCCTCCCGCGCCCCCCGAAGCGCAAACCGGACATCTCCGGGGAGGACCCGCAGCCCCCGGCCGCGCCCCCGCCGGACGAGGACACCCCGCCGGAGGCCTAGCCGGCCCGGGCGGGTCCGGGGTGCGGGTGCGGCGACGCCGCGCAAGCGCCCCCGGGCTTCGTGGGGCTCCGCCCCACACCCCGCTCCTCAAACGCCGGAGGGGCTGAATCTGCCGCTGCGCGGCAATCCGCACCTCACCGCGGGAACGAGAACGCCGGACCGGCCGCATGTGCGGCCGGTCCGGCGTTCTCGTGTGGCCTGGGCGGAGCCAAACTCAGCCCCGCCGGCGTTTGAGGCGCGGGGTCTGGGGGCGGAGCCCCCAGTGCACGGCCCGCGGACGGCTACAGGGCCACGCCCAGGAGGGCGTCCACCGTTCGCGAGACCAGGCCCGGGGCCGACTCGTCGTCGCCGTCCGAGGCGTTCTGGGCGTCCACCCAGCGGTCGACGGCCGCGAGCGCCGCTGGGGCGTCCAGGTCGTTCGACAGGGCCTCGCGGACCTCCTCGACCAGGGCGTCCGCCGGGATGCCGTCCGGCCGCGACACGGCCGCGCGCCAGCGCTCCAGGCGGGCCACCGCGTCCGCCAGCACCGAGTCCGTCCACTCCCAGTCGGCGCGGTAGTGGTGCGACAGCAGCGCCAGGCGGATCGCCGCCGGGTCGACCCCGGCCCGCCGCAGCGCCGACACGAAGACGAGGTTGCCCTTCGACTTCGACATCTTCTCGCCGTGCAGGGCGACCATGCCGGCGTGTACGTACGCCTTGGCCATCGGGAACTCGCCCGTCAGTGCCTGCGCGTGCGAGGCGCCCATCTCGTGGTGCGGGAACGCCAGGTCGGAGCCGCCGCCCTGGATGTCGAAGCCCATGCCCAGGTGGTCCAGGGCGATCGCCACGCACTCGATGTGCCAGCCCGGCCGGCCGCGGCCCAGCGAGCCGCCGTCCCAGCTCGGCTCGCCCGGACGCGCGGCCATCCACAGCATCGGGTCCAGCGGGTTCTTCTTCCCGGGCCGGTCGGGGTCGCCGCCCCGCTCCGCGGAGAGCAGCCGCATCGCCTCGGCGTCGAGGTTCGAGACCTCGCCGAAGTGGGGGTCGGCCTCGACCGAGAAGTAGGTGTCGCCCTCCAGCTCGTAGGCCGCGCCCGCGTCCCGCAGCCGCTCGACCAGCGGCACGATGCCGGGTATGGCCTCGACGGCGCCGATGTAGTGCTGCGGCGGCAGCATGCGCAGGGCGGTCATGTCCTCGCGGAAGAGGGCCGTCTCGCGCTCGGCGAGCTCGGTCCAGTCGTGTCCGTCGCGCAGCGCCCGCTCCAGGAGCGGGTCGTCCACGTCCGTGACGTTCTGGACGTAGTGGACCTGCCGCTTGGTGTCGAGCCACACGCGCTGTACGAGGTCGAACGCGTTGTAGGTCGCCGCGTGACCGATGTGGGTCGCGTCGTACGGGGTGATGCCGCAGACGTAGATACGGGCGACGGGACCGGGGGCGAGGGTGATCGTCCCCTGGGTCGCGGTGTCGTGGATCTTGAGGTCGCGGCCCTTGCCAGGAAGGGCGGGGACCTCAGAAGCGGGCCAGGCATGCATGTGTCGAGCCTAACCGGACGGATGTTCCGGAAACGAACCGGACCTGCACTGTTGTCTTGATCGGCACTCTTGCGGTCTGGCCGAATCTGTGCCTCTGCCGTTTGGCCGGTTCACACCGGCGGCCACGGGATCGCGGGCCACTGCCCGGACGGCTGCGGATGGATCCCGGTGCGCAGCAAATGCGCCACCCGGTCCCGTACGGCGGCCAGCTCGACCGCGGTGATCAGTTCGGCCAGCCGGGTGGCGAGCGGGGCTCCCTCGGCCAGCCCGGCCGCCAGGGAGGCCAGTACCTCGCGCGCCTCGTCCGTCAGCGGCTCCCCGGCCCACCCCCACAGGAGGGTCCGCAGTTTGTCCTCGGCGTGGAAGGTCACGCCGTGGTCGATGGCGTAGAGGCGGCCGTCGGGCGCGGGCAGCAGGTGGCCGCCCTTGCGGTCGCCGTTGTTGATCACGGCGTCGAGGACGGCGAGCCGGCGCAGCCGCGGGTCGTCGGCGTGTACGAGCAGGGCGGTGCGGCCCTCGCCGACGTCCGCGAGGGCGACGGGCTTCCATCCCTCCCCCGCCTCCTCGCCCTCGACGAGCGCGAGCAGCTCGGCGCCCGTCGCCTCGTCCCCGGGGGTCTCGATCCACCGCTGGACCATGCCTTCGCCGTACGGTCCGTCGCGCAGCACCGTGGCGGGCACCAGGCCCCAGCCGGTGGCCTCGGAGACCAGGTAGGCGGCGACCTCGCGCTGGGCGAGGTTCCCGTCGGGGAAGTCCCACAGCGGGCGCTCGCCCTTGACCGGCTTGTACACGCAGTCGGCGCTCACGCCCCCGTGCGTGACGGTGCACAGCAGGACGGCGTTGGACGCCTCCCGGATCCGGCCGACGACGGTCAGCTCGCCCTTGGCGAGCAGCTCCTCGATCTCCCCCATGGCGATCACGCCTGGCGCCGGTAGCCGTTCTGGCGCGGGCAGACGTGCCCCTCCGGGTCCAGCGGCAGACTGCACAGCGGGCACGGCGGCCGGCCCGCGTTGACCACGTCCAGGGCCCGCTTGGCGAACGCCCGGGCCTGGGCGCCGGTGAGGCGGACCCGCAGCATCGGCGGGCCGTTCTCCTCGTCCTGGAGCAGCCGCTCCTCCGCCTCGGCGAGATCCTCGTCCGACTCGGCGTCGAGTTCCACGAGGGCCTGCGCCTCGACGATCATGCGCTGTTCCTCGCCGTCCCAGGCCAGTGCCATGGTGCCGACGCGGAACTCCTCGTCGACCGGGACGTCCAGCGGGGCGGTGTCGGCGGCCTCGGCGGGGGCGACGGCCGGGACCGGGGCGTTGCCGCCGGTGCGCCGTACGACCTCGTCCAGCAGCTCGTCCATCCGCTCGGCCAGCGCCGCGACCTGGGTCTTCTCCAGGGAGACGCTGGTGACGCGGGGGCCGGAGGAGGCCTGCAGGAAGAACGTACGGCGTCCCGGCAGACCGACCGTGCCGGCCACGAAGCGGTCCGGGGGGTCGTAGAGGAACACCTGACGGGGCACGTCCGTCTCCAAGTCTCGGCGGCAGGGCAGGGCTGCTCGTGTGTGGGCCCATCCACCCTACTGCGCCGTTCGATCACGCCGCGCCCGCGCCGCCTCCCACGACCGCGTTCCCGCCGTCTTCCACTGCTTTGTCCGGCGTCTCGGAGCGCGGCACGAGCGAGCCGAAGTCCCCGGTGTCGCCCAGCCGGAACACGAACGGCCGGGTGGGCGTGTAGCGGACGGCGGTCACCGAGCAGGGGTCGACGTGGATGCGCTGGAAGAGGTCCAGGTGCATGCCCAGGGCGTCGGCGACAAGGGACTTGATGATGTCGCCGTGGGAGCACATCAGGAAGACGGCGTCGGCGCCGTGCTCCTCCTCGATCCGCGCGTTCCAGTCCCGGACGGCCTCCACGGCGCGCGCCTGCATGGCGCGCATGGACTCGCCGCCGGGGAAGGCGGCCGCCGACGGGTGCTGCTGGACGACCTTCATCAGGGGTTCTTCGGCGAGCTCGGAGAGTTTGCGGCCCGACCAGTCGCCGTAGTGGCACTCGCCGATCCGCTCGTCGGTGTGCACCTCCAGGTCCGGCCGGGCGGCCAGCAGCGGTGCGAGGGTCTCCCGGCAGCGTTGCAGCGGGCTGGTGACGGCGGCGGCGAGCGGCACCCCCACCAGCCTTCCGGGCAGGGCGGCGGCCTGCTCGGCGCCGCGCTCGTCGAGGGCCACTCCCGGGGTCCATCCGGCGAGCAGCCCAGCGGTGTTGGCGGTGGACCGCCCGTGTCGTACGAGGATCAGCGTGGCCATGGCGCCCAGCGTAGGACCTGTCCGGCCGGTCACGCCGGAAAAGTGAGCGGGGTCTGGTGCGTGCGATCGCAAGGCGGAGGAGGGAATCGACGCGGTGGGGGCACCTCCCAGCGGTAGCTGGGGGACGTCGGTGACCGACGACAACGCGGCTGGGGGTCCCCCCGGACGGAGTCTGGGGGAGTGCGTGCCAGACCCCACCAGCCCGGCGTGACCGGCCGGACAGGTCCTGAGCGGTGCCGCCGGTGTGCGGGCGGGGCCCGGGCAGGGAAGAATGCCCCGCGTGATTGTGGACTGCGCGATTTACCGGGACGGCCGCCGCACCGAGGGACCCGAGGACTTCTCGGACGCCCTGGACGAGGCGCGGGCGGCCGGTGACGCCTTCCTCTGGGTCGGCATGCACGAGCCGTCGGAGAAGGAGTTCGAGTACGTCCGCAGCGAGTTCGGGCTGCACGCGCTGGCGGTGGAGGACGCGCTGACCGCGCACCAGCGCCCGAAGCTGGAGGTGTACGACGATTCGCTGTTCGTCGTCCTCAAGCCGGTGATGTACGACGACGACACCGACACGGTGACCGCCGGCGAGCTGATGGTCTTCATCGGCGACTCCTTCGTGGTCACCGTCCGGCACGGCGAGGGGGCTCCGCTGGCCGCCGTACGCCGCCGCCTGGAGCAGGAGCCCGACGTGCTGCGGCACGGCCCCACGGCGGTGCTGTACGCGGTCTCCGACGCGGTGGTGGACCACTACATCGAGGTGGCGTCCGAGCTGCAGGCGGACCTGGAGGAGCTGGAGGCCGAGGTCTTCGCCCCGAACGCCTCCGACACCAAGAACACCGCCTCCCGGATCTACGGCTTCAAGCGGCAGGTGCTGGAGTTCCGCCGGTCGACGAGCCCGCTGCTGCAGCCGATGAACCGGCTCGCCTTCGGGAGCGTGCCCTTCGTGCACGAGCACTCCCAGCCGTTCTTCCGCGATGTCGCCGACCACCTGACCAAGGCGAACGAGTACATAGAGGGCCTGGACCGGCTGCTGTCGGACGCGCTCGCCGCGCACCTGGCGCAGATGGGCGTCCGGCAGAACGACGACATGCGCAAGATCTCGGCCTGGGCGGCGATGGCGGCCGTCCCCACGATGGTGGCGGGGATCTACGGGATGAACTTCGACGTGATGCCGGAGCTGCGGCAGACCTGGGGCTATCCGGCGGTGGTCGTGGTCATGGTGGTCGCGTGTCTGGGCCTGCACCGCATGTTCAAGCGCCGCGGCTGGCTGTAGCCCGCGGCGCCCGGACGGGGGTTGCGGGGTTACACGAACTCGGGAGAGGTGAGCGCCGCGCCGCCCAGCGCGTCGCGCCGCTCGGGCATGGTCAGGCCGACCATCCGGTGCCAGCCGCTGAACCGCTCGTACGCGTACATCCCGCGGATCCCGGCGGCGAGCACGGCCGCCTTCGGCGCGGGCCAGCGCAGCAGCCGCCCCATGTGGTCCATGACGGCGAGGCTCACGTCCCGGTAGACGGCGATCTCGACGAGCGCGCTCTCCCGCAGCACCCGCTGGATGGTGCGACCGTGCCCCTCGCGGGCCAGGCGCAGCAACTCCTCGTGGCAGTAGGCGAGGTGGTTGTCCTCGTCATGACTGATCATGCGGATGGCCTTGCCGACCTCGGGGTGGTCGCCGAAGTTCCTGACCAGCATGTCCATCTGGTCGGCGGCGCGCTGTTCGGTGACCCGGCTGTGCGAGAGGTAGACCACGATGTCGCGCTCGGTCAGCGGCTCGTCGCGGCGCAGCTTCTCGTGCGCGAGACCGATGCCGCGCCGCTCCAGCAGCATGGTGTAGTCGGTCTCGGGCGGTACGGGCACGGGCGGCAGGCCGCGCTTGCGGAGCAGGGCGTTGAAGATCCGGCCGTGCTTGTCCTCGTCGGCGCCGTGCCGGGTGATCTTGGGCGCGAGGTCGCGCATCGACTCCGGCACGAGGGCCGCGATGCGCGCGTTCTCCCAGCCGCCCTGGGACTCCCCGCTGGCGGCGATGGAGCAGAACAGCTGGAAGGCGTCGTCGCTGTCGACGATCTCCTGGAACAGGCTGCGGGCAGAGAGCATGCAACGAGTCAAACGCCGGTTGCCGGGGCGGGCAACCGAGGGGTCGCGCTACTCGTCCGAATGAACGAAGCCGGGGATGGCCCTCCGGCGCGTAACCCGGGGGCCGCCCGGCGCGTTGTTGGCTGTGTCGGCCGTGGCGGGGAAGACCCCCCGAGCCCCCACCACGGCCGCAGGACCAGATGTTCGAACGGCGCGGGTCAGGCGAGACCGGCCAGCTCCATGGCCTCGGTGCCGGCCCGCAGGGCGGCGATCCGCTCGTCCAGGGTGAATCCGGCCGGGGCCAGCGTGAGAGTGGTGACGCCGGCCTCCGCGTAGGCCCGCATCCCGTCGGCGATCCGCTCCACGGGGCCCAGCAGGGTGGTGGAGTCGATCAGCGAATGCGGGACGGCCGCGGCCGCGCCGGTCTTGTCGCCCGCCAGGTACTTGTCCTGGATCTCGGCCGCTTCCTTCTCGTAGCCCATGCGCTGGGCCAGCTGGTTGTAGAAGTTCTGCTTCCGGCTGCCCATGCCGCCCACGTACAGGGCGGTGTACGGGCGGAACATGTCCGCCAGCGCGGGCACGTCCTCGCCGAGGGCCAGCGGCACGGTCGGGCACACGTCGAAGCCGTCCATGGTCAGCCCGGCCTTCTCGCGGCCCGCCCGAATGTGGGTGAGCGCGGTCGCCTCCAGGTGCTCGGCGGCCGGGAAGATCAGCAGCGCGCCGTCGGCGATCTCGCCGGTCTGCTCCAGGTTCTTGGGCCCGATGGCGGCGATGTAGAGCGGGATGTGCTCGCGCTCGGGGTGCACGGTCAGCTTCAGCGGCTTGCCCGGGCCGTCGGGCAGCGGCAGGGTCCAGTGCTCGCCCTCGTACGAGAGGCGCTCGCGGCTCATCGCCTTGCGGACGATCTCCACGTACTCCCGGGTCCGCGCGAGCGGCTTGTCGAACTTGACGCCGTACCAGCCCTCGGAGACCTGCGGGCCGGAGACGCCGAGGCCGAGCCGGAAGCGGCCCTTGGTGAGAGAGTCGAGGGTGGCCGCGGTCATGGCCGTCATGGCGGGCTGACGGGCCGGGATCTGGAGGATCGCGGAGCCGACGTCGATCCGCTCGGTCTGGGCGGCGACCCAGGCGAGGACGGTCGGGGCGTCGGAGCCGTAGGCCTCGGCGGCCCAGCAGACGTCGTAGCCGAGGCGGTCGGCCTCCTGTGCGACGGCGAGGTTGTCGGCGTCCATGCCCGCACCCCAGTAGCCGAGATTGATGCCGAGCCGCATTGTCGTCCCCTTACCGATTTACCGATCAGTAACGTGCATGTCCGGGGACTGTAGCGCGCCCGGAGCCCATCCGTCAGCGCCCCAGTAGTCTCAGCGCTCATGGAGCAGAGGCATCTCGGCCGCACCGGACTGCGCGTCTCCCGGATCGGCCTCGGCACCCTGACCTGGGGCCGCGACACCGGCGAGGAAGCCGCCGCCGAACAGGTGAAGACGTTCTGGGAGGCGGGCGGCACGCTCGTCGACACGGCCGACGCGTACGGCGGCGGGGAGGCGGAGTACCTCCTCGGCCGGCTGGTGGGCGGGCTGGTCCCGCGCCGGGACCTGGTGATCGCGACCAAGGCGGGCAGCGTGTCGGATCCGGACCGGCGCTTCGACGGCTCGCGCGGGCACCTGCTGGCCGCGCTCGACGCCTCGCTGGACCGGCTGGGCACCGACTACGTCGACCTCTGGCAGGTGCACGCCTTCGACCCGGCGACCCCGCTGGAAGAGACCCTGCAAGCACTGGACCTGGCCGTGAGCAGCGGCCGCGCCCGGTACGCCGGGGTGGCGGGCTTCTGCGGCTGGCAGCTGGCGAAGGCGGCCACCTGGCAGCTCGCGGCCCCGGGGGTACGGACCCGCCTGGCCTCGACGCAGATGGAGTACTCGCTGCTCCAGCGGGGCGTGGAGCGGGAGGTGCTCCCCGCCGCGCTGGACCTGGGCATCGGGCTCCTCCCCTCCTCCCCGCTGGGGCGCGGGGTCCTGACGGGCAAGTACCGGGGCGGCACCCCGGCGGACTCGCGCGGCGCCTCGGAGACCCTGGCCGCCCTGGTGGACCCGTACCTGGACGAGGCCGCGGGCCGCATCGTGGACGCGGTGGTGACGGCGGCCCAGGGGCTGGCCGTGACCCCGCTCCAGGTGGCCCTGGCGTGGATCCGCGACCGGCCGGGGGTGGTCGCGCCGATCGTCGGCGCGCGGACGTCGGCGCAGCTCGCGGCGGCTCTGTCGGTGGAGGCCCTTAGTCTTCCGGAGGAGATCTGCCGGGCGCTGGACGATGTTTCGGCGCCCGTGCACCGCTACCCCGATCAGGACTGGAGCACGCTGTGAGTACGGACCGCCAATCCGAAGCCGCCGCCGCGGAGGAAGCCGGCCCCGACTCGGCCCAGGCCGGACCGAACAGCACGGAGGACACCCCCATGACCCGAGCCGCCGCCCCGGAACCCCTGGCCGACGCCGAAACCGGTGCAGGCGGTCCGGGCGCGGAACCCCCGGCCCCCGAGCCGTCGGCGCAGGCCGTACCGACCACGGACCCGGCGGAGGGAGCCGAAGGCGCTGCCCGCAGCGAAGCCCCCGGGGTTCCGGAGGCACAGCCCCGGAACCCCGAGCCGCAGGCGCCCGCCGCAGGCCGGGACGAGGTTCCGGCGGCGGAGCCGCTGGAGGGGGCCGAAGGCCCTGCCCGCGACGAAGCCGAAGAGCGGGGTCCAGGGGCGGAGCCCATGGTTTCGGGAAGGGGCGGGGTGGGGGAAAGCCCCGCAGGGCCCACCCACGAGACCGACGAACAGGCCACGACAGACGGCCCTGAGGGCGCCGACGGATCCGGGGAGCACGCCCCCGTTGCCGGGGCGGAGGCATCCGAGGAGGCCGACGGCGAAGCCGGGACCGAGACACCGGCACAGCCCGAGCTCAGCGAGGCGCAGGCCGAGCTGGCCGCGCAGAAGGTCGAGCGGGAGCGGATCGCCCGCCGCAAGGCCGAGCGGGAAGGGCCCGTCGAGGCCGGGGCGAAGCTCAGCGGGAAGGCCGCGGACCTGCTGGCCGCCGTACGGGCCGTGGAGAGCGGGGCGAAGCCCCCCGCCGTGTACTTCGACGAGGCCCCGGCCGCGCCGCGCAAGGCTGCCCCCGCTCCGCCGCCGCCGCCCCGCAGGACGGCACAGGCGCCGGCCGCCGCCCCCTCCGCCGACACCGTCGACGGCGTACGGGCCGTCCTGGCCCGCGGTGGCGCCCCCGAGGCACTGGCCGCCCCGGCCGCGGCGGCGCTCGGCGACGACGCCGCCGGCCGGCTCACCGAGAACCCCTGGCTGCTGCTGTCGGTGCCCGCCGTCCGCCCGGCCCAGGCGGACGGGTTCGCGCGGGCCCTGCTGGGCCCCGAGGCCGGTCCGGGCGACGAGCGCCGCACGGCCGCCCTGGTGGGCTGGCTGCTGGTCCAGGCCGGGCTCAAGGGGCACACCGCGCTGGAGGCCCCGGTCCTGGAGAAGGCCCTCGCCCAGTACGGCGTACCGGAGCCCGCCGAGGCCCTGGAACAGGCCGTCGCCGAGGGGTCGGTGCTGGTGTTCCACGAGCCCGTCGGCCCGCCGGTGGGTGAAACCACCGAGGACACGGAGCAGCCCGTCCGGATCCTGGTGGGCCTGGAGGGCTCGGCGATGGCCGAGGAGAGCCTGGCCGACGGCCTGGCCCGGATCGCCAGCACCTTCGACGCCCCGGCCGACTGGGAGAAGGCCGCCACCGGACCGGGCGCCGAGCTGATCCGCGCGGTCGCGGGCCACGGCCTGGTCGCGCACACCGGCGGCGAGGCCGCCCGCGCCGAACCGCTCGCCCTGCTGGCCGCCGCCCGCGAACTCGGCCTGCGCGCCTGCCTGGCCGCGCACGTCCCCTCGGCCGAGGGCGTCACGGTCACCGGGCTGCTCGCCGGGGCGGAGGGGCCCGGCCGGGACGCCGACGGACAGTTCGCGCTGGACCTGCTGATCGTGCTGGACGCGCCGCAGCTGGACGTGGAGACCGCCGCCGCCCTGGTGGAGTCCGTCCCGGACGGGGCCCGCCTGGTGCTCTCCGGGGATCCCGGGGTGCTCGGTTCCGCGGGGGCCGGGCGGGTGTTCGCCGATCTGCTGGCGGCCCGTACCTGCCCCCAGGTGGTCTCCCGCGTCCCGGACCCGGGCCCCCTGGGCGAGCTGGTCTCGGGGGTCGGCATCGGGGAGCTGAACCAGGTCGAGGCCCCCGGCAAGGAGGTCGTCATCGTCCCGGTGCGCGACGCCGGGGAGGCCGTGCACCGTGCCGTGCAGCTGGTGGCCGAGTCGGTGCCCCGTGCCTTCGGGATCCCGGCGGACAGCGTGCAGGTGATCACCCCGGGCCACGGCGGTTCGGCGGGTACCCGGGCGCTGAACGCCGCCCTCAAGGAGCGGCTGAACCCCGGTCCCGGCCGGTTCGGCGGCTTCGACCCCGGCGACCGGGTGGTCCACGTGCCCTCCCCCGGGCGGGCCCTGCCGGCCCGGGTGGTATCGGCCGACGCGCAGGGCCTGCACCTGGACCGGGCGGGCGAGCGGGTCGTCGTAGCGAAGGAGCTGGTCGAGTCCCAGGTGCGGCACGGCTGGGCGGTCACCGCGCACCAGGCCGTGGGCGCGCGCTGGCCGGCGGTGGTCGTCGTACTGCCCGGTGACGCGGCGCAGGCGCTGTCCCGGGACTGGGTGTACACCGCGTTCGGGCGGGCCGAGCGGCACCTGTCCGTGGTGCACGGCGTGGACCAGGCGCTGCCGCGTGCGGTGGCGGAGGTGCTGCCGAAGCCGCGCACGACCCGGCTGACGGGCCTGCTGGCGGCCCTCGCCGCGGCGGGCGGGCAGCCGGAGTAACCGGCGGACGGTCCCCGCCCCGAGGGGCGGGGACCGCGTCGGATCAGGCCGTGGTCAACCCCGGCTCCGCGGTCTCGTCCTCGTCCTCACCCTCGTCCTCGTCGAACTCGTCGGCCTCTTCGTCGAATACGGCGCTGACGTCGAACCGGTGCAGCACGTCCTCCGGATCGGTGTTGCCGAAGGGCGAGTTGAGCCACTCACCCGGTTCGGCGACCTCCTCCGAGGCCGCGATCCACAGGGTGGAGTCGCCCTCCTCCAGCCCGAACTCCTTGTAGCGGGAGGCGATCTCGTCGGGCTCGTACTCACCGAAGAGCACGCCCAGCGCGCCGGCCGTGCCGCCGTCGTGGACCAGCTCGGCCTCCCGGTCGTGCGCGGCGACGCGCTCGGCCTGGGCGATCAGCCGCGGCGGCTCGACCACGGCGTAGTCGCGGCGGATGAGCACGCTGAAGGCGGCGGGCTCGGCGGGACCGGTGTACGGGACGCCGTCCTCGGGGGTGGGGATCTCGAAGGGGGTGACCTCGTCGTAGCGGTCGTAGAGGAGTTCGTCGTACTCCTCGGCGGCGGCGGCGAGTTCGTTGAACGCGGCGTAGACGTCCGGGTCCTCGTCCCCGGTCCTGCGCTCGACCGCGGCGAGGTGGCGGTCGAGCGCGGCCTTGACCGCCTCGGCGGCGGCGCGTACCTCGGCAACAGTGGGCAGAGCGGCATCAGACATAGAGCAGACGCTATCCGTAGCAGGGCTCTGCCCGCACAATAGATGCGATGCCGGAATACGAATTTGTCGACGTGTACGTGCCCCGCGGCGTCCCTCGCAAGGAGGCGACGCGCCTGCTGACCGATCATGCCGAGTACGGGAACTGGGAGCTCGACCGCCTGACCCTGCACCGGGACGGCAGCCGCCGTGTGCGACTGCGCCGCCGGATCATCCGCCAGGTCCGCGCCACCTGGTGACGCGGGTCCTGGGGGCAGGACCCGCGTCGTGAAGAGCCGTCAGGCGGCGTTGCGGGCGCGCCGGTAGAGCACGGCGCCGCCCAGCAGCAGGCCGCCGGCGAGCGGGAGGCCTGAGGTCAGGACGTCACCGGCGCCGGTGGCGGCGAGACCGGCCGGCTCCGACGGGCCGGGGGTCCCGACGCTCGCGCCGAGCCCCTGGGCCGGGTGCGTGACGGGGGTGGCGGGCGTGACGGGGCCCGTGGCGGGACCGGTCTCCGTACCCGGCGTGCTCGGCTTGTCCGGGGTGCTCGGCGTGTGACCGCCGGGCGTGCCCGGGTGCTCCGGGTGGTCGTCGCACGGTACGTCGTCGCCGCCTCCCGGGTTACCGGGATGGCCCGGGGTGCCCGGGTGATCCGGGGTGCCCGGGTGACCGGGGTGACCGGGGTGACCGGGGTGACCGGGGTGACCGGGGTGACCCGGGGTGTCCGGGTTGTGACCTCCGGGAGTGCCCGGGTTTCCGGGGTGGCCCGGGGTGCCCGGGTTGCCGGGGTGGTCGGGCTTCCCCGGCTCGGCGCCGTGGTCCGGACCGTTGGAACAGTGGTTCCCGAAGGCCGGGTTCAGCAGCCCGATGACGTCGATGGTGTTGCCGCAGACGTTCACCGGTGCGTCCACGGGCGCCTGGACGTTGTTCCCGGACAGGAGGCCCGGGGAATTGGCGGCATGGCCGGAGGCTCCGGCGTCCGCCTGTGCGTACCCTCCGCCCAGCGCCAGAACACCCCCCGCGGCCGCCATGGTGATCAGGCTCTTCCTGGTGACCTGTACCGGTCGTCGCATGTGTCTCGTCCCCTGCTGTGTGTACGTCGGCGCTTCGGTTCCCCTGCCTGATGCGCCGAAGATGATCGATCGGGCCGGAAAGCCCAGCGGCCCCGGAGCGCTGGAATGCGCTCCGGGGCCCAAGACTTCAGACGCGTCAGGCGTTGACGCAGGTGTTGCCGAAGGCCGGGTTCAGCAGGCCGATGATGTTCACCGTGTTACCGCACACGTTGACCGGCACGTGGACCGGGACCTGGAGCACGTTGCCGGACAGGACACCGGGGGAGCCGATGGCCGCACCCTGGGCAGTGGCGTCGGCGTGAGCCAGACCCGCGCCCGCGAGAACCAGGCCACCGGTGGCAGCCGCAGCGGCGACAACCTTCTTGATCATTGTTCCTCCTAGTAGGCAATTGCGGTCCCAGCCGCGGACCGCACCACCTGTAACGAGGAAGGATCACCAGGGCTACGAGCGTATGAGTGCATTCACTCTTCTCAGTGGTTTGCGCACACCTCTGCGATTCTCAGGCGTTGTCGATGAATCGGTCGAGGACGCGCACGCCGAACTTCAGCCCGTCGACCGGCACCCGCTCGTCCACGCCGTGGAACATCCCGGCGAAGTCCAGCTCGGGCGGCAGCTGCAGCGGCGCGAAGCCGAAGCAGCGGATGCCCAGGTCGTCGAAGGACTTGGCGTCCGTACCGCCCGAGAGCATGTACGGGACGGCCCGCGCGATCGGGTCCTCCGCCTTCAGGGCGCCCTGCATCGCGTCGACCAGACGGCCGTCGAAGTCCGTCTCCAGCGCCTTGTCCCCGTGCACGTCCTCGCGCTTGACCCGGGGGCCGAGGATGCGGTCGAGGTCGGCGAAGAACTCGTCCTCGTAGCCCGGCAGGAAGCGGCCGTCGACGTGGGCCGTCGCCTGGCCGGGGATGACGTTGACCTTGTAGCCGGCGCCGAGCATGGTCGGAGCGGCGGAGTTGCGCAGCGTCGCGCCGACCATCTTGGCGATGCCGCCGAGCTTGGCGAGCGTGGCGTCCATGTTGTCCGGGTCCAGCGGGGTGCCGAGCGCGTCCGAGAGCTCGTCCAGGAAGCTCCGTACGGTCTTGGTCACGCGCACCGGCCACTGGTGGCGTCCGAGCCGCCCCACGGCCTCGCAGAGCTCCGTGATGGCGTTGTCGTTGTTGGTCATGGAGCCGTGGCCCGCGGTGCCCTCCACCGTGAGCCGCATCCAGTGCATGCCCTTCTGCGCGGTCTCCACGAGGTAGAGCCGCAGGTTCTCGTTCACCGTGAAGGAGAAGCCGCCGACCTCGCCGATGGCCTCGGTGACGCCCTCGAAGAGCCCCGGGTGCTTGTCGACGAGGTGCCGGGCCCCGTAGATGCCGCCCGCCTCCTCGTCGGCGAGGAAGGCCAGCACGATGTCGCGCGGGGGCTTGCGCCCGCTGCGCATGCGGTCGCGTACGACGGCCAGCGTCATCGCGTCCATGTCCTTCATGTCGACGGCGCCGCGGCCCCACAGGCAGCCGTCGGCGATCTCGCCCGCGAACGGGTCGTACGTCCAATCGGCGGCGTTGGCCGGAACCACGTCGGTGTGCCCGTGGATGAGCAGCGCGGGCCGGGAGGGGTCCTCGCCCTCGATCCGCGCCACCGTCGAGGCGCGCCCCTTGTGCGACTCGAAGATCCGCGGCTCCAGCCCGACCTCGGCGAGCTTCTCCGCGACCCACTCGGCCGCCTTGCGTTCGCCGGGGCCCGAGTGGTCCCCGTAGTTGCTGGTGTCGATCCGGATGAGGTCCCGGCAGAGGTCGACGACCTCGTCCTCGCCGGAGACGGTCCTGCCCGCGCTCGACTCGCTCACGCTGCTTCCTCCCACTGATCAGTACCGAACTGACTCCATCCTCCCGCTCCCGGCCGTTCTCCCCAAGGGCGATCCCCGGCCGCCCGGGGGGTGATCGAGGACCCCGGAATGTTTGGTAATGTTTTCCACGTCGGAACGGCCCGCGAGGGACGCGAGACAGACACCTTGTCCGGGTGGCGGAATGGCAGACGCGCTAGCTTGAGGTGCTAGTGCCCTTTATCGGGCGTGGGGGTTCAAGTCCCCCCTCGGACACAAGAGAAGGACCCCGCTTCGGCGGGGTCCTTTTTCGTTGCCCGCGACCCGTGCGGAAACGACCACGGGGCCCCGCGCGTAGCGGGACCCCGTGGACGGGCAGGACGGCCGGGACGGTCAGTCGCGGGCGGCGGCGAGGGCGGCCACGCGGCGGCGGACCAGGAACCAGCCGCCGACCAGGGCGGCGCCGATGGCCGGGACGAACATGACCGTGGTGCGGCCCACACCGCCGTCGCACCACATCAGGACCAGGACCGCGACGAGGAAGACCAGCGTGACGATCTGGGTGTACGGGGCCCAGGGCAGGCGGTAGGCGGGGCGTTCCACCCGGCCCTGCTTCGCGCGGCTCCAGAAGAACAGCGAACAGATCATGACCATCGCCCAGGTGCCGAGGATGCCGAGCGAGGCGAAGTTGAGGACGAGCTCGAAGGCCTCCTCCTCCATGAAGTAGTTCAGGACGACACCGGCGACGCCGAAGGCGGCGGTGAACAGGACTCCGCCGTAGGGGACCTTGCCCTTGTTCATGCGGGCGGTGAACTTCGGCGCGGAACCGGAGATGGCCATCGAGCGCAGGATCCGGCCGGTGGAGTAGAGGCCGGAGTTCAGGCTGGAGAGGGCGGCCGTCAGGACGACGAGGTTCATGACGCCGGCGGCGCCGGGGACGCCGAGCTTGTCGAAGACGGTGACGAAGGGGCTCTGGTCGGAGCTGTACTCCGTGTACGGGAGCAGCAGCGCGAGCAGGACCACGGAGCCGACGTAGAAGAGGCCCACGCGCCACATGATCGAGTTGATCGCCTTCGGCATGATCTTCTCGGGGTTCTCGGTCTCGCCGGCGGCGACGCCGCAGAGCTCGACGGAGGCGTACGCGAAGACCACGCCCTGGATCACCAGGAGCATCGGGAGGACGCCGGAGGGGAAGAGGCCGCCGTTGTCGGTGATCGAGTCCAGGCCCGGGGTGTGGCCGCCGATCTCGTGGCTGGTGGCCACGAGCCAGATGCCGACGATCAGGAAGACGACCAGGGCGGCGACCTTGACCAGGGAGAACCAGAACTCCATCTCGCCGAAGTACTTCACCGAGATCAGGTTCGCGGTGAGGACGACGGCGAGGGCGATGAAGGCGAGGACCCACTGGGGGACGTCGGTGAACAGCGACCAGAAGTGGGCGTAGGTCGCGGCGGCCGTGATGTCGGCCACGGTGGTCGTGGACCAGTTCAGGAAGTACAGCCAGCCGGCCGTGTAGGCGCCCTTCTCGCCCATGAACTCGCGGGCGTAGGAGACGAAGGCTCCGGAGGAGGGGCGGTAGAGCACGAGCTCGCCGAGGGCCCGGACGACGAAGAAGGCGAAGACCCCGCACACCGCGTAGGCGATCGCGAGGGAGGGGCCGGCTCCGGCGAGGCGGCCGCCGGCGCCGAGGAACAGGCCGGTGCCTATCGCCCCGCCGATCGCGATCATGTTGATGTGGCGGGACTTGAGGTCCTTGCTGTAGCCCTCGTCACCGGCGTCGACATGGCGGGAAGACGCCGGGGCCGGAGCCTCGGTCAAGGTGCGGTCACTCATGTATGACTTCGCCTTCGTGGGGGTCGGACAGGCAGGCCCGGACCGCCGCGCAGGGGAGCTGGGTGGTGTCCCCTGTGCAGCGGTTCGGTCGTTTTGATCGCCCCAGGAGACCATGGGGGTCCGCCAGCCGCCAAAATCGGCCCACACGCACCGAAGCCCCCGACGACCTTGGAAAGGGGTGTCGGGGGCTTCATGGGCGCTGGAAAGCCAGGCCCTGGGCTCAGTCGGCGGTGGTCGCCTCTGCCGCCTGGTCGAGGCGGAAGGCCTCGTTGCCCAGGCCGATGCGGGCGTGCACCTCGGGGCGCCGGCTGCGCAGCACCGCCCCGTGGACCAGGCCGGTCACGACGGCGGCGCCGATGATGCCCGGCAGCGCCCAGCTGAGCGCGGAGCCCTCCTCGGCACCGACCAGGACACCGAAGTCCTTCACGGTGTAGACGGCGATGGCGAGCAGCGCGATACCGGCGGCGCCGGCCGCGACGAGCCGCCAGACCTGGGCGCCGGCGGTGCCGCGGCGGACGAAGAAGGCGATGACGGCGAAGGAGGCGGCGGCCATGAGGAGGGTCACACCGAGGGCGCCGACGCTGCCCATCCAGGTGAACAGGTGCAGCACGGGGGCCGTGGGGTCGCCCGCGGGCAGGTCGTCGGTGACGGCGAAGGCGATCACGACGAGGGCGGCGATGGCGGTCTGCAGGAGGGAGCCGGTGCCGGGGGCGCCGGTACCGGCGTTGGTCCGGCCGAAGGCGGCCGGGAGCAGGCCCTCGCGGCCCATCGCGAAGGCGTAGCGGGCGACCACGTTGTGGAAGCTGAGCATGGCCGCGAACATGCCGGTCACGAAGAGGACGTGCAGGACGTCGGTGAACGTGGCGCCCAGCCGCTCCTCGGTGAGCTGGAAGAGCAGCCCCGGGCCGGCCTCGGCGGAGGTCTTGACGACCTCGGCGGGGCCGGTGGCGACGGTCAGGGCCCAGGCGCTCAGGGCGAAGAAGAGGGCGACGAAGCCGACGGCGAGGAACATCACCCGGGAGACGACGATGTGCGGCTTGCTGGTCTCCTCGGCGTACACCGGGGACTGCTCGAAGCCGACGAACGCGGCGATGCAGAAGCAGAGGGCGGTGCCGAGGCCGGGGCCGCTCAGGGTCTCGGGGTTGAAGGCGTGCAGCGAGAGGCCTTCGGCGCCGGGCTTGCCGAGGGCGGCGAGGTCGAAGACGACGACGAGGGCGCACTCGATGAGGAGGAGGACGCCGAGCACCTTGGCGTTGAGGTCGATCTTGAGCCAGCCGAGGGCGCCGGTGGCGGCCACGGCGAGCAGGGCCGGTATCCACCAGGCGAGTTCGATCTTCAGGTAGGTGGCGAAGAGGCCGGATATCTCGAAGCCGAGGATGCCGTAGACGCCGACCTGCATGGCGCTGTACGCGACGAGGGCGACGAGGGAGGCCCCGGCGCCCGCCGTGGGACCGAGGCCGCGGGCGATGTAGGCGTAGAAGGCGCCGGCGTTGTGGACGTGGCGGCTCATCTCGGCGTAGCCGATGCTGAACAGCGCGAGGACGGCACCGAGGATGACGAAGAGCAGCGGCTGGCCCACGATGCCCATGACGCCGAAGGTGGTGGGCATCACGCCCGCGACCACCATCAGGGGCGCGCTGGCGGCGAGTACGGAGAGCAGCAGGCCGGCGGTGCCGAGGCGGTCGGCGCGCAGGGCGCGGTCCTGGCCCTTGTACGTGCGGATCTCGGCCGGGTCCTGGAGCGTGGTCGATCTGCCCGTGGGCATGGCGGCGTCCTTTCGGGGGTGTGGGCGGTGCGGGGGCTTTCGGGGGTGCGGTGTCAGGCGGTGCCGAGCGCGGCGCTGCGCGCGGCGAGGAAGGCCTTGTGCGGGTCGAGGTCCGGGTAGGACCAGGGGGCGCGGGTGGCGTGGCTGCCGATGCGGTGGAACAGGGCGGCGGCCTCGGCGGGGCGGCCCTCGCAGAGCTTGGCGTGGGCGAGGAAGTTGAGGTCGACGCGGTTGCGGGGGTGGTCCTCGCGCTCCCACTCCAGCCACCAGTCGAAGGCGGAGCGCAGCACCTGGCGGGCGCGGCGGCCGGACCAGTGGGCGGCGGCGCTCTGGGGGCTGTGGCCGTGCGTGGCGGCGAGCACCCGGTAGCGCTCGGCGTGGGCGATGACGGGGAGCACGGCGAGCGGGGAGTCGGCCGGGGACTCCTCGGCGGCCCAGGCGGCGAAGTCGTAGACCTCGTGGAGGGGGTCCTGGCCGGCGGCGGGGGTGTGCTCGGCGAGTTTGGCGACCATCAGGTGGTGGGCGTGGTGGTGCTCGCGGTGGCGTGCCCGGACCTGGTCGAAGTGGCGGCTGAACTCCTCCTCGCTGCCGAAGGTCTTGGACAGGAGCAGGAGGCCGAGCCAGGGGGTGGGGTCGGCGGGGAGCAGGGTGGCGGCCCGGCGGCAGGCTTCCTCGGCGGCGGCCGGTGTGCCCTTGCGGCGCAGGGCGGTGAAGACGGCGGCGCAGGCGAGGAGGGTGGCGGCGTCGGCGCTCTCGGGTTCGGCGAGCAGCCATTCGCGGGCCCAGGCGGTGGCCGCCGGGGTCTCGGCGAGGACGACGACGCGGTGGCCGCGGCGGTCCCAGTCGTCGCCGGTGCCGACGAGCAGGGACCGGGCCCGGGACCAGCGGCCCTGGGTGAACTGGGAGCGTACGTCGACGAGTTCGGCGTCGCAGAGGGCCGGGTCGAAGAGCTGGGCGTCGCGCTTGCGGGCGCGGCCGAGGGGCGGCGGAGGCGGGGACATCCGCGGGTTTCCCTCCAGGACGCGGGCGGGCACGGTGCGAACGATGGCCGGAACAGGTGTATGGCGCACGGGAGTTGTCCGGCCGGGTGGTACGAGATCAAGCCGTTTCGCTGACGATCCGGATGATCACGCACAGCAAACCGGTACGCACAGCTCCACGTCAAGGTCCAGTCCACTGGGTGGCGGGTTTCAACTGGTATTGCCCGGAGTCGAGTTGGTTGCGGGGGCGGTGCCGAGCGGCGCGAAGGCGCGTACCGGTGCCGTGGTCGCGGCGTACGGGGCCGGGGCGAGGGGCGCGCGTCACTGGCCGAATGGCGCATCCCGCACGAGCCGGCCGGAGCGCCGCCCGCGGCCCGGCCGGGGGCCGGGGCAGGGCAGCGCCGACGGCCGACGAGGGGCTGGGGCAGGGCTGCGCCGACGGGCCGGGGCCGGGGCAGGGCTGCGCCGACGGGCCCGGGGCCGCGGAGGGGCGGCGGGTCAGCCGACCGCCTTGGCCGCCGCCCGGCCCGCCGCGCGGCCCGAGAAGACGCAGCCGCCCAGGAAGGTGCCCTCCAGGGCCCGGTAGCCGTGGACCCCGCCGCCGCCGAAGCCGGCCGCCTCGCCCGCCGCGTAGACGCCCGGCAGCGGTTCGCCGGCCGCCGTCAGGACGCGCGAGGAAAGGTCGGTCTCCAGACCGCCCAGGGACTTGCGGGTCAGGATGGACAGCCGTACCGCGATCAGCGGCCCGGCCTTCGGGTCCAGGATCCGGTGCGGTGCGGCCGTGCGGATCAGCTTGTCGCCGAGGTACTTGCGGGCACCGTGGATGGCCGTGACCTGGAGGTCCTTGGTGAACGGGTTGGCGATCTCCCGGTCCCGGGAGGTGATCACACCGCGCAGGGCGGCCTCGTCGATCAGGTCCTCCTTGGTGACGGCGTTCATCCCGCGCACCAGGGCGGACAGGTCCCGCTCCACGACGAAGTCCACGCCGTTGTCCATGAATGCCTTGACCGGGGCGGGTACGGCCTGCCGCGCGCGGGAGATGACGTCGCGGACCGACTTGCCGGTGAGGTCGGGGTTCTGCTCGGAGCCGGAGAGGGCGAACTCCTTGCCGATGATGCGCTGATTGAGCACGAACCAGGTGTGGTCGTGGCCGGTCTTCATGATGTGGTCGAGGGTGCCGAGGGTGTCGAAACCCGGGAAGAGGGGCACGGGCAGCCGCTTGCCGGTCGCGTCCAGCCAGAGCGAGGACGGGCCGGGCAGGATGCGGATTCCGTGCTTGGACCAGATCGGGTTCCAGTTCTCGATGCCCTCGGTGTAGTGCCACATCCGGTCCTTGTTGATGTGGCTGGCGCCCGCCTCCTCCGCGATCCCGAGCATCAGGCCGTCCACGTGGGCGGGGACCCCGGAGAGCATGCGCCGCGGCGGGGTGCCGAGCCGGGCGGGCCACTGCTCGCGTACGAGGTCGTGGTTGCCGCCGATGCCGCCGCTGGTCACGATCACGGCCTGGGCGCGGAGGGAGAAGGCGCCGGTGGCCTCGCGGCTGCTCGCGGTGCCCCGTACGGCGTCGGAGGGCTCCAGGACCTCGCCCGTCACGGTGTCGACGGCGCCCGCGGTACGGGACAGGCCGGTCACCCGGTGGCGGAACCTCAGCTGGACCAGGCCGCGGGCCACGCCGGCGCGGACGCGCCGCTCGAAGGGCTCGACCAGGCCGGGGCCGGTGCCCCAGGTGATGTGGAAGCGGGGGACCGAGTTCCCGTGGCCGTCGGCGTCGTAGCCGCCGCGCTCAGCCCAGCCGACCACCGGGAAGAAGCGGACGCCCTGCGCGTGCAGCCAGGAGCGCTTCTCGCCTGCCGCGAAGTCCACGTAGGCCTCGGCCCAGCGGCGCGGCCAGGCGTCCTCCTCGCGGTCGAATCCGGCGGTGCCCAGCCAGTCCTGGAGGGCGAGTTCGTGGCTGTCCTTGATCCGCATCCGGCGCTGCTCGGGCGAGTCCACGAGGAACATGCCGCCGAAGGACCAGTGGGCCTGACCGCCGATGGACTGTTCGGGTTCCTGGTCGAGCAGGATGACCTTGCGGCCCGCGTCGACGAGTTCGGCGGTGGCCGCGAGTCCGGCCAGCCCGGCGCCGATCACGATCACGTCTGCGTCGTACGTCATGCGATACCCGTCCTCCGTCGGTGGTGGGGCGATCCTTGGCTACGGAGCGGTAACCAGTCAACAGCGGTGATTGGATGGATGTCGTGAGTGCCGCTGATGAAGTACTGGACGTGGTGGACCGGGACGACCGGGTGACGGGACAGGCCGCGCGGGGCGAGGTGTACGCCCGCGGGCTGATCCACCGCTGCGTGTTCGTGCAGGCCAGGGATGCGCGGGGGCGGATCTTCGTCCACCGGAGGACCGCGTCGAAGCTCGTGTTCCCCTCGCACTACGACATGTTCGTGGGCGGGGTGCTCGGCGCCGGGGAGAGCTACGAGGAGGCCGCCCTGCGGGAGGCCGAGGAGGAGCTGGGGGTCCACGGGCTGCCGCAGCCCGTGCCGCTGTTCAAGTTCCTGTACGAGGGCCCGGGCGGGGCGTGGTGGTCGTACGTGCACGAGGTGCGCTGCGAGCTGCCGGTGGCCCCGCAGGAGTCGGAGGTGGACTGGCACACGTACCTGACCGAGGAGGAGCTGGAGCGGCGCGTCGCGGACGGGTCGTGGGCGTGGGTGCCGGACGGGCTGGAGGCGTACCGGCGGCTGCGGGAGTTCCGGGGGCCGCGCCAGTAGATTGGCCGGGTGATCGACTTCGTCAAGGACCTGCGCCTCTGGTTCGCGCCGTCGCGCCTGAGGGACGAGGGCGAGACCCCCGACTACCGCTTCTCGCTGGCCAACGAGCGGACCTTCCTGGCCTGGATCCGGACCGCGCTGGCGCTGGTGGGCGGCGGTTTCGCCGTCGACCAGTTCCTGCCGGACCTGCGGTGGGGGGTGCGGGTCGGGATGGCCTTCGCGCTGCTCGCGGTGGGTGCGGCCTGTGCGCTGCGGGCCGTGAACCACTGGGTGCGGTGCGAACGGGCGATGCGGCGGGGCGAGGACCTGCCGCTGTCGCGGTTCCCGGTGGTGCTGAGCCTGGGGGTCGGGCTGGTCGCGGTGGCGATGATGGTGGTCGTGCTCATGGGCTGGACGTCGGGGCGGTGAGCGCGTCCGGCGAGATCCGCGATGCCGGGCTGCAGCCCGAGCGGACCCGGCTCGCGTGGCGGCGTACGACGCTGGCCTGCTCGGTCGTGGCGGTCCTCGCGCTGCGGCAGGCGGTCCGCGGGTCCGGGAGGCCGGTGGAGGTGGCCGGGGCGGCGGTGACCGCGCTGGTCTGGCTGGCGTTCCTGTGGGTGGCGCACCGGCGGATCCGGGAGCTGGCGGCCGGGCCGCCGCGGGGGCTCTCGCCGCGGTCGGCCCTGGCGGCGGTGGCGTGCACGCTGGCACTGGCGGCCTTCGCGATGGCCGTGATCATCTGAACTGCCGGTCTGATGATCGGGCTTCTTCGCGTCACTCGGACACAACGGGCGATACCGGTCGATCCGCATTAGCCTCGGCGTCATGACGACCATGCACCAGGAACATCCCACGCACCAGCACGCCCACGGCCCCGACTGCGGGCACCAGGCGGTCCCGCACGGCGATCACGTCGACTACGCGCACGACGGCCACCTGCACCGGGAGCACTCCGGGCACTGGGACGAGTGCGAGAGCCGGGGGCACACCGCCCACGACGGCCACACGCACACCCACGGCCCGGACTGCGGGCACGAGTCGGTGCGGCACGGGGACCACGTCGACTACGTACACGACGGACACCGGCACGCCGCGCACGACGGCCACTACGACGATCACTGACCTGCGCGGGAACCGACCGGAACTTCGGTCAGGAGCGGTACCCGCCCTCCCCCGGCGCCACGACGGCTGGCAGGATGCCGACCGCCCGTCAAAGCGACCCGGGGAGAGCGCAGATGCCCGTCGATGAGCCCTATCTCGTCCAGCCCGCACCAGGCGTGTACGCCTACGTCCAGCCGGACGGCGGCTGGTGCCTCAACAACGCCGGCTTCATCAGTGACGGCGGCCGGACGCTGCTCGTCGACACCGCGGCCACCGAGCGGCGGGCCCTCGCCCTGCGCGAGGCGGTCGTGGCGGCCGGGGTGCCGCTCCCCCGCACCGTGGTGAACACCCACCACCACGGCGACCACACCTACGGCAACGGCGTGTTCGCCCCCGAGGCGCTGATCGTCGGCCACGACAACGCGCGGACCGAGCAGCTCGCCGCCGGGCACCAGCTGGAGATGATCTGGCCCGCGACGGACTTCGGCGCGATAGACATCACGGCGCCCGACCTCACCTACAGCGACCGGACGACCCTGCACGTCGGCGAGACGGAGGTGCGGGTCATCCACCCCGGCGTCGCGCACACCACCGGCGACTCGATCGTGTGGCTGCCCCGGCAGCGGGTCGTGTTCACGGGCGACCTGGTCTTCGCCGAGGGGACGCCGTTCCTCGCGATGGGCTCGCTGGCCGGCTCGCTGCGGGCGCTGGAGCTGCTGCGCTCGCTGGACGCGGAGACCGTCGTACCGGGCCACGGGCCGCTGACCGACGGGTCGGCCTACGAGGCCACCGAGCGCTATCTGCGGTACGTGGCCGAACTGGCCGCCGAGGGGCACGCGAAGGGGCTGACCCCGCTGGAGGTCGCCCGGCGGGCCGACCTCGGCGAGTTCGCCGCCTGGCGGGAGAGCGAACGACTGGTGGCGAACCTCCACCGGGCCTACGCGGAACTGGCCGGGGAGCCGGAGGGCGTGCCCCTGGACATCCTGGCGGTGCTGCGGGACATGACGGTGATGAACGGCGGGACGCCGATCCTCTGCCACGCCTGACCCGAACGCCCGCGAGCGCGGCCGGAGACTTCTTTCGGCCCGCCTATGGACGGCATACCGACTGGTCGGCATGATGGGCTCCGAAGCAACCGGTCGGTAACCGTCCACCCCGTACGGAGGTGCCCAGCATGACCCCAGTCCCGGACGATCCGCGAGGCCTCGATCTGGAACGGCTGCGCGGCCATCTCGACGCCGTGCGGCCCGGGCTCGTGGCCGGGCCGCTGAGCGGCCGGCTGATCGAAGGGGGCAGGTCGAACCTGACGTACGCGGTCACCGACGGCTCCGCCCGCTGGGTGGTGCGCCGTCCCCCGCTCGGCCACGTCCTGGCCACCGCGCACGACATGCGGCGCGAGCACCGGGTGATCGCGGCCCTGCACGGGACGGCCGTGCCGGTGCCCGAACCGCTGCTCCTGTGCGAGGACGACTCCGTGCTGGGGGCGCCGTTCTACGTCATGGAGTACGTGGAGGGGGTGCCGTACCGCACGGCGGGCGAGCTCGCCGCGATCGGCCCCGAGCGCACCCGGCGGGCGGTGCTCGGCCTGGTCGACACGCTGGTCGACCTGCACGCGGTGGATCCCCAGGCCGTGGGGCTGGGCGACTTCGGCCGGCCCGAGGGCTTCCTCGACCGGCAGCTGCGCCGCTGGGGCAAGCAGCTCGCGGCCTCGCGGGGCCGTGAGCTCGCCGGGATCGACGAGCTGCACGCCGCGCTCGGCCGGGCGCTGCCCGACTCCCCCGCCCCGACCGTGGTGCACGGGGACTTCCGGCTGGACAACGTACTGATCGGCGGGCCGGACGACACGATCCGGGCGGTGCTGGACTGGGAGATGTCCACGCTGGGCGATCCGCTGACCGACCTCGGGCTGCTGGTGATGTACAGCTCGGACCTGGGCCTGACCGAATCTCCGGTCAGTACGACGAGCGGGGCGCCCGGGCATCCGACGCCCGCCGAGCTGGTCGAGCGGTACGCCGCCCGCTCCGGCCGGGACACCGGAGCGATCGCCTGGTACACGGCCTTCGCCTGGTTCAAGCTCGCGGTGATCCTCGAAGGCATCCACTACCGCTACACGCTCGGGCAGACGGTCGGCGCGGGCTTCGACCGGATCGGCGAGCTGGTCCCCGTCTTCATCGAACACGGTCTGACCACGCTCCAGGCCCCCCACAAAATCTAGAACCGCCAGGAAGGCTGAGGCACCCGACTCATGGACTTCGCATTCGACGCCCGGACCGAGGAACTCCGCGAGCGGCTGCTCGCGTTCATGGAGGAGTACGTCTACCCGGCGGAACCCGTCGCCGCCGAGCAGCGCGCACGGCTGGCCTCGCCCTGGGACACCCCGGCCGTCTTCGGTGAACTGAAGGCCGAGGCGCGCCGCCAGGGCCTGTGGAACCTCTTCTTTGTAAACCAGCACAGCTTGCCGGACGCGGAGTACGGCGCCGGGCTGACCAATCTGCAGTACGCCCCGCTCGCCGAGATCACCGGCCGCAGCCCGCACCTGGCGCCGATGGCGACCAACTGCGCGGCCCCGGACACCGGGAACATGGAGCTGCTCGCGCAGTTCGGCAGCGAGGAGCACAAGAAGCAGTGGCTGGAGCCGCTGCTGGCCGGGGAGATCCGCTCCGCCTTCGCGATGACCGAGCCCGAGGTGGCGTCCTCGGACGCGACCAACGTCGAGACGCGGATCGAGCGCGTGGGTGACGAGTACGTGGTCACCGGGCGCAAGTGGTTCATCTCCGGGGCGATGAACCCGGATTGCAGGATCTTCATCGTGATGGGCAAGACCGACCCGGAGGGCGCCGATCCGCGCCGCCAGCAGTCGATGATCCTGGTGCCGCGCGACACCCCCGGGGTCGAGGTGCGCCGGGCCATGACGGTGTACGGGTACGAGGACCACGACCACGGCGGCCACGCCGAGGTGGTCTTCGACGGAGCGCGGGTCCCGGCGGCGAACCTGATCGGCGAGGAGGGCAGCGGCTTCGCCATCGCCCAGGCAAGGCTCGGCCCGGGCCGCATCCACCACTGCATGCGGCTGATCGGCATGGCGGAGCGGGCCATCGAGCTGATGTGCCGCCGCGCGGTGGACCGTACCGCCTTCGGCAAGCCGCTGGCCGCGCAGGGCGTCGTACAGAACTGGATCGCGGACGCCCGGGTCACGGTGGAGCAGTTGCGGCTGCTGGTGCTGAAGACGGCCTGGCTGATGGACACGGCCGGGAACCGGGGCGCGCACACCGAGATCCAGGCCATCAAGATCGCGACCCCTCGGGCGGTGGTGGGGATCCTCGACCAGGCGGTGCAGCTGCACGGCGCGGGCGGGGTGAGCCAGGACTTCCCGCTGGCCGAACTGTGGGCGGCGGCGCGGACTCTGCGGCTGGCCGACGGACCGGACGAGGTCCACCAGCGCTCGCTGGCCCGGCGCGAGCTGAAGCGCTACATGTAGGGACCGGGCAGCGGCGTGCGCGCCACGGCTGTCGGCCACCGGCCGGGCCGCCGCCGCTGGGTCCTGTCCGCGGGCCGACCCAGGACAGGACCGGGCCCTGACGACACGACCTAGGAGCCGCCTGCGGTGACCCGGCCGGCCGCCGCTTCGATGACCTCGTCCAGCACCTCCCGGGAGCGCAGCAGGTCGCTGATCATCCGGTCGATCCGGTCCCGCTCGGTGGCCAGTTCGGCCACCAGCGCCGGGGTGGCCCGCACCGAGGGGCCGCCGTCCGCGTCCCGCATGCAGGGCAGGATCCGCGCGATCTTCGAGCTGTGCAGGCCGGCCGCGTAGAGCTCCTGGATGCGGATGACCCGGTCGACGGCCCGCTCGGGGAAGTCCCGGTGGCCGCCGGGCGTCCGGTCGGAGGCCAGCAGGCCCTGCTCCTCGTAATAGCGCAGCGACCGCTCGCTGACCCCGGTCCGCGCCGCCAGTTCGCCGATCCGCATGCCCCGTCCCGCCTCAGGTGTTGAATCTGACATCAGTGTCAGGTTCTACGGTACCGGCATGACGCAGACACAGCAGACCCCCACCGCATCCCGCCTCTTCGAATCCGCCCGCCTCGGGGGCCTGGAGCTCCCCAGCCGCCTGGTGATGGCGCCGCTGACGCGCAACCGGGCCGGCGCCGACGGCGTCCCCGGCGAGCTCATGGCCGCGTACTACGCGCAGCGCGCCTCGGCCGGTCTGATCATCGCGGAGGCCACCACGCCGAACGCCGTCGGCCGGACCTACCCGCGCATCCCCGGCATCCACACCGCCGCGCAGGTCGCCGGGTGGCGCCGGGTCACCGGCGCGGTGCGCGCCGCCGGCGGGCGGATGTTCCTCCAGCTGCAGCACGGCGGACGGGTCGGCCACCCCGACACCAGCGGGCACGTTCCCCTCGCCCCGTCCCCGGTGCGGTTCCCGGAGCGACTGCACACCCCCGGCGGGCCCCAGGACGCCGTCCTGCCCCGCGAGATGACGGCCGGGGACATCAGGTCCACCATCGCCGACTTCGCGGCCGCCGCCCGCAACGCCGTCGAGGCGGGTTTCGACGGGGTGGAGGTGCACTCCGCCAACGGTTACCTGCTCCACCAGTTCCTCGCCCGGAACACCAACCTCCGTACCGACGAGTGGGGCGGGTCGGTGGAAGGACGGATCCGGTTCACCGTCGAGGTGGTCCGGGCCGTCGCCGAGGCCGTCGGCCCGGAGCGGGTCGGCGTACGGATCTCGCCCGGACTGGACGTCAACGGCGTCGAGGAGGGGGACACCGAGGAGATCTACCCGGCGCTGCTCAAGGCCCTGGCGGACATCGAGCCGGTCTACCTGCACCAGGTCCACGCCGACCCCGGCCGGCCCGGCTTCGCGGAGATCCGCAAGGCCTGGCCCGGCACGCTGATCGCCAACCCGGTGCTCTCCCGCGAGGAGGTCGCGGCCGACGGCGGCAAGCGGCGGGGCGAGCGGCTACTGGCCGAGGGCGCCGACCTCGTCGCGCTGGGCCGGGGCTTCCTCGCCAACCCCGACCTCGTGGAGCGGCTGCGCACGGGCGCGCCGCTCAACGAGATCCGCCCGGAGTTCCTGATGCACGTGCACGGGGCGGAGGGCTACACCGACTACCCCACGCTGGAGGCCCTCAAGGGCGCAGTGCGCGCATGAGCAGGTCGGCGAGGTGATCGGCGACCTGCTGGGGCGTGAGCGGGCCGTCGGCGCGGTACCAGGTGGACAGGTGGTGCACGGACCCGAAGTGGTAGTCCACCACCAGGTCGGCGGGGGTGGCGCTGGAGAACACCCCCGTACGCTGGCCCTCCTCGACCAGCGCCCGGAAGCGCTCGTGGTAGCGCCGGCGCTCGGCCCGCACCTGCTTGGACTTCTCCGGGCTGAGCTGGTGCATCGACCGGAAGAAGATCGCCGCGTCGTCGAGGTTCTCGATGGTGGTCACCACCACGTCGGCGGCGGCCGCCCGCAGCCGCTCCTCGACGGGCGCGTCGGACCCGGCCACCGCGTCGAGCCGCTGCTGCTGCAGGCGCAGCATCCGCGCGTACACCTCGTGCAGCAGGTCGTCCTTGGACCCGAAGTAGTGGTAGAGCGCGCCCTTGGTGACCCCGGCCGCCTCGACGATCTCCTGCACGGACGTGCGGTCGTAGCCTCGCTCGGCGAACAGCCGGGTGGCGACGGCCAGCAGCCGCTGCGGTACCGGGGCCTCGTGCGCGCCTTCGGGTTCCGTGGTCCTGGCAGCCATGGCGCCGACCTTCCCTTCCATTCCTGCTGTACGACCGTCCGACTGTTTTCAGCCGCGATCGCGCAGTTCCCGTCGCAGGATCTTGCCACTGGTCGTCTTCGGAAGGACAGGCAGGATCTCCACCTGGCGAGGGTATTTGTACGCGGCGATGCGTGCGGCGCAGTAGGCGGACAGCTCGGCCGGCTCGGCAGAGGTGCCGGGACGCAGGCTGACGTACGCCTTCACGCTCTCCCCGCGGTAGGGGTCCGGGACGCCGACCACGGCCGCCTCGCTGACCGCGGGGTGGGTGTAGAGCACGTCCTCGACCTCGCGCGGCCAGACCTTGAAGCCGGAGGCGTTGATCATGTCCTTCTTGCGGTCGACGACGTAGAGCCAGCCGTCGGCGTCCATGAACCCGACGTCCCCGGTGCGCAGTTCGCCGTCCGGGAACGCCTTGGCGGTGTCGGCGGGCAGGCCCCAGTAGCCGGGCACGACCTGGGGGCCGCGGACGGCTATCTCGCCGGTCTCGCCGAAGGGCACCTCGGCGCCCCGCTCGTCGAGGATGCGCACGACGGTGTCCGCGCCGGGCAGACCGACCGAGAGGGTCCCGGAGGCGGGGTCGACGGGGGCTTCGAGGTGCGGGGGGACGGAGGCGCAGGGGGCGGTGCACTCGGTGAGGCCGTAGCCGTTGCGGAGGTAGAAGCCGAACGCGGCGCGGAGGCGTTCGACGAGGGCGGGCGGCAGCGGGGCTCCGCCGGAGGAGATCACCTGGAACGAGGCGAAGTGGTCCCGGGTGACGCCGGGGTGCGCGGCCAGGGCCATGAAGGCGGTGGCCGGGCCGACGGTGTAGGCCGGGCGGTGTTCCAGGAAGGCGTCGAGCACGACTCCGGCGTGGAAGCGGTGCGCGAGGACGAGGGTGCCGGCGTTGGCGAAGCAGGCGGCGAGCTCGCAGACCATGCCGGTGATGTGGAAGAGGGGTGCGAGCGCGAAGTACGCGGCACCCTCGGGGACGGGATGGCCGGTGACCTGGCGGACGGCGTTGTACGTGAGCGCGCCGTGCGGGTTCATGGCGCCCTTGGGGGTGCCGCTGGTGCCGGAGGTGTAGCTGATGAGGGCGGTGTCGGCGGCGGTGAGGTGCGGGTCGTCCGGCGCGGGGTGGCCCTGGCGGGCCACGGTGGTGAGGTCGGCGGCCTCCGGGGCCGGCCGGCCGCCCGTCGGCCCGGCGACGGGGTCCGGGGCGGGGTGCGGCGCGGAGCCCGGGAGGGAATCCGGCGCGGGGCGCGGATGCGGTACGGCCGCCGGGGCGAAGAGCCGCGCGTCGTCGCGGGTCTGGAAATCCAGGTCGCGGGCGGTCAGGGCGACGCGCACGTCCGTGCCGCGCGCCGCCTCGCGCACGTACGCCGTCCACGCGCGGCCGTCGCAGACCAGCGCGGCGGCCCCCGAGTCGCGCAGGATGTGCCCGACCTCGCCGGCCTTGTACATCGGGTTGAGCGGGACCACCACGGCACCGGCCTTCCAGGCTGCGAGGACGGCGAGCACGAAGTGCGGGGTGTTCTGCAGCATGACGGCGACCCGGTCCCCGCGGCCGACGCCGTGCGCCGCGAGGTGGCCCGCGACGGAGCCGGACAGTGCGTCGGCCTCGGCGTAGCCGATGCGGCCGTCGAAATAGGCGAGCGCGGTGCGCTCGGGGGCCCGGGCCACGGCCTCGCGGAAGAGGTGCAGCACGGTCGGCGCCGGTGCGACGGGCGCGCGCTGGGCCGGGCTGAGCAGCCCGAGCCAGGGCTGGGCGGCGTACGGGGAGGTCACCGGGTCTCCCACTTCTGCTGGAGGTGGTTCATGCCGCTGAGCCAGCGGTCCGGTTCGGTGGCGCGCGCGGCGTAGAAGTCCGCGACCTCGGGGTGCGGGAGGATCAAGAACCGGCCCTTCTCCATGCCGTCGAACAGTGCGTCAGCGACCGCTTCCGGTTCGATGGCGGTCGGCGCGAGGACGAGGTCGCCCGCCGATCCCGCGGCCGTCAGCATGTCGGTGCGCACCCCCTGCGGGCAGATGGCGTGGACCTGGACACCGCGGTGGCGGTAGGTCAGCGAGAGCCATTCCGCGAAGGCGAGCGCACCGTGCTTGGTGACACTGTACGGCGCCGCCCCGATCATGGTCAGCAGCCCGGCGGCGGAGACGGTGGAGACGAAGCGGCCGCTCTCCCGCTCCAGCCAGTCGGGCAGGAGCAGCCGGGCCGCGCGGACGTGGGCCATGACGTTGGTGTCCCAGGCCGCCTCCCAGACGGCCTCGTCGGCGAACGCGTCGCCGCCCGAGGCGAGTCCGGCGTTGGCGCAGTAGACGTCGATCCCGCCGCCGAGGGCATCGCGGGCCTCGGCCACGATCGCCGACGCGTCGCCCGGCACCGGGATCGCCCGGGCCCCGATGGCGCCCGCCACCGCGGCGGCCTTGGCCGCGTCGAGGTCGTTGACCACCACCGTGGCGCCCTCGGCCGCGAAGCGGTGCGCGAGGGCGGCGCCGATGCCGCCGCCCGCGCCGGTGACGACGACTCGCTGGTCCTGGTACTCGCTCACGGGTTCACCTCTCGTGCGGCCGGACTGCCGGCCCCGAACACTGGATGGCGGGCAGACTAACCAGTCGGTATGTCCGGACGGAAGGGGTGCGCCTCGTAGCGTGGCCGGATGACGCTGTCGCGACGCGGGGTACTGGGACTGGCGGGGGCCATGGGGGCGGCGGGGGCCGTGGGGGCGGGCGCCCCACGGGCGGGGCGGGTGCGGACCGGTTTCGAGCGGCTCGCCGCGGACGGGTACGCCGAGCTCGCCGGGCAGAAGGTCGGGGTGGTCACCAACCCCACCGGGATCACCGCCGACGCCCGTCACCTGGTGGACGTGCTCCACGCGGACGAGCGGGTGGACCTGGTCGCGGTGTTCGGCCCCGAGCACGGGTTCCGCGGGACGGCGCAGGCGGGCGGCTCCGAGGGGGCCTCCCGGGATCCGGCGACCGGGCTGCCCGTGTACGACACGTACGACAAGAGCGGGCAGCGGCTCGCGGACGTGTTCACGGCGGCCGGGATCGACACCGTCGTCTTCGACATCCAGGACGTCGGGGCGCGCTTCTACACCTACATCTGGACGCTGTACGACTGCATGCGCGCGGCCGCCCTCGCCGGCAAGGCGGTGGTGGTGCTGGACCGGCCCAATCCGGTGGGCGCCCGGCGGGCCGCGGGGCCGGTGCTGGAGCGCCCGTACGCGAGCTTCGTGGGGCGGGAGCCGATCGCGCTCGCGCACGGGATGACGGCGGCCGAGCTGGCCCGGCTCTTCAACGGCGAGTTCCTGACCGGCAGGTCGTTTCCCGAAGGGCCGGTCAGGCTGCGGACGGTGGCGATGAGCGGCTGGCGGCGGGGGTCGTTCTTCGGGGAGACCGGGCTGCCCTGGGTGCCGCCGAGCCCGAACATGCCGACCCCGGACACGGCTCTCGCGTACGCCGGCACCTGCCTGTTCGAGGGGACGAACCTGTCCGAGGGGCGCGGGACGACCACGCCCTTCGAGGTGGTGGGCGCGGAGGGCGTCGACCGGCGGTGGGCGGAGGCGGCGAACGCGCTGGAACTGCCCGGGGTGTGGTTCCGCGAGGCGTACTTCACCCCCACGTTCTCCAAACACGCCGGGAAGGTGTGCGGCGGGATCCGGCTGATCGTGCACGACCGCGAGGCCTTCGATCCGGTCCGGGCCGGGATCGGGCTGCTGGTCACCGCCCGGCGGACGTGGAGCGGATTCGCCTGGCGCACCGACCACTGGATCGACAAGCTGACGGGTTCGGACCGGGTGCGGAAGCTGGTGGACGCGGGGGCGGGGGTGGAGGAGATCGCCGGTGACTGGGCGGCGGGGCTGGCCCGGTTCGGGGCGGTGCGCGAGGAGTACCTGCTCTACGGGTGAGCCCGCGCGTCGGTGCGCGGGTGAGCCGTGGAGCCGGGGAGCCGGCGAGCCGTGCGGCCGGCGAGCCGGTGGCGTCACGGGTCTGGCCGGGCGGGGGCGGCAGCAGGATGCTGGACCCACCGGAGGGACGGCGTGGAGGGGGACGTCATGGCGGACATCGCGGTACGAGGCGCAGCCGGGATCGGGGTCGGGCCGTACGCGGAGCTGACCTTCGACTCCGAGGGGGACGTGGACCGGGCCGCACAGGACGCGGTGTCCCGGATGGAGGCCACGGACCTGCTGGTCTTCGCGCACGGCTGGAACAGCGACCGGTCCACCGCGACCCGGCTCTACGACCGGTTCTTCGCCCCCTTCCCGGGGCTGGTGGGGCCGGGCGTACGGCTCGGGTACGCAGGCGTCGTATGGCCCTCGATCCGCTTCTCCGACGAGCCGATACCGGACTTCGAGGCGCTGGGCGCGCTCGCGGAGCCCGGCTTCGGCGGGGCGCTGGACCCCGGCACCCGGCAGGCGCTCGGGGAGTTCTGGCCCGGGCGGCGGGCGGAGCTGGACCGGGTGGCCGAACTGCTGGAGGAGCAGCCGGAGTCGGAGGCCGCCTTCATCGAGTTCGGCGCCCTCGTACGGGAGCTGGCCGGGGTGGACGCGGTGGCGACGGCGGCCGTGCCCGCGGTGCCCGCGCTCTTCGCGGAGGACGTCCTGGAGGTGTGCCGGGCCCTGGCTCTCGCCCTGGTCGAGGCGGGCGGGGAGCCCGGGGGCACCGGTGAGCGGGAGCCGGCGCTGGTCGGCGTACCGCGGACCCTGTGGAACGGCGCCAAGGAACTGCTGCGGCAGGCGACGTACTACCGGATGAAGAAGCGGGCGGGAGTCGTCGGCGAGCGCGGTCTCGGCCCGGTGCTGGCGGAGCTGGCGCGGCAGCGCCCGGAGCTGCGGGTCCATCTGATCGGGCACAGCTTCGGGGCGCGCCTGGTCTCCTTCTCGCTGCGCGCCGTGCCGGACGGCGCCCGGTACGTGAACTCCCTGACCCTGCTTCAGGGAGCCTTCTCCCACTACGCGTTCTCCGGCCGGCTGCCGCACGACAAGGGCCGCGGCGGCGCTCTGGGCGGCCTCCAGCGGAAGGTCGACGGACCGGTGGTGGCCTGCCATTCCCCGCACGACACCTCGCTCCGGGTGTTCTACCCGCTGGCCTCCCGGATGGCTGGGGATTCGGCCGGACTGCTGGGTTTCGACGAACGCTGGGGCGCCATCGGGCACGACGGGGTGCAGGCCGTCCCCGGTGCGCCCCGGCTGACCCTCGACGCGGCCCTGCGCGAGGGGGTGCCCGCGACCGGCTGCGTCAGCGTGGACGCGGGCTCGGTGGTGCGGCGCGGCGGGGCCCCCTCGGGGGCGCACAGCGACATCTGCCACGAGGAACTGGCCCGGCTGGTGGTTTCCGCGGGGCGCATGGGGCGCTGACTTCCGGCCATGTGCCACCCGCACGCCTCGACCGCCCCCGCATGCGCCCGGCCCCGGCCGGGCATGTTGGGCACATCGGCGGAGGTGAAGGTGCGATGGCGGGATTCCGGAGTCTGGCATACCAGGTGCGTGACGCGCGCAACGACCGGGCTCTGCGGCGCCATTCCCTGCGCCGCTGCCTGGAGCGGTTCGCCCCGTACGGGCACCGGGCCACGTGGTGGCACCTGTGCGACCGGCACGGGATCGCCCCCGAGGACCGGGGGGCGGATCCGCTGCGGCTGGTCGCCGCGCTGGAGGAGCTGGAGGACGCGCGGGCGGTCTGGCTGGAGTACGAGCGCCAGTTCGCGGAACGGCGCAGACGGGAGAAGCACCACGGGCTGCGCCGGCCGGAGTGGGCGTGGGGCGGGAGCGGGGACGCGGTGGTGCGGTGCGCGGATCCGGGGGTGCGGCCGGAGGGAGCGCTGGGCGAGGTGCTGCGGCGGCTGGTGAACGCCCTGGAGTCGGCGCCGGGCACGGCGTGCCCGGTCTGCGGGGAGGAGGAGCTGCGGTGGCCGACCGCGGCCGCGGTCCGGGCCTGGGAGGGGGCCTGGGCCTGGGACGGTCCGGTGTGCGGGGGCTGCGGGATCGTGGTGCCGAGACCGGCGCTGGCGGACACGCCGACGGCGGGAGCCGCGTGACGCCCGCGCCGGCGGTGTCGCTGAACGGCGCCCGGAGCGCCGCCGACGGACCGGCCGTGCCCATGTCCCCGCAGGACCTGGTGGAGGCGGCGCTGGCCTCGGTCGCCGCGGGGGCCGTGGAGGTACTGGTGCACCCGCGGACCCCGTGCGGTCGGCAGAGCCTGTCGCCCCGGGTGGTCGGGCCGGTGCTGGAGGCGCTGCGGGGAGCGGGGGTCGGCGTGCCCCTGTGCGTGGACGCGAGCATCGGGGCCGAGCCCGGTCCGGCGGGGCGGCTGGAGCGGGTCCGGTCCTGGTCGGTGCTGCCGGACCGGGCGGCGGTGAGCTTCGCGGAGCCGGGGGCCGAAGAGCTGGCCGAGGCGCTGCTGGCGCGGGGGGTCCCGGTGGAGGCGGTGGTGCCGCTGGGCGGACCGGCCGGGCCGGAGCCCATGGCGCGGTTCCTGGCCTGGCCGGTGCGCACCCCCGGGCGGGTCCGGCTCGCGGTGGAGCTCGCGGCGGCCGATCCGGCGCTGGTGGCCGGGCTGCGCGGGCTGCCGCCGGTGGCGGTGCTGCTGTACGGGCGGGAGGCCGCCGCCTGGCCGGTGCTGCGGCTGGCCGCGCGGTGCGGTACGGGCGGGCGTACCGGCGTGGGGGACGTACTGCACCTGCCGGACGGGCGGCCGGCGCGGTCGAATGCCGAACTGGTGGCGGCGGCCCGGGCGGTGTGGGAGGCCGAGGGGACGGGTCCTACAGCCGCGAGCCGGTGAGCTTTTCACCGAAGACGTCGTCCGGGTTGGACAGCGCGCAGTTCTCCAGCGAGAGGCAGCCGCAGCCGATGCAGTCGGTCAGGTGGTCGCGCAGGCGCCCGAGTTGGCTGATGCGCTGGTCGAGCTCGGCGCGCCAGGCCTCCGACAGCCGGGCCCAGTCCTCGCGGTTGGGGGTGCGCTCCTCGGGCAGTTGGGCCAGTGCCTCGCGGATGCTGGCCAGCGGGATGCCCACGCGCTGGGCGGCGCGTACGAAGGCCACCCGGCGCAGCGCGTCGCGGGTGTAGCGGCGCTGGTTGCCGGAGGTGCGGCGGCTGCTGATCAGGCCCTTGGACTCGTAGAAGTGGAGTGCGGAGACGGCGGCGCCACTGCGGGCGGACAGCTGGCCGACGGTGAGTTCGTGGACTTTCTCGGGAATCTGCGGCACCCGGCCGAGGGTAGTCGGAGGGCCGTTGACATACACATGCGCTCCCACCATGCTGAGCGGGCTGAGCAAGCGCTTATTCGCCAGCGCCATCCGTGAGTGAGAGGCAGGAGCAGGGCATGGCCGAGCCGAGGATCTTCACGTCCGCCGAGGAGCTGCGCGCCGGGACGGGCGAGCCGCTGGGGCCCAGCGGGTGGCTGGAGGTGGACCAGAAGCGGATCGACCTCTTCGCGGACGCGACCGGCGACCACCAGTGGATCCACGTGGACCCGGAGCGGGCGGCGTCCGGACCCTTCGGTTCCACGATCGCGCACGGCTATCTGACCCTGTCCCTGCTGCCGAGCCTGGTGCCGCAGATCATGCGGGTCGAGGGCATGAGGATGGGCATCAACTACGGGACGAACAAGGTGCGCTTCCCGGCGCCGGTGCCGGTCGGGTCGCGGCTGCGGGCCACCGCCGTGATCACGGAGGTCACGGAGGCCGGGGGCGGCGTACAGGTCGCGGCGACCGTCACGGTCGAGCGCGAGGGCGGCGACAAGCCGGTGTGCGTGGCGGAGTCGGTCTCCCGCTACTACTTCTGAATCCCCCGACTGCCTCTGAATCCCCGACTACTCCTGAGACTACTTCTGAATCCCCCGCCGCTCCTGCTGGTTCCGCGGGCGCGCGCCCACCATGCGGAGCACGAGGTCGGCGTAGAGCGCGCCGACCTCGTCGGGCGTGCGCTGCCCGGCCACGCTGAACCAGCGGGCCACGTCGATGCAGAGCGACAGTACGGCGAGGGTGGTGCCCGGCACGTCGGGGACGTCGAACTCCCCCGCCGCGACCCCGTCGGCGAGGATGCGGCGGACGGCGGCATCGCTCTGCCGGCGCAGTGCCACGATCTCGGAGCGGTGCTCAGGAGCGAGAGCGTCGAGCTCGTACTGGACCACGCGCGCGGTGGTGTGGTGTGCCGCGTGCCACAGCACGAAGGACCGTACGGCGGCGTCGAGCCGCTCGGCGGCGCTGCCGGAGCCGTCGGCGGCGGTGGTGAGGATCTCCAGGGCCTTGTCGTGGCCGATCCGGCTGATCCGGTGGAGCAGCTCTTCCTTGGTCTTGTAGTGGATGTAGAGGGCGGCCGGGCTCATGCCGGCACGGCCCGCGATGTCACGTGTGGTGGTGGCGTGGTACCCGCGCTCGGCGAACGCGTCGACGGCGGCGACGAGCAGCCGCCGCGCGGCGTCGGGGGTGACCTCCGACCACGGCTGGTAGCCGCCGGCCGTCTCCTCCGCGCTGTCCATCGCTCTCACTCACCCTCGTCGCCGTGTGGAAGTGAACACCTTACCGGAGGGTGAGCAAGCGCTTAGAGCACGCGCTCAGGGCTTCGGCTGGAAGGGGTCGTACTCGGCCAGGATCTTCTCCATCCTGGCCTGGTCGACCCTGCTGACGATCTGACCCGCCTCCTGCCGGTCCCGGATCACCTTGGCGAGCGTGAAGGCCGAGGTGGTCAGGTACAGGACGGCGATGCCGAGGAAGGCGCGCACCCACGCGTCCGCGTCCAGGTTGTAGATGCCGACGGCCACCGCGCTCATCGCGACGCCGAAGGAGGCGACGGCCTGGCCGTAGTACGCCCCCGTGTTCTGCTGCTTGACCGGTGTCTCGTTCATGGCCACAGCATCCGGCGGATGTGGTGGGGCCCACATCCGCACACGTACTCATACGCGTACTCAGAAGGCGGACACTCCGGTGCGGGCGCGGCCGATGAGCAGCTTCTGGATCTGACTGGTGCCCTCGTACAGGGTCATCACGCGGGCGTCGCGCAGCAGTTTCCCGGCCGGGTACTCGTCGATGTAGCCGTAACCGCCGTGCACCTGAAGGGCGTTGCTCGCGGCCCGGACGGCGGCCTCGGAGGCGAAGAGCTTCGCGGTGGAGGACTCGGTGGCGAAGGGCTGCCCGCGGTCGATGAGGTCCGCCACCCGCCAGGTGAGCAGCCGGGCGGCGTCCACGTCGACCGAGATGTCGGCGATCAGCTCCTGGACCAGCTGGTGGTGGGCGATCGGCTTGCCGAACTGCTCGCGCTGGGCGGCGTACGAGACGGCCGCGTCGAGCGCAGCCTGGGCGATGCCGACGCAGCCGGCGGCGACCGACATCCGGCCCTTGGCCAGCGCGGACATGGCGACCGAGAAGCCCTTGCCCTCGGGGCCGAGCATCGCGGAGGCGGGGACGCGAACGCCGTCGAGGACGAGTTCGGCGGTGGCCTGGCCGCGCAGGCCGAGCTTGCCGTGGATCTCGCGGCGGGTGAGGCCGGGGGTGTCGGTGGGAACCAGGAAGGCGGAGACCCCGCGGTGGCCGGGTTCGTCTCCCGTGCGGGCGAAGAGCAGTACGACGTCGGCCCAGGTGCCGTTGGTGATGAACATCTTGCTGCCGCTGACGAGGTACGAGTCCCCCTCGCGCACGGCGCGGGTGGTGAGGCTGCCGGCGTCGGAGCCGGTGCCGGGCTCGGTGAGGCCGAAGCAGCCGAGCGCGTCCCCGGAGCACAGGCGGGGCAGCCAGGCGTGCTTCTGCTCCTCGGTGCCCCAGGCCGCGACGGTCTTGGCGACCAGGCCGAGGGAGACGGAGACGATGCCGCGCACGGCGGAGTCGCCGCGGCCGAGCTCCTCGGTGACCAGGACGTAGGAGAGGTGGTCGCCGCCGGAGCCGCCGTACTCCTCGGGGACGGTCAGGCCGAGGAAGCCGAGGGCGCCGAGCTTCTTCACGATGGCCCGGTCCACGCTCTCGGCACGGTCCCACTCGGCGGCGTACGGGGCGACCTCGCGCTCGGTGAACTCGCGGGCGAGCCGGCGTACGGCGTCCTGTTCCTCGCTCAGCTCCAGGTTCACCGGGCACCTCCGGGCGTCTCGTCCGGCCGTTAACTAGCACCGGTAGTTTATGGCGGGCAGGCCCTACTATGTGGCGCATGGCCAGACCGCGCAAGCCTCTCCTCAGCAGGGCCCGCATCGTCGAGGCGGCGGCCGCGCTGGTCGACGCGGAGGGGCTGGAGGCGGTCTCGACGCGGCGGCTGGCGGCCGCGCTGGGGGTCAGCGGGCCGTCCCTGTACAACCACTTCCGTACGAAGGACGAGATCCTTGAGGCGGTGGCGGACGCGGTGAGCGCGCGGGTCGACTTGTCGATGTTCGAGGGCGGCCCGGACTGGCGGGGGGCCCTGCACGCCTGGGCCCACTCGTACCGGGACGCCCTGTCCGACCATCCGAACATCGTGCCGGTGCTGGCGCGGGGGCCGGGCCGCCGCCCGGCGGGCCTGCGGCTGGCGGACGCGGTGTTCGGCGCGATGACGGCGGCCGGCTGGCCCCCGGCGCAGGCGACCCGGATCGGCGCGCTGATGCGGTACTTCATCCTCGGCTCGGCGGTGGCCTCCTTCGCCCGGGGTTTCGTGGACGACGAGACGGCATACGACCCGGCGGACTACCCCCACCTGGGCCAGGCCCACCTGCTGGCCGAGCGCCAGCACGAGGTGGACGAGGGCGCCTTCGAGACGGGCCTGGCGGCGCTGCTGGACGGGCTGGCCCTGCAGTACGAGGCGCTGGACGAGACGACCTGAGCCCGGGGGCGGCGGCGCGGCCCCGGACCGGCCGGGACAGGGCCGGAGCGGGACCTGGCCGGGGCAGCCGGGCCGCGGCAGGCCGGGCCGGGACGGCCGGGACCAGGCCGGGCCGGGGCAGGGGCAGGGCAGGGACAGGCCGGGACCAGGCCGGGACGGCCGGGACCAGGCCGGGCCGGGGCAGGGGCAGGGCAGGGGCCGGGCAGGGACAGGCCGAGGCAGGCCGGGCCGGGACCAGGCCGGGACGGCCGGGACCAGGCCGGGCAGGGGCAGGCCGGGCCGGGCCGGGGCAGGCGGGACTCCCGGGCCGGGGCAGGGACCGGGCCGGGGCAGCGGGACTCTGGGGAATCGCCCCGGCTAGAAGACGACCAGGGAACGGCCGCCCTTGCCCGCCAGCATGGCGTCGAAGGCGGCCGGGATGCCGTCGAGCGTGATGCGGTCGGTGACCATGGCTCCGAGGTCCAGGCGGCCCGCGCGGACGTGTTCGGCGATCACCGGGAGGTCGCGCGCGGGGTCGCTGTTGCCGTAGACGCAGCCGGTGAGCGTGCGGGCGAAGTGGAAGATCTCCAGCGCGTGGAAGGTGACCTGCTGGTCCTTGCCGCCGATGCCCACGACCGTGGTGCGGCCGCCGCGGCGGGTGGACTCCCAGGCTCCGCGGATGGTCTCCGCCCGGCCCACGCATTCGACGGCGACGTCCGCGCCCTGCCCGCCGGTCAGCGACCGGATCTGCTTGGCGGTGGTGTCGGAGGCGAGCACGAACTCGGTGGCTCCGGCCGCTCGGGCCAGTTCCTCCTTGGCCGGGGACACGTCGACGGCGATGACCGGGCCGGCCTCTGCGAGCCGGGCGGACTGGAGGGCGGCCAGGCCGACCCCGCCGACGCCGAAGACGGCGACGGACTCACCGGGGCGGACCTGGGCGCTGTGGCGGACGGCGCCGTAGCCGGTGAGGACCGCGCAGCCGAGGAGGGCGGCCTCGGCGAGCGGGATCCCGGCGGGCGCGGGCAGCACGCAGTTGGCCGCGACGACGGTCTCCTCGGCGAACGCGGCCACATTCAGCCCCGGGTGCAGCTCCGTGCCCCGCGCGTCGTGCGCGTAGACGGCCCCGACGCCCGTGAGCGCGTTGGCGCACAGCCAGACCTCGCCGATGGAGCAGTGGTGGCACTCCCCGCAGGACGGGGCCCAGTTGAGCACGACCCCGTCGCCGGGGGCGACGTGGGTCACGCCCTCCCCGACGGCGAGGACCGTACCCGCGCCCTCGTGGCCGAGGACGGCGGGGACGGGAACCCGCATGGTGCCGTCGGTGAGGGAGAGGTCGGAGTGGCAGACCCCGGCTGCGGCGAGCCGGACCCGGACCTGCCCGGGGCCGGGATCGGGCAGCACGATCTCCCGTATCTCCAGCGGGGCTCCGACGGCGGGCAGGATGGCGGCGCGGACCATGGTCGTCTTCTCCGTCTCGGTGCGGCTCAGGACTGGCAGGACAGCTTAGAACTGCAGAGACTTGGTCTGGAGGTACTCCGCCAGGCCGTGCGGACCCAGCTCGCGGCCGACGCCCGACTGCTTGTAGCCGCCGAACGGCGCGAGCACGTTGAAGCGGCCGCCGTTGATGTCCACCTGTCCGGTGTCCATGCGGCGGGCGAACGCCACGGCCGTCTCCTCGTCGGCGGCCCAGACGGCGCCGCCGAGGCCGTAGACGGTGCCGTTGGCGATGCGCAGCGCGTCCTCCTCGTCCTCGTAGGAGAGGATCGACAGCACCGGGCCGAAGATCTCCTCCTGGGCGATGGTCATGTCGGGTGTGACATCGGCGAACACGGTCGGGGCGACGAAGTAGCCGCGCGCGTGCGGCGCGTCGGGGCCGCCGGCGACGAGGCGCGCGCCTTCCTCGACGCCCTTGGCGATGTAACCGCGCACGCGTTCGTGCTGCTTGGCGTTGATGACCGGGCCGAGGCGGGTGGCCGAGTCGGTGGGGTCGCCGGTGGGGTACGTGGCGACGGCGGCGGCCGCGAGCGCGACGGCCTCCTCGTACTGGTCCCGGTGGACGAGCATGCGGGTGAGCGCGTTGCAGCTCTGGCCGGAGTTGTTCATGACGTGGCCGACGCCGGTCGCGACGGCCTTGGCCAGGTCGGCCCCGGGCAGGATGACATTGGCCGATTTTCCGCCCAGCTCGAGGGCGACCCGCTTGACGGCGGCACCGGCCGTGGCGCCGATCTCCTTGCCGACAGCGGTCGAGCCGGTGAAGGAGACGAGGTCGACTCCCTCGTGCGCGGCCAGCGCCTGACCGGCGACCGGACCGGTGCCGGTCACCAGGTTGAAGACTCCGGCCGGGATGCCCGCCTCGTGCACGGCTTCGGCGAAGAGCTGTGCGGTCAGCGGGGTGTCCTCGGCCGGCTTGAGGACGAGGGTGCAGCCGGCGGCGAGAGCGGGCGCCACCTTTGCAACGACTTGGTGCAGCGGGTAGTTCCAGGGGGTGATGGCTCCGACCACACCGACCGGCTCCAGCAGCACGGTGGAGTTCCCGATCCGCTCCTCGAAGGCGTACGAGGCCGCGAGCTCGGCGTAGGAGGAGGCGACGGCGATCGGCGCGCCGACGTGGACCATCTCCGCGAAGCCGAGCGGGGAGCCGAGCTCCGCGGTGATGATCTCGGCGATCTCGCTCTTGCGGGCGACCAGCACGTCGCGGAGCGCGCCGATCAGTGCGGCTCGCTCGGCCGGAGCCGTGGCCGCCCAGCCGGGGAAGGCCGCGCGGGCCGCGCGTACGGCGGCGTCCACGTCCTCGGCGGTGCCGGCCGGAACCGAGCCGAGGACCAGCTCGTCGGCCGGGTTGACGACCTCGATCCGGTCGCGTCCGGCGGAGGGCCGCCATTCGCCGCCGATGTACATCCCGTCGTGGGCCTTCATGGCATTCCTCCCGAGCACGCACGAGCGCGTAGACCTGACCTCGCCAACACCCTACAAACTAGCGTCGGTAGTTTTCGGGACGCCAGGGCGGGCCGGAATCAGATGATGCCGAAAAGCATCCCTGCCGCGAGGACGACCAGGGAGGTCAGGGCCGCCCATTTCACGGTGAAGCGGGTGTGGTCGCCGAACTCGACCTTGGCCATGCCGACGAGGACGTAGACGGCCGGAACCAGCGGGCTGGACATGTGCAGGGCCTGGCCGACCAGGGAGGCGCGGGCGATCTCGAGCGGGGAGACCCCGTGGGCGGCTCCGGCCTCGGCCAGGACGGGGAGCACGCCGAAGTAGAACCCGTCGTTGGACATGAAGTAGGTGAGCGGCAGGCTGAGCAGACCGGTGACGAGGGCCATGTGCGGGCCCATGCCCTCGGGGATGGCGCCGACGAGCCAGTCGGCCATGTGCTTGACCATGCCGGTGCCGGTCAGGACGCCCGTGAAGACCGCGGCGGCGAAGACCATGCCGGCGACGTTGAGGACGTTGTCGGCGTGGGCGGCGATCCGGGCCTTCTGATCGGGCATGTGCGGGAAGTTGACGGTGAGGGCGAGGGCGGCGCCGAGCAGGAACAGCACCGGGATGGGCAGCAGCTCCATGATCATCGCGGTCAGGAGGGCGACGGTGAGGCCGGCGTTGAACCAGTACAGGCGCGGACGCAGGGTGGCGCGGTGGGGGTCGAGGCCCTGGAAGCCGTCCTCGGGGACGGCGAAAGCGGGCTCGGAACCGCCCGCGGCGTGGCGGTCGCCCGTGGCGGCGGAGCCGTCGACCGCAGCCTCCGGCGCGCCGGCGGCCGGGCCGGCGGAGGCTCCGGTACCGGCGGCGACCAGCGCGGAGGTGGTCTCCGGCGCCCGCTCCTCCTCGGCGTCCACGCTCGGGGGAAGGACCAGGAGACCGACCCGGCGGCGCTCCTTCACACCGAGCACGTACGCCAGGACGAACACGAAGAGCAGGCCCATCGCGAGGGCCGGGATCATCGGGACGAAGATGTCGGCGGCGTCGAGCTTGAGGGCGGTGGCGGCGCGGGCCGTGGGGCCGCCCCAGGGCAGGGTGTTCATGACGCCGTTGGCGGTGGCCGCGACACCCGTCATGACCACCAGACTGAGGCCGAGCCGCTTGTACAGCGGATACATCGCCGAGACGGTGATCATGAAGGTGGTCGATCCGTCGCCGTCGAGCGAGACGATGGCGGCGAGGACGGCGGTCCCGACGACCACGCGCATCGGGTCGGCCTTGCAGAAGCGCAGGATGCCGCGCACGACCGGGTCGAAGAGGCCGACGTCGATCATCACGCCGAAGTAGACGATGGCGAACATCAGCATGGCGGCGGTCGGCGCGAGTTTGCCGACGCCGTCGATGACGTAGTCGCCGAGGTGCGCGCCCTTGCCTGCGAACACGCAGAAGAGCGCGGGAATGAGGACGAGCGCCGCGATGGGCGACATTTTCTTCATCATGATCAGGACCAGGAAGGTCGCGATCATGGCGAAGCCGAGGAAGGTCAGCATGTGGGGAAGGTAGGTGCCGCCTCCTTACGCCAACAAGACGTCTGCGTGTGAGCAATACGAGCAAAACCCCAGATCAGGGCAGGGGTGTGAGCTCGACGGGGAAGCCGTTGAGCACGGCCGTGCCCGACAGCGGGTCGAGCCGGGTGCCGTCGAGCAGCTGGTTGACGTTGGCGCCGGGGGTGGCGGAGGCCACCGAGAGCCGCACGCCGGCGCGGTCGTGGCCCCAGCCGTGCGGGAGGCTCACCACTCCGGTGCGGACGGCGTCGGTGATCTCGACGGGAACCTCCAGGCTGCCGCCTTCGGCGGTGATCCTGGCCCGGCCGCCGTCGGCCAGGCCCAGGCGGTCCGCGTCCTCCGGGTGGATCTGAAGGGTGCAGCGGTTGGAACCTCCGGTGAGGGCCGGGACGTTGTGCAACCAGCTGTTGTTGGACCGCAGATGGCGGCGGCCCACGAGCACCAGGGCGGCGGGGCGGTCGGCGAGCGCCGCGCGCATCCTGGGGAGCTCGGCCGCGATCGGGTCCGGGAGCAGCTCGATCCTGCCGCTGCGGGTCTTCAGCACGCCGGGAAGCCGGGGCCGCAGTGGGCCCAGGTCGATGCCGTGCGGGTGCGCGAGCAGCCGCTCCAGGCTGAGCCCGCGCGTGACCGCCTCCCCCTCGGCGTCCACCCCGGCCCCGGCGTCGGCGTGGGCGTGGGCATCCGCGTCGGCCCCGGCGTGGGCGTGGGCCCCGGCCCCGGCCCCGGCCCCGGCGTGGGCGTCGGCCCCGGCGGTCGGGGCGAACCGGTCTCCGTACGGCCCGAGTCGGAGCATCAGGTCGAGCCGCCGCTCGGGGCCGCTCCGGCCGGTGAGCAGGTCGGCGAGGCCCACCGGGTCCTGCCCGTGCAGCGGGGAGCGGGGGTCCGCGGTCTCCTTGGCGAGGGTGGTCCGGATGGCCAGCTCGTCGACGGCATCCGGGGCAGCGGCGCCGTGCATGCCGGAGACGGCGAGCACGAGACGGGCCTGGATCTCGCACTCGTCCATCCGCCCCTCCTCCAGCGGAACGACGGCCGGCGAGTAGCGCGCCTGGTTGCGCACGGCGAACCCGTTGAACGCGAAGTCGAAGTGCGCGCTCTGGGAGGGCGGCGGCGGGGGCAGCACGACATGGGCGTGGCGTGAGGTCTCGTTCAGATACGGGTCCACGGAGACCATGAAGTCGAGGCCGGCCAGCGCCCGGTCGAGCCGGTCGCCGTCGGGTGCGGACAGGACGGGGTTCGCGGCGATGGCGACCAGGACCCGTACCTGCCCCTCGCCCGGGGTCTCGATCTCCTCCGCGAGGGCGGCGATGGGCAGTTCGCCCTTGGCCTCGGGGTGGCCGCTGACCCGGCTGGACCAGCGGCCGAGGGCGAACCCCTTGCCAGGGCGGGCGGGCCGGGGCGCGGGACCCGTCGCGGAGAGCGGGAACAGGGCTCCGCCCGGCCGGTCCAGGTTGCCGGTGAGGATGTTCAGTACGTCGACGAGCCAGCTGGCGATCGTGCCGTACTCGACGGTGCAGCTGCCGATCCGTCCGTAAACAGCGGCGGTGGGCGCGGCCGCGAGGTCGCGGGCCAGGGTGCGGATCTCGGCGGCCGTGAGGTCGCAGGCGGGGGCTACGGCCTCAGGAGTGAAACTCCCGAGCGCGGCGGCGAGTTCCCCGAGGCCCTCGGTGTGTTCCTCCAGCGTGCCCGGGGCGGCGAGCTTCTCGACGAGCAGGGTGTGCGCGAGCGCGGCGAGCAGCAGTGCGTCGCTCCCCGGGCGTGGCGCGAGGTGGCGGTCGGCGAGCCGGGCGGTGCGGGTGCGGCGCGGGTCGACGACCACCAGGGTTCCGCCACGGGCGCGCAGGGCCTTCAGCTTGCCGGGGAAGTCGGGGGCGGTGCACAGGGAGCCGTTGGACTCGACCGGGTTGGCGCCGAGGAGCAGCAGGAAGTCGGTGCGGTCGAGGTCGGGGACCGGGATGGCGAAGGGATCGCCGAAGAGCAGCCCGCTGGAGACGTGCTTGGGCATCTGGTCGAGCGTGCTGGCGGTGAAGAGGTTGCGGGTGCCGAGTGCCTTGAGGAGCAGCGGCGGGTAGAGGGCACCGGCCATGGTGTGGACGTTCGGGTTGCCGAGGACGACTCCGACCGCCTGTGCCCCGTACTCCCCGACGAGGGCGGGGACGGCGGCGGCGATGGCGTCGAAGGCCTCCTCCCAGGTGGCCTCCTGGAGCCTGCCGTCCCGGCGGACGAGGGGCACGCGGAGCCGGTCGGGGTCGGAGTCGATCGCTCCGAAGGCCGCGCCTTTGGGGCAGATGAAGCCGTGGCTGAAGACGTCCTCGCGGTCGCCGCGGGCGCCGGTGACGGCGGCGTCCTCGATGGTGAGGGTGAGGCCGCAGGTGGCTTCGCACAGAGGGCAGATGCGCAGGGCGGTGCGGGGCATGGGGCGCTCCAGGGGCGGCAGGCTGCGGCACGGGCACGCGGGGCACCGAGCATACCGACCGGTAGGGACGGTGGGGAGGGGTCTGCGGGAGGAGTATCGGTGGCCGGGACCGAGGGAGCCGGGACCGAGGGAGCCGGGACCGAGCGGGCAGGGGCCGAGCGGGCAGGGTGCGATCGGGCCGGGGCGGCTGGCCCGGGACCGACGCAGCCCGGGTCGGGTGCGGCCTGGAGTCGGGACGGGACGCGGCCCGGGTCGGGGGACGCGGCCCGGGCGGCGCGGGGGTTCAGTCCAGCACGCGGGACAGGTAGGCGTGCATCATCGCCCGGGTCTCGGCGACGATGCCGGGGTCCCCCGCCGGGTCGGCGCGGAAGGCCAGTTGGATCAGTGCGTCGGTGGCCTCGACCGCGACCAGTACAGCCCGCTCCAGGGTGGCGTCGGGGGTCAGGCCGAGGTGGGCGCAGAGCAGTTCGGTGAGTCGGGCCGCGACCAGGTGGTTGGGGTCGGCCTCCGGGCCGTCGGGCGGCGGCGCGGGCACGCCGAAGTCGACGAGCGCGAAACCGGGGACGCTGCGCTTCATGGCCAGGTACTCGTCCAGTACGGCGTCGACGACGGGCCGCCAGTGGGTGGCGGGGAGGTCGGCGAGCCGGTCCGCGATGCCGTCGGCGTAGTGGTCCAGGTTGCGGTGGGCGAGGGCGATGGCCATGGCCCGCTTGTTGCCGAAGAAACGGTAGACCGAGCCGATCGGCACGCCGGCGCGCAGGGCGACGGCGCGGGTGCTGAGGTTCTCGTACCCGGTCTCGTCGAGCAGTTCGGCGCAGGCGTCGAGGATCCGGGCGAGCCGGTCGGCGCTGCGCTGCTGGATCGGAGTGCGGCGCAGGGAGTGGGCGGGAGGCACGGGGTCCATCATGCCGTTCCTCGCTTTTCTGTCGAGCGGTGGCCTCAGTTCAACAGGAGGCTCAGCCCGCCGATGGTGTACGTGATCATCAGCGCGAGCAGCGGCAGTTGGCCGGCCACCGCCCTCGCGGGCGGAAAGAGGCGGACGGAACGGTCGTGGGCGGCGATCACACCGAGTACGTGACCGGTGACGACGGCGATGACCTGGAGGGCGGCGAGCCCGCCGGGACCCAGGGGCGGGACGGGTTCGGGGGCGTTGTCAGTGCCGAGTGCCATGCTTACTGTGCGTGGTCCTTCGGTGACGAGAAGGGAGAAGTAGTGGGCGATGAGATAGCCGAGCGCGATCGGCACGAGTGAGTGCGCGAAGGCGGTCAGCGGGCCGGGGTGCGGGCCGCTGACGAGGCGGGTCGCCGGGGCGCAGAGGCAGTACAGGGTGGCGACGAGGGCGACGGAAGCGAGAAGTCCGAGGGTGGCCGTGGGGGTGCGGCCGAGGGGGGAGGTCTGCAGGGTGTTGATCCACGAGGGGTTGTCGGAGAAGCCGTCGTAAGCGGTGGAGCCGAGCAGGACGCAGACGGTGGCGACGAGTCCGGGCCGCTCGGGCGTCGCGTCGAGTCCGTGGAAGGGGTTACGGAGAACCAGACGGCCGTCGCTGCGACGGCCGAGGGGGGAGAGGCGGGCCAGGAGGGCGGAGTAGGCGTCGAAGGCGTCTCCGTCGTCGAACCAGCGCTCGCCGAAACGGGCGGCGAGCAGGAGCTGGGTGGTGGCGTAGACGGTGAGAGCGATGAGGAGGGTGGTGGTGGATGCCGGATCGGGAGCGGCGAGTTCGAGCCAGGTGAAGGCGAACAGCCCGGCGGCGGCGGGCCATTGGCCGAGACGCGTGGGGAGGGGGTGGTCGGAGCCGGGGCGGCGTCGGGCTCGGCGGAGCAGGCGGTGCAGGGTGCGGAGCGGGTTGAGCAGGCGCCAGACGGGGCCGAGGAGGAGGGAGGCGGGGACGAGGCCGACCCAGAGGAGGACGTAGACGGCGCCGGGAGCGGGGTTGCGTGCGGGGTCGTCGGGACCGAGGAGGAGGTGAAGGAGGACGGCCAGGGTGGCGGCGAGCCCGAGTCCGCGCAGGGCGGTGCGGGTGGCGGGCGCGTCGGCGGCCCGCTGCAGGGCGGCGGGCAGGGCGCGACCCGAGCGGTCGCCGTGGAAGCGGGAGGTGGACCAGAGCAGGCCGAGGGCGAGAAAGGAGACGAAGAGCGCGGCGAAGGCACCGGCGAAGGCGTAGAAGGGAGAGATCGGCAGATCGTGCTGGGAACCGATCCCGTGCGCGAGCGCGGTGAGCGGATCGGCCAGGTGTGGGACCACGCCCTGGCCGTCGCCGCCACCGCCTGCGCCCGGGCCGGCGCCCGGCCCGACGGGGGTCACCACCGACCCACCCGGGGCGGTGTCCCGCACAGGCTTCGACCTGGCATCCCGGACGCGGGCCAGCGTCCGGGGGGCAGGGCGAAGCCGACGAGGGGCACGGCAACTTGGTCCGCTCCCCCGGCGGAGGCGGCCCGTGCGCCGGCGGCCGGGGTCCGCCCGGGGGTGGGCCCGCCCCCGGGTGGCCGGGTGGCGACCGCATGGGGGCTCGGCCATGGGGTCGAGGCGCCGGCCACGGCCGGAGGTAGCGGGTGCGGGTGCGGCAGCGGCAGCGGCAGCGGCAGCGGCAGCGAGTGCGAATTCGGCATCGCGGGTGGTGGCGGCAGCGGGTGCGGCTTCGGCGGCGTCATCGCGGGTGGTGGCGGGATCATCGGACGAGGAGTTGAGTCAGGACGAGGGCGGACTCGTGGGTCTCGACCTCGAAGAGGCCGGTGCGGTCGGCCGTCAGGATCAGGGTGGCCTCCTGGCCTGGGGGCAGGGCGAGTTCCTTGTCGTAGCCGTGGACGTGCAGGGTGTCCGCGCGGTCGCTGGTGACGCGCAGGGCGACCCGCTCGCCGCGCCGCAGCTCGGTGCGGGCGGGGGCGGGGCTGACCTTGCCGTCCCGGACGGTGATGGCGACCGTCCGGTCGGCCTGCTCCGGCGAGGCGTCGCCGTGGCTGTGTCCGCCGGGCTGGCCCGGGGCGGCGGCGAGCTGGGTCGTGCCCTCTACCGGCTTGCCGGACACCGCCCAGGCGGTGTGGTCGTCCGCGTACAGGCGGACGGTCAGCGTGTGCGCGCCCTCGGGGACCTGCGCGGCGGGCAGGTGGAACCAGGGGCCGTACAGCCGGGCCAGTTTGCGGCCGTCGAGCTCCAGGTGGGCGTGGCCGGCGCCCGGGAGGGCGGCACCGCCGGTGCTGTCGGGGGTGAAGCGGAAGTTCTGCACCGACAGTTGGAGGTTCCAGCCGTCCTCGGAGTCCGGGCGGGCGGTGAGCCGCACTTCCGGCGCGCCCTCGGCCGGGACCTCGCGGAGCCGGTGGCCGGTGCCGTCGTCGGTGGTGAGCAGGGTGCCCGTGCTCCCGGAGGCCTGCTCGTGGGTGGTGCCGGGCTTGTGATGGGTGGTGGCCCGCCCGCCGCAGCCCGTCGCCGCTCCGGACGCGAGCAACAGCACGAGGGCGAGCAGGGCCGCGGTGCGGGCGGTCCGGCCCGGTCCGCGGGGCGGGCTGGGCGGCGTACCGCAGGCGTCGCATCGGACGCGGTCGTCGGGCCGGTCGGTCACGGCTGGCCTCCTGCGGCCGGGTCGGCCTGGTGGGCGGTCACGGCGCGGGTCCGGGCAACGGACCGGCGCCCTAGGGCCGCCTGGCGGGCGGTGACAGCGCAGGTCCGAGGCACGGTCCGGCCCCCTGGGACCGGGGTCGCCGGGCCGGCGGCCACGGCACGGGGCCGAGGCTTGGGCCGGCGCCCCGGAGCCGGGGCGGGCTGGTGGGTGGTCACGGCGCGGGGCCGAGGAACGGGCCGGGGCGTTGGGGGCGGGGCGGGCTGGTGGGTGGTCATGGCGTGGGGTCCGCGGTGCCGGTCGGGGCGGGATCCGTGGTGGGTGGGGGTTCGGGGGCTGTCGTGCTGAGGGCCGGGGTCGGGGCGGCCGGGACCGGGGCGCGGTCGCCCGCCGGGTCGCCGCCGGGGCCTGAGGGCCGGGCCGGGGTGCCGGGGCGGGCCGAGGCGACGACCGCCCACAGGATCCAGACGACGGCGACCAGGGCCCGTACCCAGGCGGGGCTCAGGGGGGTCCAGGGGATCATCAGGACCGCCTTGTCGAAGGCGTCCAGCAGGGTGAGCCCCGCCAGCAGCAGGGTCAGGCGGGCCAGCCACGGGCGGGTGGGCCGCAGGGCCAGGCCCACACCCGTCCACCACAGGCCGAGGAGGAGGAGCGCCAGTGCCGGTACGAAGGTGGCGACCAGCCCGGTCGTGGAGCCGGCCACGTCCAGGGCCAGGCCCGCCAGGCCCAGCAGCGACGCCGCCGTGCCCAGGCGCGAGCCGCGCAGACGGCGCCACCACAGCACCCCGCCGACCAGGAGCAGGACGCCCGCGACGGCGAGCACGATCTGGGTCTCCACCCGTTCCAGACCGCGGGCGCCGTACCAGTCGCAGCCGGCCGGGAGTTTGCGCGCCTGGACGCTGTAGTCCGCGCAGACGAGCAGCTGAACCAGCTTCACCGGTTCGCCGACCAGACGGGCCGACGCGCCGGTGACGACTCCGCGCGCCTCCCCGCACTGCGGCACGGTGCCCGGGGTGGAGCCGTCGGGGCCGTCCTGCCAGCAGTTGGCGCGTCCCTGGCCGTCCCACCAGACGTCCATGCCGTTGGGGCGGGCGGCTCCGGACTTGTCCTTGCCCAGGGTGTTCCCGGCGTACCGGTTGTGGTGGGAGGTGTCGGCCTGCTTCGACCACTTCTCCTCGCCGCGGATGAAGGCCGGGACGGCGCTGAGGAAGAAGCCCGCGCGCTGGTGCCCGTACACCCAGTTGTTCTCGTAGATGTTCCAGTTGCCGCCCGCGGTGATGATGCCGGTGCCCGGCGGCATGGAGATCTGCGGGCAGACGACGCCGCGCTCGTAGCCGCGCTCGACCGGCGGCTTGGCGCAGGTGCCGTCGGCGACGTACCCGTAGTAGTCCTGGTTGTTGTCGTGAATGAGGTTCCGCTCGAACTTGGCGTGGTTCTGCGGGAGCCCGGGGTGGCCGGGGAAGGCGCTGTCCATCGAGGCGCCGCCCATGTTCTGGTCGAACTCGTTGTCGTGCACCCACACCGAGTCACCCGCGGTGCCGGAGTAGCCGACCATGTTGTGGTGGCTGTGGCAGCCGGTGATCTCGATCGAGTAGCGGGGCACTTCGTAGCCCCGGCCGTCGTTGATGTTCGAGGCGCTGCCGGGGTAGATGCCGGAGTCTCCGTTGCCGTACGACTCGCAGTTCTTGTAGAGCCCGTGGTCGCTGGCGAAGGTGAGGAAGCCGTACTCGTCGTTCCACCGGGTCAGCACGTCGTCGATGACGAACCCGTCGCCCGCCAGCACGTACAGCGAGTTGAAGGTCGTGCGCTGGGCGGTGAAGTTGCGGAAGTAGATGCCGTTGGACTTGTCGGCGCGGATGGCGTTCAGCTTCTGGTACTTGGCGTCGACGATCACGTCCAGCCGGGAGGCGCCCGTGCCCTCGATCTGCAGGTTCGTCTTGCCGAGGATGGCGACGAGGTTCTGGTTGTGGCGGCAGGCCACCTGCTGCTCGTAGGTCAGGATCTGGTAGCCGAGCGAGGAGTTCGGGGCCTTCAGCTCCGCGCACTCCCCCGTCGGCGCCCCGAGCGAGGGCTCCTCCTCGTAGAGGCCGGGAAGGATCGCGATGTTCATCCCGGGCCGGTCGACGGCGTCGACGGCCTCCTGGAGGTGCCGGTAGCCGCTCTTCTCGCACCGCTCGTACAGGGCGAGGTTCCGCTGTCTGAGCCCCTGCGGGAAGGCGGAGATCCGGCGTTCGAACTCGGGCCGGCCGGTCTTGCAGACCACCAGGTCGGGCTCGGCCCTGCGGTACTCGGGCACGGATCCGGAGCCGTCGGGGAGGGCGACGGGGCGCTCCTCGTGCGCGCGGGCGGCGGACGCGGCGGCGAGGAGGGACAGGAGGGCGAGGAGGGCGGCGAGGAGCGCCGCCGGCACGGCAGGGAACCTGCGGGTCCACGACATGCGCGTGAGAGTAGAGCAATGTTCATCTTTTGGGATCCCCCTCTGCGCGAATCCGTCGCGAGGGACCCGTTACGAGGGAGCCGTCACGAGGGGCCCGAGGAGCCCGTCACGAGGACGCGAGGGACCCGCCGCGAGGAACGCGAGCCACCCGTCACGAGGGACGCGATGGACCCGCCACAAGGGACGCGAACGAGCCGTCACGAGGGACCCGCCACGAGGACACCGTTGACGGGCGGGCCGCGGAATCCTACTGTCACCCATAGGATTCCTTCGACGGAGCGGGAGCAGCACATGAGCGAGCAGGCCGGCAACGGCAGCGAGCAGGCCAGGAAGACGGCGGAGGCGCTGGAGTACCTCACCGGCTTCGGCAACGAGCACAGCTCGGAGGCCGTCCCCGGCGCGCTGCCGCTCGGCCGGAACTCGCCCCAGCGCGCACCGCTGGGCCTCTACGCCGAGCAGCTCAGCGGCTCCGCCTTCACCGAGCCGCGCACCCACAACCGCCGCTCCTGGCTCTACCGGATCCGGCCCTCGGCCGCGCACCCGCCCTTCACCCGGACCGACAACGGTTCCCTGCGCACCGCGCCCTTCACCGAGGCCGCGGCGGACCCCAACCGGCTCCGCTGGAACCCGCTGCCCGACCGGGCCCCCGGCACCGACTTCCTGGCCGGCCTGTGGACCCTCGGCGGCAACGGCGACGCCGGCCAGCGCGCCGGCATGGCCATCCACCTCTACGCCGCCAACTCCCCCATGACCGACCGGGTGTTCAGCGACTCCGACGGCGAGCTGCTGATCGTCCCCGAGCGCGGCGGGCTGCTCCTGCGCACCGAGCTCGGCCTGCTCTCCGTCCGGCCGGGCGAGATGGCCCTCGTCCCCCGCGGCGTCCGTTTCCGCGTCGAGCTCCTCGACCCGGACGCGCGCGGCTACGTCTGCGAGAACTACGGCCAGCCCTTCGAGCTGCCGAACCTGGGCCCGATCGGCGCCAACGGCCTGGCCGCCGCACGGGACTTCCGCGCCCCGGTCGCCGCGTACGAGGACAGCGAGCGCCCGACCGAGGTCGTCAACAAGTTCTGCGGCAACCTCTGGTCGGCCACCTACGACCACTCGCCGCTCGACGTCGTCGCCTGGCACGGCACCCACGTCCCGTACGTCTACGACCTGCGCCGCTTCAACGTCCTGGGCTCGATCAGCTACGACCACCCCGACCCGTCCATCTTCACCGTCCTGACCTCGCCCTCCGACACCCCGGGCCTGGCGGGCGTGGACTTCGTGGTCTTCGCCCCGCGCTGGCTGGTCGGCGAGGACACCTTCCGCCCGCCGTACTTCCACCGCAACGTGATGAGCGAGTACATGGGCCTGATCGAGGGCGCCTACGACGCCAAGGCCGAGGGATTCGTGCCCGGCGGCGGCTCGCTGCACAACATGATGTCCGCGCACGGCCCGGACCGGGAGACCTTCGACCGGGCCAGCGCCGCCGAGCTGAAGCCGCAGAAGATCGACGACGGCCTGGCCTTCATGTTCGAGACCCGCTGGCCGATCACCGCCACCGCCCAGGCGGCCGGCGCGGATCACCTCCAGCGCGGTTACGACGACGTGTGGCAGGGTCTGCAGCGCCACTTCCGCGCCTGACCCGAGCTGCGTACGCTCGCCTGCGCCGCCACACGTCGCACGCCGCCCCCGTCCAGCCGTACGGAGAACCACCCGTGACCGCCTTCGCCCCCGACTCCCTGGTGCTGAACCGGAAACTGCCGCTCTGGTACCAGGTGTCGCAGTCGCTGCGCGCCTCGATACTCGGGCGCACCCCGGACGCCTCGCTGCGCCTGCCCACGGAGGAGCAGCTCGCCGAGCACTACGGGGTGAGCGTGCTGACCATGCGGCAAGCGCTCAAGGAGCTGGAGGGCGAGGGCCTGATCAGCCGGCACCGGCGGCGCGGCACGTTCATCGAGCCGGGGGCGCTGCGCGGCGCCCCGGTGCGGCTGCTGGGCTCGGTCGACGCGATCGTGGCGCAGCAGTCGGGTGACCGTACGACGATTCTCGGCCACGGGCGCACCGCCGTGTCCGGGGAGCTGCTGGCGCACTTCCCGGACACGCCCGAGGTGGTCACCTACCGTCGCCTGCGGCACGACCGCGCGAGCGGCGAGCCGACGAACTGGGTGGAGAACGCGGTCCTTCCGGAGTTCGCGGAGGCGGTGGATCTGGCCGATCTCGAACGGTGGCCGATGACGAAGGTCCTGCGGGACGTCGTCGGGGTGCGCATCAGCCGGATCACGGACACGGTGGAGGCCCGGCTCGCCGACCCGGAGACGGCCGAGCTGCTCCAGGTCCCGCTGCTCAGCCCGATCCTGCACTACACGGGCGTGACCTACGACGAGGACGGCCGGGTGGTGGACGTGGCACGGATCCGCTACCGCGGCGACCGGTTCTCCTTCACGGTGACGGTCGACGCACACTGAACGGCGATCGGTACCGGTACGGCTACTTCTCGTCGTCCTCCGTCGTGCGCTCACCCTCCGCCTGGGACGGCGTCGTCCGCATCGTCTGGGGGTGCCGCTGCTTGCGCTGGGCCTCGTCCATGTCCTCGTCGAGCCGCTCGCCCTCGGCCTGCGAAGGAGTCGAGTATTCGTCGTACTGACTCATGACCGTCTCCTCGGTCGATACGGTACGCATGCGACGTATGCCTACATAAGGAGCGTAACGCTTCGGCCTGGACGCAGCCCGGCCACCGGATCCCGTCGCTACCATCGGCGGCGTGAGCGACGACCTTCCGCTGCTGGACGATCTGATGCCCTGGGCCGTGGGCAGCCTGCGCCTGGGCCGGAACTGGGTGGCCGCGCCCGGTCCGGCGGCCCTGCGCGCCCGCTGGGCGGCCCTGACCGGCGCCGAAGCCGCCGAGCGGGAGCGGCTGTTCCGCCCGAGCCGCAGCCGTACGCCCGAGGCCGGGGCCGCCGCGCTGCCCGGCCAGCGCTCGGCGACCACCCGTTTCGCCGACGCGCCCGGCCCGTGCCCCGAGCCCGTACGGGTCCTCCGCGACCCCTTCGACGAGCAGTGGCTGCTGCCCGACCAGCGGCTCATCGACATGGCCCGCCCCGAGCTCTGGCGGGTCCTGGACGAGCATCAGCTGTTCACCGTGGAGACCCCGGACCTGCTGGTCACCGCGCACCTCCCGGCCGGCCGGCTCGGCCGGATCCGCCCGCTGCACCGGCGCCCCGGCGGCGCCGAGCCGAATCTCGCGCCCGGCCTGCTGCCGCTGCTGGGCGAGCGGTACGGCGGCTGGGTGACCCCCGAGGACGTGCTGTGCTGGATCCTCGCGGCGGGCCGCCCCGGGCCGCGGGGGTACGAGGTCCCGCTCGCGGCCGACCCGGAGCGCTGGCGGGCCGGGCTGGAGCTGGGCCACCGGCTGCTCACGGTCCAGCTGCGCGGAGCACGCGGCGGGGAGCCGCCACGGCTGCCCGGCGGACGCCGCCCGTACGTCCGCTCGGCGCTGACGGCGTGGCCGCACGAGCTCGCGTACGACCCCGGGAGCGAAACGCTGGGCCTCGGCGGCGGGACTGTGTCCCCCGTACCGGCCGGGGCGTGGGAGTACGAGGCGCAGGGCGTGCGGGTGCTGGAGGCGTGGCTCGCCGCCCGCGGCGCGCACCGCGACCCGGACGCCGACGGGCTGGAGTCGCTGGGTCCGGCCGAGTGGCCGCAGGCCTGGACCTCGGAGCTGCTGGCCCTGATCACGACTCTGGCGCTGCTGGCCGATCTGGCTGCGGAGCGGGCCGGGTTCGAGCCGGGCCCCGGGCTGTCCGCCGGGGAGCTGCGCGCGGCCGGGGTGCTGCCGCCGCCGCGCTGGGCCCGGCGCCCGGCCTCGGTCCTGGACCACCAGGAGGAGGGCCCGGGCGGCCAGTTCGCCCTGCTCTGACCCGGAACCCGAACCCGGAACCCGGACCGGAGTCCCGAACGGACCGAAACCCGGGACCCGGCACCCGAACCCGGAGCCCGAACCCGGACTGGAACCCCGAACGGACCCGAAACCCGGGTCCCGGGTCCCGGGTCCCGAAACCCGGACCCGGAGCCCGGGTCCCGAAACCCGGACCCGAAACCCGGACCCGGAGCCCGAACCCGGAACCCGGACCTGAAACCCCGGATCCGGAGCCCGAACCCGGAACCCGGACCTGAAACCCGGGACCGGGACCCGGGACCCGGGCACCCTGGCACGCGGACACCCCGGCCCCCGGCCCCCCGGCCCCCCGGCAGCAGCCCTACGCCCCCCACGCCCCCAGCAGCCGCGACAGCGAGCGGTCGAACGCCGCGACCAGTTCCGGCCCCGCTTCGGTGATCGGCGCCGCGCCGCCTGTGAGGGCCGCCGCCAGCCGCGGGTACTGCCCCGTGGCCAGCCGCGAGCCGAGCCACGCCGCCCGTACGCCCTGCTCCTCGGCCTCGCTCCAGGGCAGCGCCCGGGCCCGCTCGGCCAGTGCCAGTTCGCCCGCCACGTAGGTGGCCACCATGCCGTTGACGGCGGCGATCAGCTCCAGCTTCTCGCCGTCCGCCGCCTCCAGCGGCGCCAGGCACTCGAGGCTGTGCTCCAGGTACCGCAGGGCGTTGGGGCTGAAGCCGTGGACGGGGCTCAGCAGCCGGGGCAGCCACGGGTGCCGGTGCATCAGCGCCCGCGTCTGGCGGGCCAGCGCGAGCAGGTCGGCCCGCCAGTCGCCGGTCGGCGCGGGGAACTCGTACTCGCCGCTGACCGCGTCGACCATCAGCTCGTAGAGGTCGTCCTTGCGCGGCACGTAGTTGTAGAGGGACATCGTCCCGGCGCCGATCCCGGCCGCCACGCGCCGCATGGAGACGGACTCGATCCCCTCCTCGTCGGCGATCCGCACCGCCTCGCCGGCGATCGACTCGCGGCTGTGCGCGGGCCGGGGTCCGCGGCCGGCCCGCTGAGGGCGGGCCCAGATCACTTCGGGTTCAGCGGGTCGCCCGCCGGCAGTCATCGCTCAGATCACCTCGTCGTCTCGCCACCATCTTAGTTACGTACACCGTACGTAGTGCGATAGGGTGCCGCACATGACAACTACGTACGCCGTACTTAGTGAAGGCCTGGAGAAGAACTACGGGGAGGTCCATGCCCTGCGCGGCCTCGATCTCGCCGTGCCGGAGGGCACGGTCTGCGGTCTCCTCGGCCCCAACGGCGCGGGCAAGACCACCGCCGTCCGGATCTTCACCACCCTCACCACCCCCACCGGCGGCCGCGCCCTCGTCGCCGGCCACGACGTCACCCGCGACCCCGCGGTCGTCCGCCGCGCCATCGGGGTCACCGGCCAGTACGCCTCCGTCGACGGGGAGCTGACGGGCCGCGAGAACCTGCGGCTCTTCGCCCGCCTCGCCGGACTGCGCGGCGCCGCGGGCCGGGAGCGCGCCGACGGGCTGCTGGAACGCTTCGGACTCGGCGAGGCCGCCGACCGGGTGGCGGGCACCTGGTCGGGCGGGATGAAGCGGCGCCTGGACCTGGCCGCCGGGCTGATCACCCGCCCCCGCGTGCTCTTCCTGGACGAGCCGACCACCGGCCTGGATCCGGCGGCCCGCGAGCAGATCTGGACCGCGGTACGGGACCTCGCCGCCGAGGGCACCACGGTGCTGCTGACCACCCAGTACCTGGAGGAGGCCGACCGGCTCGCCGACGACATCGTGGTCGTCGACCGGGGCCGGGCCGTCGCCACCGGCACCCCGGCTGAGCTCAAGGCCCGGATCGGCGCGTACGCCGAGGTGGCCGTCGCCGCGCGCGAGGCCCTCGCCGACGCCGCCGTCGTACTGGACCAGCTCACCGGCGGCCGGCCGGCACTCGACGAGGAACGGCTCACGGTCGGCGTCACCGTGCTCGACTCCGGGCTCACCCTGCCCCGGATCATCCGCGAACTCGACACGGCCGGGGTCCCGGTCACCGACGCGAGCCTGCGCCCGCCCACCCTCGACGAGGTGTTCCTGCGCCTCACCCGCATCCCCGCCCCCGTGGCCCAGAAGGAGAACGCGGCATGAGCACCCTGCTGTCCGACGGCGGAGCCGTCCTCACCCGCCAGCTCCAGAAGGCCCGGCACGCCCCGGCGCTGCTGATCCTCACCCAGACCATGCCGATCACCATGCTGCTGTTCTTCGGCTACGTCTTCGGCAGCGCGCTCGCCATGCCGGGCGCGGAGTACCGCGAGTTCCTGGTCCCGGGACTGCTCGCCGCGACCGCCGCGAACGGCCTGATGACGGGCATGTTCACCGCCGCGCAGGACGCCCACCGCGGGGTGATGGACCGCTTCCGTACCCTGCCGATGAGCCGCAGTGCCGTACCGCTCGGACAGACCGCCGCGGACCTGCTGACCACCGGCTTCTCCATGGTGCCGCTGATGCTGGTGGGGCTGGCGATGGGCTGGCGCATCGAGAACGGCCTGCCGGGCGCGCTCGGGGCCCTGGGCGTGCTCCTGCTGTTCCGCTTCGCCACCGCGTGGGTGGGGACCTACCTCGGCCTGCTGAGCAAGAGCGAGGAGGCCGCGGGCCAGCTCGGCAGCGCCACCTTCGTCCTGCCGATGCTGTCCAGCGCGTACCTGCCGACCGCCGGGCTGCCCGGGTGGCTGCGTACGGTCGCCGAATGGAACCCGATCAGCGCCGTCGCCACCGCCGTGCGCGATCTGTGCGGAAACGTCGGCGGCGAGGCGGCCGAAGCCGCGGCGGGCGCCGCCTGGCCGGTCGCGCATCCGGTGGCCGGGGCGCTGCTCTGGTCGGCGCTGCTGCTCCTGCTGTTCGCGCCGCTCGCCACCCGGCGGTTCGCCCGCGGCACGGCGGGCTGACATCGGCCGACGTCCCGCAGGGGGTGACAGGCCGGGGTCGGACGGGATAGGCATCGGTGCCATGGACACCGAAAGCGCCGCACCCGAACCGCTCCCCCTGGCCGGCATCACCGTCGTCGCCGTCGAACAGGCCGTCTCGGCCCCCTTCGCCACCCGCCAGCTCGCCGACCTCGGCGCCCGGGTGGTCAAGGTCGAGCGCCCCGACGGCGGCGACTTCGCGCGTGCCTACGACACCGCCGCGCACGGCCTCGCCTCGCACTTCGTGTGGGCGAACCGCGGCAAGGAGTCGATCGCGCTCGACCTGAAGGACCCGCGCGGCCGGGAGGTCCTGCACGGTCTGCTGGCCGGCGCCGACGTGTTCGTGCAGAACCTCGCGCAGGGCGCCGCGGCCCGGCTCGGGCTCGACTCGGCCGCGCTGTGCGCGCGTTACCCGCGGCTGGTCGCCGTGGACGTGTCCGGCTACGGCGCCGAGGGCCCGTACTCCCACAAGCGCGCCTACGACATGCTCGTGCAGTGCGAGGCGGGCCTGGTCTCGGTGACCGGCACGCCGGAGCAGCCCGTCAAGGCGGGGATCCCGGCGGCGGACATCGCGGCGGCCATGTACGCCTTCTCGGGGGTCCTCGCCGCCCTGCTGCGCCGCGGGGTCACCGGGCGCGGGGGCAGGGTGGAGGTGTCCATGCTGGACGCGCTCGCCGAGTGGATGGGGCATCCGCTGCACCACACGATGCACGGCGGGGAGCAGCCCGTGCGCACCGGCCTCGCGCATGCCGTGATCGCGCCCTACGACGCCTACGCGACGGCCGACGGGGACCGGGTGCTGCTGTCGGTGCAGAACGACCGGGAATGGCGGCGGCTCGCGCAACAGGTGCTGGAGCGGCCCGAGTTGGCCGAGGACCCGGCGTACGCGACGAACGCGGCGCGCACCGCCAACCGGGAGAAGACCGACGCGGTGGTGGCGGAGGCACTGGGCCGGCTGGGCGCGGACGAGGCGATCGGACGGCTGGAGGCGGCGGGCATCGCCTGCGCGCGGCTGAACTCGGTGGCCCAGCTGGCCGCGCATCCGCAGCTGGCGGCCCGGGACCGCTGGCGGGAGGTGGGATCACCGGCCGGCCCGTTGCGGGCCTTGTTGCCGCCGATCGGGCTGCCGGGCGGCGCGGCACCGCACATGGGTGCGGTGCCCGCGCTGGGCGAACACACCGAGACCCTGCTGCGCGCCCTGGGGATGACGGGCGCGCAGATCTCGGAACTGCGCCGGGACGGTGTGGTCGCGTAGGACGAGGCCGGGGACGGAACGGCTGTGACGTGGGGGGACAGTTACGAGCGGCGGCTGCCGAAGAGCGTGCGACGCAGACGGCGCAGCGGCGCGAAGAGCGAGACGCGCGCGCTCCGGCTCCGCAGGCGGTGCGTGTGGTCGCGGGAGGTGAGCTCGCGCATCAGCAGCGTCGCCTCGGCGGTCTCCCGGTGCGGGACGGCGGGTCCGCCCAGCACGGCGAGATGGCGGTCGAGGCGCGAGCTGGTCGCGTTGCTGCCGCAGGTGATGGCAGGCACGCGAGGCGGCCTGCTGCGCATTGCTATCTGTTCCATGTTCTCTCCCCACCCGTACGAGGGCACCCGGCCCGGGCAGGTTAACCCTATCGCCCCCGCGTCGCGCTCGGGTATCCCGGTGGTGTGAATTACCCCTATGCCTACGGGGAGTTGACGATTACTCAGTGGAGTCGACCGTCACTCTCCGCACAGGCGCGCCGGGCGCGGAGGGCCCTCGCGCGAGTCACGTCACGACAGGGGCCACATCGTGCGCACTGCGCTAACTTGGAGTGATCACCTCGTGACACACGGGCGGGCGGGAGCACACATGAGGGGGCTCACGTGAGTGGGAATGTGGCCGGCGTGGACGGGGAATCGAGCCCCGATCGTGTCATCGCGGGCCGGTACCGGCTCCTGGAGCCCCTCGGCCGCGGCGGGATGGGCATCGTGTGGCGGGCCCGGGACGAGGTGCTGGCCCGCGAGGTCGCCGTCAAGGAGGTACGGGCGCCCGCCGGAATCGAGCCCGCCGAACTGCGGCGGATGTACCGGCGGCTGGAGCGGGAGGCCTGGGCGGCGGCCAGGGTCTCGCACCGCGGGGTCGTCACGGTCTACGACGTGGCCTCCGAGGACGACCGGCCGTGGATCGTGATGGAGCTGGTGCGCGGGCTCACGCTGGCCGACGCACTGGAGGCCGAGGGGCCGCTGACCCCGCAGCGCGCCGCGCACCTCGGGGAGCAGGTGCTCGCCGCGCTGCGCTCCGCGCACGACGCGGGGGTGCTGCACCGGGACGTGAAGCCAGGGAACGTATTGATCGCCAATGACGGCCGGGTGGTGCTGAGCGATTTCGGGATCGCGAGTCTGGAGGGGTCCTCGACCATCACCATGCCCGGCGAGGTGGTCGGCTCTCCCGAATTCCTGGCGCCTGAGCGGGCGTTGGGGCGCGAACCGGGTCCCGAGTCGGACCTGTGGTCGCTCGGGGTCATGCTGTACGCGGCCGTCGAGGGGGTTTCGCCGTTCCGGCGGGAGACTCCGCTGGACACGCTGCGGGCCGTGGTCGACGAGGAGGCGCCGCCGCCGCGCCGGGCCGGGCCGCTGGCGCCCGTACTGGAGGGGCTGCTGCGCAAGGACCCGGCTGAGCGGCTGCCCGCGGCGGAGGCGGCCCGGATGCTGCGGGTGGTGGGCGCGGGCGGGGTCGTACGGGCCTCCGGCGGGCCGGTGTCGGGGCCGGACTCGCCGACGGCCACGGCGCATCACCACGGCCACGACCACCACCACGACCACCGGCAGGAGCCGCGGCGGTCGCCGTACGGGGAGCCCACGCCGCCGATGCCGGGGCCGGTTTCGGGGCCGGCATCGGCGGCGCCGCGCGACGGCCGGGCCGGGGTGGTGCTCACGGTCGGGATCGTGGTGCTGCTGCTGGCGCTGGCCGCGCTGGGGTGGCTGCTGCTGAAGGACCGGGAGGACGGGGGCGGCGACGGCGGAGGCGTCGGCCCGACCGGCCCGCCGACCAGCGCCCAGGCCGCCACCACCCCCGCCTCGACGGGCCCGTCCGCCTCGGCGTCGCCCTCGGCGTCGCCGTCCCCCGGGCAGCACGTCTCGGTGTACGTCGACACCGTGCGCGCCTCCTACAGCGGCAGTTGCCCGCCGCCCGCGGAGCGCGCGCCCTCCTTCACCGCCACGGTCGAGGTGGAGCGCGCTCCGGTTCGGCTGGAGTACCGCTGGGCCACGCGGAGCGGGAAGACCTCCGGCCCGGGCTGGCAGACCGTCACGTACGAGGAGGGCGGGCCGAGGAGCCGGCGGCTGGAGCACACCGAGCTCACGCACGTACCGGACGCGACCTTCGAGGACGCGGTCCGGCTGGAGGTACGGGGGCCGGCGGAGGTGGCGACCCAGTGGGTGACCACCTCCGTGACCTGCGAGAAGGCGACCCCGACGAGCGGGGCCCCCTCCCCTGGCGCGAGTACGTCACCGACTCCGCCGACGGCGGAGCCCTCTGTCGGTTCCTAGCGCCTCAGGCGGCGTTGGTGAAGACCGGCAGGTAGCCGCCGGACTGTCCGGCCGCGGTCGGGTGGTACGACTCGCCTATGTTGAGCCAGTTGACGCTGTGCAGCCACGCGTCGCCGGAGCAGATCTCGTGGCCCGTGAAGGCGGCGGCGACGGAGGCGAAGGTGAAGCCGTGGTCGGCGGCGCGTTTGGCGATGGCGGCGTTGAGGTGATCGGCGGCGCCGTTGATGGCGGAGCGCTCGCCCTCGGTCAGGCCGGTGGCGCAGGTGCCGTTCAGCTTGTAGAAGCGGGGGTAGCCGAGCACGACGACGTGGGCGTTCGGCGAGCGGCTGTCGATGGCGTTGTAGACCTGGTCGAGCTGGCCGGGGAGGGTGGAGTCCACGTACGCCTTGGCCTGGTTGACGCGGCTGACGCAGGTGGACTCGGACTGGAGCACACAGGTCGTCATGACGTCGGAGAATCCGGCGTCGTTGCCGCCGATGGTGATGCTGACCAGGTCGGTGCCGGAGTTCAGCGGGCCGAGCTGGCCGGAGAGGACATCACCCGTACGGGCGCCCGAACAAGCGGCGAAGGAGAAGGTCTGCGGGGCATGGGCGGCGGCCCACAGGGCCGGATAGGCGCGGGTGGTGCGCTTGCAGGCGCCGCTGGCGCTGTCGTAGTTGCCGGCGCCGACGCCGGAGGAGTACGAGTCGCCGAGGGCGACGTAGCCGAAGTCGGCCTGGGCGGCGGCGGCCGCCTGGCCCGCGCCGAACAGGGCGGCGCCCGCGGCGAGTAAGAGGGACGACGCGAGGGCGGCGAAGCGCGGGAGTCTCATGCTCATGTGTGCGGCTCCTTGTGGGGGTTACTCCTGAGTCCGTGGTACAAGGAGCCGGGCTTGGCTGGAAGTGTTCATGCCAAGAATATTCGGGGCAGGGTTGCGGCCCGAATCTTCACTCCCGATGCGTTTGAAGAGGGAACCCGGCCACCCGATCCGGCGAAACACGGGTGCATGAGGGCAACTCGTGCCGGATCATGGGCGCCATGCCAGCCAACCCGCATGACGCGCTGCCGATCCGGCTCAACGTCGACGACAGCGACTCGCCGTCGGATGTCGTCGACGCGCTGTTCCTCGGCCGGTTCGCGTCCGGCGAGCAGCCGTTCTCGCACAGCGTGTCGATCGACCGGGTCAGGCCGGGCGTCACCCTGCTGCCGCCCGGGGCCAGCGTGTTGCGCGCGGCGCGCGACAGCGACCGCAGCGCCACGCTCGCCGAGGGCGAGGGCTGGACCATGCTCGTCTCCCGCTGGAGCCGGGGCGCGGACGTCACCGTGACGGCGGTCAGCGACGAACTCGCCGCCGGTGTGCTGGGCAAGGCCACGGAGGGGGCGCAGGACGACCCCGAACCGCAGCCGGAGAACGTCACGATGGGCTTCTGGTACGTCTCCCCGCGCCGCGGCCCGTACCGGACGACCCGCCAGATCGCGGCCGGGACCTGGGCCGAGGTGCGGTCCAACTACACGGCGCCGGTGGCCGGGGCGATGGACCGGCTGATGAAGGTGACCCCGGACGACATCGCGGGCCGGCTGCTGTTGCTGCACGGCCCGCCGGGGACGGGCAAGACCTCCGCGCTGCGCACGCTGGCCCGGTCGTGGCGGGACTGGTGCCAGGTGGACTGCGTCCTGGACCCGGAGCGGCTGTTCAACGACGTGGGCTACCTGATGGACATCGCGATCGGCGAGGAGGAGGGCACGGCGAAGGGCCGCTGGCGGCTGCTGCTGCTGGAGGACTGCGACGAGCTGATCCGGGGCGAGGCCCGGCACACCGCCGGGCAGGCGCTGTCCCGTCTCCTCAACCTGACGGACGGTCTGCTGGGCCAGGGCCGCAACGTCCTGGTCGGCGTCACGACCAACGAGGACCTCGAACGCCTCCACCCCGCGGTGGTCCGCCCGGGCCGGTGCCTGGCCCGCATCGAGGTGGGCCGGCTGACCCACCGGGAGGCGGTGGACTGGCTGGGCACGGACGAGGGCGTCTCCCGCGAGGGCGCCAGCCTGGCCGAACTCTTCGCCCTCCGCCGGGGCACGGGGCCGGCGGCCGTACTCCCGCCGCAGCCGCACTCGTCCGAGGCCGGCCTCTACCTGTAGCGGCGGCTACGGGCTCGGCGGCTGCGCCTGGCTGCGGCCGTGTGCCGCCTGCGGCTGAGCCTCCTGGGGCTCCGCCCCAGACCCCCGCGCCTCGAACGCCGGCGGGGCTGGGTTGTGCCCGGCCGGGCGGACGGCATCAGCCAGATCCAGCCTCGCCGGCGTTTGAGGCGCGGGGCCTGGGGCGGAGCCCCGGCAGACGGGCCGCAGGGTCGCACGGCAGCGGGACCGGACCCAGCCCTGCGGAGCCCAGCGGCCGGCTAGTCGGCGGCGTACCGCGCCCGGAGGGCTTCGGCGGCGGCCGACAGGGCCTCGGCCTCGGTCAGGCCCAGGCGATGGGCCCGTTCCGCGAACGCCTGCGCGGCGGCCGCGGCCTCGCGGGAGGCGCCCTCCGCCGCCGCGACGAACGTCCCGTTCCGGCCCCGCGTCTCGATCACCCCGTCCGCCTCCAGCGCCCGGTACGCCTTCGCGACGGTATTGGCGGCGAGCCCCAGCTCCTCCGCCAGCCCGCGCACCGTCGGCAGCTTGAAGCCCGCCGGCAGCTTCCCCGACCGGGCCCGGTCGGCGATCTGAGCGCGCAGCTGTTCGTACGGGGCGGCCGAGCCCGTCGAGCCGTCGATGGTGATCTTCAGGTTTGTCGAGGTCACGCGGCCGATTGTCCCCCATCGCCGGATAATTGGGAGGCGCCGGACGGGCGTCCGCCCGTAGCGTCGGCCTCATGAACGTCCTCATCCGCGATCTCCGACCGAGCGGGCCCGGCCGAGCAGACGACGCGGAGTCCGTCGTACGGGTGCGCCGCTCGGCCCTGCCCTTCATGATCACCACAGCCGAGGGCGTGGCCTTCGAGCTCTCCTCCGCCCACCCCGCCGCGCACTACCGCCTGCTCGTCGCCCAGACCGACGAGGGACTCGTCATCGGCACCGCCCAGGTCGGCATCGCGTACGACAGCCCCGAGCCCGGCCACTCTTACGTCAACGCGTACGTCGACCCCGCGCACCGCGGCCTCGGCGCCGGCCGCCTGCTGCTCGCCGCGGCCGAGGACCACCTCGCCGCCCACGGCGCGGTGGACACGTACGCATGGGTCCTCGACGAGCCCGCCCACCGCGCCTTCGCCGAGCGGCACGGCTACCGGCCCAGCCGGTCCGCGCACTTCCTGCGCCTGGACCTGACGGCGGCCGCGCTGCCCCCGCTCCCGGAGACCCTCCCGCCCGGGGTCGAGCTGCGTCCCGGCTCCGCCTTCGCCGCCGACCCTCGTCCGCTCTTCGAGGCTGACGCGGAGACGACCTCCGACGAACCGGGCGACGTCGTCACCGAGTTGGACGACTACGAGGACTGGCTCGCGCAGACCTGGAACAGCCCGTCCCTGGACAAGGAGCTGACCACCGTCGTCCTCGTCGACGGCACGGTGGCCGCCTTCAGCGCCGCCCGGACCGACGGCGCCACCCGCTACGGCTCGGCGATGACCGGCACCCTGCGCGCCTTCCGCGGCCGCGGCCTGGCCAAGCTCGCCAAGACGGTGTCCCTGCACCGGGCCCGCGAGGCCGGGTACACGGAGGCCTTCACCGGCAACGACGCCGGGAACGGCCCGATGCTCGCCATCAACACGTGGTTCGGGTACGAGATCTGCGCGACCGAGACGCGCTACACGAAGAGGCTGGAGACCGAGTGACCGAGCAACTGACCGTCGTCCTGACCAAGGCGGGCCGAGTCAAGATCCGTTATCCGGCGGCGCGGGTCGCCGACGACGGCGACCGCATCTCGGTACGCGCCCCGTGGGCGGCCGAGGGCGTACGCGACTTCGGCTTCGTCCGCTTCGAGCCGGGCGACGTGTTCGTCGAGCACTTCTGGCGGACCCGCTGGTACGCGGTCAAGGAGGTGTGGACCGGCGACGGGGTCCTCAAGGGCTGGTACTGCGACGTCACCCGCCCGGCCGTGGTGCGGAGCGGGGAGATCCACGTGGAGGACCTGGACCTCGACCTGTGGGTCTCGGCGGACGGGTCCTCGGTGCTGCGACTGGACGAGGACGAGTTCGCGGAGAGCGGGCTCACCGCGAGCGACCCCGAGGCGGCCGCCCAGGCCGTACGGGCCCTCGACGCCCTGGACGACCAGGCCCGGACCCCGGGCGGCCTGCCCGCGCTCCTGGCGTAGCGCGGACCTGCCGGGCCCGCGCATCCCTGTTTTGTGGGCCACACCGGTCATCGTCCCGGGCCGTTCGGGGGACGTGGGGCCCTCTCCGGGGCTGACCCCGCCCAAAAGGGGATCGGTTGTTCCGGCGTGGGCGCTCAGGGTCGCGCGCGCCGGAGACAACAGCGGGGAAGGCCGTCGGGCGTTCCGCGCTGCACGGAGACAGGAGAATGACGGATGCTCGAGCAAGCACGCCGGTGGGCGACGACGGCGACGGTGGCGGCAGCGGCGGGGGCGGTCGGCCTGGTCGGGGCGATCCCGGCCACGGCCGCCGGCACGGACACCGGCGACGACCGTCCCACGGTGGTGAACTGCTTCCACAACCCGCTGGCCCTGCAGCCCGCGATCGACAGCGCCGCCCCCGGGGACACGCTGCTGGTGAAGGGGACCTGCGTCGGCCCCTTCACCTTCTCCGTCGACAACAACCTGACCGTGACCGGTCAGAAGTACTCGACCCTGAACGGCAACCGGGACGGCTCGACCGTCACCGTCGCGCCGGGCGTCCGGGTGCGGCTGTCCCACCTGACCATCGTCAACGGCACCGGTACCGTCACCGAGCCCGACGCCGCCATCCCCGGCCCCATCGGCGGCGGCATTCTCAACCGCGGCACGCTGACGCTGACCGAGTCCACGGTGGCCGGCAACCAGGCCAACAACGGCGGCGGCATCCTCAACGAGGCCGGCGCCACCCTGAACCTGATCCGCTCGGTGGTGCGCCACAACACCGCGACGGACAGCGGCGGCGGCATCCGCAACCAGGGCACGCTGTCGCTCTCCGAATCCACGCTGAACGACAACAGCGCCGCCAACGGCGGCGGCCTCGCCAACTTCGGCTCTGCGACGCTGACCCGCTCCAAGGTGCGCGACAACTGGGCCGACAACGGCGCCGGCATCATCAACGCCAACGCGCTGACGCTGAACCACACCAAGGTGACCCGCAACACGGCCTCCGAACAGGGCGGCGGCATCCGCACGGACGGCGGCACCGTGAACCTGACCGATTCCGAGGTACGCCGCAACACCGCGAACGGCGGCATCGGCAGCGGCGGCGGCATCCGCAACAACGACGGCACGGTGACGCTGGACCGCACCACGGTGCGCGACAACCGCCCGGACAACTGCGCCCCGCCCGGCAGCGTCCCCGGCTGCACGGGCTGACCTCCCCGTACCTCCTCGCACGTCCGCGTTTCCTGAGCGGCTTCTTGCCCCTGCCTCAAGCGGACCGTAACGAGCACGCATCCTCTGTTCGGTCCGTTTCGGCAGGTCAACGACGCCGCAGGCGCCCCCCTGTTTGGCTCCTGGGAGCCGAACAGGGGGGCCACCGCATTCCCCGAGAAGATCTCGTCCATGGCCTCAGTGCCCTCGGCCATGACGGGTCGTAGCTGCTTTCGGCATCGACCGACCCCTCTCGGCCGGCGGCTCCGGCCTCGGCCGGCTGCGGGTTTCGCCCGCTGCCAAGTGCCTCGCCGCGCTGCGGATCTGCGCGCTCGGGGTGCCGGACCAGCCACGACCCCACAGGCTGGAGGCATGGACCATGCGCCGATCCTCGTACACCGGATCTCCCCGACGGGCGGCCGACGGGTCGTGATCCGTATCCGCGGCGTCGACACCGTCCTCGGCGTCGCCCATTCCGATGCGGACCTGATCGAGTTCCTGCGGCGCCTCGACCTGCCCGACCCGGAGGAACTCGTCCTCGGCAACTCACCGGCCATCGCTTGGCAAGGCGGACAGCCCCACGTGTACGCGGTCGAGGCAGACGAACCCTGAGGAGCCGGCATCAGCGGCGACCTCGTGATAGGCGGCCTGCCGGCTCTCGGCGCCTTCGGCCGCGCCGCCAAAGCCCGAGCTCAGACCACGAAGGCGCGCCCTCGGCGCCACTAGGGCGGTGGGCGAACGGGCTTCGTCACCCCGTTTCCTGAGCGGCTTCTTACCCCTGCCTTAAGCGGATCCTAAGGATCCTCTCCAGGGGGCCGAACCCGGGGGAACCCGCGGTTCGGGGGGCTAGCTTGGCTGAGCCAGGACAGGAAGGGCCCGATGTGGCGCCGCCGGGGGGCGGCGCCACGCCACGGGCCCGATTCCGATTCCGCTGGCGCACCCCTGCCTTGCGCCCGAAGGAGATCCACCCATGCCCGCACGCCGCACCGCCGTCCGTATCGCCGCTGCCGGCCTCGCCCCGCTCGCGGTGGCCGCGTACGCCGCCGCTCCCGCGGCCGCCCACGGCTCGATGACGGACCCGGTCAGCCGGGTGGCGGCCTGCTACGCGGAGGGGCCGGAGTCCCCACGGTCCGCGGCGTGCAAGGCCGCGGTCGCGGCGAGCGGGGCGCAGGCGTTCTACGACTGGAACGCGGTGAACATCGCCAACGCGGCGGGGAACCACCGGGCGTTGATCCCGAACGGCCAGCTGTGCTCCGCCGGCAACGACAAGTACCAGGGCCTGGACCTGGCGCGCGCCGACTGGCCGGCGAGCCCGATGACGGCGGGCGCGCACACCTTCCGCTACAAGGGGACCGCACCCCACAAGGGTTCCTTCGAGCTGTACGTGACGAAGGACGGGTACGACCCGGCGAAACCGTTGAAGTGGTCCGACCTGGAGCCCGCGCCGTTCGCGAAGGCCACCGACCCCGGAATGCAGAACGGCGACTACGTCTTCTCCGGCACGGTCCCCAACAAGTCCGGCCGCCACCTGATCTACAGCATCTGGCAGCGCTCGGACAGCCCGGAGGCCTTCTACACCTGCTCGGACGTGGTCTTCGGCAAGGACAGCGGCGGCGGTTCGGACTCCAAGCCGAGCACCGGGCCGAGCACCGGGCCCAGCACCGGGTCCAGCACCGGGTCCAGCACCGGGCCCAGCTCCAAGCCGAGCACGAAGCCCGGCGCGAGTGCGAGTGCGAGTTCCGCGCCCTCGGCCCCGACGGACCAGCAGATCGCCGACGGCGCGGACAAGTCCACGGTGGAGCACGGCGGCCACGGCGACAACGACCCGAAGACGAACGGGCAGGCCGCCGCCGCCCCGGTCCCGTCGCAGTCCGCGCAGAACCGCAACCTCGCCGAGACGGGCGGCAGCAGCGCCACCCCGACGATCGCGATCGCCGGGGCCGGCGTCCTGGCCGTCGGCGCCGCCGTACTGTTCGCGGTGGCCCGCCGCCGTACGACCGGGGGCACCTCCCAGCGGTAGCCGGGGAAGGTCGGCGCGGCCGCTGGTTCACGACCCGGGCCGCCTGCGCTTCGGTCAGTCGAAGACCGACGCGCAGGTGGTCCGTTCGGCGTGTGCCGGGTCGAGGGCGTTCAGCGCCTCGTGCCAGGCGATCCGGTCCGTGAGACCGATGGCGACGTGCTCCGAGAGGTCCAGGACGCACAGGTCCTGGAGTACGACGTTCTTCACGTTCGGTCCGTCCAGGAACCCGCTCCGGTACGGCGTGACCACCTCGTCGTACTTGGTCGCGATCACCGTGTACTTCACCCCGGGCACGGTGTCCCCGCCCTCGTTCAGCTTGTTCTGGAAGGCGGATCCGGCGATCTGGTCGGCGAGGCCCGGGGTCGTGCTGCTGATCAGGTCCTCGGCCCCGGGGAAGTACGGAAGCAGTTGGGTGAGGCCGAGCAGTGTGGTGCCGTGGTTGTCGGGGGCCAGCCCGACGAGCGCGTTGACCTTGGCCGCGCCGCCGAGGAACTTCAGGTAGTAGCGCGGCATCATGCCGCCCTGTGAGTGCCCGATGATGTCGGTCTTGGCGGAGCCGGTGGCGGCGAGCACCTTGTCGACGAAGACGTCGAGCTGGCCGGCGGACTTGTCGATGGGTCCGAGCCCGTTGAAGAAGGGCACGCCGGGCAGCTGCCCGTAGTCGAGCGAGTAGACGCAGTACCCGCGGTGCACGAGGTACGGCGCGAGGCCGAGCCAGTTGTCGACGGAGTTGCCGAAGGTGCCGTGCACGAGCACGACGGGGCGCGGATGCGCGGCGGACGGCTTGCAGGACCAGTTGTTCCATCCGCTGCTGGGTGCGGACGCCGCCTGCGCTGCGCCGGTGGGGACGACGAGCGTGGCGGCGGTGAGGGCGAGGACGGCCAGCGGGCGGAGCAGGCGTCTCCAGGGCAGCATCGTGTGATCTCCTTGCGGCTCGACTCAAGGGGATGGAGCGTGGGGGTTCGTCCCGTGATCCGGATCACAAGGGGGCGCTGCTGCCGCCAAATTACGGGTGAGTAGCAACACAGGGAAGTTACGCGTCGGTAAAAACTCGCGTGTCGTCCGATCCTCTGCCGGTATGCCGCCGGCACCCCGTCACGCCGCGAGCGTGCCGCGGGCGATGGCGTGCGGCCCGAAGCGGGCGCGCACCCGGTCCGTCACGGCTTCCAGGCGGCGGGCCTTCTCGTCCTCGGGGTCCAGACTGAGCTGCCGCGTGGCCCGTTCGGCCGGGGTCAGGTCCTCGGCGCGCAGGGACAGCGCGCGGACCCGGGCCCGCTGCAGGCCCAGCCCGGCGTACAGGGCGTAGGCCGTGGCGGTCAGGACGGCGGAGTGCGCGGTGGGTTCGGCCAGGGTGCGGGTCCGGGTGAGCGTGGTGCGGTCGGCGCAGCGGACGGTGAGCGAGAGCGTGCGGCAGACCTGTCCCGCGCCCTGTTCTTGTGTACGAAGGGGAGTGCGGAGGGGAGCACGGAGGGGAGTACGGAGCTTCGCGCCGAGCTCCTCCGTCAGCGAGAGCAGAGCCCGCCGGTGCCGTACGGGGTCCAGCTCGTCCCGTTCGAAGGTCCGCTCCGCGGCGATGGCGCGGGCTGCCGCGCCCGGCCGGACGGGGGTCCGGTCGATCCCGAGGGCGCGCTCCTGCACCTCGCGGCCGAGCCGGGCGCCGAGGATCCGCCGCAGGGCGGCGGGCGGGGCGGCGGCGACCCGGCCGACGGAGTCGAGTCCGTAGGAGCACAGGGTGCGGGCGGCCTTGGGGCCGACCCCGTCGAGGGCGGTGACGGGCTTACGGGCCAGGAACTCCCGTACGGCTACGGGCTCGTCGGGGATCACCAGGGTCGCCCCGGGCCGGGCCTCGCGAGCCGCCGCCCGGGCCAGCATGGGGTTGCCGGCCACGCCGACGGCGGCGTCCACGCCGTGCAGGGCGAGGGCCCGGACCCGGATCACGGCGGCCAGCCCGGCGGCGTCGCAGCCGAAGTACCGCAGCGCGGCCCGGACATCGGCGAGGGCCGCGTCGGGCGGCAGGGCCTGCACGGCCGGGGTGATCCCGCCGAGCAGCGCGAGCACCCCGGCGTACGCGTCCGCCCCGAGCGGACCGCCGTCGGCGGGGTGCAGCCGCAGGCACATCACGGTGCTCATACCGGTGCTCATCCCGCGCTCCCCGGGCTGGAGTGCCACAGCTTGCGTCCGGTCGCGGGGCCGGTGCCCGGCGGCTGGAGGTCGGCCCAGGGGTTCATCTCGTACCCCGTGGACAACTGGATGCGGCGGCCGGAGTCCGAGGGCCCGGACGCGGTGGGCAGCGGCTCCGCCAGCCGTGCCGCGACCGCGTCCAGCCCGCCGGCGGCCCGCAGTTCCACCAGCTCGGCCAGGTTCCAGGCCGCCGCCCCGACCACGCTCAGGCTCTGCGGGCCCCGCCGCTGCACGACGCCCCGTACCAGCAGCAGGAAGGAGTGGAAGACGGTGTGCGCGCAGGCCTCGTGGCTGTCGTCGAAGAAGGCCAGGTCGACCAGGCCCGTCCCGTCGTCCAGCGTGGTGAAGATGACCCGCTTCCCGGACCGGATCGGCGGGGTCTGGGTGGCCGCCTTGGCACCCGCGACCAGGACCGTCTGCCCGTGCCCGGCGTCCCGCAGCCGCCGCGCCGGGATCACCCCGAGCTCTGCCAGGAAGGCGTGGTGGTCCGCCATCAGGTGCCGCGAGGCGTCCATGCCGAGGACGCCCAGCTCGGCGCTGAGCCGTTCCGCGTCGGTCAGGTCGGGCAGCCCGACGGAGGCCGTGGACCGGCCGCCTTCCAAGGGGAGTTGAGGTCCGCGTACGCCGGCCGCCCGCTGCGCGCCGTGCAGTTCGGTCAAGTGCAGCAGCAGGTCGCGCCGGTTGGCACCGAAGGCGTCCAACGCCCCGACCTGCGCGAGGCGTTCGGCCACCGGTCGGCCCGGGTGCGCCCGGTCCCAGAAGTCGCGCAGGGAGGCGTACGGCTGTCCGGCCTCGATCCGGCCCGCCTCGGCCCCGCTGATGCCGTGGACGTCGGACAGCCCGAGCCGCAGCCCCCACACCCCAGACACATCGGACACCAGTTCGATACGGTGGGCGGCCGCCGACCGGTTCACGTCCAGCGGCAGCACCGGCACGCCCCGCCGCCGCGCGTCCGCCAGCAGCAGCCGCTTCGGGTACATCCCCGGATCGTGGGTCAGCAGCCCGGCGTAGAAGGCCGCCGGGTGGTGCGCCTTCAGCCACGCGGACTGGTACGTGGGCACCGCGAAGGCCACGGCGTGCGCCTTGCAGAATCCGTAGCTGCCGAAGGCCTCCACGATCTCCCAGGTCCGGCCGATCACCTCCACCGGATAGCCGCGCTCGCCCGCCTTCGCCGCGAACCAGACCTTGATCCGCCCCTGCGACTGCGGGTCGGACAGCCCGCGCCGCACCCGGTCCGCCTCGTCCCGCCCGCAGCCGGTCATGATGTTGACGATCTCGATGATCTGCTCGTGGAAGACCACCACCCCGTACGTCTCGCGCAGCGCGTCGGCCAGGTCCGGGTGCGGGAAGCGCACCGGGGCCCGCCCGTGCCGGGCCTCGATGAACGGCCGCACCATGTCGGCGGCCACCGGCCCCGGCCGGAAGAGGGAGATGTCGACGACCAGGTCGTGGAAGGTGGCCGGCTGGAGCCGCCCCACCAGGTCCCGCTGGCCCGGGGACTCGATCTGGAAGCAGCCCAGCGTCTCGGCCGAGCGGATCAGCTCGTACGTGGCCCGGTCGCCCGGCGGCACCTGCGCCGGGTCGTCCAGGTCGAGCTCCTCCCCCGTGCCGCGCCGGATCTCCGCGACGGCGTGCGCCATCGCGGACTGCATCCGTACGCCCAGCACGTCGAGTTTGAGCAGCCCGAGGTCCTCCACGTCGTCCTTGTCGAACTGGGACATGGGGAAGCCCTCGCCGCTGGTGGGCACCACCGGCGTACGGGCGAGCAGCGAGGCGTCGGAGAGCAGCACCCCGCACGGGTGCATGGCGATCCCGCGCGGCAGCGCGTCGAGCGATTCGACGAGCTCCCACAGCCGCCCGTACGACTCCCCCCGTACGTCGCGCAGTTCGGGCAGCTCCTCCAGCGCGGCGCGGGCGTCGCGGGCGCGGATGTGCGGGAAGGCCTTGGCGAGCCGGTCGGTGACGGCCGGGTCCATGGACAGGGCGGCGCCGACGTCGCGGATGGCGTGCCGGACCCGGTAGGTCTCGGGCATGGAGACGGTGGCGACGCGCTCGGCGCCGAACCGGCCGATGATCCGCCGGTAGACCTCCAACCGGCGGGCGGACTCCACGTCGATGTCGATGTCGGGCAGGACGCGCCGGCGCTTGGACAGGAAGCGCTCCATCAGCAGGCCGTGCGCGACGGGGTCGGCGTGTGCGATGCCGAGCAGGTGGTTGACGAGGGAGCCGGCGCCGGAGCCGCGGGCGGCCACACGGATGCCCATCGCCCGTACGTCGTCCACCACTTGAGCGACCGTCAGGAAGTACGAGGCGTAGCCGTGGTGGGCGATGATGTCGAGCTCGTGGTGCATCCGCTCCCAGTACGCGGGGTCGTCGGCGTAACCGCGCAGCACCATGCCCGCCGAGGCGCGGGAGGCGAGGACCCGCTGGGCGCTGCGGTGGGCCGCGCCGACGAGGCGGGCCTCGGGGAAGTGCACGGATCCCATGCCGAGGTCGTCCTCGGGGTCCACCGCGCAGGCCTCGGCGGTACGCCGGGTCTCCGCGAGGAGGCGCCGCGCGTCGGCGGGGCGCAGGCCGGCGGCCCGGGCGATCCGGTCGGCGGCCTCGGCCATGGCGGCGGGGCCCTTGAGCCAGCGTTCGCCGCTGTCGAGGGAGGCGCGGGGGTCGATGGGGACCAGGCGGCGGGCCGCGTCGAGGATATCGGCGACCGGGCCCTGGCCGGGGTCGGCGTAGCGGACGGCGTTGGTCAGCACGGCCGGGACGCCCTGCTCGGCGGCGAAGCCGACGGTACGGGCGGCCAGCCGGAGCGAACCGGGCCCGGTGCCGGTGCGGCCGTGGTGGACGGCCTCCAGACGCAGGGAGTCGCCGAAGACCTCCCGCCAGGGCGCGAGCAGCCGGGCGGCCCGGTCGGGGCGGCCCGCGGCGAGCGCCCGCCCCGTCTCGGAGCCGGGCCCGAGCAGCACGAGGACGCCCTCGCCGCGCAGGGCGCTCCAGGGCAGCACCGGCTGCCGTCCCGCGTCCCCGTCCCCCGCATGGGCGGCGGTGACCATCCGGCACAGCTCGGCCCATCCGGCGGCCCCGTCGCGGGCGAGGAACACCGCGCGCGGAGCGGACTCGTCGATGAAGGCCCCGCCCTTGACGGGGTTGCGCCGCCGGTACGAGGCCTCGGTGGGCCCCGTCGGGCCCGCCGGCCCCGCCGCCCGGGACCCGGCCGGGCCCCCCGACCCGGCCGAGCCCGCGGCAGGGGGCCCGGCGAGCGACACGGCAGGGGAAACGGCCAGGTCCACCCCGAACAGCGGCCGGATGCCGGCCTTCACGGACGCCTTCGCGAACCGGACCGCGCCCGCCAGGGTGTCGCGGTCGGTCAGGGCGAGGGCGTCCATGCCCCGCTCGGCGGCACGCTCCGCCAGTCGTTCCGGGTGCGAGCCTCCGTAGCGCATGGAGAACCCCGAAACGGTGTGCAGATGCGTAAAACCAGGCACCCGCGGCCTCCTGCTTCGCTCGATGAACCTCCCCCCGTCTTCCACCATAGAGCAATTCGAATATCCGTGCGAAACACTTGTTCGATCAGCCGAGCCGACTGTCCGCGACTGTCCGCGACACCTGTCCGAGACGTCTGCCCGTGGCGTCCGTCCTGGTCATCCGCCTGGTCATCCATTCGGCCCACCCCTGCTGCGTCCCGCCCCCGGTACGCCGAGCGTGTGAGACATGACCCAGCCCACCCAGAGCACCGACCCAGGCCCGTCCGGCGGTTTCCTCGCCGAGCTCAAGGACGCCGTGACCACCCGGGCGGCGTTGCTGGTCCTGGGGGTGCTGGCGCTCCAGCTCGCCTTCATCACCTCGTACATCGGCGCCTTCCACCACCCGAAGCCCAGCGAGATCCCGATCGCCGTGACCGCCCCCCTCGCCCAGGTCGCCGAACGGTCCGCGGAGCAGCTCGCCGCCCTGCCCGGCAAGCCGCTCGACCCCCGTACGGCCGAGGACGAGGCCGCCGCGGTCCGTCTGATCAGGAACCGGGACGTGGACGGCGCGCTGATCATCGACCCGGCCGGCCGGACCGACCGGCTGCTGGTCGCCTCCGGCGCCGGGGCCTCCCTCTCGCAGGCCCTCGAAGCAGTGGTCGGCGCGGTCGAGAAGGCCCAGGGGCGGACCGTCCAGGTCACCGACGTGGCCCCGGCCCACGAGGGCGACAGCCGCGGCCTGAGCGCCTTCTACCTGGTCGTCGGCTGGTGCGTGGGCGGCTACCTGTGCGCCGCGATCCTCGCGATCAGCGCCGGCGCCCGGCCCGCGAACTCCGCCCGCGCCGTCATCCGGCTCGGCGCGCTGCTCGTGTACGCGATCGTCGCCGGACTGCTCGGCGCGGTCATCGCCGGCCCGGTCCTGGACGCGCTGCCCGGCTCCCTCATGGGCCTGTGGGGGCTGGGGACCCTGGTCGTCTTCGCGGTCGGTGCGATCACGCTGGCCTTCCAGGGGCTGGCGGGCGTGGTCGGCATCGGTCTCGCGATCCTGCTGGTCGTGGTGCTCGGCAATCCGAGCGCGGGCGGCGCCTACCCGTACCCGCTGCTGCCGCCGTTCTGGAGGGCCATCGGCCCGGCCCTGCCGCCGGGCGCCGGTACGTACGCCGCGCGCTCCATCACGTACTTCAGCGGCAACGGCGCGGGCGGCCCGATGCTGGTGCTGGCCGGCTGGGCGGTACTCGGTTCCGCGGTCACAGTGGCCTGCGCCGTCTTCCGCAGGGGCCGCCCGGGCGCCGCCGTGGGCAGCGGACTGCCGGACGACGCGCCCTCCGTACCCCGCTTCGCGGGCGAGAGCACGGACGCCCGGTGAACACCCCGGCCCCCGAAGACCACGCCCGCGAGCCGGGCATCTTTCAGCCCCGCCGGCGTTCTAGGCGTGGGGTCTGGGGCGGAGCCCAGGTCCTTGAGCCACGCCGACACAGCGCGGGGTCCGGGGGCGGAGCCCCAGGTCCTTGAGCCGCGCCGACGCAGCGCGGGGTCCGGGGGCGGAGCCCCAGGTCCTTGAGCCGCGCCGACGCAGCGCGGGGTCCGGGGGCGGAGCCCCAGGTCTTTCGGCCCCGCCGGCGCTTGAGGCGTGGGGCAGGGCCGCGCCCGGTGAGGCTTCGCGCAGCGGTCAGGCGCGGTGAACGACCTCGCCCGCCACCACCACCGTTTCGGCGACCGTGCCCGGGATCTGGGCCGGCGGCACGGAGAGGATGTCCCGGGACAGGACCACGAAGTCCGCCGCCTTGCCCACCGTGAGGGAACCCCGCTCCGCCTCCAGGAAGTTGGCGCGCGCCGAGCCCATCGTGTAGCCGTGCACCGCCGTCCGCACGTCCACCGTCTCGTCCGGCTGCCACGGCTCTCCCCCGCCCAGCGGGCGCCGCGTCACCGCCGTGTAGATGCCGATCATCGGATCCATCTCGGCCACGTTCCAGTCGCTGGAGAACGCCAGCACGGCCCCCGCCCCGTGCAGGCTCCGCATCGGCCACGCCTTGTGCCAGCGGTCCTCGCCCACGTTGCGCGCCCAGTCCTGGCCGGGGCCCGCGATCTCCGGCGCGCAGTGCCTCGGCTGCATGCAGGCGACCACGCCCAGCTCCGCGAAGCGCGGTACGTCCGCCGGATCCAGGCACTCCACGTGCACCACCTGGTGCCGGGCGTCGCGCGGGCCGTTCACCGCCCGCGCGCGCTCCACCGCGTCCAGGACGGTCCGGATGCCCCGGTCGCCCGTGGCGTGCACGAAGCACTGGAAGCCCCGCGCGTCCAGCTCCGTGAGCAGTTCCGCGAACTCCTCGGGCGGGTAGAAGGTCTCGCCCCGATGCGCCCCGCACCCCGCGTACGGCTCCAGCAGCGCGGCCGTCCGCGGTTCCACCACGTCGTCGATGTACAGCTTGAGCGGGCCCACCCGCAGCCGGTCCCCCGCGTACCTCCGGGCGGCTTCGGCGAACGCGTCCAGGTCGGCCCCGCTCGTGCCGCGCGGGTGGAACAGCGCCGCGACGATCCGCGAGCGCAGCCGCCCCTCCGCCCGGGCCCGTTCGTAGAGCTCCAGGTCGTCGAGGGAGTTCTGCGGCTCCACCACCGTGGTGATGCCGAAGCCGATCGCGTCGTCGAGGCTCTTCGCGAGCCGTCCGTACTGCCGGTCCGGCGAGGCCCACGGCACGCCCAGCTCGCGCAGGGCCCGGTGGCCGTCCCGCGAGAGCCCCTTGACCGCGAAGTCCTTGACGAATCCGGTGGGTTCGCCGGTCCGCGGGTCCACCGCCGCCGTGCCGAAGGGCAGGTCCGTACGGTCCCGGGTGACACCGAGGCGCCGCATGGCCGCCGTGTTCAGCCAGGCCGTGTGGACGTCGTACGAGAGCACGAGGGCGGGGATGTCCCCGGTGACCGGGTCCAGGTCGGCGGCGTCCGGCATCCGTCCGCCGGGGATGGCGGAGTAGTCGAAGGCCTCGGCCTCGATCCACTCGGCGTCCGGGTGGGCCTCCCTCCAGGCCAGGATCCGCGCGTGGATGCCCTCCAGGCTGCGCACCCCGGCGAGTTGCACGCAGGCGTCGTCGGAACCGAGCCGGACGTGGTTGTGCGCGTCGATGAAGCCGGGCAGCACCAGCTTCCCACCCGCGTCGATCCGCTCGGTGTCCGGTCCGGCCCAGGCGGCGGCGTCGCGGTCCTGGCCGACCCAGACGATCACCCCGTCGTGGACGGCGAGGGCTTCGGCCTCGGGCAGCCGCGGGTCCACGGTGTGGATCCGGGCTCCGGTGAGCAGCAGGTCGGCGGGGAAGGGGCGTGCCATGTGAGGGTGCTCCGTTGCGTAGGGCGTGTGCGTGGGCGTTCGCGTGGGCATCGGCGTTGTGTTCAGGCGGCGGCCGGGACGTGCGCCGGGACGCGGCGTACGAGGGCCCAGTACGTGAGCGCGGAGACGGCCGAGCCGAGCAGGGTGAGGTCGGCGCCGCCGAGCGGCGCCACCAGCGGCCCGGTCCACAGCTCGGAGTCGCAGGTGAGGGCCGCGAAGACGATGCCGGCGAGCAGCGCGGCCACCCCGGCCGGGTGGTAGCCGGCGCGGTACCAGTACGCGCCCTCGCGCCCGGTGTGCAGCGCGTCGGCGTCGTAGCGGCAGCGGCGCAGCAGCATGTCGGCGAGGAACACCCCGCCCCAGGGCGCGAACACGATGATCAGGAGGGAGAGGAAGGAGAGCAGGGAGGTGGTGAAGTCGGTGAGGAACAGGGCGGCCAGCGAGCCCGCGGCGGTGACGGCGGCGCTGATCACGATGGCCCGGGCGCGGCTCCAGGGGATGCCGAGGACCTGGAGGTTCAGGCTGGAGGAGTAGAGGGTGATGATCGAGTTGGTGACCGAGCCGCCGAGTACGAGGGCCAGGAACAGCGGCTGGAACCAGCCGGGCAGCAGGCTCTCGGCCCCGGCGACCGCGTCGGTCATGTCGGTCTGCGTGGCGGCGGCCACGCCCGCGACGCCGAGGGCCACGGAGGAGACGAATCCGCCGAGGGCACCCATCCAGGTGATCGACCTGAGCGAGGTGGTCCGGGGCAGGTAGCGGGTGTAGTCGGCGGGCATCGGCAGGTACGAGAACGGCCCGGCGAGCATGACGACGAACGCCAGGCTCCAGCCGGACAGCCCGGGGGCGGCGGCCGGGGCGGCGGTGTCGGCGCCGGGCAGGACGAAGACCAGCAGCACGCCGAAGCCGGCGGCGAGGACGTAGGCCATCCAGCGTTCGGCGAACTGCACGGTGGCGTGGCCCCACATCGCGACGGCGAAGGTCAACGCGAGGGTGATGCCGAGTGCGAGGCCGCGTACCGCCCGCCCCCCGCCCAGGCCGACTTCGGCGAAGAAGACCTCCAGAGCGAGGGTGCCGACCACGGTGTTGACGATGGTGTAGCCGATGCTCACCACCCAGTTGAGGACGCCGGCCGGGAAGTTGCCGCGGTGGCCGAAGGCGGCGCGGGAGATGACCAGGGTGGCGGTGCCGGTGCGGATGCCGCCGAGTCCGGCGGCGCTGACGGCGAAGAAGGACAGTCCGCTGATCACGACCACGGCGGTGGCCTGCCAGAAGGAGAGTCCGAATGCGACGGCGAGGGCGCCGTTGATCACGTAGGTGAAGGTGAGGTTGGAGCCGAACCAGAGCCAGAAGAGGTCCTTGGCGCTGCCGTGGCGTTCGGCGTCGGGGATGGGGTCGATCCCGTGGGTCTCGACCCGGAACACCTCGTCGACGTCGACTGTCTCCTGCTGCGTCATACGCACCCCTGATCTTGAACGCCGTTCTAGGTTCTTGAATGGCATTCAAGATGAGGGCCACACCCCGCCCGCGTCAAGACCCTGCCCGGGATAAGGTCGGGCCAGGTGAGACGGAGGGCGGGACCGGTGGCGGGAGCGGGAGCGGTGGCGGGAGCCGGAGCTGGAGCCGGAGCTGGAGCTGGAGCCGGAGCTGGAGCCGGAGCTGGAGCCGGAGCTGGAGCTGGAGCGGCCCGGCGGCGCGACGGGCGGATCGCCCAGGAGCGGATGCTCGAAGAGGCCATGGCGGCGATCGCCGAGGACGGGCTGGCCGCGCTCACCATGTCCGCGCTGGCCGAGCGGCTCGGCACCAGCGGCGGCCACATCCTGTACTACTTCGGCAGCAAGGACCGGCTCCTCCTGGCGGCCCTGCGCTGGAGCGAGGACCTGCTCACCGGCGAGCGCCGGGCCCTGCTCGGCCGCCGGGTGACGGCCGCCCGCAAGCTCGACCTGTTCCTGGAGCTCTACCTCCCCCAGGGCCCGCGCGACCCGCGCTGGACGCTGTGGATCGAGCTGTGGGCCCGTACCGCCTCGAACGAGCCGCTCAAGGCGGCCCAGGAGGAGATCGACGAGGGCTGGCAGCGGGACCTGGAAGCACTGCTGGCCAAGGGCGTGGAGCAGGGCCGCTTCGCGGCCGTGGACGTGCCCGCCCGGGCCTCGGAGCTGCTCGCCCTGCTGGACGGGCTGAGCACCCGGGTGGTGCTGGGCCAGCGCGGCGCGGACCGCGCCCACGCCCTGGAGCGGGCCCGCTCGGCGGCGGCCCTGCTCGTCCCCCGTACGTAGCGCGCGAGCCCGCCCCGGCCCGAACGGCACGAGACCGGGACACCCAGGGTCGGCCACTTCGCGGCGCAGTGCGCGTCGACGTACGCCCTGGAGTGCTTCGCGACCGCGACGCGTCCTCGTTCCACCAAAAATGAGCCCCCGCCCGGCAGTTCGGGCAGGGGCTCACGATCGTGCCGCGGGCCTGGCGGACGTCCTGCCCGCCGGCCGGGTCAGTACACGCTGACCCCGTAGGCGTTGAGGGCCTCGACCACGGGCTGGAAGTACGTGGTCCCGCCCGACGAGCAGTTGCCGCTGCCGCCGGAGGTGAGGCCGACCGCGCGGGTGCCCGAGTAGAGGGGGCCGCCGCTGTCGCCGGGTTCGGCGCAGACGTTGGTCTTGATCATGCCGTAGACGATGTCGCCGCCGCCGTAGTTGACGGTGGCGTTGAGGCCGGTCACCGTGCCGCTGTGGGTGCCGGTGGTGGAGCCGCGCCGGGTCACGGACATGCCGTTCGTGGCGTTGACGGCGCTGGTGATGTCCTGGCTGCCGACGGTGCCGGGGTGGGCGAGCGAGGTGTTGTCGTAGCGGATGAGGCCGTAGTCGTTGGTGGGGAAGCTGGAGCCCACGGTCGCGCCGATCGTGGTGGTGTGGGAGGAGTTGGTCCACCAGGTGCCCGCGCCGTCGGTACAGTGCCCGGCGGTGAGGATGTAGTAGGTGCTTCCGCTGCGCACGTTGAAGCCGAGCGAGCAGCGCCAGCTCGACGCGTAGATCGCGTCACCGCCGGAGATCAGCTTGGTCAGCTTGCCCGGGGTGCGCTCGATGCGCAGGGCCCCGGCGTCGGCTCCGGCCTCGCGCTTGATTCTCGCGAGGTCGGCGGCGGAGACGGTGGAGTCGGCGGTGACCACGAGTGTTCCGGTGGCGGGGTCGGTGTGCCAGGCGGTGCCCGCGACGTCGGCGCGCAGGACGGAGGCGCCGGCCGAGGCCAGCCGGGCGGGGCTGTACCCGCCGTCCTGTGGGTCCGCGTTCGCCACGGTGGGGGCGGCGAGCGCTGCGACGGCGGCCAGGCCGGTGGCCACCGCGAGCAGCCTGGTACGGGTGATGCTCTTGATCCTCACTTCTCGTCCTCCGAGAGGGTCGGGGGCCCGGCGTTCGTGGGGTTGCCGGAGCCCGTGAGGCGCAGTCGGGGCACGGGGGAGTGCACGCTTTTGCGCCGTGTCCCTGACAAGCACTGTCGGGAGTGTGGGGGCGTCAGTTACCGGTCGCAAGGGCGCCTTTCAGCCGCCGCTCGCCCGCCGCCACTGCGAAGGGCGGCGTGTTCCCGGGGGGCGGGAAGGGGCAGATGAAGCGGTCGGCGAAGGCGCGGGGCGGCAGCACGGCGCGGTCGAGGCCGACCGTGGCCGAGCCCGCGTGCCCGCCCGTCAGCGAGGCGAGTGCCGCGTCACCGGTGGAGGGCTCGCCGTCGGGGCGGACGGAGTCCTCCGCGGCGGCGCTCTCCACCACCCCGGCGCCGCCCGCGCGCCGACTACCCGGAACGGCCGGAATTCGCCCTTCCGGGTGGTCGGCCGGCCCGGCGGAGTCCGGGGGGAGGGCGCCGGTCAGCGCGAGGGGTCCGTAGGGGGCGGACACGGCGGCCGCCCGGCGCTCTTGCCGTTTCCGCCGGTCGGCGGGCGGATCGTCTGCGTCATCGCTCATCCCGCTCAACCCTTCCACACCGGTCCGGACGGGAATCGCGGCGTACTCCGTCCGGACCTGTGGAATCTGAAGCTGTGGAATCTGAAGGTGACTCAGCAGTCGCAGCCGCAGCAGTCGCAGGAGCCACAGCAGCCGTCGCCCCCGCCACCGCCACCGCTCCCACCGCCGCTTCCGCCGGAGTTGCTCGGGCAGCAGTTGCAGCATTCGCAGGCGTCGCACCACGGGTCCCGCTTCTTGCGGGACCAGGGCCCTTCGTGCTCGGTGCAGCACAGCTGGCAGGTGCAGAACAGTCCCAGGGCCACCGCGCAGCCGGCGAGCAGCCCTCGGCGGGGCTTCTGCGGGGGCGGCGCGCCACCGAACCCGCCCGGGCCCATGGGCGGCGGCATCCCGGGGCCGCCGGGGCCACCCGCTCCGCCGCCGTAGGGAGCCCCGCCGTACGGAGCGCCGCCGTAGGGGTTCTGCCCGTACGGCGTCCCGCCCTGGCCGGTGTACGGCCCGCCCGCGTAGGGGTTGCCGCCCTGACCGGCGGAAGCGGTCGCCGTGTGCCCGCAGCTGCTGGTCCCGAAGGCCCGGTCCACCGAGGTGCGCAGCTCGTGCACGAGCAGCTGGTGGGCGAGTCCCGCGTCGGCGAACTCGACCTCGCGCAGCGCCAGCCGGATGCCGTGCAGGGCGTCGTCGCAGAGCCGCCGGGCCTCGGTGAGCGAGGTCCCGGTCGCGGTGAGCGGGTTCCAGGCGCCGGCCGCGGCGTCCGCGCTCCGATCCTCCACCGCGTCCAGCAGGTGCGCGAGCCGGCCGAAGTACCGGCCCGCCTCGGCGAGCGCCGGCGCGTTGCCTGGCCGTCCGGCCAGCTGCGCGGTATGGGCGAAGGCGGCGGCCGTCGCGGTCTCCGTCGGCTCGGTCACCACGAGTACGGGCGTGCCGAGGCCGGCCAGCGTCTCGATGCCCGCCTGCCGGTCCACGGCGTCGACGAGGACCGCCGTGTCGAAGCCGAGCGAGGCCCCGGTACGGGCGCCGGCCCGGTCCCAGCCGCGGGCCACCTTGCGGGCGGCCGCGGCGATGGGGGCGCGGGCCAACAGCCCGTCGCGGTCGGCCACGTGGTCCCGTACCTTCGCGGAGGCCAGCACGAGCGAGACGGCGGCGGCGAGCCGCGCGCCCTCGCCGTTGGCGACCGGGGCGGTACGCATCCCGCGCAGGGGGCAGGGCCCGGCGGTGCGCCGGGCACCGGGTGCCGGACCGGACTGAGCCTCCGTCAGAACGGAGACGAGCAGCCCGTCGTAGTTGGTGACGATCCGGGCGAACTGGCCGTGGTCACCCCGAAGTGCCAGGCAGAGCCCGCACAGATGAGCCATCCACTCCGCTTTGAACCGCTCCCCCAGCCGGTGCGTGCAAGGTCTGACGATGCCGAACAACTGCTTCCCCCGTGTGTCGTACGCGTGCCTGCGGGGCATCGTATCGAGCCGGATTCTTCACCCGTACGTCCCCGTCGCTCACCCGTACGGAGGCGGCAGTCGTATTTTCACTCAGTCAGCAGCGGTAGCCGTCTGGATCCTTGACCGTGCAACGCATGTTCTGCACCAGTACCGTCACGAAACCCGTGCGCGGCGACTATCCACTTGGCGCGTTGTCAGCATCATGGACGACCATAGGGGCAGCGGAGAGAAAGACAGACTGACCGCGGTGAAAGGAGGCGTCCATGGGTTCGGTGCGCAAGGCGAGTGCCTGGCTGGGTCTCGTGGAGGACAGCGACGACGAGCGTTACTACGACGACGACTACGCGGAGGCCCCCCAGGGTGGCTCGGTGTCCGGGCCCGGCGACCAGTGGGTCACCGACCCCCGGGTCAGGGTGGCGTCGGAGTCGGCCGTCGAGCAGGGCCGTCGGATCGCGACGGTCACCCCGGACGGCTTCCGTGACGCGCGGGGGATCGGCGAGCTGTTCCGCGAGGGCGTCCCGGTGATCGTCAACCTGTCGTCGATGGACCCGGGCGACGCGAAGCGCGTCGTCGACTTCGCGGCCGGACTGACCTTCGGGCTGCGCGGTTCCATCGAGCGGGTGGCGACCAGGGTCTTCCTGCTGACCCCGGCCGACACCCAGATCGTGAGCGGCGAGCCCGGCGGCCGCTCGCGCGATTTCTTCAACCAGAGCTAGGCAGGGCCCTCACCGGAAGGCGTCGAGCCCGGTGAGCGCCTTGCCCAGCACCAGTTGGTGCATCTCGACGGTGCCCTCGTAGGTGAGGACCGATTCGAGGTTGGTGGCGTGCCGCATGACGGGGTATTCGAGGGAGATCCCGTTGGCACCGAGGATGGTCCGCGCGGTGCGACAGATCTCGATGGCCTCGCGGACGTTGTTGAGTTTGCCGAAGCTGATCTGCTCCGGCCGCAGGGTGCCCGCATCCATCCGCCGGCCCAGGTGGTGGGCGAGCAGGATGCCCTTGTGGAGTTCGAGGGCCATGTCCGCGAGTTTGGCCTGGGTGAGCTGGAAGCCGCCGATCGGCTTGCCGAACTGCTCCCGCGTCTTCGCGTAACCGAGCGCGGACTCGAAACTGGCGCGTGCCGCGCCCATGGACCCCCAGATGATCCCGTACCGCGCGTGGCTGAGGCAGCCGAGCGGCCCCTTGAGTCCGGTGACCTCCGGCAGCACCGCGTCGGCCGGCAGCCGCACGTCGTCCATGACGAGCTCGCTGGTGACGCTGGCCCGCAGCGACCACTTGTGCTTGATCTCCGGCGCGGAGAATCCGGCGCTGTCCGTCGGGACGGCGAACCCGCGGATGCCCTCGTCGGTCTGCGCCCACACCACGGCGACGGAGGCCACCGACCCGTTGGTGATCCACATCTTGCGCCCGTTCAGCACCCAGTCGGCGCCGTCGCGCTTGGCGTAGGTCCGCATCGCGGCGGGGTCCGATCCGACGTCGGGCTCGGTCAGCCCGAAGCAGCCGATCAGCTCACCGGCCGCCATGCCGGGCAGCCAGCGCTGCTTCTGCTCCTCGGAGCCGTACTTCCAGATCGCGTACATGGCGAGCGAGCCCTGTACGGAGACCAGCGAGCGGATACCGGAGTCGGCGGCCTCCAGTTCGAGGCAGGCGAGACCGTACTGCACGGCGCTGGCGCCGGCGCACCCGTACCCGGTGAGGGACATCCCGAGCGCCCCGATCGCCCCGAGCTCGCGGGCCAGCTCCCGGATCCCGGGCAGCTCGCCGCTCTCGTACCACTCGGCGATGTGCGGCAGCACCCGGTCGGCGGCCCAGCCGCGGACGGTGTCGCGGATCGCGAGGTCCTCGGGCCCGAGGAGCTCGTCGAGCCCGAGCGGATCAAGGGGCAGGAACGCGGACACGGGGCCTCCCGAAGGCCTGAGTACAGAACCTAGCAGCGCAAGTTTTACGCTCAGCCGACGCTATTCGCCTCCGGCGGTCAAATCCAGCCCCACCTCCGCCGGGCCTACCCAGCCCCGCCCCCGCTGACAGCTCCGCCGGGCACATCCAGCCCGTCCGGCGCTTGAGCCGCAGGCCCGGGGCGGAACCCCGACCTTCCAGCCCCGCCGGCGCTTGAGCCTCGGGGCCCGGGGCCGAGCCCCGATCCTTCAGCCCCGCCGGCGTTTGAGGCGCGGGGCCCGGGGCAGCGCCCCGGCAATGGCGCCGCACCCGCGCACCGACCGTACGGTCACGGTCAGCCCGCCTGCTCCACACGAGCAGGCCGCGGCTCCCCGCTGGCCTGCGCCGGCAACCGCACGACCGCCGGCTCCACCTCGGCCTCGCAGACGGCCTCGGCCCCGCACTCCATCACCCGCGGCAGCCTCAACGCCATCGCCGCCCCCGCCAGCAGCAGCCCCGCGCTCACCACCAGCGTCACGTGCAGCCCGTGCACGAACGAGTGCCGGGCAGCGGCGTACAGCGCCGCCCCCGCCGGCCCGCCCAGGTGCGCGGCGATCTGGTAGGCCTCGCCCAGAGAGTGCGCGGCACCCGCCGACTCGGCCGCCGACACCCCCGGCACCCCCGCGAGCCCCGGCGCGTACGCGGCGTTCATCACGCTGCCCAGCAGCGCGATGCCCATGCCCGCGCCCAACTGGTACGAGGTCTCGCCGATCGAGGCCGCGCCGCCCGCGGTGTCCGCCGGGGCTTCGCTCAGCATGGACTCGTACGCGGCGAACAGCGTGGTCTGGAGCCCGAAGCCGAGCAGGATGAAGCCGACGGTGAGCAGTACGGGCCGGTCGTGCTGCCCCATGAAGGTCAGCAGCAGCACGGCGAAGGCGGTGAGCACGAAGCCCAGCGAGACCATCGTCCGCGGCCCGATCCGGGCCAGCGTGTACGAGCCGGTGGCGCCCGCGGCCATGGCGGCGAAGGTGAGCGGCAGCAGCCGCAGGCCGGTCTCCAGCGGGCTGAGGTGCAGCACCAGCTGGAGGTACTGGACGGCGATCAGCTCCAGGCCGACCAGGGCCAGCATGGCGAGCACGATGCAGCCGACGGAGGTCGAGAAGGCGGCGCGGGAGAACATCCGCATGTCGATCAGCGGGTGCGTACGCCGCTTCTGCCGCCGTACGAAGAGGACGAGCAGCGCCACGCCGAGCAGCAGCGGCACCAGCGCCTGCGCGTCGAGGAGCTCCCGCTCGGCGCCGAGCCGCTTGATCCCGAGCACCGAGCCGAGCACACCGGCGGCGGCCATCAGCGCGCCGGTCACGTCCCACGGCCCGTCGGAGGAGCCCTTCGACTCGGGCAGCAGCCAGCGCCCCAGCGGCAGGATCAGTGCCATCAGCGGAATGTTGATGAGGAAGACGGAGCCCCACCAGTAGTGCTGGACGAGGAAGCCGCCGAGTACGGGTCCGCTGGCGGCGCCGATCGCGGCGACCGCGGTCCAGATGCCGATGGCGAGGGCCCGCTCGCGCCGGTCGGGGAAGACCTGGCGCAGGATCGACAGGGTGGCGGGCATGATCATCGCGCCGCCGACGCCGAGCAGGGCGCGCGCGGCGATGAGGACCTGGGCGTTGTCGGCGAGGGCGGCGATGGCGGAGGCGACGCCGAAGAGCCCGTAGCCGAGGAGGAGGACGCGGCGGCGGCCGACCCGGTCTCCGAGGGTGCCGAAGAGGATCAGCAGCGCGGCGCAGACCAGCGGGTAGGCGTCGACTATCCAGAGGAGTTCGATCGAGCCGGGGCGCAGGTCCTCGGTGACGGAGGGAACGGCGACGTGCAGGATCGTCGCGTCGAGCGCGACGAGGACCAGGCTGACGCACAGCACCGCCAGGACGACCCAGCGGTTGGCCCCGTCGGAGGCCGCGCGGAGCCGCTGCCAGGGGGAAGGGGTCCTGGCCCCGGCCGCGTTCGTCCCCGACATGCATGTACCTCCCAGGTGATCCCTCGCGCTCGGCGGACCAGCGTCTTGCGGAGCCACGGGGGGTGGTGCGCTGTGCGGCGTCCAACGGGGTCCGGCATCGACACGCGAGTGAACGGTCAGCGTACGCGAGTTCGCCTGCCCGACACGTGGTCAAGCTCTCATCCCGGCGGCGGCCTCCCTGTGGTGTACGCCACTCCCCGCGCCCCGCCCCTCCCCCGCGTACACGCGTGCTCACGGCCCGTGGTTCTCGGTGCCGCCGGCCGGCGGCACCGATAATCATGCCCGTGAAAGATCTTGGATTCCGCCGGGCCGCTCCCGCACTCGCCGTCTTCGCGGCGGTCCGCCTGCTCGGGCTGGCCGTGCTCGCGGTGTGGGGCGCGGCGGCCGGAAGCAGCCCGCACACGTTGCTGTCGGCGCGCTGGGACTCGCTCTGGTACGCCCGCATCGCCGCGGAGGGGTACGGGTACGAGGTGCTCCTCCCGAACGGGGACGTCCACTCGAACCTCGCCTTCTTCCCGCTGCTGCCCTGGCTGGAGCGGCTGGTGTCGGCGGCGACGGGGCTCTCCCACGGCTCCGCGGGCCTGGTGGTCTCGGCTGTGGCGGGGCTCGCCGCGGCCTGGGGGATCTTCGCGGTGGCGGACCTGCTGCACGGCCGCCGGGCCGGGGTGCTCGCCGTCGCCGTGTGGGCGGCGCTGCCCGTCGGGATCGTGCAGTCGATGTCCTACAGCGAGTCGCTGTTCACCGCGCTGGCCGCCTGGGCGCTGTACGGGGCCCTGCGCGGCCGGTGGCTGACGGCGGGCCTGCTCGCGGCCGGGGCGGGGCTGACCCGCCCGGTCGGCGCCGCGGTGGTCGCGGGGGTGTGGGTGGCCGCCGTACTGGCCTGGCGGCGCGGGGAGCGGTCGTGGCGGATGGCGGCCGGTGCGCTGCTGGCTCCGATGGGGGCGGCCGCGTACGTGCTGTGGGTCGGCGCGTACACCGGGGGCGGCCTGTTCGGATACCTGGACGTGCAGGGCGGCTGGGGCAACGGCTTCGACGGCGGCTGGGCCTTCGCCCGGTTCATCGGGGCGAAGTTGGCCTCCTCCGCCGTCGCGGCCGGGCTCGGGCTGATCGCGGGCGTCGTGCTGGTGCTCTGGCTGTACGGGCGGTGCGTGCGGCAGCGGCAGCCGGTGCCGCTCCTCGTGTACGGCGGGATCGTCGTGGCACTGGCGCTCTGCGCGTCGGGGTACTTCGGCTCCAAGCCCCGGCTGCTGCTTCCGGCGTTCCCGCTGGTGCTGCCCATCGCGGTGGCGCTGGCCCGGTGGCGGACCCGCAGGGCGGCCCTGGTGCTGGGCGCGGCGGCCCTGGCCTCGGCGGTCTACGGAGCGTTCTGGCTGAACGGCTCGGGCCCTCCGTAACGGAATGGATCATTCCGATCCATCATTCGGCAAAGGAAAGGAGCGGCGGCGATAAAGTCCGGGTAAGTATGCGAAATAATTGCCGGGGCAGTGGATCGAGACCGCTCCAACCATTGCTGAAATATAGGGAATTAAGTCCCGCGTGAGACCAACTCCACATCACATGGTCATCACAAAGCCGGTGATTCGCCCGGGCTGCCCATCCGCGCGCGGTAACGTCGATTGAGTGCGTACCGACCAAATCCTGACCCGTCTGGAGCGGGTGTTCGCCCGGCTGGACCGGGAACCAGAGCGACCGGCTCATCTGCAAACCCCGCAGATGAGCCGGCATCGCGTCGTTCTCCTGGGATCGACCCTCGCCTTCTATCTCGCGATCGTGGTGGCCGTACTGACCACGTCCTGGCTCGTCCGCCTGGACTGGCAGATCATGTTCTTCCGGCCCTACGAGCAGTGGCCGCAGCTGCACGCCTTCCTCGACTACCTCGTCGTGCTCGGCCAGCGCGGTCCCACCGCGGTCATGGTCGCCGCCTGGCTCGGCTGGCGCTCCTGGCGGCAGCACACCCTCCGCCCGCTGATCACCCTCGGCGTGGCGCTGCTGCTGCTCAACATCACCGTCGGGTCCGTCAAGCTCGGCCTCGGCCGGCTCGGCCCGCACTACGCCACCGAGATCGGATCGGCCGAACTCTTCGCGGGCGGCGATATATTCCCTTCCGGCCACACCGCCAACGCCGTCGTGACCTGGGGCATCCTGGCGTACCTGGCCTCCACCGTGGTCACCCGGCGGGTGCTGTCCGTGGTGTCCGCGGTCGTCTCGCTGAGCGTCGGCGCCACCACCGTCTACCTCGGCACCCACTGGGTCAGCGACGTCCTGCTCGGCTGGTCCGCGGGTCTGCTGATCCTGCTGGCGCTGCCCTGGTTCGAGCCGCTCATCGCCCGGGCCGAGGCCTACGTCTTCGAGTGGCGCGAGCTGCTGCGGCGCCGCGCTGAGACCGGCCGGATGCCCGCGCCGGTCGCGTCCGCGCTCACCCCGCTGCTCTCCGCGGGCGGGAAGTGGCAGCTGGTCCGTGTCGTCGAACCCGCCGGGGAGCCGGTCCCGGCGCCCGCCGCCGCGGCCGCGCAGGCCGCCGTACCCGTCGGGCACACCCCGGCGCCGCGGCCCGCGGCCGTGCTCTCCGGCCGGCCGCACGTCATCCGGTCCGAGCGGACCCCGGTCACCCCGGTCGGCAGCCGCCGCCCGGTGCACACCGAACGGGCCGCGGCCCGGGGGGCCGCACCCCGCCCGGTCGCCGGCGGCTGAACCAACCCGTCGCGGGACGGTACGCACCACCTCACCGCACGGCACGAAGGCGGGCCGGGTCACTGCCCCGGCCCGCCTTCGTCGTTCGCCGTCCGTCAGCGCCACGCCAGGACGTTCGTCCGTCCCGGGTCACGCTTGTGTCACAGAATATCGACAGTCGCCAATTGTTTTCCGGCCCGCGACACGCCCGCCGCACAGCCTCTTTGGAATTTCCACCGGAGCCCTTGGGCGCAACCGGCGAATTTCTCCCGGACATTGCCACGAGCCCATTGGACCGCGGGCCCGTTGGACCGGACCAGCTGAATCCCCCTCAGTTCCGCTACATTTCCTTCACCGGCGCCGGCTCCACGGCCCGCCCCAGCAGATCCCTGGCGGCCCTGATCCGGTCCGTCAGCTCAGGCGGCTCGACCACTTCGAACTCACAGCCGAGCAGCATGATGTGAATCACCAGGACGTCCAGGCTCACCGCCCCGGTGCGCAGCAGGCAACTCTGCCCGTCGAGGGGTTCCAGGGCGCCTTCGCTCGGCCCGACCGTCCGTGCCGCCTCCTCCGCCGAAACCTTCAGCCGCACCACCGCGCGGGCCGCGTACGCGCGCTGACCCACGCCCTGGGAGACGTACGCGGCGAGGTCCTCGGCGGGCGGCCGGCGCGGGGTGAAACGCGGCCCGTGGGGCGGTCTGGGCTCGATCCGGTCGGCCCGGAAGGTGCGCCAGTCCTCCCGGTCCAGGTCCCAGGCGACCAGGTACCAGCGCCGCTCGGTGCACACCAGCCGGTGCGGCTCGACGGCGCGGCGGGTCACGTTGCCCTCGTGGTCCCGGTAGCCGAAGCGCAGCCGCTCGCCGTCCCGGCAGACGGCGGCCAGTTCGGTCAGCACCGAGGGGTCCACGGTGGACCGCTGCGGCCCGCGCAGCATCGGCACGGTGAACTCGTTGAGCGCGGAGACCCGGCGCCGCAGCCGCGACGGCAGTACCTGCTCCAGCTTCGCGAGGGCCCGCACGGAGGCCTCCCCGATCCCCTCGACCCCGTTCCCGGCGGCGGTCCGCAGCCCGACGGCGACGGCCACGGCCTCGTCGTCGTCCAGCAGCAGCGGCGGCAGCTCGGCCCCCGCCCCCAGCTGGTATCCGCCGCCGGTCCCGGGACTGGCGTTCACCGGATACCCCAGCTCCCGCAGCCGGTCCACGTCCCGCCGGACGGTCCGCGCGGTCACCCCGAGCCGCTCGGCGAGATCGGCCCCGGTCCATTCGCGGTGAGCCTGCAACAAGGACAACAGGCGCAGCAGTCGCGCGGAGGTATCGAGCATGGCCGAAGTCTGCCAGCGGCTCCCGGGCCCCTCAGGGCCGGTACGGCAGCGGAGGCACGTCGAAACAATTGCCGGTCATGTCCCCGGAGGCTTCGGAGGAGGAGTCGGGGCAGGCGTCGCCCCGACCGGAACCGCCGGAACCGCCGGGACGACCGGGACCACCGGAACCGCCGGGACGACCGGGGCCACCGGAGGGGCGGGCTTCGGCTCCGGAATGACCAGCAGCATGCCCACGGCGAGCGCCTCGGGCCGCGCCCCGACCACCTCCCGGTTCGCCTCGTACAGCTCCCGCCATCCACCCGGCACCCGGTGCTTCCGCGCGATCGAGACCAGCGTGTCCCCGCCCCGCACCACGTGCATCCGCCCCGCCAGCCCGTACCGCTTCGAGCACACCGGCCAGGCGTCCCAGCCCTGTCGGTCGATCACGTCCTCCGCGACCCGGATCTGCTGCGCCCGGCTCGCCAGGTCCGCCCGCGGCGCGTGAGCCAGTCCCCCGTACTCCACCCACGTCCGCTGCCAGAACTGCAGCCCGCCGTAGAAGCCGTTGCCGGTGTTGACCGCCCAGCGCCCGCTGCTCTCGCAGTCGGCGACGCAGTCCCAGGGCCACATCCCGCCCGGCCCGCAGTCCCCAGGCCCGCTTCCGATCAGGCCCGGCGAGCCGGGGTGGGCCGCCCCCGCCGGACCGGGCGCGGGCGGCGGCGGTGCCGCTCCGGCCGCCGCCGCACCGGAAGGGAGTACGAGAACCAGTACGGCGACGACGGCAGCGGCACCGGCGGCCCGCCGGATCCGGAGGTTGGGCATCGCGTCACGCTACGCAGCCCCCGCCGCCCCTCCGCCCCGGCGCACCGGGCGCGCCTCGCGGCCCACCCGGTCGGCCGACCGGCCCCCCTCCCCCAAGCGGCCATCCTCGGCCACCAACTGCACACAAACACAAAACAGTTGGCACGAAAAAGAAGCTCCGGTCGGACGGTTCACCCTTCCGGGGGCCTGGTTCGATTCCGTTCCCTCCAATGGCGTGACCCCGGCCGCCGCTTCCCCGTTGATCCCGGCGAGCCGGGAACCGCCCGGCCCCCGCACCTATGCCGAGGAGCCACCCCGTGCCGCGCATGCTCGACGTCAGTGATGAGGTACGTGCCGAGATCGGTGACGAAGAAGCCGACAGGCTGCTCGTCGGCGAGGACGCGCCGCGCAGTTACGACTGCACCTCCTGCCGTACCCCCGGCGACCCCGAGAACGACCGCACCAGCACGGTGCTGTTCGTCGGCGAGGAGACCGCCGTCCTCGCCTTCGCCCACGCGACCTGCATCCCCTCGCAGGTCGTCTCCGTATCCGAGGAGCAGCTCCAGGGCGCCGTCGCCAGCATCACCGGCGACAGCCCGGCGCCGGGCGCGCCCGCGGCCGCCGGGGGCCCGCAGAACGTGCCCGGCGGCCAGGCCGTCCTGGGCATCACCAGCGGCCTGATCCTCATCGGCGGCGAGCTCCACCCGGCCCTCGTCGTCGAGCCCACCGCGCCGATCGCCCGCCCCGGCAGCGACGGCCCCGGCGACGACTTCCTTCCGCTCCTCATCGAGCAGGGCTTCATCCCGGTCACGGACACGGCCGAGCTCCCCACCGCCCTGAACGGCTGGTCGGTCCTGCTCGCCGGCGGCCAGCTGCACGCCGTCCTCCAGCCGGGCACCGAGGGCGGCCGCCCGGTCGCCTGGTGGCAGGCGCACCAGGCGCTGTCGGTCACCGACGGCTGGCGGGCCGCCGTCAACAAGACCCAGCGCGTGCTCGTCTACGCCGCCCCGGTCGGCTCCATCGGCCAGCAGCCCCGTGAGGACCTGCTGCGCGACGCGCTGGACAAGGCGGCCGCCGCGGGCAAGCTCGTGGCCGCCTCGATGCCCCTGGCGGGGACGCCGGGCGCCTGATCCACAGCTCTCCACAGCCGGTACCGGACCGGCCGCCCGGCCCCCCGCCGAGGGGGCCGGGCGGCGTGCGCCGGGGGTGCGCGGTCCGTCCCGCGCACCCCCGGCGATCTGCGTTTTCCGGCCCGTCACCCCGCATCCGCAGAGCCCTGGTTTCGTTGGCTGATACGTGCATTCATACGACTCCTCCCGCGCCCCGTCCCGTACGAGCACCGTCTCGCACACCCCGATCTACGACACCCTGTACTCGGAGTACCTGCGCGCCTTCCGGGCGCTGCCGGGCGACCGTACGGGCGAGGAGGATCTCGGGTTCACGGCCTTCTCGTACGGGGGCGGGTACACCGGCACGGGCAGCTCGTACGGCAGCAGCTCGTACTCCGGCGGCTCCTACGGAGGCGGCTGGAACGGTCCGTCGTGGCAGCAGACCGACGGCCGGCCGGGCGCGTACGTCCCTCAGCCGCAGCCCCAGCCCGTGTACTCGTACGCGGGCGGCTCCGGATACGCCGACGGGCGGCAGCGCCAGACCGGGATGACACACGTCCCGGCGGCCCTGCCGCCCGCTCCGCGCCGGGGCTACTGACCCCCAGCCGCGTACGCGTCCTGCTACTTCTTCTTCTTGTACTGGGCGCCGCGCTTCTCCCGCACCCGCACCGAGATGTGGATCGGGGTGCCCTCGAAGCCGAACTCCTCGCGCAGCCGGCGCTCGATGAAGCGCCGGTAGCCGTGCTCCAGGAAGCCCGAGGCGAAGAGGACGAACCGCGGCGGCTTGCTGCCCGCCTGGGTACCGAACAGGATGCGGGGCTGCTTGCCGCCGCGGATCGGGTGCGGGTGGGCGGCGACGACCTCGCCGAGGAAGGCGTTCAGGCGGCCGGTGGGGATGCGCGTCTCCCAGCCCGCGAGGGCGGTCTCGATCGCCGGGACCAGCTTCTCCATGTGCCGGCCGGTCAGCGCCGAGACGTTGACGCGCGGGGCCCAGGCGACCTGCTGCATCTCGGTCTCGATCTCGCGCTCGAGGTAGTAGCGGCGCTCCTCGTCGAGCTCGTCCCACTTGTTGTACGCGATCACGATCGCGCGGCCCGCCTCGACGGCCATGGTGATGATGCGCTGGTCCTGGACGCTGATCGTCTCGGTGGTGTCGATCAGGATGACCGCGACCTCCGCCTTCTCGACAGCGGCGGCCGTGCGCAGGGAGGCGTAGTAGTCGGCGCCCTGCTGGAGGTGGACCTTCTTGCGGATGCCGGCGGTGTCGACGAACTTCCAGGTGATGCCGCCGAGTTCGATCAGCTCGTCGACCGGGTCGCGGGTGGTGCCGGCCAGCTCGTTGACGACGACACGGTCCTCCTTCGCGACCTTGTTGAGCAGCGAGGACTTGCCGACGTTCGGGCGGCCGATCAGCGCGATGCGGCGCGGGCCGCCGGGGGCGGCGCCGCCGAAGGTCTGCTCGGGGGCTTCCGGCAGGGCTTCGAGCACCGCGTCCAGCATGTCGCCGGTGCCGCGGCCGTGCAGCGAGGAGACCGGGTGCGGCATGCCGAGGCCGAGGGACCACAGGGAGGCCGCGTCGGACTCGCCGCTCTGCCCGTCGACCTTGTTGGCGCACAGCACGACGGGCTTCTTGGCCTTGCGCAGCAGGCGGACGACGGCCTCGTCGGTGTCGGTGGCGCCGACCTTGGCGTCGACGACGAAGACGACCGCGTCGGCGGCCTCGATGGCGTACTCGGCCTGGGCGGCGACGGAGGCGTCGATGCCGAGGACGTCCTGCTCCCAGCCGCCGGTGTCGACGACCTTGAAGCGGCGGCCGGCCCACTCGGCCTCGTACGTGACGCGGTCACGGGTGACGCCCGGCTTGTCCTCGACGACCGCCTCGCGGCGGCCGATGATGCGGTTCACCAGGGTCGACTTGCCGACATTGGGCCGGCCTACGACGGCGAGGACGGGGAGGGGGCCGGCAGCGGCCGCCTCGATCGCGCCTTCGACGTCCTCGATGTCGAAGCCCTCTTCCGCGGCGAGCTCCATGAACTCCGCGTACTCGGCGTCGCCAAGTGCTCCGTGGTCGTGCTGGTCGTTCATGAAGTCCGTTCCTCGTCGATCGTGGTGGTCGGTGGTACCCGCGCAGCGCGGTTCCACTACTAGGTCAAGTCTCGCTCAGCGCCCGGTCAGGCGCTTGGCGTCGGCCAGGTGGGCGGTCAGCCGGTCCTGGATGCGTACGGTGGCCTCGTCCAGCGCGGTACGGGTACGTCGGCCAGTGCCGTCCCCGGCGTCGAAGGCCGACCCGAACACGACGTCGACCCGGCTCTTCAGGGCGGGCAGCCCCTTGACGAGCCGCCCCGGGGTGTCGCCGCTGCCCAGCACGGCCACCGGCACGATGGGCGCGCCGCTGCGGACCGCGAAGTACGCGAGGCCCGCGCGCAGCGAGGCGAAGTCGCCCTCGCCCCGGGTTCCCTCGGGAAAGATCCCCAGGGCCCCTCCATTGTCGAGCACGCCGAGGGCGCGGCCTATCGCCGTCCGGTCGGCTCCGCCGCGGTCGACCTTGACCTGCCCGATCCCTTCGAGGAAGGGGCCGAGCGGGCCGACGTACGCTTCCTTCTTGATCAGGAAGTGCAGGGGCCGCGGGGCCGTGCCCATCACCATCGGGCCGTCGATGTTGTGCGAGTGGTTCACGGCAAGGATGACAGGGCCGGAGACGGGCACCTTCCAGGCGCCGAGCACGCGGGGCTTCCACAGCCCGTACATGAGCCCGATGCCGATGCGCCTGCCGACCGCCGCACCCTTGAGGGAGGGCGATTCGCTCACTTGCGGCCCGCCCGCTTCTCTTCCACCAGGGTCACGACGCACTCGATGACCTGGTCGAGCGTGAGCTCGGTGGTGTCCACCTCGACGGCGTCGCCGGCCTTGGCCAGCGGGGAGGTCTTGCGGCCGGAGTCGGCCGCGTCGCGCTTGATGAGCGCCGCCTGGGTGGCCGCGAGGTCGGCGGCCTCCTTGCCGCGGAGCTCACCGCTGCGCCGGGCGGCGCGCGCCTCGGGGGAGGCGGTCAGGAAGATCTTGACGTCGGCGTCGGGCAGGACGGTGGTGCCGATGTCCCGGCCCTCGACGACGATGCCCTCGGCCTCCTCGGCCGCCCGGGCGGCGATGGAGCGCTGGAGCTCGGTGATCAGGGTGCGCACCTCGGGGACGGCACTGACGGCGCTGACCTTGGAGGTGACCTCCTGGGTCCGGATCGGGCCGGCGGCGTCCAGCCCGTCGACGCTGATCGTGGGCGCGGCCGGATCCGTACCCGACACGATGGCGGGCTTGCCGGCGGCGACGGCGATGGCCTGCGGGTCGTCGGTGTCGACGCCGTTGGTGATCATCCACCAGGTGATGGCCCGGTACTGCGCACCGGTGTCCAGGTAGCGCAGCCCGAGCTTGGCGGCCACGGCCTTGGAGGTGCTGGACTTGCCCGTGCCGGAGGGACCGTCGATGGCGACGATCACGGCTGCCGGAGCTGCGGTTTCCACGGTGCGGGCACCTTCCTGGTTGCGCGTACGTGTCCGGGCGCGCCAAAGCGCCCCTCCCCAAGGTTACCGGCCCCGGGAACCCCCCGATCCCGACCCGCGTTTTCAAGCCGTACCGGCCCCGCCGGGCTCAACCAGTCCGGCAAGGCTCAACCCGGCCCCGCCGGGCCGCCGCGGCTACTGCTGCCGCAGCGCCCAGCCCCGCTCGCGCAGCTCGGCCGTCAGGCCGGCCGCCGCCCGCGGCTCCACCATCAGCTGGACCAGACCGGCCTGCTGCCCCGTCGCGTGCTCGATCCGCACGTCCTCGATGTTGACCCCGGCCCGCCCCGCATCGGCGAAGATCCGCGCCAGCTCGCCCGGCTGGTCACTGATGAGCACCGCCACCGTCTCGTAGACGGTCGGCGCCGCGCCGTGCTTGCCCGGCACCCGGACCCGGCCCGCGTTCCCGCGCCGCAGCACGTCCTCGATGCCCGCCGCACCCCCGCGCCGCTTCTCCACGTCGGCCGACTGGAGCCCGCGCAGCGCGTCCACGGTCTCCTCCAGGTCGGCAGCGATCCCGGCCAGGACGTCGGCCACCGGGCCCGGGTTCGCCGAGAGGATCTCCACCCACATCCGAGGATCGGAGGCGGCGATGCGGGTGACGTCGCGGATGCCCTGCCCGCACAGCCGGACCGCCGTCTCGTCGGCATCCTCCAGCCGCGCGGCCACCATGCTCGACACGAGCTGCGGGGTGTGCGAGACGAGCGCCACGGCCCGGTCGTGCGCGTCCGCGTCCATCACCACGGGCACGGCCCGGCACAGCGACACCAGTTCCAGGGCGAGGTTCAGCACCTCGTGGTCCGTGTCCCGGGTGGGGGTCAGCACCCACGGGCGGCCCTCGAAGAGGTCCGCGGTGGCGGCCAGCGGCCCGGACCGCTCCTTGCCCGCCATCGGGTGCGTACCGATGTACGCGGTGACGTCCACCCCGAGCGCCGCCAGCTCCCGCCGCGGTCCGCCCTTGACGCTGGCCACGTCCACGTACGCCCGCGCCACCCCGCGGCCGATCGCGTCGGCCAGCGTCGCGGCCACGTGGGCCGGGGGTACGGCGACGATCGCGAGGTCGACCATGCCCTCCTGGGGCTCGTCCGTACCGGCGCCGAGGGCGGCCGCCGTATGGGCCTGGGCCGGGTCGTGGTCGACGAGGTGCACGGTGATACCGCGGGCGGTCAGGGCGAGCGCCGCGGAGGTGCCGATCAGTCCGGTTCCGATGACGACGGCGGTTCTCACGGGGACTCCAGGGTTGCGTACGGCACGGTCACGGGTCTGCCCGGCCAGAGTAGCCAGCCGCGACAGCGCGAAGGCCCGGCGGCCCGTCCGGTGGGACGGGCCGCCGGGCCCCGGAGCGCTCGGGGCTCAGAGGTTCTGCTGCTTGATGATGTCCTCCAGGGAGCCGGCCGGCACCTCTCCGTCGGGGGTCAGCTTGTCGACGGCCTGCGGCAGCACCTGCGCGATGTGGTCGGCGGCCTGCTCGGGGCTGACCCCCGCCCCTGCCGCGACCTTCCGCAGCGTCTCGTCGGGCAGCGCCTCGGCGATCTGCGCACCGGTGACGGGCTTGTTCTCACCGGTGCCGACCCAGGACTGCGCCTGATCGACGAGGCCGGACCGAGGTCGTTACCCGCCATGGTCGTGCCTTTCGAAGAGGGACCGGGTCGCGCGGGCAGCGGCGCACCCGGCTTCGAGACACGGACAATGTCACTCATGGCGAACACCGCTGCCACCCCGCGCACGCGCCGCCCCCGGCCGCTGCGGTAGAACGATCGGCATGATCTTCCACCTCGTCCCGCTCGCAGACTGGACCGCCGCGCCCGAGCTGCCGTACGCCCCGCCCTCGCTCGACTCGGAGGGTTTCGTGCACTGTTCGGCGGACCGCCCCACGGCGCTCGCGATCGCCGACACGCACTACCGCGGGGTGGCGGGGACCCTGCTCGCGGTGGAACTCGACGAGGACGCGCTGACCGCCGAGGTCCGCCGCGAGGGTGAATCCGGCGGCCTGTACCCGCACGTCCACGGCCCGTTGAACCGGGACGCCGTGATCCGCGTGTGGAAGGTCGTACGCACACCCGGCAGTCCAGCCTCACTGGCCCCATGGCAGCCGGGCCACTGAAACGGCGCGGCAGGCTTCTCCTGGGGCCCGCCGCAGGCCAGGATGCTGCTCGGTACCCGGCCACCCAGCTGAGGAGAAACACGCATGAGCGACCCCACGAACACGGCCCGGCGCACGGTACTCACGGCCGGCGCGGCCGCCCTGGCAGGGGGCGCGCTCACCGCCTGCGGCGGTGACGGCGAGAAGAAGCCCGCGAACGAGTCGGGAGCCGCGCCCACCGTGTCCGCGCCGCCGGCCCAGCCGACCGCGTCCCAGCCCGCGGGAGCCGGGAAGGCCATCGCCAAGACGGCGGACGTGCCGGTCGGCGGCGGCACCGTGCTGAAGGAGGAGAAGCTGGTCGTCACCCAGCCCACCGCCGGGTCCTACCGCTGCTTCAGCGCGGTCTGCACCCATCAGGGCTGCCTGGTGAACAAGGTGGCGGACGGCACCATCGACTGCCCCTGCCACGGCAGCAGGTTCGCGGTCGCGGACGGCGCCGTGACCAAGGGACCGGCCACCCGCCCGCTCCCGGAGAAGAAGATCGCGGTCGCGGCGGACGGCAGTATCTCGCTCGCATAGCGGCAGGCCAGGAGCCTAGGCTCCACGGATGGACGAACTGACGCTGGTACGGGACCACACGGTCTACCAGTGCGTGATGGGCTCCCGGGCGTTCGGGCTGGCGACGGAGGCGAGCGACACCGACCGGCGCGGTGTCTACCTCGCCCCGACGCCGCTCTTCTGGCGGTTCGGGAAGCCCCCCACGCATGTGGAGGGCCCTCGGGACGAGGAGTTCTCCTGGGAGCTGGAACGCTTCTGCGAACTCGCCCTGCGCGCCAACCCGAACATCCTGGAGTGCCTGCACTCCCCCCTGGTGGAACGGCTGACCCCGGTCGGCGAGGAGCTGCTCTCCCTCCGCGGGGCGTTCCTCTCCCGCCGGGCCCACACCAGCTTCAGCCGGTACGCGGCCTCCCAGCGCGGCAAACTCCTCGCGGACGTCCGCAACCACGGCGCCCCGCGCTGGAAGCACGCCATGCACCTGCTGCGCCTGCTCCTGTCCTGCCGCGACCTCCTGCGCACGGGCCGCCTGACCATCGAGGCGGGCCCGTACCGCGACCGCCTCCTCGCGGTCCGGCGCGGCGAACTCGCCTGGGACGAGGTCGACGCCTGGATGTCCCGCCTCGTGGCGGAGACCGACTCGGCCCTCACCGCCACCCCCCTCCCCGCGGACCCCGACCACGCCCGCGTCGAGGACTTCCTGGTCCGCACCCGCCGCGCCGCGGTCGGTTAGGTCCTGTCCGACCGCCGCCGTACGACGAACTCGTCGAGCACGTCGTACGCCGACGCGTACTCCGGCAGCGCGGAGGCCTCCTGCGCCGCGTCCAGCACCCCGTGCAGCGCCTCGAACTCCTCCCGTACCCGGTCGACGGCCGGTCCCTCGTACGCCCCGTGCTCGGCGGCCACCTTGGCCTCGATCAGCTCGCCGAGACGGCCGGGCGCCTCCGGCACCTCGGCCAGCAGTGTCGGCAGATGCGCCTGTACCTCGGCCGACCGCATCAGATGGATGCCGGTCAGCAGGGCCCGGAAGGCGTAGAGCAGCGGCTTGAGTTCGCCGTCCTTCTCGAAGAGCCGCCACTGGGTGTTGGAGAAGCCCCGGTAGTGGTGGGCGTGGTGGGAGGTCAGGACGCCCGGGGCCAGGGTGATCAGTTCCGCGTGCGCGGGCGTCGTGTGGACCACCAGCGGCGACAGCAGCTGCTCCAGGACGTAGCCGTTGCGGTTGAGCATCAGGCGGACGAACTTGCGCAGGTCGTGCGTGACGAGGTCCATCTCCACCTCGTCCCGGTCCCACATGCGGGTGCGGGTCTCCTCCGGCTCGCGCAGGCCCAGGAGGGCCTGCGCCGGGAGCAGGTGGGCGCCGCGCAGATCGATGTCCGAGTCCCGGGACGGGAATCCGTACAGGTGGGCACCCGACACCGTGGCGAAGAGCAGCGGGTCGGGCTGTTCCGCCACGACGGGGGTCAGGTCGAGACTCAGTGCGTCCAACATGGATCAAGCATCCCAGAGGGTGCCGAAGGCCAGGAGTTCGGCTCGGTACTCGATGCGGCCCTCCCAGTCGCGGGGCCAGACGTCCGCGCCGAGGTGGGCGCCCGCGAAGGCGCCCGCGAGGCAGGCGATCGAGTCGGAGTCGCCCTTCGTGCAGGCCGCGCGGCGCAGGGCCAGGAGGGGTTCCTCCGGGAAGAGCAGGAAGCACTGCAGGGCCGTGGCGAGGGCCTCCTCCGCGATCCAGCCGTCGCCCGTGGTCAGGCAGGGATCCGTCTCCGGGGACGGGGTCCGCAGGGCGGCCGCCAGCCGGTCCAGGGCCGCCAGGCAGTCGTCCCAGCCCCGCGCGATGAAGGACTCCGCGGTGGCGTCGGAGGCCGTCCGCATCCAGAGGTCGCCGAGCCAGCGCTCGTGGTAGCGGGTGCGGTTCTCCAGGGCGTACGAGCGCAGCCGCCCGACCAGGCCCGTCACCTCGGTGCCCGCCGCCAGCAGGTACACCGCCCGGGCCGTCAGGTCGGAGGCGGCCAGGGCCGTCGGGTGGCCGTGGGTGAGGGCCGACTGGAGCTGGGCGGCGCCGGCCCGCTCCTCCTCGGTCCAGCCGGGGACCAGCCCCACCGGGACCACCCGCATGTTCGCGCCGCAGCCCTTGGAGCCGGTCTGGCTGGCGTCGCGCCAGTCCCGCTCGGGGTGGTCCAGCAGCTCGCAGGCGGTCAGACAGGTGTTGCCCGGCGCCCGGTTGTTCTCCGGGGAGTGGTACCAGTCGACGTACTCCTCCCGGACCGGCCGGGCGAGGCGCAGCGGGCCGATCGGGCCCCGGTCCATTGCCGTACGGATACCGCGCGCGAGGGCGAGGGTCATCTGGGTGTCGTCCGTGACGATCGCCGGGCGGGGCAGCCCCATCTCGCGCCACGGGCCCGTCTTGGCGAGGATCGACGGCACGTCGTTGAACTCCGTCGGGAAGCCGAGGGCGTCGCCCAGCGCCAGGCCGATCAGGGCGCCCGTCGCCGCGCGCTTCGTGCTCGTTGTCGTCGTCAGCATCATCGTGGCTGTCCTTCCGAGGGGCGGAGCAGGGGCGGGTGCAGGGAGGTCGCCGGTCCGGGCCGGTACAGTGCGGCCGGCTTGCCGCGCCCGCCGGTCAGCCGGGCGGCGCCCGGTACGGCCTCGACGAAGCCGGGTGTGGCCAGGACCTTGCGGCGGAAGTTGGGGCGGTCCAGGGCGGTGTCCCAGACGGTCTCGTAGACGGCTTGGAGCTCCCCGAGGGTGAACTCGGGCGGGCAGAAGGCGGTGGCCAGGCAGGTGTACTCCAGCTTCGAGCCGACCCGCTCCCGCGCGTCCGCAAGGATCACCGCGTGGTCGAAGGCCAGGCCGGCGGCCTCCCCCACCGGCACCCAGCGGGCGTGGGCCGCGTCGCCGCCGCCCTCCGCCGCCGGCTCCGGCATGTCCGGGACCAGCGCCGTGAAGGCCACCGAGACCACCCGCATCCGGGGATCGCGGTCCGGCTCGCTGTACGTGCGCAGCTGCTCCAGGTGCAGTCCGGCCACCAGGGCCGCCGACAGGCCGGTCTCCTCGGCCAGTTCGCGGCGGGCGGCGGTCTCCGCGGATTCCCGGGGCAGGACGAAGCCGCCGGGCAGCGCCCAGTCCCCCGCGTACGGCTCCTGCCCCCGCCGGATCAGCATCACGTGCAGCCGGCCGCCCCGTACGGTGAACACCGCGAGGTCGACGGTCACCGCGAACGGTTCGAAGGCGTGCCGGTCGTAGCCCGCGGGCAGCGCCCCGCTCATCGGGTCTCCGGCAGCGGATCGGCGAAGTACCAGCCCTCGGCGAGCAGTTCGTCGACCGCCGCCACGGCCGCCGCCAGCCGCTCCTCGCGGTCGCCCCGTACGAGGAGGAAACGCCTGCCGGTGTGCTCCAGTTCCTCCCGGAACCGCCCGGTCATCCAGGGCCGCAGGTGGGGTCCGTCCCGCAGTCCGTCGTCCTCGAAGGGCACGTCGGCGTGGTCCGTCAGCAGGTAGAGGTCCCGCCGGGTGAGGGAGGCGGTCTTCTCGACCTCCTCGCTGCGGCCGCCCGTGTAGCGCTCGTGCCAGATGCCGGTGGCGAAGGAATCGGTGTCGCAGAACAGCACCGGGGAGCCCAGCCGGGCCGCCCGCTCCTCGTCCGCGTCCTGGCGCCGCGCGATGACCGGGAACTCCTCCGAGGTGAAGGAGATGTCCGCCCAGGTGGCCGTCGGGTCGGCCGCGCGGGCCGCCGCCAGCTTCTCCTCGCTGTACCGGCGCCCGTACTCGGCGACCCAGCCCGTCGCGGTCCACACCCCGCCGCGTCGCCGGTAGTGCGCGGCCAGCGCCCGCGACAGCGTCGTCGTCCCGGTGGACTCGGCGCCGAGTACGACGACCCGCCGGGTCAGGGAGGCCCGTACGGCCGGCCCCAGGAAGTCCCAGCAGCCGACCGGGTCCGCCCGTACCGCCGTACCGGAGACCGGGAACAGCGTCCGCGCCGGGTCCACGCGGACCTCCTCGGCGCCGAACCGCCGTGCGAGCTCGGTCCCGTACTCCTCCGAGGTGAAGACGGCGTCCACCGGCCCGGCCACGGCGGCCCGGAAGATCGCCATGTGCGCCTCCCAGACGGCCGGGTCGTGCAGGTCGACCGGGACGTCGTCGACCGCGCCGACGACCTCCGCGCCCGGGTGCTCCTCGCGCATCCAGGCGACCCGGTCGGCGAGCGGGACGGACTCCACGGAGGCCGCGCAGACCAGCACGGTCAGCCGTTCGCACTGGTCCTGCGCGGTGCGCACCAGGTGGTGGTGGCCGGCGTGCGGCGGATAGAACTTGCCGAGGACCAGGCCGTGCCCGTAGCGCCTCATGCCCGCGCCTCCAGGGCCGTACCGGCGCCCGGGGCCACGAGCGTCCGCCGCCAGCCGAGCAGGCCGACGACGCACAGCCCGAGGAAGCCGACGTAGAGGACGGAGGTGAGGTAGAGCTCCTTGTAGGCGTAGAGCGGGATGTAGACGAGGTCGGCGGCGATCCACAGCCACCAGGACTCGACGAGCTTGCGGCACTGGCCGTAGGTGGCCGCGAGCGAGAGCCCGGTCGTGAGGGCGTCCCAGAACGGGACGGTGGAGTCGGTGACCTCTCCCAGCAGCAGGGTCAGGCCGAGCACCCCCACCGCCCCCGCCGCGGCCAGCCAGGCCCATTCGGTGCGCGTGGTGCGGCGCACCGGCAGGGCCTCGGCGGTTCCTGGTCCACCCCCGTGGGTCCAGGACCACCAGCCGTACGCGGCGAGGGCGATGAAGACGATCTGCAGCCCGGCGTCGGCGTAGAGGCCGGCCCGGGCGAAGAGCACGATGAAGAAGATGTTGTTGGCGATGCCGATCGGCCAGTTGGCGATGTGCTGCCGGGCCACGAGCCAGACGCACAGGGCACCAGTGGCGAATCCGAGTACCTCGGTCCAGCTCATGCTCATGACGACCCCCCTTTAATAGTCAGGTTGACTATAAACAGGGGAGGGGGTGCCGGGCAAGCGAAAAGCCCGCAGTGCCTGGGGGCACTGCGGGCTTTTCGACCCGGGATCGGGCGGTCCTTACAGACCGACCTCGCGCATCAGCATGCCGACCTCGGTGTTGGTCAGGCGGCGCAGCCAGCCGGACTTCTGGTCGCCCAGCTCGATCGGACCGAAGGAGGTCCGGACGAGCTTCTCGACCGGGAAGCCGGCCTCCGCCATCATGCGGCGGACGATGTGCTTGCGGCCCTCGTGGAGGGTGACCTCGACCAGGTAGTTCTTGCCGACCTGGTCGACGACGCGGAAGTGGTCGGCGCGGGCGTACCCGTCCTCCAGCTCGATGCCGTCCTTGAGGCGCTTGCCGATCTCGCGCGGCAGCGGGCCGGTGATCGCGGCGACGTAGGTCTTCTTCACGCCGTACTTCGGGTGCGTGAGGCGGTGGGCCAGCTCACCGTGGTTGGTGAGCAGGATGATGCCCTCGGTCTCGGTGTCGAGCCGGCCGACGTGGAAGAGACGCGTCTCACGGTTGGTGACGTAGTCGCCCAGGCACTGGCGGCCGTCGGGGTCCTCCATGGTGGAGACGACGCCGGCGGGCTTGTTCAGCGCGAAGAAGAGGTACGACTGGGTGGCGACGGTCAGGCCGTCCACCTTGATCTCGTCCTTCGGCAGGACGCGCTTGCCCTGCTCCAGCACGATCTCGCCGTTGACCTCGACACGGGCCTGCTCGATCAGCTCCTCGCAGGCTCGGCGCGAACCCATGCCGGCGCGGGCGAGCACCTTCTGCAGACGCTCACCCTCCTCCTCGGCACCCGGGAAGGTCTTGGGGGTCTTGATGACCGGCTTGTCCGCGTACCGGTCGCGCACGCGCTCCTCGATCCGCGCGTCCAGCTCGCGCGGGCGGGACTGGCCGCTACGGCTGCCCGGGCCGCGGCGCGGGCCGCCGGCCCCGCCGATGCCGGGGGTCTTGGAGGTCTTGGGGCCGCCCTTGGCGCCGCCGCGCGCTGCCGCGCCACGGGCACCGGAGCCTCCGCGGCCGCCGTCGGCCGCGCCGCGGGCACCGCCGCCGCCCGCCTTCGCGCCACTGCGGCCGCTGCGCTCGCCCTCGGGGCCCACGTCGTAGCGGCGCTCCTCGGGGCGCGGGTTGCGGATGCGGGGCGCCGGCTGGTCGCGGTCACGCGAGTCGGAGCCACCGCCCTGGTAGCCGCCGCCGGAGGAAGAGCCACCGCGGTAGCCACCGCCGCCGGAGGAAGAACCACCGCGGTAGCCACCGCCACCGGATCCGCTCCCACCGGAGGAGCTGCCGCCACGGTAGCCACCGCCGCCGGAGGAGCTGCCACCGCGGGAGCCACCACCGCCGCTGGAGCTGCCGCCGCGGTAACCGCCGCCGCCGCCGGAGGAGCTGCCGCCGCGGGAGTTACCGCGTGCGCCACCACCCCCGCCGCCGCTGTTCCTGTTGCCGCCGCCGTTGCCGTTGCTTCGCATCAAATGTCCGTCGTCTTGTCGTCGTCTTCATCGGTGTCCGGTGCGTCCGGATCGAACGACGGCACACCTTCTTGCGTCTCGGCTTCGATCGCGTCCGCCTCGGGGAGGAAGGGCGCGAGCTCCGGGAGCTCGTCCAGGCCTCGTAGGCCCATCCGCTCCAAAAAGTGGTTCGTCGTCCTGTACAGGATCGCACCTGTTTCGGGTTCCGTCCCCGCCTCCTCCACCAGACCCCGCTGGAGGAGGGTCCGCATGACCCCGTCGCAGTTGACTCCGCGGACCGCCGAGACCCGCGAGCGGCTCACCGGCTGGCGGTACGCGACGACCGCCAGGGTCTCCAGCGCCGCCTGGGTGAGACGGGCCTGCTGACCGTCCAGTACGAAGCCCTCGACGGCCGGGGCGTACTCCGCCCGGGTGTAGAACCGCCAGCCGCCGGCGACCGGGCGCAGCTCGAAGCCGCGGCCCTGGAGGGTGTACTCGTCGGCGAGCTCGCGCAGCGCGTCCGCCACCTCGCGCGGAGTGCGTTCCAGCACCTTGGCGAGGTGCGCCTCGGTCGCGGGCTCGTCCACGACCATGAGGACGGCCTCCAGGGCGGGCTTCAGCTCCAGCGCGGCCACCGCGCTCGCCGGGCTCGTGTCGCTGCTCAATCCTTCGCCTCCACGATCTGGTCGAACTCGTCGGTCACGGTCGGCATGCCGTCGCCGTCCCCGCCGCTCCAGCGCACGGTCAGGGTCTGCAGGGCCTCCGCCTGGTCCAGGACCACCGCCTTCTCGCGGTAGAGCTCCAGGAGCGCCAGGAAGCGCGCGACGACGGTGAGGGTGTCCCCGGCGTCCTCGGTGAGCTCCTGGAAGGTGACCTCGCCGCGGGCCTTCAGCATCCGTACGACGAGCCCGGCCTGCTCGCGCACGCTGACGAGCGGCGCGTGGATGTGGTCCACGTAGACCTGGGGCTTGGCCTTGGGCTGCATGGCTTTGACGGCGAGGCGGGCGAAGCCCTCCGGGCCGATGCTGATGACGACCTCGGGCAGCAGGTCGGCGTGGTGCGGCTCCAGCCCCACGGTGCGCGGGTACCGCTTGCCCTCGGCCTCCGCCCGCCGCTCGAAGATCTCGGCGATCTGCTTGTACGCCCGGTACTGGAGCAGCCGCGCGAAGAGCAGGTCGCGGGCCTCCAGCAGGGCGAGGTCGGCCTCGTCCTCGACCTCGGCGGCCGGCAGCAGCCGGGCCGCCTTCAGGTCGAGCAGGGTGGCGGCGACGACGAGGAACTCGGTGGTCTGGTCGAGGTCCCAGTCGGGCCCCATGGCCCGGATGTGGGCCATGAACTCGTCGGTGACCTTCGACAGCGCCACCTCGGTGACGTCGAGCTTGTGCCGCGAGATCAGCTGGAGCAGCAGATCGAAGGGCCCCTCGAAGTTGGCGAGCCGCAAGGTGAACCGCCCGTCGCCTCCGGCGGGGCCTGCGGCGTGCGAAGCCTCGGCCGGGCCACCGCCCTCCGCGCCGCCTCCGGCGGGGGTCGCGGTGCCGGGGATCCCGGCCGCGCCTTCGGCCGCCGTATCGCCTCCGGCGGGGCTCACGGTGTGAGGGACCTCGACCAGGTCGCCGCCCGCCGCCGGTGCGGGTGCCTCGCCGTCGAGCTCCGTACGGACCGCAGGGAACGCCGGGGCCCCGCCCTGCGTGGCGTCGGCGGCGGTGTCCGGCGCTTCGTCGATTCCGGCCGGGCCCGCGTGGGGCGCGGCGGCGTCACCGGCATCGGCCGGGGCGGGGAGCCCGTCGCGGGCCTCAAGGGCCCCGTCAGCGGGCCCGCGGCCTTCCCGGGGCTCCGGCCCGCCGTCGGGCCGTCCTCGTCGCGCAGCGGGCGGCTCAGGGGCGTCCTCCGGCGCACCGGGCCCGCGGCCCAGGAGTCGCCGGGTCGGTCGGCCGGGTTCGGCTGGGAGGGGCATCGCGGTCCAGGTGGTGCGGAAGGGGCGGCGTACGGGCCGGCGGAGCGACCCGCGGCCACGAGCAGCCTAGGTCCTGTCCGGCCGAGCGGGCCGCAGGCCGGTCAGCGGCCGCGGAGGCGGCGGACCAGGATGCTCGCGTCCCCGCGGGACTCCAGGTCGGCGAGGACGACCGCCACCGCCTCGCGGACGATGCGGCCGCGGTCGACCGCCAGGCCGTGCTCCCCGCGAAGCACCAGCCGCGCGTGCTCCAGGTCCATGAGCTCCTCGGCGGAGACGTAGACCGTGATCTTCTCGTCGTGCCGCTCGCGCCCGCTGGGGCGCCGGTTGGCGCCCCGGCCCTGCCCCTTGCCCCGCCGGTCCGGCTGGGCGGCTCCGTTGACAGCGCCGCCGGAGCTGACAGAACCTTCCTGCGGCCGCCGGGGTGCGCCCACCACGGGCTCCGGGCCGGCCTCGGCCTCCCGGCTGCGGCCCTCTCCCGCCGTGCCCTCGGCCGGGCCGGCCGAGTGCTCGGCGGGCGCCTCCTCGGCGCCCCGCCTCGGCGAGGAGGACTGCAGGGCCATCCCACCGGTCGTACGGAACAGTTCGTCGGCTCCGGGCAGACTCACTCGGCGTGACACCGGGCGAGCACCTCCCTGGCCAGCTGGCGATAGGCGGCGGCGCCGACGGAGTTGGAGGCGTACGTCGTGATCGGCTCACCGGCGACCGTGGTCTCCGGGAAGCGCACCGTGCGGCCGATGACCGTGTGGTAGACGTGGTCGTCGAAGGCCTCGACGACGCGCGCCAGCACCTCACGGCTGTGCACCGTACGGGAGTCGTACATCGTGGCGAGGATGCCGTCGAGCTCCAGCTCGGGGTTGAGCCGCTCCTGCACCTTCTCGATGGTCTCGGTCAGCAGCGCCACGCCGCGCAGCGCGAAGAACTCGCACTCCAGCGGGACGATGACCTTGTGAGCCGCCGTCAGGGCGTTCACGGTCAGCAGACCGAGCGAGGGCTGACAGTCGATCACGATGTAGTCGTAGTCGGCCATCAGGGGCTTCAGGGCCCGCTGCAGGGTGGACTCGCGCGCGACCTCGCTGACCAACTGCACTTCGGCAGCGGACAGGTCGATGTTGCTCGGCAGCAGGTCCATGTTGGGGACCGCGGTCTTGAGCAGCACCTCGTCGGCCGACATGCCCCGCTCCATGAGCAGGTTGTAGACCGTCAGGTCGAGTTCCATCGGGTTCACGCCGAGACCCACGGACAGCGCGCCCTGCGGGTCGAAGTCGACGAGCAGCACGCGGCGCCCGTACTCGGCGAGAGCGGCACCCAGGTTGATGGTCGAGGTGGTCTTGCCCACGCCGCCCTTCTGGTTGCACATCGCGATGATCTTCGCGGGACCGTGGTCGGTCAGCGGACCCGGGATGGGGAAGTACGGGAGCGGGCGTCCGGTCGGGCCGATCCGCTCACGACGCTGACGGGCAGCGTCGGGGGCGAGGGTGGCCGCGTACTCGGGGTCCGGTTCGTACTCCGCGTCGGGGTCGTAGAAGTGCCCTTCGGGCACATTGTCGTAGTCGGCGAAACCAGTGGGCTTTTCGCCGCTCAGGTCGCCGGCCCTGGAGTTCACGTCTAGGCCGTCCATGCTCTTTCGGGGCGTCGTCATGTGCTGGTGGTTTGCGAAGGTGCGGACTGCGACGGAGCCGACAGCCTCGAGCCCGGCGGGGCTCTGGCCCCGCTCCGGCGTCCCTGCTCGACCACCCCCAGGAGCAAATGTCGACTCATTCACAAGTCGTCTTACCTCCTCGGACGTGACCAGGACACTTATCGATAGGTCAGCGTGGCACCATGCCGACGGTTGGCGACTCTATGGCGTGTCACCACTCAGCGGCAACACAATCCGCCGGACCCGGCACGATGTGTCGGCAACCGAACACCGCTCTGTCAAGGGCGCACGACCCGTCGCCGCGAAGTTTCGCGGGTGTGCGAAAGGGTTAAAGGGTTACGTTCGAGGCGAGTTGAGCGGCTCCGCCACGACCCCCGCGAACGCGTCCGGCCGGACCTTGCGGGCAAGGTCCGGCCGGATACGTGAGATTGACGTCAGTCGTTGACGTTTCAGCCGAGCAGCGTGCTCAGCTCAAGGGTCTGCAGGCCGTGGGCCTCGGCGACCGGACCGTAAACGACCTGGCCGTCATGGGTGTTGAGGCCCAGCGCGAGCGCGGGGTCACGACGCAGCGCCTCGACCCAGCCGAGGTTCGCGAGCTGCACGATGTAGGGCAGCGTGGCGTTCGTCAGCGCGTAGGTGGAGGTGTTCGGCACCGCGCCCGGCATGTTGGCGACGCAGTAGAAGACCGAGTTGTGGACCTTGAAGGTCGGCTCGGCGTGGGTGGTCGGACGGGAGTCCTCGAAGCAGCCGCCCTGGTCGATCGCAATGTCGACAAGGACACTTCCGGGCTTCATCTTGGCGACGAGCTCGTTGGTGACCAGCTTCGGGGCCTTCGCACCCGGGATCAGCACCGCGCCGATGACGAGGTCGGCCTCGATGACGGCCTTCTCCAGCTCGTAGGCGTTGGAGACGATCGTCTTGATCTTCGTGCCGAAGATCTTGTCGGCCTCGCGGAGCTTGTTGATGTCGCGGTCCAGCAGGGTCACGTGGAAGCCCATGCCGATGGCGATCTGCGCGGCGTTCCAGCCGGAGACGCCGCCGCCGATGACCACGCACTCACCGGCGTGGGTGCCGGGAACGCCGCCCGGGAGCACGCCGCGGCCGCCGGCCGAGCGCATCAGGTGGTAGGCGCCGACCTGCGGGGCCAGGCGGCCCGCGACCTCGGACATCGGGGCGAGCAGCGGCAGCGCGCGGTTGGCGAGCTCGACCGTCTCGTACGCGATGGCGGTGGTGCCGGACTCCAGCAGGGCGTCCGTGCACTCGCGGGAGGCCGCCAGGTGCAGGTAGGTGAAGAGGGTCTGGTCCTTGCGGAGGCGGTGGTACTCCTCCGCGATGGGCTCCTTGACCTTCAGCAGCAGGTCGGCGGTCGCCCAGACCTCGTCGGCGGTGCCGAGGATCTCGGCTCCGGCGGCGACGTACTCGGCGTCCGTGATCGAGGAGCCGACACCGGCGTTCTGCTCGATGAAGACCTGGTGGCCGTTGCGGACCAGCTCATGCACGCCGGCGGGCGTGATGGCGACCCGGAACTCGTTGTTCTTGACCTCGCGGGGGATGCCGACCTTCATCGTCGATCACGGTCCTTGACTCAGGGGGATTTAACGGGGCACTTCCATACATACCCGCCCACAAGAACGCGCAACGGGATGCACCACGAGATGACGTGGTGAAGCCAGTTTAATGAAGGATGAACTCGTGTCTAGCCTTGCAAACAAATAATCTTAGTCGGAATCACTACGGATTTCGCAGGCTGCGGGGTCGTCTCCCAGCAGTCTGTCGGCTGCGGAGCGGTGCAGCCGGGCGGCCGCGGGGTCCCCCAGCCTGTCGAGCGTGTCGGCCAGCCGGACCTGCAGCGCGGCCTGCAGCCGCTGGTCCCCGGCACGGCGCGCCAGCTCCACCGCCTCCCGGCAGGTGTGCAGTGATTCCTCGGGGCGGCCGGCGTACTCCTGGACCCGTGCCATCTCGCTCAACGCCTTTGCCTGACCCGGCACATCGGCCAGTCGCCGGTAGCCCGCGGCGGCGGCCCGCCAACTGCGCAGCGCGTCCCCGTACCGGCCCGCGTACGTGTGCACGTTTCCGAGCCGCCCGTACAGCCGGGCCTCGTCCGGGCGCTCCCCCCGCGCGAGGGCCTGGGCCAGCGCCCGGCCGAACCAGTCGGCGGCCCGGTGCCAGTCCGCCAGCTCCTGGTACGCGCCGCCTACGGATTCCATCGCGCGGCCTGTCGCGTACGGGTCATTCGCGGCCCGTCCGGCCCGCAGCGCGGCCCGGTAGCGGTCGAGGGCCTCCTGGGTCCGGCCGGTCTCGGCGTCCAGGTCGGCCAGGTTCAGCAGTGCGGCGGCCTGCTCCCGGTGCAGGCCGCGGCGCTCGGCCACGTCCAGGACCAGCCGGTGCAGTCCGTACAGCTCGGGGGCGGCCTCGGCGGTGCCGCGGTGCTCCGCGAGGGCCCGTACGAGGGCGGCGATCAGCCGGCGGGCCAGGGTGTCCAGCTCACCGTCGGCCACGGCCAGGGAGGCCGCCGCCGAGAGCGCGGGCAGCCGGGTGTCCAGCCAGGTGGCGGCGGCCCGCCGGTCGGGGAAGCGCAGGGCGCGCGGCAGCCCCTCCAGCTTCTCCCGTACGTCCACACCATCGTCCTCGCCCTCGGCCATGGCCCGGCAGGAGTGCAGCAGCCGTACGGTGCGCTCCAGCATCCGGGCCCGCGCGAGCTGGACCTCGGCGGGGCGTTCCTTGGTCTCCAGCAGGGCCTGGAGCTGGGGCGTGAGGCAGCCGGGCAGCAGGAACAGGCCGTCGGGGGCGTGGCGCAGCAGGCCCAGCCCGGCGAAGTCGTCGAGCGTGGACTGGGCCGCGGCCACGGAGCAGCCGGCGAGGGCGGAGGCGGTGTGCGAGTCGACGATGCCGGCGGGGGCCAGCGGCAGCAGCCGCAGGGTCCGCTGGGCGGGCTGCGGCAGCGACTCGTAGACGAGGCGGAAGCCCCGGACGAGCGGGCCGCCCGTGCCGACGGGCATGTCGTGGAGCTGCTTGGCCACGTCGGCGACGGAGGCCTTGGGGTGGGCGGCGAGCCAGCCGCCGACCAGGGCCAGCGCGGCGGGCTGGCCGCCGCACTCCTCGGCGAGGGCCTCGGCGGCGCGCGGGTCGGCGGTGACGCGGGTGTCGCCGATGCGCTGGGCAAGCATCTCCACGGCGGAGGGGGTGTCCAGTCCGCCGAGGGTGCACGGGCGGACGTCCGGGATCCCGGTGAGGGGCCCCTCCGCGGTGACCACGACGAGGCACTCGGGGGTGTCCGGCAGCAGGGCGTCGACCTGGTGCGGGTCGGCGGCGTCGTCGACGAGGATGACCACCCGGCGTCCGTCGAGCGCGGCGCGCAGGGCTGAGCTGAGCTCGTCCTCGCCGGCCCCGGGCGGGGTGGGCTCCCCCAGCCCCTCCAGCAGGCTCCTGACGGCCCGCTCGGTGGCCACGGTCTCCCCGCCGGGCGCGGTGAGGCTGGTCCGGAGCACCCCGTCGGGGTACTGATCGGCGACCTCGCTCACGAACGCCTCGGCGAGGGCGGTCCGCCCGGACCCCGGCCGCCCGGCGACCAGCAGCACGCGGGCGCGGGGTGCCTTGGCCTTGCGGCCCGAGAGGGTGTCGAGCCCGGTCCGTGCGATGTCCTCGCGCAGCTCCTTGAGCTCACGCCGCCGCCCGACGAAATCCGTCACGGATCCGCTCCTCTCCCTGCCTTCGGATTGCGAGCGTAGTTCACGCAGAGCGACGACCAGGGTGGAGCGCGGCGGACAAATCCCCCAATCGGATCAGCCGATGGTCCTCTTTTTCACGCGCCGCGCGCGACCAGGCCCTGCCGGGCGGGCCCGGAGCCGGCCGTGACAGGGGTCTGGCCGCTGCCTGCGGGCCTGCCGCTGCGCGGAGCCGTCCCCTACCCGCCCTTCCACCGTTCCCCGGGACTCCGCCCCAGACCCCGTCACCCCGACGGCGCTCCGCGCCCGCGCCTCAAACGCCGGCGGGGCTGGGTTGGCGGGGCGGACGGCGGCTACGCCTCGTACGGGCGGGCCGGCCACGGGGCCAGGGCGGGGCGCAGCGACTCCACCCCGCCGGAGGCAAGGGCGGCGGAAAGGGCCAGCACCCCGGACACCAGGCCTGGGTTGGCGAGCCGCCCCGCCAGGACCCCGGCGACCAGGTCCGCCAGGGGGACCCGCGCGAGCTCCATGTCCGCCTCCTCCTCGGAGACCTCGTACCGCGCGCCCTCGGCCTCCGAGAGGTCCCGCGCGAGGAAGACCCGGATCGCCTCGTCGGACCCCCCGGGCGAGGCGAAGAAGTCGACGAGGACCCGCCAGTCCTCCGCCTTGACGTGCGCCTCCTCGTACAGCTCCCGCTCGGCGGCGTGCAGCGGGTTCTCGCCCGGCACGTCCAGCAGCCCCGCCGGCAGCTCCCACAACCGGTGCCGCACCGGGTGACGGAACTGCTTGATCACCAGCACCCGCTGCTCCTCGTCGAGGGCGAGCACGCACACCGACCCCGGGTGCGCCTGGTAGTCGCGGCGCACCACCGACCGGTCCGGCATCCGCACCTGGTCGGATTTGACCGCGGTCTTCGCGCCCTGGAACGGGGTCCGCGAGGCGATGACCTCCCACGACTCCGGTGTGTCCACGATGTCGTTGCCCATGGCCATGGCCAGTACCTTCCCGAGAACGCGACAGCCGGGGCACGATCCGTGCCCCGGCTGTCTACGTTATGCGGTCAGGCGCTCACTTCGCGGACTGCTGCCGCTCCACGGCCGCCTTGACCAGGCCCGCGAACAGCGGGTGCGGGCGCGTCGGGCGCGAGCGCAGCTCCGGGTGGGCCTGGGTGGCCACCAGGTAGGGGTGCACCTCGCGCGGGTACTCGACGTACTCGACCAGCTTGTTGTCCGGGGAGGTGCCGGAGAAGACGATGCCCGCCTTCTTCTCCAGCTCGCCGCGGTAGGCGTTGTTGACCTCGTAGCGGTGCCGGTGGCGCTCGTCCACGTACGCCTGGTCTCCGTAGACCTCGCGCACGATGGAGCCCTCGGCGAGCTTCGCCGGGTACATGCCCAGGCGCATGGTGCCGCCCAGGTCGCCCGCGCCCTCGACGAAGGCCAGCTGCTCCTCCATGGTCGAGATGACCGGGTGGGGGGTGGAGGCGTCGAACTCGGTGGAGTTCGCGTCCTCGATGCCCGCCAGGTTGCGCGCGGCCTCGATGACCACGCACTGCAGGCCCAGGCAGAGACCGAGCAGCGGGATCTTGTTCTCGCGGGCGTAGGTGATCGCGCCGACCTTGCCGTTGACGCCGCGGTCGCCGAAGCCGCCGGGCACGCAGATCGCGTCCACGTCGGCCAGCTGCGCCTCGGCGCCGGCCGGGGTCCGGCAGTCGTCGGAGGTGACCCACTTGATCTGGACCCGGGCCTTGTTGGCGAACCCGCCGGCGCGCAGCGCCTCGGTCACCGACAGGTAGGCGTCGGGCAGGTCGATGTACTTGCCGACGAGCGCGACCTTGACCTCGTGGTCGGGGTTGTGGACCCGGTCGAGCAGGTCCTCCCACACCGTCCAGTCCACGTCGCGGAACGGCAGGTCGAGCTTGCGCACGACATAGGCGTCCAGGCCCTCGGTGTGCAGCACCTTGGGGATGTCGTAGATCGACTTGGCGTCGATCGCCGCGACCACGGCCGCCTCGTCGACGTCGCACATCAGCGAGATCTTGCGCTTGATCGAGGTCGGGACCTCGCGGTCGGCGCGCAGCACGATCGCGTCGGGCTGGATGCCGATGTTGCGCAGTGCCGCGACCGAGTGCTGGGTCGGCTTGGTCTTCAGCTCGCCGGAGGGGCCGATGTAGGGCAGCAGCGAGATGTGCACGACGAAGACGTTGTCGCGGCCGACCTCGTGGCGGACCTGGCGGACGGTCTCCAGGAACGGCAGGGACTCGATGTCGCCGACCGTGCCGCCGACCTCGGTGATGACGACGTCGACGTCCTCGGTCGCCATCCGCCGGATGCGGTGCTTGATCTCGTTGGTGATGTGCGGGATGACCTGCACGGTGTCACCGAGGTACTCGCCGCGCCGCTCCTTGGCGATGACCTGCGAGTAGACCTGGCCGGTGGTGACGTTGGCCGAGCCGTCGAGGTCGACGTCGAGGAAGCGCTCGTAGTGGCCGATGTCCAGGTCGGTCTCGGCGCCGTCGTTGGTGACGAACACCTCGCCGTGCTGGAACGGGTTCATCGTGCCGGGGTCGACGTTCAGGTACGGGTCGAGCTTCTGCATCGTGACCCGCAGGCCGCGCGCCTTCAGCAGCGCACCCAGGCTGGAGGCCGTCAGGCCCTTGCCGAGGGACGAAGCGACACCCCCGGTGACGAAGATGTGCTTGGTCGTCATGGATTTGGGCGGCATCGCCAAGAGGGGGCTCCCGTGGTCGCGAGGTGAGGTGCGTCCGGCGCCGGCCACCGTCGATCCGGAAGGGTCTCAGGGGGCGCCGAAGCTGCGGTTTCGGGGCTCCTGATTCGCACAGGCAGACCACCGGTCCACGGGGTACCAGCCTATCAGCGCCCGGGCCCGTCCGCCTCCGGCCACGCTGCGCGCGGGTTCCGTCCGAGGGCGCCGCGGGGGGCGCCGGGCGGCATCCCCGCTGCTCACCCGTTTGGGGGAGCCGCATTCTTCCGGGGCTTAAGGGGATCACTAGGGTGCCGTCATATCCTGCTCGGATATTGCACACATCGCCGCCGAGCAGCCGTCGAACGGCTCCCACCGGGCCAACATACGGAATCATGGGCTCAACGCGGAGATCCCTACACACAGGAGACCGCGCAACCAGCGCAATGCAAGCGCCCTTCGGGGTGGACGTGACCGTTCGACTGGAGATGCAACGTGTCCGGGCGCATCGAGGATTACGCACTGATCGGGGACATGCAGACCGCCGCGTTGGTCTGCCGGGACGGGGCCGTGGACTGGTTGTGTCTGCCCCGTTTCGACTCCCATGCCGTGTTCGCGAGCATTCTCGGCACCGAGGATCACGGGTTCTGGCGGATCGGCCCGGCGTTCGCGGCCGGCTCCGAGGCCCCGCGCGCCGCCCGCCGCCGCTACCGCGGCGACTCGCTGGTGCTGGAATCGGAGTGGGACACCCCGCGCGGGACGGTCCGCGTGATCGACTTCATGCCGCCCCGCGAGGACCACGCGCCGCAGCTCATCCGCATCGTCGAGGGCGTCAGCGGGCGCGTGAAGATGCGCTCCGCGCTGCGCATGCGGTTCAGCTACGGGCGGGTCGTGCCCTGGGTGCACAAGGTCGACGGGCGCACGGTCGCCGTCGCCGGCCCCGACTCCGTGTGGCTGGACACCGATGCGCAGACGTACGGCAAGGACCTGACCACGTACTCCGACTTCACCGTCGGGCCGGGCGACCGGATGGCCTTCAGCATCAGCTGGCAGCGCTCGCACCGGGGCGCGCCCGAGGCCCCCGACGCCGAGGCGGCCCTGGACTCGACCACCGAGTTCTGGCGCGAGTGGGTCGAACAGTGCACGTACCACGGGCCCTACCGGGAGGCCGTGGTCCGCTCCCTGATCACTCTCAAGGCCCTCACGTACGGCCCCACGGGCGGGATCGTCGCCGCGCCGACCACCTCCCTGCCGGAGGAGATCGGCGGCGTCCGCAACTGGGACTACCGCTACACGTGGCTGCGCGACGCCGCCATCACCCTGTCCTCGCTGCTGCGCACCGGCTACCGCGAGGAGGCCCGCGCCTGGCGCGAGTGGCTGCTGCGCGCGGTGGCCGGCGACCCGGAGAACCTGCAGATCATGTACGGGATCGCGGGCGAGCGTGAGCTCGGCGAGACCGAGCTGGACTGGCTGCCCGGTTACGAGAACTCCCGCCCGGTCCGCGTCGGCAACGGCGCCGCCGGGCAGCTCCAGCTCGACGTGTACGGGGAGGTCACCGAGGCCCTGCACCTGGGCCACATGACCGGCCTGGCTCGCAGCGACTACGCCTCGCTGCTCCAGCTCAAGCTGATCCGCTACCTGGAGACCCACTGGGACCAGCCGGACGAGGGCATCTGGGAGGTGCGCGGCCCGCGGCGCCACTTCGTGCACTCGAAGGTGATGGCCTGGGTGGCCGTGGACCGCACGATCAAGCTGATCGAGAGCGGGGACGCGGACGGCCCGCTGGAACGGTGGCGCGAGCTGCGCGACGAGATCCACCAGGACGTGTGCGAGAAGGGCTACGACAAGGAGCGCAACACCTTCACCCAGTCGTACGGGTCGCAGGAGCTGGACGCCTCCCTGCTGCTGATCCCGCAGATGGGCTTCCTGCCGCCGGACGACAAGCGGGTCATCGGCACCATCGAGGCGATCCAGCGCGAGCTGTCCACGCCCGACGGTTTCATCCTGCGCTACCCGACGACGGGCGCGGAGGCGGGCGTGGACGGTCTGGAGGGCGACGAGGGTGCCTTCCTCGCCTGCTCGTTCTGGATGGCCGACGACCTGGCGATGATCGGGCGGGTGGACGAGGCGCGGCGGCTGTTCGAGAGGCTGCTGTCGCTCCGCAACGACCTCGGGCTGCTGGCCGAGGAGTGGGACCCGCGGCTCCAGCGCCAGGTCGGGAACTTCCCGCAGGCCTTCAGCCACGTTCCGCTGATCGACACCGCGCTGCGGCTCACCGCGAGCGGGGCGTACGGGGGATAGCGCCGGATCCGGGGCACGGGCACGGATGCCCTCCGCCGTGCCCCGGTGATCTCCTCCGCCTACGCTGGAAGGGTTCTATGCCCTTCTCGGAAGGGGGAGGCCATGTCGCCCCTCTCGAAGGCGGGCACGGCGCTCGCCGCGCTCCGCGATGATCTGGCCGGTGACGTCTTCGCCCCGGACGATCCGGGGTACGACGAGGCCCGGACGGTCTTCAACGCGATGATCGACCGCAGGCCCGCCGTCATCGCCCGGTGCGAGAACGCGGAGGACGTGGTCACCGCCGTACGGTTCGCCAGGGACCTGGACCTGAAGGTCTCGGTGCGCGGCGGCGGGCACAGCGTCGCCGGGATGTCCCTCAACGACGGCGGCCTGGTCGTGGACCTGCGGCGGATGCACGAGGTGACGGTCCATCCGGCGGCCAGGGCGGCCCGCATCGGGGGCGGGGCCACGATGAGCCACCTGGACCGGGCCTGCGAGCCGTACGCGCTGGCGACCACCGGCGGCCGGGCCTCCACGACGGGTGTCGGCGGCTTCGTCCTCGGCGGCGGTTCCGGCTGGCTTGACCGGAAGTTCGGCCTGGCCGTGGACAATCTGCTGGGCGTGGACCTGGTGACCGCGGACGGCGAGCTGCTCCAGGTGACCGCGGAGGACCACCCCGACCTGTTCTGGGGGCTGCACGGCGGCGGCGGGAACTTCGGCGTCGCCACCTCTTTGACCCTGCGGCTGCACGAACTGCCCGCCATGTCGATCGCGTTCGTGCTGTACCTGCCGGAGCGCGGGCCCGAGGCGCTCCGTACGTACCGGGACGTCATCGAGGCGGGACCGCCCGAGGCGAGCGGCGCCGCCATCTACCTGACCGGCCCGCCCGAGGAGTTCGTCCCGCCACATCTGGTCGGGCTGCTGCTGGCCGGCGTACTGCTGACGTACGCGGGTCCCGAGGAGGAGATGCGGAAGCTCGCCGCACCGCTGCTGACGATCCCGCACGAGGCCGAGATCGTCACGGCCATCCCGTACGCCGACCTCCAGTGCATGATCGACGACCCGCCCGGGATGCGGAACTACTGGTCGGCGGAGTACCTCACCGGTGTGCCGGACGAGTTCGTGGACGTGTTCTGCGCCCGCGCCGACTCGATGCCGGTGCCCACCGGCACCCAGCACGCGGTCTGGCCGCAGGGCGGCGCGATCGCCTCGGCCCCCGGCGACTACCCGGTGCCGTACCGCGACGCGGCCTGGGCGGTGCACCCCTTCGGCATGTGGGAGGACCCGGCCGACGACGAGCGGGTGCGGCAGTGGGTCAAGGACGTCCGCGCCGACGTCCAGCCGTGGAGCACCGGCGCGGTCTACCTCAACTTCACCGGGGACGAGGGCCACGACCGGGTGGTCGCGGGCCTCGGCGCCGAGAACATGCGGCGGCTGGGCGAGCTGAAGCGGCGGTACGACCCGGACAACGTCTTCCGCTTCAACCACAACATCAGGCCGACCTGACCGGGGTCACCCCGGTCACACGGGTCAGACCAGGGCGGCGATCACCTCGCGCGCCGCGCGCTCCCCCTCGGTGGCGCCGCCCTCCATGAAGCCCTGGAAGTCGTAGCTGCAGTGCTCGCCGCCGATGTGGATGTTGCCCTGCGCGGTGCCCTCGTACTTGGCGTAGCGGTGCAGATAACCGGTGGGCCAGTACGAGTAGGCGCCCAGGGAGTACGGGTTGCGGTGCCACGCGGAGAGCTGGGCCCGCCCGTTCCAGACCGCCTTGGTGCCCGGGAAGAAGGAGTCGACGCCGGTCAGCACGCGGCTCGCGAGGTCGCGCACGTACGGATCGGTCTCGGTGGCGAAGGGGGTCGCGGGGGTGAGCGCCCCGGCCAGGGTGCCGCCGCCGTACTGGAGCAGGATCCCGCCGTTGCCGGGCTGCACCTTGGTGGTGTCCCAGGTCTGCTGGACGGCGGAGTCCGTGAAGCAGTCGCCCGCGGAGACGCCCGGCCAGGGTCCCGTGCCGCGCCAGGGGCGGGCGGTGAACTGCATGTTGAGCTTGGTGCAGTAGCCCATCCTGGCGTCCCTGAGCAGGTTGCGCATGAGCGGGTCGAAGCCGGCCCCGGAGGTGTCGATGCGCTGGAGGATCGGCAGCGGCAGACACAGGACGGTGTGGTCGGCGACGACGGTCCGGGTCGCGCCGGAGTCGTTGAAGGTGAGGGTCTGGGTGCCGTCGGCGTTGGCGCGTACGGCGACCAGTTCGCGGCCCGTCACCAGGGTGCCGGCCGGCAGCGCGGCGGCGATGGCGTTCGGCAGCCGGTCGTTGCCGCCGGTGATGTGGTAGCGCTCGTTGGACAGGCCCCAGACGTTGAAGTTGCCGGGATTGGGCTGATAGCCCATCAGGAGGACCAGGGCGAGGGCGGACTGCTGGGCGGTGTCGGCTCCGTACTCGACGTTGTAGGCCACGTCGATGAAGCGGCCGAGCTGCGAGCCGTGGCCGCCGGGGACGCGGGTCTCGATCCACTCGTACAGGGTCATGTTGTCGAGGGCCGTGCCGGCGGGGGTGGTGGTGTTCCAGGAGACCTCGCCGGCCTCCTGGAGGTCGCGGCGCAGTGCCTGGTAGACGGCCTTGAAGTCCTCGTCGGCCTGGGTGCGGGAGTAGTACTCCCCGTCGAACCAGAGGACCTCCTCCGCCCCGTTGGGGCCGCCGCCGAGAAAGTCCTCGGTGGGCAGGCCGAAGCGGCGGCAAAGCTCCAGGATCTTCTTGTGGCTGGTGTCGATCAGCTCGCCGCCGATCTCGGAGGTCTGGCCGTACGCCCAGTGGTCGCGCTGGGTCCACATCCGCCCGCCGACGCGGCCGGGGTTGGCCTCGTACAGGGTGCAGGGGACCCCGGCGTCCTTGAGGGTGAGGGCGGCGGTCAGGCCGGAGATGCCCGCGCCGACCACGGCGACGCGGGCGGGGCCGACGGGCTTCTTGGCGGGCGCGGACTCGGCGGCGTACGCGGTCGCGGAGGAGGCGAGGGCGGTACCGAGGCCGAGGGCGGCGGCCCGGCCGAGGAGTTCGCGGCGGGTGGAGCCGCGGACCTCCTCGGCGGGCAGGTCGAGGCGCCGGGCGGCGGCGTGCTCGGCGGCGAGCCGCCGCAGGGCGTGCATCACGGGCGTACGGGCCATGGCGGGGCTCCTCAGACGTTCGCGGCGGCGGTGGACGGGGACGGGGCGACGGGGCGTTCGGCGGCGTCCTCCAGGACGATCCGGCCGATGATCTCGTAGCGGGCGGGGGCCTTCGCCTTGAGCCAGAGGCCGAGACCGAGGCCGCCGAGGAAGACGGCGCCGACGATCCACGGGATGAGCTTGAAGAACAGCGAGCCGGCCGCGGCGCCGGCGGCGGTCTCCATGTTGAGCACCAGCAGCACCACGACGGCGGTCATGCCGATCCCGCCGAGCAGCGGCGCGGTCATGGTCCTGAACCAGTGCCGGTCCTCCGGGTGGTTCTTGCGGAAGTACCCGATGACGGCGAAGGAGCACAGCGTCTGGACGATCAGGATCGCCATGGTGCCGAGGATCGCGAGCAGCGTGTACAGGTGCAGGTACGGGTCCTGCCCGGTGAGCCAGAAGCCGGCGACGAGGGCGGTGGCGATGGCCGTCTGCACGAGGGAGGCGATGTAGGGCGAGCCGTGCCCCGGGTGGGTGCGGCCGAGCTTCGGGGAGAGGAAGCCCTCGCGGCCGATGGCGTAGAGGTAGCGGGCGGCGCACTGGTGGAAGGCCATGCCGCAGGCGAACGAGCCGGTGAGCAGCAGCCATTGGAAGGCGTCGACCGCCCAGGCGCCGATGAAGGTCTGGGTGGGGGCGAAGAACAGGTCGAGGGGGCTCGCGGAGGCGGACAGTTCCACGGACTCGGCCAGGCCGTTGCCCGCGATGGTCATCCAGGAGACGTAGATGTAGAAGAGGCCGACGCCGACCACGGAGATGAGGGTGGCCTTGGGGATGACCCGCTTGGGGTCGCGCGACTCCTCCCCGTACATGGCGGTGGACTCGAAGCCGACCCAGGACCAGAAGGCGAAGAAGAGCCCGAGTCCGGCGGAGGTGCCGGTGAAGGCGTTCTTCGGGTTGACGGGCTCGAGCGGGATCCCGTCCGGACCGCCGCCGGCGACCAGGACGGCGGTGGCGACGGCGAACAGCACGGCGATCTCGGCGACCAGCATGACGCCGAGGGCCTTGGCGGTGAGGTTGATGTCGAAGTGGGCGAGGGCGGCGGTGACGGCGAGCATCCCGGCCGCGTACAGCACCCACGGCAGGTCGACACCGAGCTGGTCGTCGACGGTGGTCTTGGCGAAGTACGAGAAGACGCCGACGATCGAGGCCTCGAAGACGATGTAGGCGAGGACGGCGAGCATCCCCGACGCCATCCCGGCGATGCGGCCGAGGCCGTGCGAGATGTACCCGTAGAAGGCGCCGGCGGCGGTGATCCGCTTGGCCATCGCCACGTAGCCCACCGCGAAGACGGTGAGCACGACCGTCGCGAAGAGATAGCCGGCCGGGGCTCCGACGCCGTTTCCGAACCCGACCGCGATGGGGAGGTTTCCGGTCATGGCCGTGATCGGCGCGGCGGTGGCGACGGCCATGAACACGACTCCCACCAGCCCCACCGAGTTGGCCTTCAGCCGCTGGACCTGCGGGGCCGCGGGTGTCTGCGGCGACCCGCCCGTGATGTCTCTGCTCATCGCGTCCTCTTCCGTGTGGAGGGCGCCCACTCTCTCCCCGCGTGACGCACACCACAATCGGCACGTGGTCCGATAATCTCCTTGCCGGGGCGACGAGTTGTCGGGCCGGATGGGCGCACATGGCCGTCCGTAACCGGGAGGTGATGTGCGCGGAACAGGCCTGCCGGTAGCGTCCCGCGATATGGACAACCAGGGCGGAATCACGGTTCAGCAGGCACTGGAGCTGCCGGGGCTGCGCAGCGGGCTGCCGGAGGTGGTGGCCTGCGCCGACCGCCTGGGCCGGACCGTCCGCTGGGTGCACGCGGGCGAGGTCCCGAACATCGCCTCGCTGCTCAAGGGCGGCGAGTTGCTGCTGACCACGGGTCTCGGCCTCGGCACCCGGCCCGCCGAGCAGCGTGCCTTCGTACGCCGCCTCGCGGACCGGGGGATCGCCGCGCTGGTGGTCGAGCTGGGCCCGCGCTTCACCCGGCTGCCGGCGACGATCGTGGAGACCGCGCGCACCGCGGGCCTGCCGCTGGTCCAGCTCCACCGGGAGGTCCCCTTCGTCACCGTCACGGAGGAGGTCCACACCGAGATCGTCAACCACCACTACGCGCTGCTCCAGCGGGCGGAGGAGGTCCACCGGCGATGTACGGAGGCCCTGTTGGGCGGCGGCGGCATCCCGCAGGTGCTGCGGATCCTCGCCGACTTCACGGGCAACCCGGTCTTCCTGGAGACCCCCGACGGGCAGTTGCTGTACGCGGCCGGCAGCTCGGGCGGGGACGCGGGCGCCGACCCGCTCCAGGTGTGGGAGGGCCTGCGGGGCCAGCGCGAGGCCGAGCCGTCGGCGAACACCGTGGTGGTCGACGTACCGGGCGGGGGGCACGGCACGGGCTCGGTCCGGGCCCGGGTCGTGCTGGTCGGGGTCTCGGCACCGCTGCTCCCGGTGCACCGGATGGCGGCCGAACGTACCGCGGGCGTGCTGGCCGTCGTCCTGATGCAGGCGCGGCAGGAGGAGGAACTGGCGGCGCGCGGCCGCGGTGACTTCCTGACGGACCTCGCCGAGGGCCGCATCTCGGCGGAGGACGCCCCGGCGCAGGCCCGCGTCCTGGGCTTCAAGCCGGGCGGCGGTCCACTGCTGCCGGTGGTCATGCGGCTCTCCTCGGACCTCGGGCCGTCCGGCAACTGGGCCGTCCTGGCCCGGGCGGTCCTGGAGGAACTGTCGTCCGTCGGGGTCCCTGTCCTGCTGGGCGTCCGCCCGGTGGAGGGCCGCGTCCCCCTCCTCGTGTCGCTGCGCGCCGAGTCGGAGCGCACGGCGGTGGCGGACCGGGTCGCGGCCGCGCTGCGGGCGGGCGTGGAGCGGGCCGGGCTGGACCGCGCCTCCGCCCCGCCGGCCGTGGTCGTCGGGGTGGCGGGTGGCTGGGCGGCCGCCTCCGCGGGCCTGCGGCACGCGGCGGAGACGGCCACGGCGGCCCACGGCCTGCCGGCCCTGCCCTGGTACGACGCCCGCCGCCTCGACATCGACCTGCTGCTGTGGCGGCTGCGCGAACACCCCGACCTGGCCGCGTTCGTGGACCGCGCGATCGGCGCGCTCCGCACCCACGACACGACCTCGCGGCCGCCGCTCCTCCCCACCCTGGAGACGTACCTGGCCCACGCGGGCCGCAAGGCGGAGACGGCCCGCGAACTCCACCTGAACCGGCAGACCCTGTACAACCGCCTGGCCCGCATCTCGGAACTCCTGGGCACGGACCTGGACGACCCGGAAACGGTCCTCTCCCTGAGCCTGGCCCTCCGCGCCCGCCGCCACGTTCCTTCCTGACGCGCCGCTCGCACCGCTGCGCCCTGGCGGACCTCCCGGCTTCGCACCGCTGCGCCGGACTCCGTCCGTCGGCCCTGGGCGCGGTTTCCGCCACCGCCGCCGGTCGCCGTGTGGGGGGCGGGTGCGGGTAGGTGGCCCTGCGGGGCGTGTCCCCCACCCGCCCTTCCACCGTTCCCTGGGACTCCGCCCCAGACCCCTTACCCCTACGGCGCTCCGCGCCCGCGCCTCAAACGCCGGCGGGGCTGGAATTGCGCTCCGCGCACGTCAGTGCCACCACCAGGCACATCCAGCCCCGCCAGACACAACCCAGCCCCGCCGGCGTTCGAGGCGCGGGGTCCGGGGCGGAGCCCCGGGTTCTTTCAGCCCCGCCGGCGTTTGAGGCGCGGGGTCCGGGGCGGAGCCCCGATCTTTGAGCCGCACCGGCCCACCGAGCCGCACCACATCCAGCCCCGCCGGCGCTACAGGCGCGGAGGCTGGGCCCCGGCAGTGGCGGCGGCACCGGCACGGCTACCGGCGGCGTTCCATCAGCTCGTCGTAGACGGACAGGACCTGCGCGACCGTGTCGTCCTCGGACGGCCACGTCGCGGCCTGGGCCCGCCCCGCGGCGGCCAGCGCGGCCCGCCGGTCGGGATCCGCCAGCAGGCCGGCCACGGCGGAGCCAAGGGCCCTCGCGTCCCCGTCGGGGACGAGCGCCGCACCCTCCCCCACCAGCTCCGGAACGCCCCCCACCGCCGTCGCCACCAGCGGAACTCCCACCCGCAGCGCCTCCTGCGCCAGCAGGGCCCGCTCCTCCCACCGGCTCGGCAGCACGGCCACGTCCGCCGCCGCCAGCAGCTGCGCCGCGTCCCGGCGCCGCCCCAGCAGCCGTACCGGGAGACCCTCGGCCTCGATCCGCCGGGACAGTTCGGCCCGCAGCGGTCCCTCCCCCGCGATCACCAGCAGCGGCAGCGGCTCCAGCGTCCGCCACTCCCGCGCCGCGTCGAGCAGTACGGAGTACCCGCGGTGCGGCACCAGGCTCCCGACCGCGATCAGCAACGGCCGTTCCACCGCCCCGAGTTCCGCCCGCACCTTGCCGGCATCGGCATCCGTCCCGGCCGCCGGTACGGCCACCGGCGCCAGCCTCGCGTCCCGCGCGCCCCGCAGCCGCGCCAGGTCCACCTGGTCCGAGGAGGCCCCGAGCACCACCGCCGCGGCCCGCGCCACCTGCCGTTCCAGGATCCGGCTCAGCCGCCCGAGCGCACCGGCGGCCGCCGGGCCGTCGCCGTGCCAGCTCACCACCAGCGGCACCCGGTGCCCCCGCAGGGCCAGCGCGGCCCGCATCCCGGCCCGTACCCCGTGCGCGTGCACGACGTCGGCCCCGGCGCAGGCGGCCCGCAGCGCGCTCACCGCGTCGGGCGCGAACTGCGCGCCCGCGCCGGTGAAGTCGTACTCCCCCTCCGCCTCGACGGACGCGCACACCGTGACCCGTACCCCGCGCGCGGCGAGCCCGGTCGTGAGCGACCGCACGTGCGCACTGCTGCCCGCCGCCGCGCCGCCGCCGCCGAGCACTTGGACGGTACGCAGGGGCGGCCGCCCGTAGGGCTGTGCCGGGACGGACGCGGAGACCGGGGAGCTGCTCACGGGCCGAAGCTCCAGGGTGAGGGAGAGTCAGAGACGTCGCCCAGGATGCCAGTCCGCACGCGCGTTCCGGGCCCATACGGGTGCGGATCCCGTGAGAGATACCGCAGGACGCCCCCAAGCCTCACCCACACGGGCTACCGCGGCCTCACCTTGACGCGTCCGCGCGCGCCGCGGCGAGGAGTTCCTCGGCGTGCGCCCGCGCCGACGCCGAGTCCTCGTGACCCGCCAGCATGCGCGACAGCTCGCGGATCCGGTCCTCGCCCTCCAGGACGGTGACCCCACTGCGCGTGACGGAGCCGTCGTTGGTCTTCTCGACGAGCAGCTGCCGGTCCGCGAAGGCGGCCACCTGCGGCAGGTGGGTGACGACGACCACCTGCGCCGACTTGGCGAGCTTCGCGAGCCGCCGGCCCACCTCGACCGCCGCCTTGCCGCCGACGCCCGCGTCGACCTCGTCGAAGAGGTACGTGGGCACCGGGTCGGAGCCCGCGAAGACGACCTCCACGGCCAGCATCACCCGGGACAGCTCACCACCCGAGGCGCCCTTGGCGATCGGCCGCGGCTGGGCCCCGGGGTGCGGGGCGAGCAGCAGTTCGACCTCGTCCGCGCCCGAGGGGCCGTAGGCGACCGCGCGGCCGTCCACGTCCACCCCGTCGGGGTCCTCGGCCTGCCGGATGTCGATGGTCACCCGTGCGTGCGGCATCGCCAGCGAGGCCAGCTCCTCCGTCACGGCCGAGGCGAACCGGGTCGCCGCCTCCACCCGCGCGTCCGTCAGGGCCTGCGCCAGCGCCGACAGTTCGGAGCGCAGTCCGTCCCGCTCGGCGGTCAGCTCGGTGATCCGCTCGTCGTCGCCGTCCAGTTCCAGCAGCCGCGCCGAGCCCCGCTCGGCCCACTCCAGCACCGAGTCCACGGTGCCTTCGGTGCCGTACTTGCGCGTCAGCTGGGTCAGGGCCGCCCGCCGCTCCTCCACCGCGGCCAGCCGCAGCGGGTCGGCGTCGAGGTCGTCGGCGTAGCCCGCCAGCTCCCCGGCCACGTCACCCAGCAGGATGCCCAGCTCGCCGATGCGCTCGGCGAGCGCGCCGAGCGCCGGGTCGTGCGAGCGTACGGACTCCAGGGCCCGGTGGGCGCCCGCGACGAGGGTGTTGGCGTCGATGCCCTCCGGGTCCTCGGGATTGCCGGCGAGCGCGGCGTGTGCCACCTGCGCCGCCGAGGCCAGCGACTCGGCGTGCCCGAGCCGCTCCGCCTCCGCCGCCAGTTCGATGTCCTCGCCGGCCACCGGTTCCACGGCCGCGATCTCGTCCAGCCCGAAGCGCAGCAGGTCGGCCTCCTGAGCCCGTTCCCGGGCCCTGGTGGTGATCTCCTCCAGCTCGACGGCGACCGCGCGGAGCCTGCGGTAGGCCGACCCGTACTTCTCCAGCGGGACGGCGACGGCGTCCCCGGCGTACCGGTCGAGCGCCTGCCGCTGCCGGGCCGGCCGCAGCAGCCCCTGCTGGTCGGTCTGCCCGTGTACGGCGACCAGGTCGTCCGCGAGTTCGCCGAGCAGGCCGACGGGCACGGAGCGGCCGCCGACGTGGGCGCGCGAGCGTCCCTCGGCGGACACGGTCCGGCTGATCAGCAGGGCGCCGTCGTCGAGCTCGGCTCCCGCCTCCTCGGCGCGTACGGCGGCGGGGGCGTCGGGGCGCATGACGATGCGGCCCTCGACGACCGCGGCCTTGGCCCCGATCCGTACCAGGGCCGGGTCGGCGCGCCCGCCGAGCAGCAGCCCGAGGCTGGTGACGACCATCGTCTTGCCCGCGCCGGTCTCGCCGGTCACCGCGGTGAAACCGGGCGACAGCTCGACCACCGCGTCGTCGATGACCCCGAGCGACCGTATCCGCATCTCCTCAAGCACGGGACGACGATACCGAGGTTTCACGGGTGCCATGTGACGTCACCCGCCCGGACTTCTCCGAACGGACGTGCTATTTGCGCACAAGGGGACATCTCTCAGTGCGGCGCTCCACGCCATCCGGACACCGGCAGCGCGAACTTCGCGACGAGCCGGTCCGTGAAGGACGCGTGGTGCAGCCGGGCGAGCCGCACGGGCACCGCCCCGCGCCGGACCTCCACCCGGGCCCCGGACGGCAGCTCCAGCATGCGCCGGCCGTCGCACCACAGCACCCCGTGCGGGGTCCCGGTCTGCACCTCCACCGCCAGCACCGAGTCCGGCGAGGTCACCAGCGGCTTCGCGAACAGCGCGTGCGCGCTGATCGGCACCATCAGCAGCGCCTCCACCTCCGGCCAGACGACCGGCCCGCCCGCGGAGAAGGCGTACGCCGTCGAGCCCGTCGGGGTCGCGCAGACGATCCCGTCACAGCCGAAGCCGGACACCGGGCGCCCGTCGATCTCCAGGACCACCTCCAGCATCCGCTCCGGGGACACCTTCTGGACCGCGGCCTCGTTCAGCGCCCAGTCCTGGTGGACCACGTCGCCGTTCGTGCGCACGATCACATCGAGGGTCATCCGCTCCTCGACCTCGTACTCGCGCGTCACCACCCGGTCCACGACCTTGTCCAGGTCGTCGCGCTCGGCCTCGGCGAGGAACCCCACGCGTCCCAGGTTGACGCCCAGCATGGGCACCCCCGAGGCTCGCGCGAACTCCGCGCCCCGCAGCAGGGTCCCGTCGCCGCCCAGCACGATCAGCAGCTCACAGCCGTCGAGCACCCCCGGGCTGGACTCGGTGACCAGCTCCACCTCGGGTGGCAGCGGCAGGTCGGCCGCCTCGTGCGCGAAGACCCGCACGCCCAGCCCGCACCGCAGCAGGCCCTTCACGACCAGCTCCGCACTGCGGATGGCGGCGGGCCGCCCGGTGTGCGCGAGCAGAAAGACGGTACGTGCCACGGCCGGCCCCCCTGAGCCGGCCGAATCCGCTGAACCCTCTGAACCCTCTGAACCCGATGTAGCTGATGAATCTGTCACTGCGGCCCCTCCGCCACTGCACGGTCAACATCCGCCGGGTCGAGTGCCGGTGCCCCCGCCCGCAGCCACAGAAAGTACTCGACATTTCCCGACGGCCCCGGCAGCGGACTCGCGGTTACACCGAGAACGCCTAGACCCAGCCTCGCGGCCTGCGCCGCGACCTCGCGCACGGCCTCCGCCCGCAGCTCCGGACTGCGCACCACACCGCCGCTCCCCAGCCTGTCCTTGCCGACCTCGAACTGCGGCTTGACCATCAGCACCAGGTCCGCGTCCGGCGCCGTGCACCGCACCAGCGCGGGCAGCACGAGGCCGATCGAGATGAAGGACAGGTCGCCGACGACGAGGTCGGCCGGAATGCCGTCGATCTGCTCGACCGTCAGCTCGCGGACGTTCGTACGGTCCTTCACGGTGACCCGGTCGTCGCTCTGCAGCGACCAGGCGAGCTGCCCGTAGCCGACGTCGACGGCCACCACATGGGCCACGCCCGCGCGCAGCAGCACATCGGTGAACCCACCGGTCGAGGCCCCCGCGTCCAGCGCCCGACGGCCCTCGACGACCAGCCCCTGCGGCTGGAACGCGGCGAGCGCTCCGGCCAGCTTGTGGCCGCCCCGCGAGACGTAATCGGGATCACTGTCGTCCTTGAGGACCACCAGAGCCGCGCTGGTCTCGACCTGGGTGGCGGCCTTGGTCGCGGTGGTGCCGCCCACGGTCACCCGGCCCGCGGCGATCAGCTGCGCGGCGTGCTCGCGCGAGCGGGCCATGCTGCGGCGTACCAGTTCGGCGTCCAGGCGGCGGCGTGCCACTCCTGCCACGTTCGGTTCAGCTCCTGTTTTCGTACGGACCGGGGACGGGCGGTGCGTCCAGCGCCGTCAGCGCGTCACGCAGCCCCCTGTGGACATCCTCGTACACCTCGAGGTGTCCGTCCGCCGTGAGGTGGTCGGCGTCCGCCAGCCGCGCCAGGTGCGCGTCCACGCCGGCGTGACCGGTGGGCGTGCGGACGACGCCCAGTGCCGCGGGCCCGGCGGGCCCGGCGGCGGCTTCGCCCATGGCTTCGGCAGCTTCGTCGCTCATGCCCCGACGCTACCCCGAAGCGCCCTTCGGCCACGTACGGCTCTGCGGTACGGTCGTGATCACGATGGCTACGATCGAGGAGTGCCGCGAAGCACTCGACCAACTCTCCGGCAATCTGGCGCGGGCCGAAGGCGGCGTGCGCGGCGCGGCCGCGCTCGACCGCTCCCTGAGCTGCCACATCACCGACCTGGACCGGACCTTCACAGGCCGCCTGACCGACGGCCTCATCCGGGTGGACGCCCTCACCCCCGGCCCGCCGACGGAGAAGGCCGAGATCCGACTCGCGATGGCCGGCGACGACCTGATCGCCCTGGTGGCGGGCAACCTCAAGTTCGCCAAGGCCTGGGCCTCCGGCCGGGTAAAACTGGAAGCCGGCCTCCGCGACCTCCTCCGCCTGAAGAGCCTGCTCTAGCCCCTCGCTGGGCGCGCCCCACCCCGCCCCGCCACATCCAGCCCCGCCGGCGTTTGAGGCGATCTTCAAGCCCCGCCGGCGTTTGAGGCGCGGGGTCCGGGGCGGAGCCCCGATCTTGGAGCCGCACCGCCCGCCGAGCCGAGCCGAGCCACATCCAGCGGCGGCACTACCCGGCGGCCCGAGCCCTCCGCGCGGCCGGAATCACCAACGGCGTCCCCGTCTCCGGATCGGAGATCACCTGGCACCGCAGCCCGAACACCCGCTCCACCAGCTCGGCGGTGACCACCGCCTCCGGCGGCCCCTCCGCCACGACCTCCCCGCCCCGCATCGCGATCAGATGCGTGGCGTAACGCGCCGCGTGATTCAGATCGTGCAGCACGGCCACCAGCGTCCGCCCCTGCGTCTCGTGCAGCTCCGCGCACAGGTCCAGCACGTCGATCTGATGCTGGATGTCCAGATAAGTGGTCGGCTCGTCGAGCAGCAGCAGCGGGGTCTGCTGCGCCAGCGCCATCGCGATCCACACGCGCTGCCGCTGCCCGCCCGACAGCTCGTCCACCGCCCGGTCGGCGAGTTCCGCGACCCCGGTCGAGGCCATCGACTCCCCGACGATCCGCTCGTCCTCCGCCGACCATTGCCGCAGCAGCCCCTGGTGCGGGTACCGGCCGCGCGAGACCAGGTCGGCCACCGTGATGCCGTCCGGCGCGATCGAGGACTGCGGGAGCAGCCCCAGGGTCTTGGCGACCTTCTTCGCCGGCATCGACCCGATGGCCTGCCCGTCCAGCAGCACCCGCCCGGTGGACGGCTTCAGCATCCGCGACAGGGCGCGCAGCAGCGTGGACTTGCCGCAGGCGTTGGGGCCGACGATCACGGTGAAGGAGTTGTCGGGGATCTCCACCGACAGGTTCTCGGCGATGACCCGCTGGTCGTAGCCGAGGGTCACGTTCTCCGCGGTGAGCCGCTGCACTTGGTCACTCCTGAGGTTCATATACGTCCTGCCTTGCGCTCGGTGACGAGCAGCCAGAGCAGATAGACACCGCCGACGAGCCCGGTCACCACACCCACCGGCAGCTGGTCGGCGCCGAAGGCCCGCTGCGAAGCCCAGTCCGACACCATCAGCAGCACCGCGCCCATGAGCGCGGCGGTCAGCAGGTTCCCCCCGGGCGAGCGGGTCAGCCGCCGGGCCAGCTGCGGGGCGGCCAGCGCGACGAAGCTGATCGGCCCGGCCGCGGCGCTCGCCGCGGTGGTGAGCAGGATGGCCGCGAGCATCAGCAGCAGCCGCGTGCGTTCCACCCGTACCCCGAGGGCGTACGCGGCGTCGTCGCCCATCTCCATCATCCGCAGAGCCCGGCCCTGCCCGAGGACCAGCGGGAAGAGCACCGCGCAGACCACGAGCAGCGGCCACACCTGCGCCCAGTCCCGGCCCGCCAGCGAGCCGGTCAGCCAGACCATCGCGCGGGTGGCCTCGACCATCTGGGCCTTCGTGATCAGGTACTGGATCACGGCGATGAGCATGGCGGAGGCGCCGATGCCGACCAGCACCAGCCGGTAGCCCTGAATCCCCTGCTTGTACGCCAGCAGGTAGACGGCGAGCCCGGCCAGCAGCCCGCCGAGCAGCGCGCCGGCGGCCACCTCGGTGGCGCCGCCCTTGAACAGGATGATGACGACGAGCGCGCCCACCGCCGAGCCGTACCCGAAGCCGAGCAGATCCGGGGAACCGAGCGGATTGCGGGAGACGGACTGGAAGACGGCCCCGGACATCCCGAGGGCCGCGCCGACCAGCAGGGCGACCAGCACCCGCGGCAGCCGCAGGTCGTTGACGATGAAGTCGTTGGCGGGGGTGCCGTTGCCCAGCAGCGTCTGGACGACGTCCCACGGCGCGATGTCGAAGTCCCCGGTGCCGATGAGCAGGACGGCCAGCGCGAACGCGGCGAGAGCGAGCAGCACCCCCACGGCCAGGGCGCGCCGCTCGACCCGCAGCGAGATCCCGCCGGGAAGGTTCAGCCGACGGGCTTTGGCGGTCACGGTCACAGCTGGGCCATCCTCTTGCGCCGAACCAGGTAGATGAAGACGGGGCCGCCGATGAGCGCGGTGACGATGCCGACCTGGAGCTCGGCCGGCCGGGTCACGACCCGGCCGACGACGTCGGCGCCGAGCAGCAGCACCGGCGACAGGACGGCGGAGTACAGGAGCACCCAGCGCATGTCCGGCCCGGTGAAGGCCCGTACGAGGTGCGGGATCATCAGCCCGATGAAGACGACGGGCCCGCAGGCGGCGGTCGCGGCGCCGCACAGCAGGGTGATGGCGAGCATCGCGGCGATCCGGGTGCGCGTCAGGTGGGCGCCGAGCGCCCGCGCGGTGTCGTCGCCCATGGCCATCGCGTTGAGCGGCCGGCCCAGCGACAGCGCGAGCACCGCGCCGACCAGCAGGAAGGGGGCCACCTGCCGGACGGTGTCCATGTTGGCCGATGCCAGCGAACCCACCGTCCAGAAGCGCAGCTTGTCCAGCGCCTTGCTGTCCATCAGCTGCACGGCGTTGATGTAGCCGACGAGGGCCGCGCTGGCCGCCGTACCCGCGAGCGCGAGGCGTACCGGGGTGGCGCTGCGGCTGCCGCCGAGCACGTAGACGACGACCGAGACGACGGCGGCGCCGAGGAAGGCCCACCACACGAACTCGCTCAGGGAGCTCGCGCCGAGGAAGCTGATCGCGGAGACGACGGCGGCCGCGGCCCCGGCGTTGACGCCGAGGATGCCCGGCTCGGCCAGCGGGTTGCGGGTCAGCGCCTGCATCACCGCCCCGGACAGGCCGAGTCCGAGCCCGACCATCAGCCCGAGGAGCGTGCGCGGCACCCGCAGGTCCCGTACCACCACGTCGGAAGGCGTCCCCGTGTAGTCGAACAGGCCGTGCCAGACCTCGTCGATGGGCATCTGCTTGGCGCCCACGGCGATGCTCAGCACGGCGATCAGCGCCAGCACCGCCAGAGCGCCCAGCAGCCCGGCGGCGCGGGCGCCGTGGCGCGGGCGGACGGCGGCGACCGGCGCCGCGCTCTGTTCGGGGGGACTCTCGACCAACACGGAGGTTAGGTTAGCCTACCCTCCACCTCGGTGGATCACCCGAACGGCCCTGGCCACCGCCCGGCCACCGCCTACAGGCCGAGCCTCGCCAGTGCCTTCTCCGCGTCGAGCGTGCAGACCCCGTCCCCGGCCGCCGTCCAGGCCGCCGCGCACAGCGCCCGCAGCCCGTCGATCGGATCCCCGTCCTCCCCGCGCAGCTCCAGCACACCGGCGTTCAACGCGACCGCGGTCCATCCGCCGCAGCGGAATCCCCCCTCGGCCGGCTCTACCTCGGGCTGCCCGGTCAACAGCCCCCGCAGGTCCCGGTCCACGTACGTCGGCCGGTGCCGGGGCTCGGCCCGCACCAGCTGCCTCGCGTCCGTCACCCCGGTCAGCACCAGCAGCGAGTCCACCTCCCCGTTGAAGGCGCCCTCGATGTCGGTGTCCAGCCGGTCCCCCACCACCAGCGGCCGCTCCGCCCCGGTCCGCAGCACCGTCTCCCGGTGCATCGGGGGCAACGGCTTGCCCGCCACCTGCGGCTCCGCGCCCGTCGCGATCCGTACGACCTCCACCGCGGCCCCGTTGCCCGGCGCGATCCCGCGCGCCCCCGGGATCGTCAGGTCGGTGTTGGAGGCGTACCACGGCACCCCGCGGTTGATCGCGTACGAGGCCTCCGCGAACCGCCCCCACGTCAGGTCCGGACCCCCGTAGCCCTGCACGACCGCCGCGAGCCCCTCCTCCTCGGCCGAATCCACCGGCACCAGCCCGCGCTCGCGCAACGCGACCCGCAGCCCCTCCCCGCCGATCACCAGCACCTTCGCTCCCGGCTCCACCTGCTCCGCGATCAGCCGGGCCACCGCCTGCGCCGAGGTGATCACCTCGGCCGCCTCGGTCGGGATGCCCAACTCGCCCAGGTGCTCGGCGACGGCGTCCGGAGTCCGCAGCGCGTTGTTCGTGACGTACGCGAGGTGCATCCCGTCGGCCCGGGCCACGGCGAGGGCGTCCACGGCGTGCGCGATGGCATGCCCGCCCGCGTACACGACACCGTCGAGGTCCAGCAGGGCAGTGTCGTACGCCTGGTGCAGACTCTGCTCACTGGCCGCGGGACTGGTCCTGGTCTGCCGGGTCATCCTGGTCGCTCCTCCTGGGGCCCCTCCCAGCGGTAGCCGGGGGAGATCGATCATGTCCGATTCCGTACTCCCCCGATCATCCCGCATCGCGAGACGGGTCTTACCATGCACCAATGACCACATCTGGCACCGCGGACCATGGACTGCGCCTGATCCCGTTCCATGGCCTGCGCTATGTCCCGGAGCGTGTCGGCAGCCTCGCCGCCGTCACCTCGCCGCCGTACGACGTGGTCGTACGCCCCGACGGAGTCGACCACCTCGAATCCGCCGACCCGCACAACATCGTCCGCCTGATCCTTCCGCAGGCCGGCACCCCCGCCGCACGCAACGAACAGGCCGCGCGCACCCTGCACGACTGGCTCGCCGAGGGCATCCTCAGCGCCGACCCGGAGCCCGCCCTCTACGTCTACGAACAGCGCCGGGCGGGCCTGCTCCAGCGCGGCATCATCGGCGCCCTCGCCCTGTCCACCGCCGACGCCGGCATCGTCCTGCCCCACGAGGACGTCATGCCGGACGTGGTCACCGACCGGGCGGGCCTGATGCGGGCCACTTCCGCCAATCTCGAACCCCTCCTCCTCACCTACCGCGGCGACGACCCCGGCGCGGGCGCGGCGGCCGTCGTGGAGCGGACCGCCCAGCGCGCGCCCCTCCTGTCGACGACGACCGAGGACGGCTTCCAGCACCGCCTCTGGGCCATCACGGACCCGGCCGATCTCGCCTCCGTGACGGCCGATCTCAGCCATCGCCAGGCCCTCATCGCCGACGGCCACCACCGCTGGGCGACGTACCTGCGCCTCCAGGAGGAGCACGGCTCCCCCACCGCGTGGGACTTCGGCCTGGTCCTCCTCGTGGACACCGCCCGCTACCCGCTCCAGGTCCGCGCCATCCACCGGATGCTGCGCCGCCTCCCGGTGGCGGACGCCCTCGCCGCGCTGGAGGGCCGTTTCCGGGTCCGCCCGGTCGAGGGGCCGCTCCCGCTGGCTCTGGAAACCCTCGCGGACGCCGCGGAGCGGGGCAACGCCTTCCTCCTGACCGGCGACGGCACCTTCCACCTGGTCACCGACCCCGACCTGGCACTCCTGGAGAGCACGGTCCGGCACGACCGCCCCGAGGCCTGGCGCCGGCTGGACGCCACGGTCCTGCACGCCACACTGCTCGACGCCCTGTGGCACGTCCCGGACGCACCCGACCAGATCACGTACATCCACGACGCCGCCGCCACCGTGGAGATGGCCGAGCGCCACGGGGGCACCGCGGTCCTGCTGCATCCCGTACGGGAGGAAGTCGTACGGGACCTGGCCCGTCAGGGCGTCACGATGCCCCGGAAGTCCACCTCCTTCGGCCCGAAGCCGGCCACCGGCCTGGTGCTGCGCGGGCTGGCCTGACACACGCCCCGTCCCGTTCCCGGACATGAAGAAGGGCGGTACCCCGACCGGGGTACCGCCCTTCTCTACTTCACCACGCGTCAGGCCTTGTCGCGGCCCGCGTCCCGCTCGTCGTCCTCGTCGTCCTCGACGACGACGATCTCGTCGGTGACGTCGATGTCGGCCTCGGACTGCTCCAGCGGCTCGTACTCGTCGTCGTCCTCGTCGTAGTACTCGGCGACGTCGGAGGCGCGCTCGGCCGCGGCGACCTCGGCCGCGTCCTCGTCGTCCTCGTCCTCTTCGTCGTCGACGATGTCGTCGGCGATGTCGATCGCGGCGTCGACGAACTCGACACCGTCGAGTTCGGCGAGGCGGTCGGAGGCGTCGGTGGCCCCGTCCTTGTCCGCTTCGAGGGTCTTGCCGAACCACTCGCGCGCCTCGTCCTCACGACCGGCCGCCAGCAGGGCGTCGGCGTAGGCGTACCGCAGGCGCGCGGTCCAGGGCTGGACGGAGCTGGAGGCCAGCTCCGGGCTCTGCAGGGTCACGATGGCGGCCTCGAGCTGCCCCTGGTCGCGCCGGGCACCGGCAGCGACCAGCCGCATCTCGACCTGGCCGGCCTTGTCCAGCTTCTGCACCTCGGGCTCACCGGCCATCGCCAGCGCCCGCTCCGGACGGCCGAGGCCGCGCTCGCAGTCGGCCATGACGGGCCACAGCTCGACGGAGCCGGTCATGCGCTTGGCGGCCCGGAACTCCGCGAGCGCCTCGCTGTACTTCTGCGTGGCGTACGCGGCGAAGCCGGCGGCCTCGCGGACGGCGGCGACGCGGGAGGCCAGTCGCAGGGCGATGCGCGAGTACGCGTACGCCTGCTCGGGGTCCTCGTCGATCAGCCGCGCGACCATGACCAGGTTCTTGGAGACTTCCTCGGCCAGGCCCTTGGGCAGGCTCAGCAGCTCCTGGCGCACATCGGCGTCGATCTCGAGGCCGGTGACGTCCTCGTCGATCGGAAGCCGCTTGACCGGGTCCCGGTCACGGTCCGCGCGGAAGTCGCGGTCGCCGCCACGGTCATCGCGGCCACGGTAGCCACCACGGTCACCACCGCGATCGTCACGGCCACCACGGAACCCGCCACGGTCGCCGCCGCGGTCGTCACGACGGGGGTAGGACGGACGGTCGCCGCCACGGTCGTCGCGACGGAAACCGCCGCCACCACCGGAGGGACGGTCACCGCGGTCGTCACGACGCGGGTAGGACGGGCGGTCGCCACCGCGGTCGTCGCGACGGAAACCACCGCCACCACCCGTGGGACGGTCACCGCGGTCATCACGACGGAACGGGGGACGCTCGCCACCGCGGTCGTCACGACGGGGGTAGGACGGGCGGTCGCCGCCGCGGTCGTCACGCCCGCCACGGAATCCACCACGGTCGTCCTCACGACGCGGGTACGACGGACGGTCGCCGCCGCGGTCGTCACGACGGGGGTAGGACGGGCGGTCGCCGCCGCGGTCGTCACGGCGGAAGCCGCCGCCACCACCGGAGGGACGGTCACCGCGGTCGTCACGGCGGAACGGGGGACGCTCGCCACCCCGGTCATCGCGACGGGGGTAGGACGGGCGGTCGCCGCCGCGGTCGTCACGCCCGCCACGGAATCCACCACGGTCGTCCTCACGACGCGGGTACGACGGACGGTC
>NZ_JBICZH010000005.1:434711-435998 GCF_043201995.1 Streptomyces sp. NPDC048258
GCCGCCGCGGTCGTCACGACGCGGGAAGGACGGGCGGTCGCCACCGCGGTCGTCACGACGGAAACCACCGCCACCACCGGTGGGACGGTCACCGCGGTCATCACGACGGAACGGGGGACGCTCGCCACCGCGGTCGTCACGACGCGGGAAGGACGGGCGGTCGCCGCCACGGTCGTCACGACGGAAGCCACCGCCACCACCGGTGGGACGGTCACCGCGGTCATCACGACGGAACGGGGGACGCTCGCCACCGCGGTCGTCACGACGCGGGTACGACGGGCGGTCGCCGCCACGGTCGTCGCGACGGAAGCCGCCGCCACCACCGGTGGGACGGTCACCGCGGTCGTCACGACGCGGGTAGGACGGACGGTCGCCACCGCGGTCGTCGCGACGGAAGCCGCCGCCACCACCGGAGGGACGGTCACCGCGGTCATCACGACGCGGGTACGACGGACGGTCACCGCCACGGTCATCACGACGCGGGAAGGACGGGCGGTCGCCGCCACGGTCGTCGCGACGGAAGCCGCCGCCACCACCGGAGGGACGGTCACCGCGGTCATCACGACGCGGGAAGGACGGACGCTCGCCGCCACGGTCGTCGCGACGGAAGCCGCCGCCACCACCGGAGGGACGGTCACCGCGGTCATCACGACGCGGGAAGGACGGACGGTCACCGCCACGGTCATCGCGACGGAAGCCACCACCGCCACCGCCGGCCGGTCGACCACCACGGTCGTCGCGACGGAACGGGGGACGGTCGCCACCCCGGTCGTCACGGCCCCCGCGGTAGCCGCCCCTGTCACCACCGTCGTTGCGCCGAGGCTCGCGCTCCGGACGATCGTCGGGAGAGTTGGACATGGGTGTGACTCCTGTCTTCGGGGTACCGCTAGTCATTCTCGCGCAACCAACCCATGGCCGCGCTTCGGCGTAAAGATGTACAAAAACAAAAAGGACCCTTGGTCCAGCGTTGAACGCTGGACCAAGGGTCCTTTGAAAGATTGTTCGGCGGTGTCCTACTCTCCCACAGGGTCCCCCCTGCAGTACCATCGGCGCTGAAAGGCTTAGCTTCCGGGTTCGGAATGTAACCGGGCGTTTCCCTAACGCTATGACCACCGAAACCCTATCGGTTTCGAGCGAACAAGCACACTTTGTAGTTATGTTCCAGCTCTAGAAACCAGCAACTGTTCGTTGCTTCAGAACTAACACAGTGGACGCGAGCAACTGAGGACAAGCCCTCGGCCTATTAGTACCAGTCAGCTTCACCCGTTACCGGGCTTCCACATCTGG
>NZ_JBICZH010000006.1:0-187875 GCF_043201995.1 Streptomyces sp. NPDC048258
GAGCTGCAGACCCTCCTCGCGACATGGACCGGCGTCTGCCCCACCTGTCACCGCGGCATACCCACACCAGCCCCGACCTGACCAAGCCCTACTAGCGGGGGAGCTCTTCGAGGAATCGCTGCTGGTCGGCGAGGAGGCCGGGCGGGAAGAGGGCGCGCGGCGCGAAGACCGCCGTCAGGGTCAGCCGCCAGGAGGAGTGCTCGACCGGGGTGCGGAGCAGGGAGTGCGTCGCCCCCGGGTAGCGGCGGACGGTGAGCGTGCCGGGCCGGAGCAGGTCCCGGTAGACGGCCTCGGTCTCGGCGCCGTCCACGTTCAGGTCGTCGGCGCCCGAGATCAGCAGCACCGGGACGGCCCCCATGGCCCGCATCGTCCGCAGGTCCCCGGTCGCGTCCGCGGTGTGGTTGCGGGTGATGAACGACCAGCGTTGCGGGGTGAGTTCCCGGTCGGCGCCGGGGCTCGCGCGGTACTCCTCGTACGAGGCCCCGCGCCGCAGCAGTGCCAGGGTCGACTCCCGGGTGCGCAGGGCGGCCGCCGTGCGGTCGGCGTCGGCCCCGGCCGCGCGGAGTTCGGCGCGCAGGTTGTACTCGCCCTGGCGGTCCCAGTTCACGGCGGTGCCGACCGCGATGACGAAGCGGACGCCCGGGGCGGGGGCCCGCGCCACCACCTTGGGCAGCACCCATCCGGCCTGGCTGGCGCCCCACAGGCCGATCCGGTCGGCGTCTATCTCGGGCCGGGTGCGCGCCGCCCAGGCGATGGCGTCGAGGGTCTCCCGGGCCCGGTCGTCCATGGTCTGGCCGAGCCAGTCGGCGGGTTTGTCGAGTGAGAGCGAGGCGTAGCCGGCGCGGGCGAAGGCCTCCCAGTACGGCCGGTAGAAGCCGTCGTGGGTGGCGTCGACCTCGCCGTCGCCGTGCACGAGGACGACCAGCGGGAAGGGGCCGGGGCCCTTGCCGGTGGGAGTGGCGAGCACCCCGGGCAGCTCGTGGCCGCCGGCGGGGACCCGGACGCGCTCCTCGTGGAGGTCGTAGCTCTGCTGCCGGAGGACGACGCCGGTGAGGACGAGGGCGGTGGTGAGGACGAGGAGCAGGGTGGTCAGCAGTGCCTTGCGGGGCTTGGTCATACGGGGCTCCCGGTTTCGCCGTTCACATTCGATCGAATTGAAAACGATCGTAGCGCCAATGAACGTATTAAGCTTGTGCGTATGACGACGGAGAGCGTTGACGTGCTGCGCGAGGTGCCCCAGGGCGCCGAGGCGCGGGTGGCCGAGCTGTACTGGGAGGCCTTCGGGGGCAAGCTGGGCGCCGCTCTCGGCCCCCCGGAGGCCGGACGGCGGTTCGTCGCCGGGCACCTGCACCGGGACCGGGCGGCGGTCGCGGTGACCGGCGGCCGGGTGGTGGGCGTGGCGGGGTACCAGCTGGCCGGGCGCGGCCTGGTCGGTGGCGACGCGGCCGCGGTCAGGGCGCAGTACGGGCGGGTCAGAGGCCTGTACCGGGTGTTCCTGCTGGCCCTGCTGGAGCGCACCCCCACCCGGGGCGAGCTGGTCATGGACGGCATCGCCGTGGACCCCGCCGAGCGGGGCCGGGGCATCGGCGGCCTGCTGCTGCGGGAGATCGACGCGGTCGCCGCGGAGCAGGGGTGCCGGCGGATCCGGCTGGACGTGGTCGCGGAGAACCCGCGGGCGCGGGCGCTGTACGAACGGCACGGCTTCCGGGCGGTCCGGGTGCGGCGGACGCCGTGGCTGCGGGACGTGCTGGGGTTCGGGGCCGTGACGACGATGCACAAGGAGGTGGAACGGTGATCCCCACCCGTCTGGTGGTCCACGCGCTCGTCCGCGAGGACGGCACCGTGGACGCCGCCGAGCTGTACGAGGTCGCGGGCGAGCTCGGCATGACCGACCAGCAGGTGCGGCTGTGCGTGAAGCGGCTGGTGGTGGAGGGGCGGTTCGCGGTGGAGGGGCGCGGACGGCGCGCCGTACTGCGGATGGCCGGGGCCGGGGCCGAGGCCGGGCTTCCGCTCGTACCGGAGGTGGACTTCGTACGGCACGCGTACCGGCAGGACCGGGGGCTGGAGCCGTGGGACGGGGTCTGGCACCTCTTCGCCTTCGCCGTACCGGAATCCGCGCGGACGGCCCGGGACGCCCTGCGGGACGCCCTGACGGGGCTGGGGGCGGCTCCGGTGCAGGGCGGGCTGTACGTCACGCCGAACGCCATCGGCCCGTACGTGCGGGCCCGCGCGGCGGAACTGGGCGTGGCCTCCGGGCTGACCTGCCTGACCAGCCGGGACCTGGAGGCGGGCGGGACCGCCGACCCGGTCGCGCTCGCGGACCGGCTGTGGCCGCTGGACGAGATCGCGGGGCGGTACGAGCCGCTGCTGACACTGGCGCGGCGCCCGGAGGCCGGGCTGGCGCACGCCGTGGCGCTGGCCGCGGCCTTCTCCGCCGCGATGCTCCCGGATCCGCTGCTCCCGCCGGAGCTGCTGCCGCAGCCGTGGCCGGGAACGGTGGCCCGGGCCGCCGCGGCCGAGGCCTGGACCCGGCTCCGGGCCGACACAGGGCGGGGAGGGCCGGGCGGGCCGGGCACGCCGGGCGGGCCGCGGCTGTTCCGGCTGTACGGCGAGGCCGTGGGCTGAGCCGGCGAGCGGGGGGTACGGGGTGGTTCGTACGGGTATATCCCCTGGGACAGCGCGACGACGTACCCCCGGGCACCCCCGGGGCCACCCCGTCGGAGGAGCGCAGCGCCATGCACCGTACAGACCTCACTGACGTCTCGACCCACGAGGCCCGGGCCCTGTCCGTGTCCCTGTTCCGGAGACTGGCCGAGCTGGAGGAAGGCGGTGCGGAGTACTCGTACGTCCGCAACACCCTCGTCGAGCTGAACCTGAGCCTCGTGAAGTACGCGGCCCGCCGGTTCCGCGGGCGGAGCGAGCCGATGGAGGACATCGTCCAGGTCGGCACGATCGGCCTGATCAAGGCCATCAACCGCTTCGACCCGGAGCGCGGGGTGGAATTCACCTCGTTCGCGATGCCGACGATCACCGGCGAGATCAAGCGGTTCTTCCGGGACACGAGCTGGGCCGTCAAGGTCCCGCGGCGGCTCCAGGAGCTGCGCATCGACTCGGCCAAGGCGCACGACGTCCTGGAGCAGGAACTCGGCCGGGAGCCCACGGACACCGAGCTCGCCGGACACCTGCACGTCACGGCCGAGGAGCTGGTCGAGGGCCGCAAGGCCGCGTCCGCGTACTCCGCGCGCTCCCTGGACGCGCCGGTCCAGGAGGACGGCGACCGCGACGGCGGCGCCGACCGGCCCTCCCTCGGCGAGGAGGAGGAAGCGTACGACCGCATCGAGTGCCTGGAGTCCCTCAAGCCGATGCTGGCCGGCCTGCCCGAGCGCGAGCGCGTCCTGCTCTCGCTGCGGTTCGGACAGGAGCTGACGCAGTCCGAGATCGGCGACCGGCTGGGGCTGTCCCAGATGCACGTGTCCCGCCTGCTGGCCCGCACCCTGGAGCGACTGCGCACCGGGCTGCTCACGGACGCGGCCGCGGAGGAGGCGGAGGAGGCGGGCGTTACGACCGCGGAGCCAGCGGTCCGCTAGGCCCTAGGTGTGTCATGCGCAGGGGCTCCGGCTACGGGGCGTCCTGGCCGGACACCTCCAGCCACACGGTCTTGCCCGGCCGTCCGTCGGCCGACGGCTCCCAGCCCCAGCCGCGCGAGAGCCGATCCAGCACGATCAGCCCGTGCCCTCCCGGCAGCGCGCGGTCGCCGGGCGGGCGGCGCCGTGGCGGCTCGGAGCTGTCGTCGCTGACCTCGACGCGCAGCCGGTCGGGGGTGTGCCGCAGGACCAGTTCCCGCGGCCCGCCGCCGTGCAGGCAGGCATTGGTGATCACCTCGGAGACCAGCAGCAGCACGTCCTCGACGGCCTCGGTCTCCCCCGGCCACTGCCAGTCGGCCAGCGCCCGGCGGGTGAAGTCCCGGCACCGGCCCACGACACCGGTCGTGGCGCCTCCCAGGACCAGCCTCCGCGTCTGCTCGGCCACAGGGCCTCCCGTCTCCGCGCGCGCCGCTCAGCGCCGCACCTACCCCTACCCCGGGCCGCCAATCCTAGGGCGGCGGCCGTCACCCCACTCCCCACTGATTTCACATCTCGGAAACAAGATTCCGCGATACGATAAATTAAGATCCAATCCGCTCGACGACCCCTGGAGGAAAGCAATGGCCGAGAGCCGCGTCGCCCTGATCACCGGCTCCTCTTCCGGCATCGGCGCAGCCATCGCCCGCAGGCTGAGCGCCGAAGGCATCCGCGTCGTCGTCAACTCGGCGCGCAGCGAGAGCGCCGGAAAGGCCCTGGCCGCCGAGCTGCCGGGCGCGGTCTACGTACGGGGCGACGTCGCCGACGCGGCGGACGCGCGGCGGATCGTGCGGAGCGCCGTGGACGCACACGGGCGGCTCGACATCCTGGTCAACAACGCGGGCGTCACCCGCTTCATCCCCCTGGACGACCTGGACGCCGCGGACACCGACGCCTGGCGCGAGATCTTCGACGTCAACGTCGTCGGCACCTGGCAGATGATCACCGCCGCCGCCCCCCACCTGCGTAAATCCGGGGCGGCCTCGATCGTCAACATCTCCTCGGTCTCCGCCACCCGCGCCCTGGGCAGCTCCATCCCGTACGCCGTCAGCAAGGCCGCGGTCAACCACATGACCCGACTGCTCGCCTCCCGGCTCGGCCCGGCCGTCCGGGTCAACGCGGTCGCGCCCGGCCTCATCGACACCCCCTGGTACGAGGACGCCGAGCAGGTCTGGGAGAGCTCCCGCGACTGGATCACCGAGAACACCCCGCTGCGCCGCGTCGGCACCCCCGAGGACGTGGCCGAGGCCACGCTCTACCTGGTGAACGCCGCCTACACCACGGGGGACGTCCTCACCGTCGACGGCGGCCGCCACATCGTCTGAGTCCGCCCCTGGGCCCGCCCGCCCACCGGACGCCACCCCCATTCCGCATCGTGGACTACTACTCTCGTTTTATGAACGCAGAAGCCGACGCCCTCGCCGCCGCGAAAGACACTGCGAACGACGCAGTGAGAGCCGCCGTGAAAGACGCTGACCGGAAGCACGTCTTCCACTCGTGGTCGGCGCAGGAGCTCATCGACCCGCTCGCCGTCGCCGGGGCCGAGGGCTCGCACTTCTGGGACTACCAGGGCAACCGCTACCTCGATTTCTCCAGCGCCCTCGTCTACACGAACATCGGCTACCAGCACCCCAAGGTCGCCGCGGCCATCCAGGAGCAGGCTGCCAAGCTGTGCACCGTCGCGCCCGGCTTCGCCGTCGACGTCCGCTCCGAGGCGGCCCGGCTGATCGCCGAGCGCACGCCCGGCGACCTCGACAAGATCTTCTTCACCAACGCCGGGGCCGAGGCCGTCGAGAACGCCGTCCGCATGGCCCGGCTGCACACCGGCCGGCCCAAGGTGCTCTCCGCCTACCGCTCGTACCACGGCGCCACCTCCACCGCCATCAACCTGACCGGTGACGCGCGGCGCTTCGGCAACGACACCGCCACCGCCGGTGTCGTGCACTTCTGGGGCCCCTTCGCCTACCGCTCGCCCTTCTACGCGACCACCGAGGCCGAGGAGTGCGAGCGCGCCCTGCGCCACCTCGAGGACACCATCGTCTTCGAGGGCCCGCAGTCGATCGCCGCGATCATCCTGGAGACCGTCGGCGGCGCTCCGGGCGTGCTCGTGCATCCGGCCGGCTACCTGCCGGGCGTGCGCGCGCTCTGCGACCGCTACGGCATCGTCTTCGTCCTCGACGAGATCATGGTCGGCTTCGGGCGGACCGGTAAGTGGTTCGCCTCCGAGCACTGGGGCGTCACCCCCGACCTGCTCTGCTTCGCCAAGGGCGTGACCAGTGGCTACGTGCCGCTCGGCGGGGTCGCCATCTCGGCCGCCATCGCCGAGACCTTCGCCCGCAGGCCCTACCCGGGCGGGCTGACGTACTCGGGGCACGTGCTGGCCTGCGCGGCCGCCGTCGCCACGATCAACGTCATGGAGGAGGAGGGCATCGTCGAGCAGTCCGCCCGCACCGGCGCCGAGCTGCTCGGCCCCGGGCTGCGCGCGCTCGCCGAGCGGCACCCCTCGGTCGGGGAGGTCCGGGGGCTGGGCACCTTCTGGGCCCTGGAACTCGTACGGGACGCGGCGACGCGGGAGCCGCTGATTCCGTACAACGCCTCGGGCGCCGACAACGCGCCCATGGCGGAGTTCGGGGCGGCCCTGAAGAAGGGCGGCCTGTGGCCCCTGCTCGCCGGGAACCGCATCCACGTCGCTCCGCCGTGCAACATCTCGCCCGAGGACGTGGCCAAGGGCCTGGCGATCCTCGACGAGGCCCTGTCGGTCGCCGACGCGCACACAGCCTGACCCGCACAGACGTACGGTCGCCCAATCCGTGGGTGCCGCTCTCGGAGGATCCGCGCCATTCCGAACAGCACGTGAACGTGCTGAAATCCGACAGAGCACCTACGGACCGGGATGCACGTCAGTCCCGGGGCGGTCCCGCGGGACCGAACGGCGGGGAGCGGGCCGACCGCTGGACGCCGGGCGTACGGGATCCAGTCCGCCGGACTCCGTGTACCCGAAGGAAGTCATCCCATGAGCAAGCACGTCCTGGCCCAGAACCAGTACGGCAAGGCCGAGAACCGCATCGTCAAGGTCACCCGCAAGGGCGGCGACGGTTCCTGGCACGAGATCCGCGACCTCAACGTCTCGGTCGCGCTCCGCGGTGAGTTCCGCGACGTCCACCTGACCGGCGACAACGCCAATTGCCTGCCGACCGACACCACCAAGAACACGGTGTACGCCTTCGGCAAGGAGCACGGCATCGACTCCCCCGAGGCCTTCGGCATCCTGCTCGCCAAGCACTTCGTCTCCTCGCAGCAGCCGATCCGCGAGGCGCAGATCCGCATCGAGGAGTACGTGTGGGACCGCATCCCGGTCCCGACGCGCAAGGAGCAGCACTCCTTCGTCCGCAAGGGCCAGGAGGTCCGCACCGCGCAGATCACGTACAGCGAGACGACCGGCCTCCAGGTCATCTCGGGCCTGAAGGACCTGACGGTGATGAACTCGACGAACTCCGAGTTCCACGGCTACATCAAGGACAAGTACACGACCCTGCAGGAGGCGTACGACCGCATCCTGGCGACCAAGGTCACCGCGCGCTGGGCGCACTCGGCGCTGGCCGCCGACGACGCCGGGTACGACTGGGACCAGTCGTACAAGAAGGTCCGCAAGAACATGCTGGAAGCCTTCGCGGAGACGTACTCGTACTCGCTGCAGCAGACCCTGAACCAGATGGCCGAGCGGGTGCTCGACAACTGCGCCAAGGTCAACGAGGTGCGCCTGAACCTCCCCAACAAGCACCACTTCCTCGTGGACCTGGAGCCCTTCGGCCTCAAGAACGACAACGAGGTCTACTTCGCGGCGGACCGGATGTACGGCCTGATCGAGGGCACCGTCCACCGCGACGGCGTGCAGCCGGTCATCGCGACCTCCGACTGGATCGTCGCCTAGGCCCCGGGCCCTGTCAGACCTCGTCGGGGAACGGGTTCCCGATGCGCAGGTTCCACCGCCCCGCGCGCCCGCTGAGTTCGGTGAGCGTGCGGGGTCGCGCGTCCAGCCGCCAGAACGCGTGCGGCGGCAGCTCCAGCGCGTGTACGACGGCCGCCCGGACGAAGGCCTGATCGGCGGTCACCCGGTGGGTGCCGGGCTCCAGGCCGGTCAGCCAGCTCCCGGCGCGGGCGACGAGCGCCTCGACGGACTCGCCGCCGGGCGGGGCGTACGCGGGGTCCGTGAGCCAGCTGTGCACCGCGGCCGGGTCCTCGGCGGCCACCTCGTCCAGGGTCCGCCCGGCCCACTGCCCGGTGTCCGGGGCGTACGGCCCGCCGTGGCCGAAGCGGTGCTGCCGCATCGAGCCGTCGAGGGCCGGGGTGACCAGGTGAACTCGTACCGAAGAGGGGTTCATAAAGGGAGCGTAAGCGCGGTACCGTCTCGGACGACATAACTACATGACGACGGTACGACGGAAGCACGGTGAGAATCCGGCACGGTCGCGCCACTGTGAAACCTCCCCGCGGGGGAGGCAAGTCAGACCCGCCGCCGTCGTCGCGAGCACCACTGACCGGGACGCGTGTTCCCTCTGGAGGTACCTGCCATGGCCGCTCACACCGCCGTGCCCACGACGGCTCCCGCCGTCGCCCCGATTTCGCTCTCCGCGCTCGCTCCCTGGGCGGCCTTCGTCGCCGTCCTCATGCTCGTCCTGCTGTACTTCATCGGCGTCGAACAGGGCGCCACCGCGGTCTTCGAGGGCGAGACCATCCACGAATGGCTGCACGACGGCCGCCACCTGCTCGGCTTCCCCTGCCACTGATCTCCTGATCGTCCGATCACCTGATCCCCGCCTCGCAAGGGAACCCGCACCAATGAACTCTGTCTCCCCCCGCGTCCTTCTCGTCAGAGGCATGCTCGCCGGCCTGCTGGCGGGCGTCGCCGCATTCCTCGTCGCGTACCTCCTCGGTGAGTCCAAGGTGGACGCGGCCATCGCCATCGAGGAGGCCGGCCACCTCGCGGCCGGCCACGACCACGGCGCCGAGGAGGCCCCGGTCAGCCGGGCCCTCCAGGCCACGGCCGGCCTCGGCACCGGCGTCCTGCTGTACGGGGTCGCGCTCGGCGGAATCGCCGCGCTCGTCTACTGCTTCGCGCTGGGCCGCATCGGCCGCTTCGGCCCGCGGGCCACGGCCGCGCTGGTCACCGGCGGGCTGTTCGTCACCATCACGCTGGTGCCGTTCTTCAAGTACCCCGCCAATCCGCCGGCCGTCGGCGACCCCGAGACGGCCGCCCGGCGGACCGCCCTCTACCTCCTGATGATCGCGCTGAGCGCGCTGCTGGCGGCGGGCGCGCTGATCCTGGGCCGACGGCTCGCCCCGAAGCTCGGCAACTGGAACGCGTCGGCCGCGGCGGGCGCGTTCTTCGTCCTCGCCGTCGGGATCTCGTACGCGTTCCTGCCCGGCATCAACGAGGTTCCCGCCGACTTCCCGGCCGCGCTGATCTGGGACTTCCGCCTCGCGTCCCTGGCCATCCAGACCGCACTGTGGACGACTTTCGGCCTCGCCTTCGGTTTTCTAGCCGAACGTGCCCTTGTGCCGGGCGCCGCACCCAAGGAGGCTGTGCAGCCGACGAGTTGACCATGAGGGGGCCGGTAGTACATGCCGTACGTGCCGACGGCGATAAGGCAGTGGCGAGGCTGGACGGGCGCCGCCCCGTTCTGGCTGAACTCGTTCCTGCTGCTCCTGGCCCCCTTCACCGCCGTCACGCTGTTCGGGCAGATCGGCGTGATCGCGGCCCTGGCCGCGCTGGGCGGCCTGGCCCGCCACCTCTGGTCCGGCGACTACGGCCACCCGGCCGTCCACCTCGCCGCCATCCTCATGGGCGCGACGACGGCAACGCTGGTCGCGGTGTGTTGACGCTGACGGAATGATCTTCGCCGTCCACGCCCGCCGCGTCCGGGATCCGCGGCGGGGAACTCACCTGTTCGGGCGTACGGACCCCCACCCCACGACGGAGGCGGCCGGACCCGGCGTCAGCTGCGAAGACGCCGGAAATCCGAGGCGACACGCCCGTGACGTCCCGTCAGCCTCCCGTGTTGCACCACGTGCAGGCGGGCAGAGGAGGTGTCCACTGCACACATGATCCGGCCGCCCGAGCCGGACAGGAGGGATTCCCATGCCCCGCGCCAAGTGGGCCGTCGCCGCACTGACGGTGGTTCTGCTGTCCACCGGCATCAGCGTTCTGCAGCGCACCGAGGGCGCCACCCCCTCGGCCACGACCACCGACGACGCGCTGCCCTCGCGGGCGCTGGGGCTGTCCGACCACCGGCGTCTCGCCCGGCAGCGGGAACACTCCGGCGAGCACACCCCCGGCCAGGGCGCGCGCTCGCCGAGGACGGCCCCCGGTCCGCTGCGGCCGGTCACGAGACCCATGCGGCCCGCCCGCCCGGTGCGGTTGCGCGTCCCGAGCATCGGCATCGACGTGCCGCTGGCCGCGGAGCGCGAGGGGTACGAAGGGCGCGAGGGGCGCGAGGGGCGCGAGGGGCGCGACGAAGCCTCCTGGGACACCGCCGGTCCGCCGCCGGGCTCGGCCGGCACCGCGGTGATCACCGGACCCGGTCTGGACCTCGCCGGCCTTCAGCGCGGCCGGACCGTCGAGGTCTCCCGCGCGGACGGCCGTACGGCCGTGTTCACCGTCATCCGGATCTCGCCCGGCGAGGCCACCGGCCACGAGGACCGGGCCGGACGGGCCCAATTGCGTCTGATCGGCGGCGAAACAGCCGTGCTGGCCCGGCTGACGGGACAGCGGCGGGGCCGCTGACCCGCCCCCGCGGGCCGTCATCCGTGAGGGGTGTCTTCGTCCCCCGGTCGGGGGCTTCTGCGGGCCCATCCGGGAGCCGCCCCGCGTGGCGGGGCACACCCCCCGCATGAGCGGGAGGCAACGCGCGCGTGCGGCACTGACCCGGGCCCTGACGGCGGCCTGTGTCGTGCTGCTGTGCGTGTTCGGCGCCGGTCCGGCCGCCGCGACGGTCGCCGAGTCCCGGGCCTCCTCCACCGCGCCCGCCGAGCCCACCGAGGGACAGTCGGATCCGGCCGCGGACCCCGAAGTACGGGCCGCCGTACGGTGGCTGCCGCGCGGGGTGCCCGGCGTACGGCGGACACCGCTGCCGGTGTTCCACGTGAAACACGGGGGCCGGTGTGCGGGCGCGCCCGCACCCGGCCCGGGGAGGACCGAGCCGGCGCCGGCCCCGCCGACGGTGCGGAGTGTGGTCCTGCGCTGCTGAGCGGGCCCGGGGCCCGGTCCGGATCGACCGGCCCTGACCGGCAGCAGCGCTGTCCCCCCACACCCCCTTGAGCACCGTGAGGTTCCGCCATGCCCATCGACCCGTTCGCCGCCCTGAACGCCATGCTCCGCGCCGAGGCCGCCCGCTTCACCCCGCCGGTACGCCAGGCCGATCCGGCCGCGCCGGAGAAGACCCCGGCCACGGCCGCCGAGCCCGACAGCGAGAGCGAGAGCGAACCGCAGCACACGGCCGCGGCGGACTCGGCCGCGTAGGAGCCCGCCGCAGACAGGGAAGAGCGCCGGTTCCCGCGCCCTCGGCAACGGAGAGTGGTCAGGTGAGGTTCGACCACGGGCACGGGAACCGGCGCCACCTTCAGTCTCCGCCGGGCGCCCGCGGGGCCGCCTCGGGCAGAGGCACGGAGTCGCCCGGCCGAAAGTACGGCAGGCCGGTACGGCTAGGGCTCCCGCGTGTAGTAGCGGTAGAACGCCGCTGCGCCGACGCCCGCGCCCGAGAAGAGGCCGATGACGCTGGAGCTGAGCACGCTGGCTCCGGTGAGGCTGTGGAGGTAGCCCACGGCGATGCCCGCGAAGGCTCCGTACGCGGTGGCGTGGACCTCGCGCATGAGGCGGGGACCGACGCGGTTGAGGCCGAACATGCAGGCGGCGAAGAGCACGCCGCACAGGATCCCGTAGAAGACGTTGCCCGCGTCCACCCCGCCCGTGTCGCGCCTGATGAAGGCGCACCAGACTCCGTAGACGAGTCCGAGGAGCAGGGCGCGGATGAGGGCGTTCCTGCCGGAGTGGTCCATGACCGCCGACTGGCGGTAGGGGTGCCGCCGGAGGGCGGTGGGTGCCGCATGTGCCATGACGGGCTCCTCTCTCCCATCCTCCAGGGCACACCCGCCACCCCCGACCGGCAAGTGGATCACGGGCTCTCAGGAGGGGCGCACCGCCACGGCGTCGATCTCGAAGAGCATGCCGGGCAGGGCGAGTGCGGCCACCCCGATCAGGGTCTGCGCGGGCAGTTCGGTGCCCCAGGTGGCGTGCAGCTCCTTGAGCAGCACCTCCAGCTTCTCCTGGTCGTGGCCGACGATGTACGTGCCGATGCGGACGACGTCGGCCGGGCCGAGCCCGACGGCGGCCAGGGCGGTCCGGAGGTTGGCGAAGGCCTGCGCGACCTGGTCGGCGAAGTCCTCGGAGACGACGAAATAGAACTCGCAAGGGTGACACCCGCACCCGCCCGCAGCAACAGCGCTCGCGCCGGTGCCCCTCCCCGGCATTCCCTGGTGACGTGCGCACCATCCTGTCGGCGGTCCTCATCGTGCTCGCGGCCCTCCTCGTGCCCGCGAGCGCCGTCGCGTACTGGGCCGACCGCGAACTGGGTGACGCCGACCGCTACACCGCCGCCATGTCCCCGCTCGCCGCGAACCCCGCCGTACAGGGCGTCGTCGTCACCCAGGCCACCCGCGCCCTCGCCGGGCAGATCGACGTGGGCCCCTTCCAGGGCGGCCTGGACGCCCTGCTCGGCGAGGCCCTGGGCTCCTTCGCCGGCACTCCGGCCTACCGCACCGCCTGGGACGCGGCCAACCGCGCCGCCCACGCCGCCTTCCTGGAGGCGCTCACCACCGGTGACGGCGACGCCGTCACCATCGACCTCGCGCCCGCCATCGCGCAGGTCAAGGCTGAACTCGTCGCCGACGGCGTGCCCTTCGCCGACCGCATCCCGGTGACCCACGTCTCCGTGAAGGTCATGGAGTACGACAACCTCGGCGCACTCAGGGAAGGTTTCCGCATGCTCCAGATCGCCGGCATCTGGCTTCCCGTACTGACCGTGGTCCTGGCCGCGACGGCCATCGCGGTCGCCGTCCACCGCCGGCGCGCCGTCATCGCCACCGGCCTGGGGCTCGCGGTCGGCGCCGCACTCCTGTGGATCGCGGTGGACCTGTGCCGCCGCCTCACCCTGGACGACCTGCCGGCCGACATCGACCGGGCGGCCGCCGGGGCGGTGTACGACGCGCTCACCGCGTTCCTGCGCACCACCGCCTGGGTCGTGCTGGCGATCGGGCTCGCCGCCGCGCTGGGCGCCTGGCTGATGGGCCGACTGCGCCGCACCCCATAAGCTCGGAAGGTACCAACGTACGCAGAACGACGCAGAAGATCCCAGAAGAACCGATTCGCGAGCGGCGGCACGGAAGCTGGAATGAGCACCGAACGCACCGAACACATACCGTCCGGGCGAGACCGGCACCATTCGCTGGCTCCACCCGCCTGGCTGCTGGGCGGACTGCGGCCGAGCACCGCACCGATCCCGTGGGCCGCCGCGGCGCGGGCGGCGGTCGCAATGTCCGTCCCGCTCGCCGTGGGATTCGCCCTGGACGAGCCCGAGTACGGCGCGCTCGCCTCCATGGGCGCCCTCTCCGGGGTCATCAGCGACACCGCCGACGCCTACCGGATGCGGGTCCTGAACATCGCCGTACCGCAGCTCTTCGGCACCGTGGGCGTCTCACTGGGCACCCTGGTCTTCGGACACGGCTGGCTGGCCGTCGGCGTCCTCACGCTCATCGCCCTGGTCTCCGGGATGATCTCCTCCATCGGCACGGTCGCCTCCGTGTCCGGGCTGCTGCTCCTGCTCAACGCCGTGATCGGCGCCGGTCTGCCGCTGCCGCAACCCTGGTGGACGGCGCCCCTGCTGCTGAGCGCGGGCGGCCTGTTCGTCCTCGCACTGACCCTGCTGGGCTGGCCGTTGCGCGGCCGTCAACCGGAACGCGCCGCCGTCGCCGCCACCTACCGGGCCCTGGCCGACGCCCTGCAAGCCGCCGGCGGACCGGACTACTCGGAGCGCCGCCAGCAGGTCACGCAAGCCCTGAACCAGGCCTACGACCTGGTGCTGGGCAGACGGGCCCGGGTCCACGGGCGCAGCCCCTCGCTGGTGCGGATGCTGGCCCAGCTCAATGTGGTGATCCCGCTGGTGGAGGCCGCGCCCGCCGCGCACCTGCGCGGCCGGCCGCTGCCGCCGGAGATCCCGGCGGCCGTACGGGACCTGGCGGCCGCCGTCGAGGAGGGCCGCACGGGGACCCCCGTACTGGAACTGCCCGCCCCGCACACCCCGGCCGAGCGGGCCGTCGACTCGGCCCTGCGGCATGCGGCGACCACGGTGTACCTCGCCGAACCGGACCTCCACAACGTCGACGACCGGCTCGGCCGGCCCGCCGCCCTGCGGGTCCGGGCCCGGCACGCGGTACGCGACATGATGCTGTCCGGAGCCTCATGGCGGTACGGGCTGCGGCTCGCGCTGTGCATCGGGCTCGCGCAGTCCCTCGTCTCGCTCGTCGAGGTCGAACGCTCCTACTGGGTCGCTCTGACCGTCACCTTCGTCCTCAAGCCCGACTTCGGCTCGGTGTTCTCGCGGGCCGTGCTGCGCGCGCTGGGCACCGCGGCCGGGCTGGTCATCGCGGCGGCGGTGCTGGCCGAGGTGCCGCGAGGCTGGTGGGACGTACCGGTGATGATGGTCCTGGCCGCCCTGATCCCCGTCTTCTCCGCCAAGGGGTACGCCTTCCAGACCGCGGCGATCACCCCGGTCATCCTCCTCCTCTCGGACCTGCTCAACCACCAGGGCTTCGACCTGATCCGCCCCCGGCTGCTGGACAGCCTGATCGGCTGCGCCATCGCGCTGGTCGCGGGCTACCTGCTGTGGCCCGAGAGCTGGCACACCCGCATCGGCGACCGGCTCGCCGACACCGTGGACGACGCCGCCCGGTACGTGGAGCGGGCGTTCGGCGCCCACCCGCAGACGGAAGCGGGCCTGGAGGCGGCCCGCACGGCCCGTCTCCAGGCCCGGCGCCGGATCTACCGCGATCTGTCGGGCGTCCGCAGCGAGTTCCAGCGAGCACTGACCGAACCGCCCCCGACGGGCGCGCGGGCCGCCGCGTGGTGGCCCCTGGTCGTCGCCGTCGAGCGCATCGTGGACGCGACGACCGCCGCCCGCGTCCGCGTCAACCACGGCGCCGCGCCGCCCGCGGCGGGCGAGGTGGAGGGGATCATCCGCCAGCTGCGCTCCCTGGCCGAGGCGGTCCGCACGAGCGGCACCCCTGCGCCGGCCGAGGTGGAGACGGAGTCCGACGACTCCGGCGTCCTGGCCCCGGTCCACCAGGAGATCGCGGCGGCCCGAGCCATTGCCCGTACGGGAAGCTGACCGGTCCCCGGTGCGGCCGTAGGCCGGTGTTCTCGGCGGGCCCCCCGAACGGCCCCACGGCCAGGCCGGGTGCCGGCCGGCGGGGGAGCATCGGTACATGCGCAGCCCCCGTGTCCTGGCCGGCACGGCCATCGCCGCCCTCCTGGCGGCCACGGCCGGGTGCGCCGATGTGGAGGGGCTCCAGAGCGAGGGCGACCTCGGTATCGTGCACGCCCCGCAGAGCCTGTGGAAGAGCATCCGCCCCGACCCGCCCGGCCCGGGCCAGCAGCCGGGCGCGGCCGCCCTGGTGCCCGGGCTCCCCAAGGTCTCGGAGAAGAGCAAGGGCATGCGCGGCGTCGACGCGCTCGCCGTCGTACGCGCCGACATCACCGCCGCCGTCACCGAGGACGGCGGCACCGGCCGCCTCGTCGACCCCCGGGCCGCACAGCGGCTCGCGCTCTGCACACAGGCTGTGGGCGGCGGCCCCGACTGCCCGGTGCGCCCCGGCGTCCTGCACGACCTGACGGGCGACGGCAAGGAGGAGCTGATCACCGCCCTGGACATCGACGGCCGCGTCAGTGAGCTGCGCGTCTACGCCGTCCGCGACGACGGCGCCGTCGCCCGGGTCCTGGCCCGCCGCGGGGTGCTGGAGGGCGTGGAGGTGGCCGCCGAGCACCTGGCGGTACGCGAGCCCACCTCGAACCCGAAGTACGTCTCCGTCTCCGACTACGTGTGGGACCCCAAGGCCCGGAGCATGAACCTGTCGCAGCTCACCCTCGACGAGTGCCCCGCGCTCACGGAGATCCCGCTGAGCGGGGACGGGTCCCGATGCGCGCGCTGAGCAGCCTGCGCTGGAAGATCGCCCTGACCACCACCATGGTGTGCTGCATGGTCGCCGCCGCGCTGGGGATCCTGGTGCACAACGTGGTCGCCCGGCAGATCGTCGGGGAGGTCCGCAAGGAGGCGGACGGGGAGTTGGACCATGCCCTCGGCCACTACGAGTACGGCACCGCGCACGGCGATGTGAACGCCGCCCTGGACCCGCCCGACCTGCCCCGGCGACTGCGCGAGCTGGTCGCGCGCGGGGACACCGGCAGCATGGTCGGCCGGCACGAGGACAAGCCCGTCATGTGGGCCGCCGGACCCGCCGACGAACACGCCCTCGCCGTCTGGATCCCCTACGAGAGCACCCGTGACCGGCTGCGGGACATCGACGCGGCGATCCTCGCCTCCTCGGTGCTCGCGGCCGGGGTGGTCGCGCTGGCCGGCTTGTTCCTCGCCAACCGGATCAGCCGGCGGCTCACGACCACGGCCGCCGTGGCCCGCCGGATCAGCGCCGGGGACCTGGACGCCCGGGTGGACTTCCCGGCCGACGGGGACACCCCCACGAAGGAGGACGGGGACGATCCGCGGCCGGCCCGCTCCCGGGACGAGGTACGGGACGTGGCACACGCGCTGGACTCGATGGCCGGGTCGCTCCAGGACCGGCTGGAGGCGGAGAAGCGCTTCACGGCGGATGTCGCGCACGAGCTGCGCACCCCGCTCACGGGCTCACTGGCCGCGGCGGCGCTGCTACCGGAGGGCCGCCCCAAGGAGATGATCAACGACCGGCTCAAGGCCCTGCACCTGCTCACCGAGGACCTGTTGGAGATCTCCCGGCTGGACTCCGGCGTCGAACGGGCCGAGCTCGCCCGGGTGGAACTGGGCCGGGCGGTGCGGCGGGCCGTCGCCGCGACCGGACTGGACGTCTCCGTACGGGTCCTCCGTGACACGGTCGTGCTCACCGACCGGCGCCGCCTGGACCGGATCCTGGCCAACCTGCTGGTCAACTCCCACAAGCACGGCGGGCCGCCCGTCGAGGTGACCGTGGAGGGCCCGGTGGTGGTGGTCCGCGACCACGGGCCCGGTTATCCGCCCGAGCTGATCGAGCAGGGCCCGCAGCGGTTCCGCACCGGGGACCCGGGGCGCGGGCGGGGCCACGGGCTGGGACTGACGATCGTGGCCGGACAGGCGGCGATCCTGGAGATCACGCTCAACTTCGCCAACGCCCCGGACGGGGGTGCGGTGACCACGCTCCGGCTGCCCGTCGGGCGCCTGACGGACGGGAGTTGACCGGCAGGAGGAAAAGCGCGAGGAATGCGCAAGGGAAAGCGCGAGGGGATGTTTCACGTGAAACACCCCTCGCGCCGGTTCAACCTGGCGTGCTCATCGGCGGGATCAGACGCCGATGTTCTTGCCGTCCTTGCGCCAGACGGAGACGACCGCCGGACGGACGATCTTGCCGGGGCCGTCGGGCCACACGGACTGCGGCTTCTCGACGGACGCGCCGTCGATCTCGCCCGGGTGCTGCACGGACACCAGGACGCGCTTGTCCTGGATGAGCGGGCCACAGGTCTCGGCGCCGCGCGGAACGGTCAGGAACTGCTTCAGCTCACCGCGGCGGTCACCGGCGGTCGCGACGCCGAACAGGCCGTCGTGGGAGCCGAGCTGGTTGCCGTCCGTGGAGATCCACAGGTTGCCGTGCGGGTCGAAGGCCACGTTGTCCGGGCAGGAGATCGGGCTGACCTTGTCCTTCGGGAAGCCCGCGAAGTAGGTCGCCGGGTCGTTCGGGTCACCGGCGACGAGGAAGAGCCGCCAGGCGAAGCCGTCGCCGGCCGGGTCGTCGAAGTTCTCGGCGAGCTCCAGGATCTGGCCGTGCTTGTTCAGGTTGCGCGGGTTGGCCTCGTCCGCGGCCGCCTTGCCGGGCTTGCCCCGGTCGGTGTTGTTGGTCAGCGCGATGTAGACGCGACCGGTGCGCGGGGACGGCTCGACGTCCTCGGGACGGTCCATCTTGGTCGCGCCCACCTTGTCGGCGGCCTGCCGCGTGAAGACGTAGACCTCCTCGGCGGTCATGCCCTCGACGTGCGAGACGTTGCCGGTGGCGAGCTTGATCCAGACGCCCGAGCCGTCGAACTCGCCGTCGGCGGGGAGCGTGCCGGAGCCGTCGATCGCGGCGGCCGGGGAGTCGCCGGTCAGCTTGGCGACGTAGAGGGTGCCCTCGTCGAGCAGCGTGAGGTTGTGCTCCTTCGCCGCGCGCGAGTTGCCCTTCTTCATCTGCTTCGACGAGACGAACTTGTAGAAGTAGTCGAAGCGCTCGTCGTCGCCCATGTAGATGACGGGACGGCCGTCCTCGGTCAGGCGGGGCTGCGCGGCCTCGTGCTTGAAGCGGCCGAGCGCGGTGCGCTTGCGCGGGGTGGAGTTCGGGTCGTACGGGTCGAGCTCGACGACCCAGCCGAAGCGGTGCGACTCGTTGGGCTCCTGCGCGACGTCGAAGCGCTTGTCGAACCGCTCCCACTTGCGCTCGGTGGCACCGGCGGTCACGCCGTAGCGCTTCAGGCGGGCGGCCTGGGTGGGGTCGGTGACCTGGCCGGCGTTGCCGAAGTACTGGTTGAAGTTCTCCTCGCCGTGGAGGGTGGTGCCCCACGGGGTGGTGCCGCCGGCGCAGTTGTTGAGCGTGCCGAGCACCTTGGTGCCGGTCGCGTCGACCGAGGTCTTCAGCAGGGCGCCGCCCGCGGCCGGGCCGGTCAGCTTGAACTCGCTGGTGGCGGTCAGGCGGCGGTTGAGCTGGTGGCGGGTGACGGCGGTCAGCTTGCCGGTGCGGTGGTCCTCCTGGACGACGACCACGGACAGGCCGTGCGCGGCCCAGGCGATCTCGACCTGCTCGCGGGTCGGGTTGGCCGGGTCGTACCCCTTGAACATGAGGTTCTCGTCCGTGTACTCGTGGTTGGCCACGAGCAGCTGCTGGCGCTCGTAGTCGCCGCCGAGCGGGAGAAGGCTCAGGAAGTCGTTGTTGTAGCCGAACTGACCGGCCTGCGCGGCGGCGGTCTGCTTGTCGGCGTTGAAGCCCGGGGCACCCTTGACGATCGGGTCGCCCCAGCGGATGACCACGTTCTGGTCGTGGCCCTCGGGGATCGTGACCTTGTCGTCGGTGTTCGGCGCGACGGCCTTGAAGCGCAGACCGCGGGCGGGCTCACCGCTCTTGGAGGCACCGGCGGCCTCGGCCTCGCCGACGGGGGTGGCGTTGGCGGTCTGGCCGGGACCCGAGAGGGCGACGGCGGTGCCGGCCGCGGTGGCGACGGTCACGACGGCGGCGGTACGCAGCATCGAGCGGCGGGAGTACGCGCGGGCTATGACATCGCCGGCGTACTCGTTGTCGCTGGTGTTCGGCACCTCGTGGAAGCAGGCGTCGCCACAGCGGTAGCGGCAGGTGAGAGCGGAACGGCCGCTCCCATGCGGGTTGCCGATGAGCGGCAGGAGCTTGCGCACGAGTGTCCTCCGAGTAGCTGCGTGGGCGCCGACAACGTGTCGGAACAATCCAGCGGTGACGCTAGGCGGGAGTTGCGCCGAAGCGGCGGCGCGGGGATGAACGGCCGGTGAACCCGGCGCGTCGGAGCGGGAGTTCGGGAGGGGGGTGAGCGCGTCCGGAAGCCGGACGCCACGAAAGGTGCCCCTCCCGAAGATCCAGCCGGGCGGCCGATAACCTTACGTGTCCACTCTGGGCAGGGATCATCCGCGCAGCACGGACAAATGACGCACGCACTCATGCGAAAGGCCTGGCCCATGGGTATTCGGAGCTTGTTGCGCAAGGTATTCGGACGATCGGCGGAACCCGTTCCGGAGACTTCGGACGCCCCCTCGGCGAACCTCCCGAGCCAGACGGAACGCACCCCACTGGACGTTGCGGCCGAACTGGTGGCCGCGTCCTTCGACAACCCCACCGTTCCCCCGCAGTCCGCACCTCGGGACCGCGAACCGGGCACGGTCCTCACGGCCCCGGCCCCGGACCCGTCCCCGGCGGCGGCCCCGCCGTCGGACCCCACGGTCCCGGAAGCCCGCCGCCCTTCGCCTCCGGCGGTTCAGCAGGGCCCCACCGAGCCGGTGGCACCCGCGTCCGAGGCCGCACCGGCCGAGGCCGCACCGGCCGAGGCCGAAGTCGCCGCCCCCGCGGCGGAGCCCGAAGCCAAGGCTGAAACCACGCCGAAGGCGGAGCCGGTCGCCGCCGAGGCCGAGGCCGAGCCGGCCGCGGAGGCCGAGCCGGTCGCCGCCCCCACGGCGGAGCCTGAAACCGCACCGGAGGCGGAGCCCGTGGCCGCCGAGGCCGACGTACCGGCGCCGGAGGCGGAGCCCGAGGTCGAGCCCGAGGCCGCCGCCCCCGTGGCGGAGCCCGAGACCGCGCCCGAGGCGGAGCCCCTGGCCGCCGAGGCCGAAGTCGACGCACCCGAGGCCGAGGCCGAGGCCGAGCCCCAGACCCCGCCGGAGGCGGAGGCGGAGGGGCCCGCGCACCCCGCGGCCGCGGTGCGGCGGCGGGCGCCCGGGGTGGCCGGGGCCCACAAGGCCGCCGGGCAGGTGCTCAAGGGCAAGGGGAAGGCCGGGGCGCGCGCCAAGGTGTACCTCGTCCTGGACCGGTCCGGATCGATGCGCGGGTTCTACAAGGACGGCAGCGCCCAGTACCTCGCCGACCACGCCCTCGCCCTCGCCGCGCACCTCGACGAGGAGGCCACCGTCCACACGGTGTTCTTCTCCACGGAACTGGACGGCACCGCCGACCTGTCCCTCGACAGCCACGACGAGGCCTGGGTCGAGGCCCGCCACGCCGAGCTCGGCCGGATGGGCCGCACCAGCTACCACGTCGCCGTCGAGGCCGTCGTCGAGCGCTACCAGAAGGACGGCGGTGAGGGCCCGGCCCTCGTCGTCTTCCAGACCGACGGCGCCCCCGACAACCGGCAGCCCGCCAAGGCGGCCCTGGCCGAGGCGGCCACCACCGCCCCCGGCATTCACTGGCAGTTCGTCGCCTTCGGCGACCACGACGCCAAGGCCTTCGACTTCCTGCGCAAGCTGGACGCCGACAACGCCGGCTTCTTCCACGCCGGCCCGGCCCCCCGTGAACTGACCTCCGCCGCCCTCCTCAAGGGCATCCTCGAGCGGTTCTAGTCCGGACACGACACACGAAGGGCCCGGGATCCAAGGATCCCGGGCCCTTCGTCACACCTCGTACGCGTTACCGCGCGGCGTCCGGGTGGACGGCCTCGGCGATCGGCTTGGCCTCCGCCGGCTTCGTCTCCACCGGCTTGCGCAGCGCGATGTTCAGCTCGCGCAGGCGGGACTCCTCCAGGACGGTGGGTGCGCCCATCATCAGGTCCTGCGCGTTGCCGTTCAGCGGGAAGGCGATGGTCTCGCGGATGTTCGGCTCGTCGGCCAGCAGCATCACGATGCGGTCCACGCCCGGGGCGATGCCGCCGTGCGGCGGGGCGCCGAGGCGGAAGGCGCGCAGCATGCCGGCGAACTCGCGCTCGACGGTCTCGGCCTCGTAGCCCGCGATCTCAAAGGCCTTCAGCATGACCTCGGGCTCGTGGTTGCGGATGGCGCCGGAGGACAGCTCGATGCCGTTGCAGACGATGTCGTACTGCCACGCCAGGATGTCGAGCGGGTCCTTCTCCTCCAGGTCCTTCATCCCGCCCTGCGGCATGGAGAAGGGGTTGTGGGAGAAGTCGATCTTGCCGGTGTCCTCGTCCTTCTCGTACATCGGGAAGTCGACGATCCAGCAGAAGCGGAAGACGTTCTCCTCGAACTGGCCGGCGCGCTTGGCGGCCTCGACGCGAACGCCGGACATGATCTTGGAGACCTCGTCGAAGTCGCCCGCGCCGAAGAACACGGCGTGGCCGGGGACCAGGCCCAGGCGCTCGGTGAGGACCTTGACGTTCTCCTCGGTGAGGAACTTGGCGATCGGGCCGGTCAGGGCACCGTCCTCGCCGACGCGGACCCAGGCCAGGCCCTTGGCGCCCAGCGAGATCGCGTACTCGCCGAGGCCGTCGAAGAACTTGCGCGGCTGCCCGGCGGTGTCCGGGACGGCCAGGGCGCGCACGTGCTTGCCGGCGAAGGCCTTGAACTCCGAGCCCTCGAACACGTCGGTGATGTCGACGAGCTCCAGCTTGGCGCGCAGGTCGGGCTTGTCGTTGCCGTACTTCAACATCGACTCGCGGAACGGGATCCGCGGGAAGGGGGAGGTGACCTCGCGGCCGTTGCCGAACTCGGTGAAGAGCTCGGTCATCAGGCGCTCGATCGGCTGGAAGACGTCCTCCTGCTCGACGAAGGACATCTCCACGTCGAGCTGGTAGAACTCGCCCGGCGAGCGGTCGGCGCGGGCGTCCTCGTCGCGGAAGCAGGGCGCGATCTGGAAGTACCGGTCGAAGCCGGAGATCATCAGCAGCTGCTTGAACTGCTGCGGGGCCTGCGGCAGGGCGTAGAACTTGCCCGGGTTCAGACGGGACGGCACCACGAAGTCACGGGCGCCCTCGGGGGAGGTCGCGGTGAGGATCGGGGTCGCCATCTCGTTGAAGCCGAGGGCCACCATCTTGTGCCGGATGGCCGCGATGACGGCCGAGCGCAGCATGATGTTGCGGTGCATGCGCTCGCGGCGCAGGTCGAGGAAGCGGTACTCCAGGCGCCGCTCCTCGTTCACACCGTCGTCGGTGTTGATCGTGAAGGGCAGCGGGGCGGCCGCGCCGAGCACCTCGACCTCGGCGGCCTCGATCTCGATCTCGCCGGTCGGCAGCTCGGAGTTGATGTTCTCGGCGCCGCGCGAGACGACCTTGCCGTCGACCCGGACCACGGTCTCCTTGGAGAGCTTGTCCAGAACGGCGGCGGCAGCGGTGCCGGGACGGGCCACGAGCTGCGTGATGCCGTAGTGGTCACGCAGATCGATGAAGAGGATGCCGCCCAGGTCTCGACGGTTGTGCAGCCAGCCGCTCAGCCGGACGTCGGCGTTGACGTCAGAGGCGCGGAGCTCGCCGCAGGTGTGGGACCTGTACCGATGCATCAGTCATCCAGTTCTTCGCGATACCAGGGTGGATTCAACCCTCACAAGGTTACCGTCCGGGCGGGGGGCGGGTCGGGCACGCCCGCCGGGCCTGCCCGAACGTACCCGCCGGGGCCGGTGAACGGGCACGTACGTGTGACGACCTGTAAAGATGGCCGGGTGCGCACCGAGGACGTCCTGGCCGCCATCGCGACCGGCCTGTGGCGATGGGACAACGCCTCCGGGACGGTCACCCTCGACAGCGAGGCCGCCCGGCTCCTCGGGCTGCCCGCCGAGCCCGTGGTGCTGCCGGAGGTCGCCGTACGGTCGCGCTTCCACCCCGTGGACTGGAACGAGATCAACGGCATCGTGAACCTGGCCGTCGCCGAGGGCACGCTCGCCGAGGCCAGGCTGCGGATCATGGACGAGGACGGGCGGGTCCTGCGGACCGTACGCAGCCGCTCCAAGCCGCTGGAGAACCGCGGCCCCGACGGCCGCGTCGACTACGAGCTGATCGGCACCATCCAGGAGATCGCCGAGCCGCAGCCCGGCACCACCGCCGCGCACACCCCGATCACCGGCGACTGGCGGCGCTCCCGCGAGGCCTTCCTGCTGGACGCGGGCCGCGCACTGGCGGAGGCCCGCTCCACCGCGGAGGTGCTGCGGGTCGCGGCCTCGCTGTCCATGCCCGGTTTCAGCCCGGACGGCCTGGCCGTCTTCGGCGTGGCCGGGGACCGGCTGTCGATCATCGGGCACCACGGGCACGGCCAGGGGGACGAGGGCCCCTTCGCGGACATGACGCTGGAGACGGACTACCCGGCCGCGGAGGTCGTCCGTACCGGCAGGGCGATCTACCTGCCCAGTCCGGAGGACTACAAACGGCGCTTCCCGGCCACCTGGCCGCTCGCCCAGCGCTTCGGCCGGGTCTCCTGGGCCTTCCTGCCGCTGATCGTGGCCGGACGGACCATGGGCGCCTGGATGGCCGCCTTCAAGCACCCGGTGTCCTTCTCCCCCGACGAGCGGTCCGTCCTGACCACCGTGGCCCGGATGCTCGCGCAGGCCCTCCAGCGCGCCGGGGTGGCCGAATCCGAGCGGGAACTCACCACGGGCCTGCAGCGGTCGATGATGCCGCAGCTCGGCCCCGAGATCCCCGGCATGCGGATCGCCGCCCGCTACGTCCCTACCGGCGGCGGGCTCCAGGTCGGTGGCGACTGGTACGACATGATCCCGCTGCCCTCGGGACGGTTCGCGCTGGTCATCGGCGATGTGCAGGGCCACGACGTGCGCGCGGCCGGGCTGATGGGCCAGCTGCGGATCGCGGTGCGGGCGTACGCCTCGGAGGGCCACCGCCCGGACGCGGTGCTCTCCCGCGCCTCCCGCTTCCTGGCCGGGCTGTGCTCCTCGCAGGATTCCCCCGAGGACCCGGACCTCGACCGCGACGTCGACCCGGACTTCCAGAGCCCGCGGTTCGCGACCTGCCTGTACGTGGAGTGCGACCCGCGGACCGGACTGCTGGAGGTGGCCCGCGCCGGCCACCCCGACCCCGCGATCCGGATGACGGACGGCACCGTCCTGATGCGCCCCACGGCGGGCGGCCTCCCCCTCGGGATCGTCCCGGACACCGACTACCCCACCACCCGGTTCACCCTGGAACCCGGCGAGACGATGATGCTCTGCACCGACGGGCTCATCGAGACCGGCGGGCACGACCTGGAGACCGGCTGGGCCCGGCTGCGCGCGATCCTGGAGGCCGAGACGCCCGCCGACGGCGGGCACCTCGACGGCGGACGTCTCGACGGCGGACACCTCGAAAAGCTGGCCGACCTGCTGGTCCAGGCCGTCCACGGGCCCTCCTCCCACCACACCACCGGCCCGTTGGCCGACCGCCGCGAGGACGACATAGCCGTGGTGCTGCTCTGCCGCGAGGGCGGCGGCTGCGGCTGCGGTTCCCCGCTGCCGCACCCCGGCCGCCCGGCCCGCCGCACGATGCTGACCGTGGCCCAGGCCGAACCGGAGCGGATCGCGGGCGCCCGCCGCCAGATCCGTGAGCTGCTGCACGACTGGGCCGACCCCGAGCAGGTGGACTCGGCGGTGCTGATGGTCTCCGAGATGGTGACGAACGTACTGACGCACACCGACGGCGACGCGCTCCTGGTCGCGGAGGCGGTGGGCGAGCTGGGCGGACGCCGGCTGCGCATCGAGGTCGCGGACTCCAGCGACGAGCTCCCGCACAAGCGGCACCCCGGCGAGATGGCATCCAGCGGCCGCGGCGTACTGCTGATGGAGATGCTGGCCGACACCTGGGGCGTGGACCCGCGCGGCGAGGGCAAGTCCATCTGGTTCGAGGTCCACGAGCAGTCGAAACCCGATCCCGACCCGCTGGACTGACCCCGGAATGCGGCCCGGCGGCCGTGCTTGGATACAGCCGTGCCGACTCCCCTGCTGCCCGAGCCCGTGCGGCGACTCGCCGCCTGGTGCGCCGTCGTCCTCCTCGTCACCGCCGTGCTCGCCGTCGTGGTCTGGCTGTGCGTCGTCTTCCGCACGGTCGTGACGCCCGTGCTGCTCGCCCTGCTGGGTACGGCCCTGCTCGGACCGATGCACCGGCGGCTGGTCCGCGTGAAGGTCAACCGCTCGCTCGCCGCGGCCCTCACCTGCCTCGCCGTGGTCGCCGTCGTCGGCGGGGCCTCGTACATCGTCGTCCTCGCGCTCATCGAGACCGGCGACCAGATCGTCGACTCGCTCCGGCGGGCCGGCGAGTCCCTCGCGGCGCACTTCGGGGCGCTCGGCACCTCTCTGGAGGACGTCGCGAAGAACTCCAGGGACCTGCTCGCGAAGTTCGGCGGTACGGCCGCCTCGGGCGTGGTCGCCGGGCTCAGCGTGGTGGGGACGACGGTCGCGACGGCCCTGCTGGCGCTGGTGCTGATCTTCTTCTTCCTCCGCGACTCCGACCGGGCGGTGGGAACGCTGCGCGCACTGGCGCCCAGCCGCTCGGGGGACCTCATGGAGGCGATGGGGCGGCGCGCCTTCGAGGCCGTCGAGGGCTTCATGCGCGGGACCACCTTCGTCGCGCTCGTCGACGCCGTGCTGATCGGAGCGGGTCTGCTGGTGCTGCGGGTGCCGGGCGCGCTGGGCCTGGCCGCCCTGGTGTTCGTGACCGCCTACATCCCCTACCTCGGCGCCTTCCTCTCGGGCGCCGTGGCGGTCCTCGTCGCCCTCGTCGACCGGGGCTGGGCCATCGGCCTGTGGGCGCTCGGTCTGGTGCTGGCGGTCCAGATGATCGAGGGGTACGTGCTCCAGCCCCTGGTGCAGAGCCGCACGGTCCAGATGCACCCGGCCGTGGTCATGCTGGCCATCACGGCCGGGGCGAGCGTCGCCGGGATCCTCGGGATGCTCCTCGCCGTGCCGCTGACCGCGGCCGCCTTCGGGGTGCTCTCGGAGCTGCGGACCCGGTACGCCGCCGGTACGGCGCCCGGACCCGTGGACCCCGCGTAGCGGAACGGGCTCCCGGCCGGGAGCCCGTTCCGCTACGGGGGGCGTTCAGTCCTCCGGGCCGGTCAGTCGTCCGCCTCGCCGGCGCCGCGGTGGCCGAGCCCCGTGCGCGCGGTGGTGGGGATGCGCCCCAGCCGGCCGGCCTGGAAGTCGTCGAAGGCCTGCTGGAGTTCGTGCTTGCTGTTCATGACGAACGGGCCGTAGTGCGCCATCGGCTCCCGTATCGGACGCCCGCCGAGGAGGACGACCTCAAGGTCCGGGGCGTTCGAGTCCTGGGACTCGTCCGCCCGCACCGTGAGCGAGCCGCCCTCGCCGAAGACGGCCGTCTGCCCGGTGTGGACCGGCCTGCGGTCTTCGCCGACCGACCCGCGCCCGGCCAGCACGTACGCCAGGGCGTTGAAGTCCTCGCGCCACGGCAGGGTGATCTGCGCGCCCGGTGTGACGGTCGCGTGGATCATCGTGATCGGGGTGTGGGTGATGCCCGGGCCCTGGTGTCCGTCCAGCTCACCGGCGATCACGCGGAGCAGGGAACCGCCGTCCGGGGTGGACAGCAGCTGGACCTGGCCGCCGCCGATGTCCTGGTAGCGCGGGGGCATCATCTTGTCGGAGGCCGGCAGGTTCACCCACAGCTGGAGGCCGTGGAACAGGCCGCCGCTGACGACGAGGGACTCCGGCGGAGCCTCGATGTGCAGCAGGCCCGACCCGGCGGTCATCCACTGCGTGTCACCGCCGTTGATGACACCGCCGCCGCCGTTGCTGTCCTGGTGGACGAAGGTTCCGTCGATCAGGTACGTGACGGTCTCGAAGCCTCGGTGCGGGTGCCACGGGGTGCCCTTGGGCTCGCCCGGGGCGTACTCCACCTCACCCATCTGGTCCATCATGATGAACGGGTCGAGGTACTGGTAGTTGATCCCCGCGAACGCGCGGCGCACCGGGAATCCCTCACCCTCGAACCCACCGGGAGCGGTGGTGACGGCCAGCACCTTGCGCGGAACGACCGCCTGCGGCTCGGCCACGCGAGGAAGCGTCAACGGGTTCTCAACAGTCACTGCGGGCATGGTCAGGACCTCCTTCTGCGTCGAGTTTAGTTGAAACTCGAACTTTCTGCCACACCCGACAGAACAGAGCGGCCCCCGGGGACATTCCCCCGGGGGCCGTAGGTGTGAAAGCGCAGGTCAACCGCCAGCGCGGCAAGGCGTCCAGCCGCCTGCGCGGCAAGGGCGCCTAGCCGTACATGCGGCGCATCGCGTAGTCGACCATCTGCTCGACCGCCTTCGCGTCGAAGACCATCCGGTGGTCGCCCTCCATGTCGAGGACGAAGCCGTACCCGGTCGGCAGCAGGTCGATGACCTCCGCGCCGGTGATCACGAAGTACTTGGACTCCTTGCCCGCGTACCGGCGCAGCTCCTTGAGCGTGGTGAACATGGGGATGACCGGCTGCTGCGTGTTGTGCAGCGCCAGGAAGCCCGGGGTCTCGCCGCGCGGGCAGTAGACCTTCGAGGTGGCGAAGATCTGCTGGAAGTCCTCGGCGGACAGCGAACCGGTGGTAAAGGCCCGTACCGCGTCGGCGAGCGACGGCGGCGAGGGCTCGGGGTAGAGCGGCTGCTCGCCGTACCCGCCGCCCATCTGCTGCGGGGCCGCGTACTGCTGCCCCGCGCTCACGTTCTGGTCGTAGCCGTACATGAGGCGAAGACTACCGACCGGCCCCGGCCCCCAGAGCCGCAATCACGCCAGGCTTGACGCTGGTCACAGTTGCCCGGCAAGGGTTGCGTCTTATTACCGGTGGGTAGCATCATTACGTTACCGATTGGTATGTACGAGGAACCTGTCTCCCCGAGCCTTAACGGAGCCGTCGCCATGGGGCACTACAAGTCGAATCTCCGCGACATCGAGTTCAACCTCTTCGAGGTGCTCGGCCGCGACAAGCTGTACGGCACCGGTCCGTTCGAGGAGATGGACACCGAGACCGCCAAGAGCGTCCTCTCCGAGCTCGCCCGCCTCGCCGAGAACGAGCTGGCCGCCTCCTTCGAGGACGCCGACCGCAACCCGCCGGTCTTCGACCCGGCCACCAACACCGCGCCGGTCCCGGCCTCCTTCAAGAAGAGCTACGAAGCCTTCATGGACTCGGAGTACTGGCGCCTGGGCCTGCCCGAGGAGATCGGCGGCACCACCTCGCCCCGCTCCCTCATCTGGGGCTACGCGGAGCTGCTGCTCGGCTCGAACCCGGCCATCTGGATGTACTCCTCCGGCCCGGCGTTCGCCGGCATCCTCCACGAGGAGGGCAACGAGGCGCAGAAGAAGGTCGCCCAGATCGCCGTCGAGAAGCGCTGGGGCTCCACCATGGTCCTCACCGAGCCGGACGCCGGCTCGGACGTCGGCGCCGGCCGCACCAAGGCGATCCAGCAGGCCGACGGCTCCTGGCACATCGAGGGCGTGAAGCGCTTCATCACCTCCGGTGAGCACGACATGGAGGAGAACATCCTCCACTACGTCCTCGCGCGCCCCGAGGGCCACGGCCCGGGCACCAAGGGCCTGTCCCTCTTCCTCGTCCCGAAGTTCCACTTCGACTGGGAGACCGGCGAGCTGGGCGAGCGCAACGGCGTCTACGCGACGAACGTCGAGCACAAGATGGGCCTCAAGGCCTCCAACACGTGCGAGATGACCTTCGGCGACCAGCACCCCGCCAAGGGCTGGCTGATCGGTGACAAGCACGACGGCATCCGCCAGATGTTCATGATCATCGAGTTCGCCCGGATGATGGTCGGCACGAAGGCCATCGCCACCCTCTCCACCGGCTACCTCAACGCGCTGGAGTACGCCAAGGAGCGCGTGCAGGGCCCGGACCTGGCCAACTTCATGGACAAGACCGCGCCCAAGGTCACCATCACGCACCACCCCGACGTGCGCCGCTCGCTCATGACGCAGAAGGCGTACGCCGAGGGCATGCGCGCCCTCGTCCTCTACACCGCCTCCGTCCAGGACGAGATCCAGCTCAAGCAGGCCGCCGGCGAGGACGCCTCCTCCCTCATCGGCCTGAACGACCTGCTCCTGCCGATCGTCAAGGGGTACGGCTCGGAGAAGTCGTACGAGCAGCTCGCGCAGTCCCTGCAGACCTTCGGTGGCTCCGGTTACCTGCAGGAGTACCCGATCGAGCAGTACATCCGCGACGCCAAGATCGACACCCTCTACGAGGGCACCACGGCCATCCAGGGCCAGGACTTCTTCTTCCGGAAGATCGTCCGCGACCAGGGCGCCTCCCTGAACGTCCTCTCCGAGACGATCAAGAAGTTCCTGGCCGAGGCCGTCGGCGGCGAGGAGCTGGCGGGCGCCCGCGACGCGCTCGCCAAGGCCGCCGTGGACCTGGAGGCCATCGTCGGCCAGATGATCGTCGACCTCACCGCCACCGGCGAGGACGTCAAGAACATCTACAAGGTCGGCCAGAACACCACCCGCCTGCTGATGGCCTCCGGCGACGTGGTCGTCGGATACCTGCTGCTCAAGGGCGCGGCCGTGGCCGCCGAGAAGCTCGCCACCGCCTCCCCCAAGGACGTGCCGTTCTACACCGGCAAGATCGCCGCCGCGAAGTTCTTCGCGTCGCAGGTCCTGCCGGGCGTCTCGGTCCAGCGCCAGCTGGCCGAGGTCGTCGACAACTCCCTCATGGAGCTCGACGAGGCCGCGTTCTAGGCCTCAGCGCGCGCTGAACGTCCAGCGGCCGGGTCCTCCCGCACGGGGGCCCGGCCGCTGCCGTACCCCACCGCAGGCCTGTGTCCTGCGGCTTTCCCCGTTGTCGGTCGTTCATGGGACGCTCGTACGCATGAGTCCACAGGATCAGCACGGCAGCAGGGGGTACTCCGTCCCCACCGGGCGGCCGTACGCCCTCAAGGAGCTGCAGGCGAGCCTGGGCAGCCTCGGCGACCACCAGCGCGAGCTGTACGACGGCTCGCACCCCGCCGAGTACGACGGGATCGCCGACGCCCTCTACGTGGCCTTCCAGACCGCCGCCGGGCTGGCACCCGCCAAGAGCTACACCGGCTGCCCCGAGCACCCCAACGGCGCCCTCGACCCCGAGGCGCCCGAAGGCTGGGGCCGCTGCCTCATCTGCAACGACCGGCGGCGCCTCGGGCAGCGGCTGCAGGGCGGCCGGGCGGCCGGCCCCGCCGGGGAGCAGCGACGCCTCGGCTACCCCGTGCCGGAGGGCCCGTACACGCTCCAGGCGCTGCGCACGTGCCTGCGTACGGTCGAGGACCAGCGCTTCCACCTGAGCCTGTCCTCGCCCGCCGAGGACTTCGTCCGCATCGCCGACGACCTGCACCGCGCCTTCATCGTCGCCCGCGAGCTGTCCCGGCCGCGCAACGCCTCGGGCTGCTCCGAGCACCCCGGCGCTCCCATCGATCCCGACGCGCCGCCCGGTGAGGCCTGTATCTTCTGCGCCGGACGCAAGAGACGCGCGCAGCGCTCCGCGCAGACCCCGGAGATGCTCCCGCGCATCCGCCGGGGCGAGCGCAGACAACTGCACCGCAGATTCGAGCGCCCGCCGGGCTGAGAATCGACGGGACCGCAGATCACACACCCCGCGGTCCGACCTCTCGGCTATCCGCCGCAGTCCGGCCATGGCGAACACGACCGTCGTTAAGGTGAACCACATGAGCTCTCCCGCCCGCTTCGACCGCGGCCACACCGACGACCTGATGACCTTCCTGACGGCCAGTCCGTCGCCGTACCACGCCGTGGCCAACGCGGCCGAGCGGCTGGAAAAGGCAGGTTTCAGGCAGTTGTCGGAAACGGACGCCTGGGATGCGGGCACCGGGGGCAAGTTCGTGCTCCGCGGCGGCGCGCTCATCGCCTGGTTCGTCCCGGAGGGCGCGGCCGCGCACACCCCCTTCCGGATCGTCGGCGCGCACACCGACTCGCCCAACCTCCGGGTCAAGCCGCTGCCTGACACGGGCTCACAGGGCTGGCGGCAGATCGCCGTCGAGATCTACGGCGGGACGCTGCTCAACACCTGGCTGGACCGCGACCTGGGCCTGGCCGGGCGGCTGACCCTGCGGGACGGCTCCGAGCGCCTGGTGAACGTGGACCGCGCGCTGCTGCGCGTGCCCCAACTGGCCGTGCACCTTGACCGGTCGGTGAACACGGACGGGCTCAAGCTCGACAAGCAGCGGCACATGCAGCCCATCTGGGGTCTGGGCGAGGCCCAGGAGGGCGACCTGATCGCGTTCCTGGAGGAGGAAGAGGGCCTGGCGCAGGGCTCGGTGGCCGGCTGGGATCTGATGGTCCACTCGATCGAGCCCCCCGCCTACCTCGGCCGCGACCGCGAACTGCTCGCCGGTCCCCGGATGGACAACCTGCTGTCGGTGCACGCGGGCGTCGCGGCGCTGGCGGCCGCGTCCACCGCCGGGAAGCTCGACCACATCCCGGTGCTGGCCGCCTTCGACCACGAGGAGAACGGCTCGCAGTCGGACACCGGCGCGGACGGGCCGCTGCTGGGGAACGTGCTGGAACGTTCAGTCTTCGCCCGCGGGGGCTCGTACGAGGACCGGGCACGCGCCTTCGCGGGCACCATCTGCCTGTCCTCCGACACCGGCCACGCCGTGCACCCCAACTACGCGGAGCGGCACGACCCCTCGCACCACCCGCGGGCCAACGGCGGACCGATCCTGAAGGTCAACGTCAACCAGCGGTACGCGACGGACGGCAGCGGGCGCGCGGTGTTCGCGAACGCCTGCGAGCGGGCCGGCGTGCCGTGGCAGACCTTCGTCTCCAACAACTCGATGCCGTGCGGCACGACGATCGGCCCGATCACGGCCGCCCGCCACGGCATCCAGACCGTCGACATCGGCGTCGCGATCCTCTCGATGCACAGCGCCCGCGAACTGTGCGGCGCGGACGACCCGTTCCTGCTGGCGAACGCCCTGCTGGCCTTCCTGGAGGGCTGAGACCCGGCCGAGCCCGGCCGGGCTGCCGAGCCAGGCCGGGCCACCAGGAAGGCCGCGGGCGGCCACGGGCTGTCGCGGTCCGGGTTACCCCTCGTCGTCCATCCCGGCGAGGACGAGGGGAAGCCGGGCGGCGCCGCCGTCGGTGACGCGGACGGGTACCCCCCAGTCCTGCTGGTGGACGTGGCAGGCCGGGTACTCGTTGGCGGGGTCGTCGTCGCAGGACGCCGCCATCGCGGAGACGTGCAGCACGCCCTCGGTGACGTCCGGGTTCAGCGCCAGCTCCCGGAAGAGGTCCGTCCCGGCGCCTTCGCCGCCGGCGAGGAGCTCGGGCGGGGTCGAGGAGACCAGCAGGCGCGTCGAGGGCCCGTAGCGGGTGTCGAGCTTCTGCCCGCTCGGGGCCTGGAAGACCACGTCGAGGCGGAGCGTGCCGGGGGCCACCTCGGTGGCGGCGCGCTGCGTGCGGTGGGCGACCGCGTCCACCCGTACCGCCTCCTCCGGGAGCCGCAGCCGGGTCAGCCGGTGCCGGGCGGACTCGACGACCACGATGTCGCCGCCGACCAGCACGGCGTCGCTGGGCTCGCGCAGGTCGGTGGCGAGCGTCGAGACCTCGCCGGTGGCGGGGTCGTAGCGGCGCAGCGCGTGGTTGTACGTGTCGCACACCGCGACCGAGCCGTCGGGCAGGGCGGTCACGCCGAGCGGGTGCTGGAGCAGGGCCTGGCCCGCGTCGCCGTCCCGGTGTCCGAAGTCGAATAGCCCGGTGCCGACGGCAGAGGTGACGGCGTAGCCGGCGTCGGTGGGGTGGACGTACCTGAGGGCGCTGGTCTCGGAGTCGGCGATCCACAGCCGGTCCCCGGCGGCCGCGAGCCCGGAGGGCTGGGCGAACCAGGCCTCGGCGGCGGGCCCGTCCAGCAGCCCCTCGTTGGTCGTACCGGCCGCGACCTCGACCGTCCCCGTCTCCGGGTCCCAGGTCCACAGCTGGTGGACGCCGGCCATGGCGATCCACACCCGGCCCTGCCACCAGGCCACGTCCCACGGCGAGGACAGGTCCACCTCCAGCGCGGGCCCGGAGGTCGGCGAGCCCTGCCACCACTGGCGGCCGGTACCGGCGACGGTCTCGACGGCCCCGGTGGCCGGGTCGAAGCGGCGCAGCGCGTGGTTGACGGTGTCGGCGACGACGACCGTCCCGTCGGGCAGCAGCGCCAGCCCCTGCGGCTCGCTGAAGGTGTCGGCGGTGAAGCCGCGCTTCCCGCTGCCGACGCGCCGTACGACGCTCTCCCCGTCGGCGGCCAGCTCCACGAGCTGGTGCCGCGTCGAGTCCGACACCAGGAAGTTCCCGGAGGGCAGCAGCAGCGCCTTCCCGGGGAACCGCAGATCGGTCGCCACCGGTTCGGGCGCCACGTACGGCCCGTCGCCGCGCCGCAGGGTCCCCTTGGCCTCGTGCGCGGCCTCCAGCTCCTCGACGAGCCGCTCGATGGCGTGCGCGTGCCCCTCACCGGCGTGCTGCGCGACGATGTACCCCTCGGGGTCGATCACGACGAGCGTGGGCCAGGCCCGTACGGCGTACTGCTTCCAGGTCGCGAGCTCCGGGTCGTCCAGCACGGGGTGGTGCACCTCGTACCGCTCGACGGCGTCGACGACGGCGGCGTGCTCGGCCTCGTGCGCGAACTTCGGCGAGTGCACACCGATGATCACGACGGTGTCGCGGTGCTTCTCCTCCAGCTCCCGCAGCTCGTCGAGGACGTGCAGGCAGTTGATGCAGCAAAACGTCCAGAAATCAACAACAACGCACTTACCTCGCAGGTCGGCGAGGGTGAGCTCTTTGCCTCCGGTGTTGAGCCAGCCGCCCTTGCCGATCAGCTCGGGGGCACGGACACGGGCACGTCGGCGGGGCGCGGGCGCAGGGGTGGGCGCCGGGGCAGCATCGTTCATCCTTCAAGCTTGCCATCCGGGTATGAATGCCGGATTACACGCGTCCGGCAAGGCCTACGACAGAGGAGCCCCGGCCGGCGACGCGTCGCGGCGGGCCGTGCTGCGCTGGACCGTCCCGCCGTATGGGGATGCGGACAGCCTCTAGCGCGCCTTTCTTTGGATCAGATCCGATAGCGTGCATGTACGTGACAGCCACCACGCCGCCGAGCGGGCGGATATTCGATGCCGTGAACGCCACCGCCGTCCGGAGCGCGGCCCAGTTGCGCGAGCTCTACGAAGAGCCCGGTGAGCTGGCCCGCCGCAAGGCCGTTGACCGGATCCACGACGCCGCCCGCGCGGTCATCGGACGGTCGTCGTTGGTGTTCGTCGCCAGCTCCGGCGCCGACGGGAGCTGCGACGTGACTCCGCGGGGCGGGCCGCCCGGCTTCGTCGCCGTTCTGGACGAGTTCACCCTCGCCGTTCCCGACGCCACCGGCAACAAGCGGCTCGACACCGGCCACAACATCGTGGAGACGGGCCGGGCCGGTCTGATCTTCGTCATCCCCGGCCGGGCCACCACCCTGCGCGTGAACGGACGCGCCTGCGTCTCCGCCGACCCGCGTCTGCTGGAACAGCTGACCTCCGTCGGCAAGCCCCCGCGCAGCGCGATCGTGGTGGAGGTCGAGGAGGCCTACCAGCACTGCCCGAAGGCGTTCCTGCGCAGCAACGCGTGGAAGCCCGAGCAGTGGCTCGCCGAGGACGCCGTCCCGAGCTCCGCCGAGGTCACCCTCTCCCACCTGGACCTGCCCGGTCTGACCATCGAGGACATCCGGCAGCAGGAGCGCGAATCGCTGCTGTACCGCTACGAGTAGTCGAAGAGGGCGCTCAGGCGGGGGAGGCGGGCGGTGGTCTCCTCGGTGTCGTCGAAGTCGAAGTCCCAGGCGGGGTCCAGCGGCGGGTAGCTGATCGTGAAGGAGTCCGCCGGGAGTTCGCGGCCCGTGGCGGTCTCGTAGGCGCTCCAGGCGATCGAGAGGGCCTCCTCGTCGCACAGTTCCAGGCCTTCCAGCGCGGCCTCCAGGACCGCGGGGTGGGCGGCCAGGGAGTCCGGGTCGGCCAGGGCGGCCTCGAAGGCCGCCTCGCCCTGGGTCAGGAGCCAGCCCCGGAAGTAGTCGAAGCCGTCGTCCGAGCAGCCGCCGTTGATCACGTAGGCCGCGGCCCAGAGCGGGCTGCGGTAGGACTCCGCCAGCAGGTCCCACAGCACCTGCTGGGCGGCGGCTATCTCGGCCTCCGGGAGGCGGGCGAGCAGCGCCGTCGCGTGCTCCGCCACCTGGTCGTCCGCCGCCTCCGCGCGGGCCGTCTCGATCAGCTTCCAGAAGGTCTGCTTGTCCATGGAACGAGCCTCGCACCCGGGTCTGACATCAGGTGAGGAAGGAGTGGAGAGATCCCGTGAGCGATGTGATGAAGGTGTCCTGGACCTCGGAGGGGACCAGGTCCAGGGACAGGTACGGGTTCAGGTCCTCCAGCTCGACCAGCAGGAGTTCGCCCGAAGGGGCCCGGCAGGCGTCCACCCGCTGGATGCCGTGGGAGAGGGTGTTCCAGGCGACGAAGGCGCGCGCGAAGGCCAGGTCCGCCTCGGTCGGGGCGTAGGGGCGCAGCTCCCAGCGGCGGGCCGGGTCCGGGGCGTGGAGGGCGTACTGGAAGGCGTCGTCGACGAAGTAGAAGGACACCTCGTACGCGAAGTCGATGCGCGGCTGGATGAGGATCTCCCCCGCCGGGCCCGTCGGGTCGGCGGTGAAGGTGAGGCCGATGGAGTCGGCGCCCTGCTTGGGCTTGACCGCGTACTGCGGCACCTGCGGCAGCTCCGACAGCCGCGCCGGGTCGTCGATCGTCGGGATCACCGGGTAGCCGGCGGCCGTCAGGTCGAGGAGGTACTGCTTGCCCGCCATGTCGCCGCGGCCGGTGAGCGGGTTGTAGACCCGGGTGCCCGCGGCGAGCGCGGCCTCGCGGAAGGAGTCGTAGGCCTCCTGGTAGTGCAGGACCGGGCCGCTGTTGCGGACGATCACCGCGTCGAAGCCCATGGGTATGAGCGCCTCCGCGTCCGCGGGGTGGCACAGGGCCAGGTCGAAGTGCGCCCGCAGCCGCGAGGTGAGGAATACGTCCTCGTCGCCGTAGCGGCGGCCGCGCGCCGGGTAGGCCAGGTCGGTCACGTAGAGGAGTGGCATGACGGAAACCTATCGCGGGCACTGATCAGCGCATGAAATACCTCGTACGGGACAAAGTGCTGGCCATCGGGGACGACGACGGGCTTCAGGACCGAGAGGCCACCGCGACGATGCCGTAGACGATCCCCCAGGCCGTGCACAGGCCGATCACGCCCGCGAGGCCGGCCCGGACCCACGCCCCCACGGGGTGGCGGCGCGGGTCGGCGCCGCGGGCCAGCAGCAACAGCACGGCCGACGGGACCATCAGGAACATGCCGACGAGGAACAGGAGGAGGCCGAAGGGGATCAGTACGACGGGCAGCCAGGTGCAGAGCCACCGGAACCCGACGCGGTTGCGCACGAGGACGGGGGCCATGAGGGCGAGGAAGGGGAAGACGAACGCACCCGTGGTGCCCACGCCCAGGCTCCAGCCCGTCGCGAGCCCGCCCAGCAGCAGCGCGCATCCGGCGATCGCCCGCTGGACGGCGTGCACCTGCGTCCGCGCCTGATCGGTCTCCGCCGTCTCCCCCGCCACTGCCATGTCCGCGAGCGTAGCCCTACCCGGACACCCCCTAGCGGCCGAGGCGGCGGTCCTTGAGGGCCGGGAACTGTTCGCGGGTCTCGGCGACCTTCGCCGGGTCGAGGTCGACCGTGAGGACGTCCTCGCCCGGGCCCGCCTCCGCCAGGACCTCGCCCCACGGGTCGACCACCAGGCTGTGCCCGGCCTGTTCGACGCCCGCGTGGGTGCCGGCCAGCCCGCACGCGAGCACGTACGACTGGTCCTCCACCGCGCGCGCCCGGCTGAGCAGGGTCCAGTGCGAGCGGCGGCGCGCGGGCCAGCCGGCCGCGACGACCATGGTGGTGGCCCCGGCGTCGACCAGGCCGCGGAACAGCTCGGGGAAGCGCAGGTCGTAGCAGGTGGCGATGCCGAGGGTCTGCTCGGGCAGCTCCACCGTGGTCAGGGACTCGCCCGCCGACATGAGCACGGCCTCGCCCTGGTCGAAGCCGAACCGGTGGATCTTCCGGTAGGTGGCGGCCAGCTCGCCCTCCGGGGAGAGGACGAGGGTGGTGTTGTAGAGCGAGCCGTCGCCCGCGCGCTCCACGACCGAGCCCGCGTGCAGCCAGACCCCGGCGTCGGCCGCCGCCTTCGACATGGCCTCGAAGGTCGGGCCGTCCAGCGGTTCCGCCTCGGTCTCGAACTGCTCGTAGGCGAAGGCCCCGACCGTCCACAGTTCGGGCAGGACGACAAGGTCGGAGGCGGCCTGTTCCCGTACGAGATCAGCCGCGCGGGCGCGCCGGGAAACCACCGACTCGCCCTCATTCACTGCGATTTGGATCAGCGAGGCGCGCACATTACCACCGTCCTGGCGTTCAAGCCGTCAACTCGGGCCTACGATCGTCACACGAAAGCACTGCCGGGGTGCTCACCGGCAGCGTAGTTTTGGAAACCGAGTCTGATGTCCAGAGCTTCCAGAACGCGCCACTGAACAGCACCGCGAGGGGTCCCGTTGACCGTCCATCCCAGCCTTCAGCCCTATGCCGACGCGTGGACGCACTCCATCGAGGCGATATCCGAGCTGGTCCTCCCGCTGACGGAGGGCGAGTGGAACCGGGCGACGCCGTGCCCGGGCTGGTCGGTCCGTGACGTCGTGTCACACATCATCGGCATCGAATGCGAGCAGCTCGGAGACCCGCGGCCGATCCACACCGTGGCCAGGGACCTGCGGCACGTGGTGGACGAGTTCAGCCGGTACATGGAGGTGCAGGTCGACGTACGCCGTCACCACACCGCCCCCGAGATGACCTCGGAGCTGGAGTACACGATCATCCGCAGGTCCCGGCAGCTGAGGAACGAGAAGCGGGATCCGGCCACGATGGTGCGCGGGCCGCTGGGTGACCAGGTGACGCTGGAATTCGCGCTGCGGCTGCGGGCGTTCGACGTGTGGATCCACGAGCAGGACCTGCGGACGGCGCTGGGCGTGCCCGGGAACTGGGACTCGCCGGGGGCGTACGTGGCGCGGGACATCCTGCTCGCCGGGCTGCCGAAGGTGGTCGCGAAGCTGGCGGGGGCGCCGGCGAACTCGGCGGTGGTGATCGACGTGCACGGGCCGGTCGAGTTCATGCGGACGGTACGGGTCGACGCGGAGGGGCGGGGGTCGGTGGACAAGGCGCCGTCGCTGGGTCCGGCGGTGACGCTGACGCTGGACTGGGAGACGTACGTCCGCCTCGCCGCGGGCCGGGTCCGGGCGCACGCCGTCGCCGACCGGGTGAAGGTCGAGGGCGACGCGCAGCTGGCCGACGCCATCCTGGCCAACTTCGCGGTGACCCCGTAGCGAAGCCCGGCTCCGCCGAAGCCCGCGCGACGCGGGGCCGAGGCGGCGAAGCCCGGCTCCGCCGGGACCTGGGGCTCCGCCCCGGACCCCCGCGCCTCAAACGCCGGCGGGCTGGATTTGACTGATGCCGGCCGCCGGGCACAACCCAGCCTCGCCGGCGTTTGAGGCGCGGGGGTCCGGGGGCTGGCCCCCGGCAGCGGCGCCGCACCGGCTTCGGGGGCGGGCGGGGCCTTAAGCCCGGCTCCGCCGGGACCTGGGGCTCCGCCCCAGACCCCGCGCCTCAAACGCCGGCGAGGCTGAAATCACGCGCTCCCGTTCGCGGGCCAGCGCGCGCGGGCGCAGGCGCAGGATCTGTGCGATGCCGAGCGCCTCCAGGACGAACACCGTCGAGAAGGCGATGCGGTAGTTGTCCCCGGTCGCGTCCAGCAGGACGCCCACCGCCAGCAGGGTGGTCATCGAGGCGATGAAGCCGCCCATGTTGGTGATCCCGGAGGCGGTGCCCTGGCGCTCCGCCGGGTTGGCGGGGCGGGCGAAGTCGAAGCCGATCATCGACGCCGGGCCGCAGGAGCCCAGAACCAGGCACAGGGTGACCAGCAGCCACATCGGCGCCCGGTCGCCCGGGTAGACCAGGACCGACGCCCAGAGCAGGGCCGTCAGGCCGACCGTGCCCAGGGCCAGCGGTATCCGCGCCGACTGCCGGCGGCCGACGATCTGGCCGTAGACCAGGCCGAGCGCCATGTTCGAGGCGACCACCAGCGTCAGCAGCCCGCCCGCGGTGCTCCGCGACAGCCCCTGCGCCTCGACCAGGAACGGCATCCCCCACAGGAGCAGGAACACCATCGCCGGGAACTGCGTGGTGAAGTGCACCCACAGGCCGAGCCGGGTCCCGGGCTCGCTCCACGATGCGCGTATCTGGCGGCGTACGAACCCCCCGGAACCCCCCGTACCGCGCGTCGAGGGGGACGGGCCGTGGCCCTCCGGGTGGTCCCGCAGGAACAGCACCAGCGGGACCAGGACGACCAGCCCCGCCACCGCGCTCCCCGCGAAGGCGGGCACCCAGCCGGCCCCGTGCAGTACGGGAGCCAGCACCAGCGTGGAGACGAGGTTGCCCGCCATGCCCACCAGCCCGGCCAGCTGGGCCATCAGCGGCCCGCTCCGGGCCGGGAACCACCGGGTGCCGAGCCGCAGCACCGAGATGAAGGTCATGGCGTCGCCGCAGCCCAGCAGGGCCCGGGCGGCCAGTGCCATTTCGTACGTGGGGGACAGCGCGAAGCCGAGCTGGCCGACGGTGAAGAGGACCGCGCCCAGGGTCAGCACCTTCTTGGTGCCGAGCCGGTCGACCATCAGCCCCACCGGTATCTGCATCCCCGCGTACACCAGGAGCTGGAGCAGCGAGAAGGTCGCCAGCGCCGAGGCGTTGACGTGGAAGCGGTCGGCGGCGTCGAGTCCGGCGACGCCGAGGCTGGTCCGGAAGATCACCGCGACGAAGTAGACGGCGACGCCTATGCCCCAGACGGCGACGGCCTTCCTGCCGCCGGGAGGATCGAGGGCGCTCACCGGGCGTCGCCGCGCATCAGGCTTCCGACCCGGCCCACGTGCGCCCGTACGCACGTCGCCGCCCGGTCGGCGTCGCCCGCGCGCAGCGCCGTCAGGATCTCGCGGTGCTCGACGAGGTTCTGCGCGACCCGGTCCGGGTGGGCGTGCATCACCGCGACGCCCATCCGCAGCTGCCGGTCGCGCAGTTGGTCGTACAGGCGGGACAGGATCTCGTTGCCGGCGTGCCGGACGATCTCGGCGTGGAAGCACCGGTCCTCGGCCGCGAACGCCGCGAGGTCACCGCTGTCCGCATGCCGCTCCTGCGCCCGCAGCAGCTCCTCCAGCCGCCCGAGCAGCGCGGCCGGAGCGGGAACGGCCCGCCGTACGGTGAACTCCTCGACCAGCAGCCGGGTCTCGACGACATCCGCGATCTCCTGCGCCGACACGGCCAGGACCAGCGCGCCCTTCTTCGGGTAGAGCCGGATCAGCCCCTCCGTCTCCAGGCGCAGCAACGCCTCGCGCACCGGCGTGCGGGAGACGCCCACGGCCTCGGCGACCTCGCCCTCGGTGAGGAGCGTGCCGCCCTCGTACCGGCGGTCGAGAACGCCCTGCTTGATGTGCCGGTAGACGCGGTCGGCGGCTGGTGCGGGTGCGGGAGCTGACATGGGCACAGCATAGATACATGAGGGGTGCACCCGTATCGCGTCTCAGCATCCAAGACCGCGCCGAGGACGGCGCCGACGACCGCATCGAGGACTGCATCGAAGGATGTACCGCGAGTTCGTCCACCGGCACGACGTACGGCGCCCCGCGCGCAGGGACGCTGAAGTCATGGCCGACACACTCATCGCCCCGGTGGACCGGAAGACCGCACGGCTCCCCCTCCTCGACGTCCTGCGCGGCGCCGCCATCCTCGGCACGCTCATGACCAACGTCTGGATCTTCGCCTCGCCCGGCTCGGAGTGGAGCGTCCTCACGGGCGGGCTCGCCTCCCCCGACCCGATCGCCGACCCCTCCGCCGCGACCGTCGCGGAGTCCGTCTTCCGCTTCCTCGCCGACGGCAAGTTCCTGGCCCTGCTCACGGTCCTGTTCGGGGTGGGCCTCGCCATCCAGTACGACTCCGCCGCGCGTCGCGGCGACCCCTGGCCCGGCCGCTACCCGCGCCGCGCCGCCTTCCTCTTCGTCGAGGGCACCGTCCACTTCGTCCTCGTCTTCGCCTGGGACGTGCTGATGGGGTACGCCGTCACCGCCCTCCTCGTCGCCTGGCTGCTGGCCCGCTCCGAGAAGGTCCGCAGGCGGGCGATGCGGGTGGCCGCCGCGGTGCACCTGACCCTGGTCGCCCTGGTGACCCTGGCGGCCGTGACGAAGCCGGAGAAAGCGCCGGAGGGCATGGCGAAGGCCCCGTCCGCCGACGCCGTCGAGCTGTACGCGCACGGCGGCTACGGTGCCCAGATCGCCTTCCGCCTGGAGCACTTCGCCGCGCTGCGCATCGAGCCCGTCTTCTCCTTCGGCCTGCTGGTCTTCCTCTTCCTCCTCGGCGTGCGCCTCCACCGCGCGGGCGCCTTCACCGCCACCGCCGACGGCCGCCGCATCCGGACCCGGATGGCGGCCTGGGGCCTCGGCCTCGGACTGCCGCTGAACGTGGCGACCGCCCTCGGCGGCGACGACCTCTTCGTCCTGGGCCGCTACGGGGTCGCGCCGCTGGTCGCCGTCGGCTACATCGGCCTGATCGGCGTCGCCCTCGACCGGCTGTGGATCCCCCGGCCCGTCACCACCGCCCTCGGCTCCGTCGGCCGCACCGCCCTGTCCTGCTACGTCGCCCAGAACCTGCTGTGCATGCTGCTCTGCTACGGCATCGGGCTGGGCCTCGCCGACCGGCTCGCCGGGACCGGCCCCTGGTGGGTGATGGCCCTGTGGGCGGCCGTGGCAGTGACCCTGGCGGCCGGGTCGTGGCTGTGGCTGCGCCGCTTCGACCGCGGCCCGCTGGAGTCCGTACAGCACGCGGCTCTCAGCCCGCGTCGGTGACCTCCGCGTCCGTGACCTCCACGTCCAGCACGAACTCGTCGTACGGGGCCTCGTCCGGGTAGGGCGGCCGGACCTGCGCGAAGCGGATCCGGGCCCGGCCGCCGCCCGGCGGGCGGCCCCGGACGACGTACGTGCGCTCCACCGCCGCGCCGGGCAGGCTCTCGTCGGACACCGGGGGCCCCACCGACACCGCCACCACGTCCGTGTCCCCGCTGACCTGCCAGGTCCACACGTACCCGCGCGCCCCGCGTCCGGTGAGCCGCAGCTCGTACGGCTCACCGGGGCTCAGCACGACGCTCCGTACCTCCACCTTGCCCCCTGCTCGTCTCAGGCCGGGCCGATCACCGACCCCTCATGCCAGCCCGCGCCGTCGCGCCAGTAGTGCTGGAGCAGGCGGTCGGTGCGCAGGACCACGACTTCCAGGTTGAACCCGAAACTGCCCTGGAGCATCCCGGTGACCGCGAGGACGTCGTGCCCGAAGACCGCGCCACGTCTCCAGGCCGAGCCGGCCGCGTTGCCGCGCCACCAGTGCTCGACCCGCCCGCCCGCGACGGCCACGCACAGCTCGTAGTTCCCGGCCGTGTCCTCGTCCACGGCCCCGTACTGCCCCTCGATCAGGCAGGGCGCGGAGGTGGCCCCCTCCCCGAACACCTCCCCGGCCCGCCAGACGAAGGCGTTCGCGTCGTCCCGCCACCACAGCTGCATCCGGCCGTCGGCGCGGGTGGCGACGAGGTCGAGCCGGCGGCCGCGGGTCTGGACGAGGGCGGGCCCGTAGTGGGCGATGCCGGAGGCGAAGCGGCCGCCGTCGTTCCAGGACCAGGGGGCGCCGTTGATCCGCCACCAGTGGTTGAGGCGGCCGTCCGCGGTCCGTACGACCACCTCGAAGTTGCCCGGCTTGCCGTAGTCGCTCTGGATGAACCCCGGGGTCGAGCCGATGGCCGCGTCGCCGGGGCCGAAGGCGCCGCCGTCGCGCCAGACACCGGCGGACTGCTCGTAGTACCAGTGGCGCAGCCGGCCACCGGTGGTCACGTGCAGGGACTCCATGTTCCGGTTGTACGTGGTCCCGGTGAAGGCGGGCTGGCTCGAGGCGTCGTTCGCGAAGGTGCCCGCGCGGCCCCACGCGAAGGGGGCGTCGCCCTCGCGCCACCAGTGCTGGAGGCGGCCGCCGCCGGCCCGCGCGAGCATCTCGAAGTTGCGGTGGGCGCGGCCGTTGCCGCTCTCGTAGACGTTGCCGGTGTGCAGGCGGCGTTTGGTCCACGGGTCGATGTTGGTGCCGCGCAGGCCGCACTTGGCCCAGTAGTCGACGTTGACCTCGCCGTAGGCGATCCGGCCGTAGCCGCCGACGTGGTAGCCCGTCCCCCAGGAGTTCTTGAACAGCCAGCAGCCGGCCGCGTCGTCGTAGCCGACGATCAGCACGCAGTGGCCGCCCGCGAGTTGGTCGCTGGTGCGGTGGTAGACGCCCGCGCCCAGGGCGAAGAAGTCGTCGTACACGTCGAAGCAGGCGGTCAGCGGGCCGACCGTGTCCAGCCAGACCTTCTGCTGCTCGACGTCGCCGAGGCGGACGTAGTCGGTGATCCGGACGGTCCGGCCCGAGCGGTCCCAGCTGGGCGTGTACTCGGCGCGCCAGGCGTCGCGCCGGGTGGCGGGCAGTCCGGCGGGCGGGGTGCTGTACGGCCAGCAGTCCGGGTCGGCGAGCCCGCCGTTGGTCTTGATCCAGTCCAGGGCGGTCTCCGGGTTGCTCCCCTGCCCGCAGCTGGACTTCAGGCCGTCGTGCACGTCGCCCTCGGAGCGCGTAGCCCACACGCCGTGCTCTATGCGGGCCATCGACTCCACCAGGCCGGCGGCGCCGAACGCCCAGCAGGAACCGCACGGGTTCTGGTCCTTCACCTTGGTGATCCAGGGCCGGCCCCAGCGGCTGCGCCAGTCCACGGCGGCGGGCCGGGCGGCCCCGGCAGCCACCGGCGTGCCCGGGAGCAGCCCGTGGGCGGCCCGGCGCCGGGTCAGGTGCGGGTTGGCGCTCTCCCGGCCGATGAGCGCCCGCAGGTCGACGACCCGTACCGCCTCGGCGGGCGTCAGGTTCGCGCCGGGCTCCAGGCCGAGCGAGGGGCGCGGTACCGGCTCCTCGTCGGCCAGGTGCTCAAGGACCGACCACCGGGCCCCGCGCGCCGCGAGCCGTGCCCGCAGTTCCCCCACCGTCTGGACAGATTCCTCCGGCATGGCGGCCCCCCAGCTGCAACCGTTCGGATCCCCGACCCGGGAGCCTCCCGCCGCCACCGGGGACCGTCAAGGGGGTCCGTACGGTCGCGCGGTGGCACGAGGGGGCTCCACACGGCGCTCGCCTCAGGCTGTGCCGGTGAGCTCGGGGACACGTCGTCGGCTGTCACCACGGGCGGAGCGCATGTCCCGGCATCATCCAGAGCGCGTCGCTGTCACGGCCCGCCCCCGCCGCCTTCCGGCCGAAAGGTCCGCCCCGTGCCCGGGGTCACCGGGCGCTGAGACAGGGGCGGACGAAGGGCCCCGACCACGTCGCGGTCGGGGCCCTTCGTCGGATCGCGGCCTGCCCGGATCAGCCGTCCAGCGAGAGCGCGTTCTTGGCGTGCGCCACGGACTCCTCCGACGCGGGTCCCCCGGGATTCTCCGTGGCCAAGGCCTGGTTGAGGGTGACGAAGGGGCGCATCCGCCCCTCGTAACTGGCGTACGCGCTGCGGTGGTCGCCGTTCGCCCCGGCGAGGCAGTCGGCCAGCACGTGGGCGCCCACGAGGGCCAGGCTGGTGCCCTGCCCCGAGAGGGGGGAAGGGCAGTAGCCGGCGTCCCCGAGCAGGGCCACCCGGCCCCGCGACCACTGGTCCATGCGGATCTGAGCCATGGCGTCGCAGTAGAAGTCGGGCGCATTCCGGGCGGCCTCGGCCAGGCGGGCCCCTTCCCACCGCAGCGACGCGAGCCTGTCCACGACGAGCTGCCGGAGGGCGCCGCCGTCGCGGAGGTCGTGGGCGAGGGGGGCGGACTCGAAGCCGAAGGCGATCCTGAGCTCGGTGTTGTCGCGTACGGGCATGATGCCGAAGCCCACGTCGCCGTCCCGCAGCCACATCTGCCAGTCGTCCAGGCCGAGGAAGTTGTCCGCGCCGAACACCGAGAGGTAGCTGCCCAGGTGGTGCGCGAAGCCCTCCTCCGGGCCGAAGGCCAGGCGCCGTACGGTGGAGTGAAGGCCGTCGGCCCCGACCACGAGGTCGAAGGTGCGCGGCGCCCCGTGCGCGAAGTCGACGCGTACGCCGGCCCCGTCCTCGTCGAGCGCGGTGACGCTGTCGCCGAAGAGGTACTCGACGTCCGCGCGCGTGTGCTCGTGCACCATCCGCACCAGGTCCTCGCGCAGCACCTCGATGTCCTCGCTGTCGAGCCGGCCGCTGCTGAAGGTCGCCTCGGTGGAGCGGTCGACCTCACGGCCCTCGGCGTCGAGGATCGACATGCCGCGCATCCGGGTCCTGACGCCCCTCGCCCGCTCCAGGAGGCCCATCCGCTCCACGACGTCGAGCGCGACGCCGCGGATGTCCACGGCCTGGCCGCCGGGGCGCGGGCCCGGGGCACGTTCGACGACGGTGGGCACGAAGCCGTGGCGGCGCAGCCAGTAGGCGAGGACGGGCCCGGCGATTCCGCCGCCGGAGATGAGTACGGTCCGCATGAGTAGCTCCTTCAGCCCCTTGTACGGTGTATGCGCTCTGAACGTACGGCGTACGCGCACCCACCTCAACTGGCCAAATAGCAGCCCTGCACTAGGACAGACACCCCTCCGGACGACATTGCCGCTGCTACCCTCTGCACTAGTACAGGACAGGAAGGCGGCAGGACGTGACGAAGCCCACAGGCACGGCGGGTGATCCGCCCTACCTGCGCATCGTCGGCGCGATCCGGCGGCGCATCGCGGACGGTGAACTCGCCCCCGGGGACCGGGTCCCCTCGACCCGGCAGATCGCCGGGGAATGGGGGGTCGCGCTCGCCACCGCCACCAAGGCCCTGACCACCCTGCGCCTGGAGGGACTCGTCGAGGCCCGGCCCCGCATCGGCACGGTCGTCGCCGGTACCGCTCCGGCCGCCCCCGTCACGCCGCCTCGCAGGCGCCCGTCCCCCGCCCCGGACCCCGAACAGGAGCTGAGCCTCGACCGGATCGTCCGCACCGCCATCGGGATCGCCGACGCCGAAGGGCTCCCGGCGCTCTCCATGCGCGGCGTCGCGGCCCGCCTCGGCGTCGCGGCGATGTCGACCTACCGGTACGTCCCGAGCAAGGAGGACCTCGTCCTGCTCATGGCCGACGCCGCGTTCGGCGAGGAGTCCTGCCCCGCGACCGCCCCCGAGGACTGGCGTACCCGCATCGAGCTGGGCGCCCGGACCCTGTGGAGCCTGTACCGGAAGCACCCGTGGCTGGCGCAGCTCGGCTCCCTCACCCGCCCGTTGCTCGTGCCCAACCTGATGGTCCACGGCGAGTGGATGCTGGGCGCCCTCGACGGCCACGGCCTCGACCCCACCACGCTGTTCGACATCCACGTCCTGCTCTACAGCCACGTCCAGGGCCTGGCGGTGCACCTGGAGATGGAAGCGCACGCCGAAGCCGCCACGGGCCAGTCGGAGGACCAGTGGATGGACAGCCGCGCCCCCGCCCTCCGGGACCTGGTGGAATCCGGCCGCTTCCCGACCTTCACCAAGGTGGTCGGATCCTTCGAGGACGGCTACGACCTGCGGCTGGACTCGCTCTTCGAGTTCGGCCTCAAGGCCCTCCTCGACGGCCTGACCCCCGTCGTCGAAGGACGGTAGGCGGTCAGCGGTAGTACCCCTCGACCACGGCCCGCACCTCGTCGAGCAGCGCGGGGCCGTCCTGGGGCACGGGCTGCCGGCCGCTGCCCGGCCTGATGTCCAGGAGCTGTTCGTCGGACAGGGCGAACACCACCCGCCGCAGGCCCGCCTGTTGGATGACCGCCTCGCACATCCCGCACGGCTGGCAGCTGGTGTACATCGTGGTCCGTGCCGCCGTGTCCGCGTCCAGCTCCCTCGCGGCCCACCTCGCCAGCTTCAGTTCCGGGTGCGCGGTGATGTCGTCGTCGGTGAGGGTCGTGTTGTGCTCCTCCGCCAGGACCGTCCCGTCCGGTCCCGACAACAGCGACCCGAACGGCGGGTTGCCGCCCGCGCGTGCCTCGGCCGCGAGCGCGATGGCCCGCCGGAGGAGGGCGTGGTCGTCGGGTGTGGTCATGACTGCTCCGATCTGGTGCGGGGTGGGTAGAAGTGCGCTGCCACCGTGGCCAGTGCCTGCCACGCCGCCTGCGGGTGGCACGTCTCGCGGGGGTCGCCGTCGTACGGGTCGAGGACGACGGCCTCGGCGCCCAGCTGCCGCAGCTGGTCGAGGTCGTCCATGATCTGGTCGATCGTGCCCTCGCCGGCGAGTCGCCGCGGTCCGCCGACCGGTGCCGCGGTGAGTTTCAGAGCGATACGGGGGGCCAGGGCGGGCACGGGGAAGTGCTGCTCGTCCGCGTACGCCTTCAGCCTGACCACGGCTTCGCGCAGCCACGGCACGGTGCACCGCAGCGGATGCCATGCGTCCCCGAGCCGCACGGCCCGGCGCAGCCCCGCGTCGCTGTTGCCGCCGACCCACACCGGGATCCTCCGGTTGCCGTAGGAGGCGGTGTCCGGCCAGGCCGCCCGGATGTCCCGCAGGTGGCCGTCGGTCAGTCGTCCACGCTGTTCGAACGGGATCCCGAGAGCGGCGAACTCCTGCCGTGCCCAGCCCACCCCCACGCCGAGGACCAGCCGGCCGCCGCTCAGCTCGTCCAGGTTGGCCGCCATCCGGGCGGTGAGCAGCGGGTGCCGGTAGGGAGTGATGAGGACCGTCGTGCCGAGCCGGACCCGGGTGGTGAGGCCGGCCAGCCAGGACAAGGTGGTGAAGGGCTCGTAGAAAGGTGCCGGATAGCGCTCGGCGACGTCGGCCGTGATGGCGACGTGGTCCGAGACCATCAGCAGGTCGAAGCCCAGGCCCTCCACGGTCTGGGCCCAGCTCCGCAGGACTCCCGGGTCGGTGCCGGGGCCGAAATTGAGGACGTTGACTCCGATCTTCACAACGCCGAGCCTAGCCAGGCCGCGCCGGTCGCCAGAAGTAACTCCCGCCTGTTCAGGCGCGATTCACCCGTGGATTCGCCGGTAATCTGGCCGGATGACCGAGAGTCTCGACGCAACGGACTGGGCGATCCTGAGGGAAGTCCAACGGGAGGGCCGGATCGCGTTCACGGAGCTGGCACGGCGGGTGAACCTGAGCGCGTCGGCGACGAAGGAACGGGTGCGGCGGCTGGAGGCGGCCGAGGTGATCACCGGGTACCGGGCGGAGGTGGACCTGGAGCGGACCGGGTACGGCGTGCTCGCGGTGGTCCGGCTGAAGTACCCGGGTCCGGGCACCCGGCACGAGCCGTTGCGCCGCCTGCTGGAGGAGCGCGCGGAGATCCTGGAGTGCCTGCGCACCACCGGGGACGACTGCTACGTCCTCAAGGTGGCGACCACCTCGATGGCCCACCTGGAGGAGATCGTCGACGAGCTGGCCCAGTTCGGGAGCACGACCACCAACCTCGTCCTCAGCCGGCCGCTCCCGTTCCGCGGCCCGCGAGTGCCTTCCTGATCCGGGCGAGCGAGGGGTTCACCATCACCGACTCGTGGCCGGCGGCGGACGTCACGCGCACCGTGGGGACGGTCTCGTTGCCGTCGGCGACGCTGCGCACGAACGCCGCCGCGTCCGGGTCCCGCCAGATGTTGACCTTCCGGTACGGGGTCCCGGTCAGCCGCAGCTGTGCGCGCAGCTTGATGCAGTACGGGCACCCGGGCCGCCAGTAGACGGTGACCTCGGCCGTCACTGCGCCCCCGCGAAGGCCGCCCACGCGGTGTCGGTGACCCGGATGACGGGCCCGTCGCCCTGCTTGCTGTCCCGGACGGCCACCGTGCCGGCCACGTTGGTGGCCACCTCGACGCATTCGCCGCTGGACGCGCTGTAGCTGGCCTTCACGAACTCGAACTGCGTCATGCCTGGAGCCCTTTACGAATGCTGTCGATCAGATCGATGGAGTCACGAGGAGCCAGACTCAGCCTGGCGGTGCGGTCGAAGTACCTGCTGTAAACGGCACTCTGTTCGCGGCTCTCCACCCACACAGTAGATCCGATGACATCCACATGGACCACATCCATGGCCTCCGCCTCCGCGAATGAGACGACGTTGAACGGACCGACGATGCACGGATGTCCGCCAGCCCGGAACGGCAGCACCTGTACGTGGACGTTGGGCATCTGGGCAAGCTCAACCAAGTGGGCCAGCTGGGCCCCTATCACGGCTACGCCGCCGACCTCCTGCCGGAGCGCTCCCTCCCAGATCACCGCGTGGACCTGGAGCGGCACCTCGCTGCGCAGCCGGTGCTGACGCTTCACGCGCACGGCCACAATGCGCTCGATATCGTCCGGGTCCTGCCAGAACTCGTCGCTGACGGCGAGTGCGCGAGCATAGTCGGCGGTCTGGAGCAGGCCGGGGACCAGGGACAGCTGCCAGGTGCGCACCCGGGTGGCCACGTCCTCCATCGCGATGTACTCCGCCATCGAGCCCGCGTCGGGTGAGTGCTGCCACCAGCCCTTGGCCTTGCGGCGCTCGCGGTCCAGCTTGGCGAGGGACAGCAGGCCCTGGACGACGGCCTCGTCCGTTTCTCCGTAGAGCTTGCACAGGGCGACGACATCCGGATCCCGGAACGGGACCCAGCCCCTTTCCATTTTGGCGATCTTCGCCGCAGTCGCGCTGAGCACCTGGGCGGCCTGTGGCTGCGTCAGGCCCGCCGCGTCGCGCATCCGCAGCAGCTCTCCGCCCAGCCGACGCGCCAGCACCGTGGATACCCGGTTGTCCATGGGCACTTGGTCCCACCTCCTCGTACCCAAGGCAGTCTTCCGCGCCCGGCGCGAACGGCACAACTACTCCCTGGGGATAGATTTCCCCGGAAGAGATTGCATCCCACGGCACGACACCCCTACCGTCGGTGACGAACTGCTCACCGCACAGCGACAGTTGGCGGAAGTGCACCGGCCTGCCCCCGCACGGCACCGGCATGCCACCGCCCGCACAGGAGGTGCCGCACAGATGCTCGAACCCATCCGGTACGACGTACGGAACTACCCGCCCCGGCAGGACTCCGTCCCGGCTGCGCGGCGGCGAGCCGCGTGGCTGGCCGTGGCGTGGGGGCAGCCCGGGCTGGCTTCGGACGTGGCGCTGCTGACCAGCGAGTTGACCACGAACGCGCTGCTGCACGGCTCCGTGTGGGACCGGTACCTCCGGGTCGAGGTGGAGCTCACCGGAGCAGTGCTCCGCATCGCGGTCACCGATCCGAAAGGAGAGCGGCGGCCCGAACTGCGAGCGGCGGGGGACGACGAGCAGTACGGGCGGGGGCTGCACATCGTGGATCTGCTCTCGGAGCGGTGGGGCGCCGCGGACCGGGTCGTCGGCAAGACCGTATGGGCCGAACTGGCGCTCGACGCCTCCGGCTAGGGTTCCCGCATGGGGAACTGGACCGCTCCGAGCGCGATTGAACGAGAGCTGCACGAGACCAGGGCACGCGGCGACTGGGCCGCCTTCTTCGACGTCCTCGCGCTCACCGAGCTCTTCATCCCCCAGTCCCGCGCCTACCAGGACGCGCATCCCGACCTGATCCGACGGGAACGCACCTACTTCCCGCAGGTCGGCGCCGACGCCTACGTCACCTTCACGGCCGGCATGCTCCCCGTCCCGACCCCCGACCTGGTCTTCGAGCGCGAGACCCTCAGCTGGTTCGTCGACGCCTTCCCGGCCACCGGCGGCCCCGCGTACCTGGCCGTCAACCCCGGCACCCCCTTCGAGGTCTTCCTCCCCGCCACCCCGGCCCACCGCGCCACCTGGGCCTTCCACCGTGACCGGAGGCCCCGCTACGCCGGCTTGGAGCAGCGCAAGGTCCACGCGCTCCACCTCGGCGGCCCGCTGCACGGGCCGGTCGCCTTCGGGCTGGCCTGCGGCGCGCACCTGGCCGTGAACAACGGGATGTTCTGGAACGCCATCGGCTACCACGGCGACGGCTACAGCGCCGAGCGCCGGAAGCTCAAGGAATGGTGGGGCATCACCACCCGCGAGGAGTGGCTGGAGAGCACCGAACGGCTCCTGACCGCCGACATGGTCAGCTCCGTATGGGAGTTCGCGCTCCGCGTCCGCCGTGCCCTTGCGAAGGAGTTCGCCGGACCGGTGGACATCGAGCACTGGCGGCACGCCACGGCGTCCGTCCTCCGGGCGAACGCCGAACGGGCCGCCGAGCCGCGGATCACCCCCGACGGCGTCACCCTGGCCGAGCCGCGCCCGGCCGCCGAGGTCGAGGGCGAGATCGCGGGCATCCAGCGGGTCATCGGCCGGATCGCCCGCTACGAGCAGCGCTTCCGGGCCGACGGGCTGCTCGCCGAAGGGAAGTACGTCCGGTCCGTCGAGGCCTGGGACTACGGCCGGGCCTCCCAGATGGCCCGCTGGGGCCTCGGCGCCCGCTTCGGCAGCCTCTCCGAGACCGAGGACGCCGTCGTACGGGCCGGCCGCGCCTGCAAGCTCGCGTACCGCTCGTGGGAGGACCTGTCCGTCGGCTACGTCCTCGGACGCTGCCTGCACTTCGACGAGGAGGAGTTCGGGCACTGGTACGAGGAGATGGTCGCCACGCACCGGGCGCTGACGACCGATCCCGGCAGCCCGTGGCTCAACATCCCCTGGACGTGACGAAGACGCATCCGCCCCGGCGTACTCCCGGCGACCACCCCGTCACGGCAATTAGCCTCTCAGGCATGACTGTTGAGCTGAACGAGACCGTGCGCGGACTGCTGGACGCGCCGCACCCCGCCGTCCTGTCGACCATCAACCCCGACGGAAGTCCGCAGAGTTCCGTGGTCTGGGTGTCCCGCGAGGGCGCCGATCTGCTGATCTCCACCGAGCAGGGCCGTCGCAAGGAGCGCAACATCGTCCGCGACGGGCGGGTCGGCCTGACCGTCTTCGACCTGGCCAATCCCTTCCTCTACGCCGAGATCCGCGGCACGGCCACCGTTGCCGAGGACGCGGGCCGCGCGGTCGCCGTCCGCATCGCCGAGGAGTACCTCGGCCCGGGCGCCGGCAAGGAGTACCAGGACGCCCCGGCCGACAACGTCCGCGTGGTCGTCCGCATCACCCCGACCAAGGTCCTCGGCAACGCCGCCAAGGCCGGGGGCTGAGCCATCCCGGACAGCCGGGAGCCCCGGCCCTCGCAGTGCGCGGGGGCCGGGGCTCCGGTGTGTGCTGCCGCTGCGGCTAGCCCTGGGTGAAGTAGCCGAGCAGGTCGGTGATCACGTGGTTGCTGCCGCCCCAGCTGTTGAAGACGCTGACCTTGCCGTCCCCGACCGGGGTCGTGACGTGGTTCGGAACGGTCAGACCCGGGAGCGTGTTCAGGCTGCTCGCATCCGTACGCGGAGTCCCGAACCCGTGCACGGTCAGGAAGCCGGGGCCTGTGGTCTCCGTCGCGGTCACGTTCAGGACCGCACCGACGGCGTTGGCCGGCAGGCCGGCCACGGTCGTCGTGGCGCCCGGGGCGAGCTTGCCGGTCGTACGGGTGTCGGCGAGCCGCTTGGGCACGACCGGGGTGAAGAGGGCCTTGGCATCCTTGCCGTAGTAGCCGACCGCGTCGACCACCAGGTGGGTGGAGCCGGAGTTGGTGAACAGCGTGATGGTGCCGTTCGGCCCGACCGGGACGATCGCCTGGTTCGACTTGTCCTTGCCCGGCTCCACGTTCAGGTTCGAGGTCGTCGGACGCTTCGCCGGATCCGGGTAGGCGATGACGTGCGCCTGCTCGGTCGCACCGGTACCGGTCAGGTTCAGCGCGACCGCCGTGGCATCCGCCGGGATGCCGTTCACACCCGCGACCCTCACCGTGCGGGTCTGGCCACCGCCCAGCGCACCACCGGTGGCGCGGGTGTCGACGACACGGGTCGGGGTCACCGGGCTGAACCGCTGCCCGATGTTCGGCTGGTAGTAGCCCACGAAGTCCACGATCAGCGAGGCCCTGCCGGAGTTGAGCTGCGCGGAGACCTTGCCGTCGGCGCCCACCGGGACGGTGACCGTGTTGGACGAGGTACCGCCCGCCTTCACGTTGACGTTCGAGGTCACCGGGCGGGGCTGACCCGACGGCCAGACGCTGAGGTGGGTGTCCTCGGTGGCACCGGTAACGGTCACGTTGAGGACCGCCGCCGCCATGCTTCCGGAGAGCTCATGACCCGGTACGGCGAGGCCGACGGGCAGCACCACGGGAGTGGCCACGCCTCCCTGCACGGGCGCGTTGGTGGCACGGGTGTCCAACACCCGGAACGGCGCCGTCGCCACATACCCGGACGCCGCGTAGTCGACCCGGACGTTCCGGCTGACCTTGGACGTGCCGCTCTTCGAGTCATAGAGGGTGAACGTCACCTTGTAGTCGCCGGGCTGACTGTAGGTGTGCCGGTAGGCGCGGTCCATGTGGTCGCTGTGTTCGGAGGAACCGTCACCGAAGTCCACGTACACGTCCGTCACCGGCCACGGCGCCGCGGTGGCGGGCCGGGGGTCGAACGACATGGTCAGCGGGGCGCCGTTCCCGATCGGGCTGTCCGAGGTCGGCAGGACCGGCGTGGCGGTGAAGCCCGCCGTCAGCGGGCCGGCGGCGGTCACCTTGGTCGTCTGCGGCTCGGCGGAGACCTTCTTCCCCACTCCGTTGACCGCCGTCACATTGACCACGTAGTCGCCCGGCTTGCCGTAGGCGTGCGCGGCGCTGCGCTCCTTGGTGACGACCGGAGCCGTCCCGTCACCGAAGTCGTAGTGGTAGGTCAGGGCGGCGGACCACGTGCTGTTCGGGAAGGCCTTGGCCGTCACCGTGGTGCCGGCCGGAGCCCAGAGCGGGTCGAGCTGCATCGAGACGCCGCGCAGGTCGTCCTGGGTCTCGCGGGCACCGCGGTCGATGAAGCCGCCGTCCTTGCCCGTGTTGGGCACGCGCGGGTCGTCCGCGGTCGGGAAGAACCGGTTGTCCGAGGGCAGCACGCCCGGCGCCGTCAGGTCACCGGAGTCGACGGCCATGGAGCCTTGGTCCCCGTGGATGGTGCCAGGGGCGGACGGGGTCACGATGTCGTGCGCGCCCTGCCCGGTCGCGGCCTGGAACGCCGCGGCGGTCTCGTATGCGGTGCCGGCCCAGTTGTAGGCGTTCAGCTGGCTCGTGGCTCCGTCGACCAGCAGGTTGGAGTCGGCGCGCGTACCCGCGGCGGCGCTTTCCGACACCACGATGCCGGTGTGCGCACTGCCGGACGCACAGGGGGTGAAGTCGACCGGGTAGATCACGTTGTTGAACACCGCGGACCCGGTGGAGGCACCACTGAGCGAAAGGGCTGCCACGCAGTCGAGGAGGAAGGTGTTGTTGGTGACCACCGTGCCGGGTGCGTCCACCGCCGTGACCAGCGTCGCGGTGCCGCTGCGGATGAAGTTGCGGCCGAGGAGGGTGCCCCGGGCACCGCCTTCGATCCGGACGCCGTGCACCTCGCTTCGGGTGAGGCGCACGTCGGTGCTCGCGTCGCCGACCACGACGTCGTCGTCGCCCTCCACGTCCATCCAGTCGAGTTCGACATCCGTGGAACCGCCGACCCGGACGGGACCGGTCGTGACCAGCCCGCGGAGCACCACGTGGGAAGCGCCGCTGACGGTCACGGAGCTCTCACCCAGTGACACCCTGGCTGGGAGTCCGATGTCATCGCGGCCTTCGGCGACGAGGGTGATCGGCTTGCCGGGCTCACCGGAGCGGTCGACGGTGAGGGCCTCGTCGTACCTCTTGCCCGGCTTGATCTGCACGGTCTGGCCCGGCCGCACGACCTTGGCCGCCGCCGAGATGGTGCAGTACGGGACGGCCTGCGTACCCGAACCGGAGTCCGAGCAGTTGGAGTCGGCCTGATTGTTGACGTAGAGGCTGGCCGGGGTCTCGGCGGCCGCGGCGGCCGGGGCGCCGAAGAGGGTGACGAGACCCGCGGTGAGCAGGACCGTCGTGCGAGTGGGACGCACCAGGAGGGTTTCCTTCGTGAAGAGGACTGCGTGGAGTCACGAAGGATGCAGCGGCGCCGCACGACTGGCAGGCGTGACGTTCCCCCAGCGACAGTCGGGCGCACGCGACCCCCCGCGCACTGCGCCCATCATCACATTGTCCGAAAGCCGATGTCACCCCCGTTGACGTGGGGGCCTACGGCAGATACGGACGCACCGCCGCCCACGCGTCCACCGAGGCCGCCAAGGGGTCACCGTCCCCGAGGTGCGGACGGACGAGGGCCAGCCACGGGATAAGGAGCTTGATCCGGCGCAGGTGCAGGATGTCGCCGTGCGGGAGGTCCCGCCAGATCCGGCCCCGCGCCGCCGCCTCCTGCGGGTTCAGGTCGATCAGCGCGAGCAGCTCCCGGCACAGGGCCGCCGGATCGCCGCCGCGTTCCGGGCCGAACTCCCGGATCAGGTAGCCCCGTACGGCGGCCAGCTCGGCCCCCCGGGCCAGCTCGCCCGTGCCCTCGGCCTCCGCGCAGCGGTAGGTCGCGGCCAGCGCCACCCGGCCCCAGCGGAGCCGGATCCCGTCCGGCACCTGGTCGTCCTGCATCCACCCCACCGCCAGGGCGCGCAGCGTCCGCGGAGGGGGTTCGTCGCCCAGCGGCGGGCCGGTGGCCAGCCACTCCTCCAGCTCCTCCAGCGAGTGCCCGTCCGGCGGCACGGCGGTCAGCACCTGCCCCCGGCTGAGCAACGCGACCACCGCGCCGGTGAGATGGACCTTCGCGACGTGCCCGGCGTCGAAGAAGCCGACGGTGCGCCCGTACCGCTCTATGCGGCGCAGCCCGAGCCGCAGCTCCCCCACCGCATAGACCTGGCCCGCCCGCGCCACCCCGCCGACGCAACGCACCACGCACACGCCGCCCGTGACGTCGGCCTCCTCGACGGAGTACACCTGCAATTCGGCGATGGACACCGCGGCCCCCCTCTCCCGGGCGGGAGGCTACCGCGTCTGTCCCGTACGCACAGGAACCCCGTTGTCGGGGTGTGAGGGGGCGCCACCCAGCATGAGCCGGCCGTCAGACCGACCGCCTGACTTTCCGGGGGGAAATTTCCATGCGCTCGTCATCCCGTGCCGCGGCCACGGCCGCCCTCGTCCTCGCCGTCGGCGCCGTCCTGCCCGCCGGCAGCGCGACCGCCGCAGACGGTCCGCAGGTGGGCCCGGCCAGCACCTACTTCTCCGTGTCGAACTACCGCCTGGTGGACACCCGGTTCGGTGACGGAGCCCCGTCGGGCAAGGTCGGCCCGGGCAGCGTCACCAAGATCGACATCAGCAAGAAGCTCGGCCTCATGAGCGGTGCCGTCCCGACCGCCGTCGTGATGAACGTGACGGTCTCGGTGGCCGGGCCGGGCAGGCCGGGCCGGGGTCCAGCACCCGGGTGAAGGTGACCGGGCTGAACGGCGTGCCGGAGGGCGTCGCGGCCGTGGTGATCAACGCGACCTCCACCAACGCGAGCGAGGACGGCCACATCACGGCGCACGCCGCCGGCACCGCCGTCCCCGCCACGTCCAGCCTGAACTACCGCGCCGGCAAGGACGTCGCCTCCATGACGATCGTGGCGGTCAGCGCGGACGGTTACATCGAGCTGTACAACCCGCACGGCCGGACCGACCTGGTCGTCGACGTCCAGGGCTACTACACCGGCTGACGCCGGCCCGCGACCAACGGCTACGAGGTCACGCCGAGGGCGCCTCCAGGACGAGGCGGATCTCCGTCACCTCGTAGCCGGCGCGGTCGAAGGCCGCCGCCATCGGGCGGTTGACGGTGTCGGTGGTCGCCGTGACGCGGTCGGCGCCCGCGGCCGCGTGGAAGCGGGTGATCTCGGCCAGGATCTCGTCGATCAGGCCCTGGCCGCGCTGCTCCGGTACGACGCCCAGGTAGCCGACGTTGCGGTGGTACGGGGTCGCGGAGGGGATCGCCATGCCCGCGAGCGTGCCGTCGGGCAGGTGGGCGAGGCGCCACCAGGAGCGCTCGCCGGGGCAGTCGAGGTAGAACTCGAAGTCCTCACGGGCCAGCTGTTCGGCGTCCATGGAACGCAGTTCGGACTGGGTGTGCTCGTCGAGGCTGCCGTCGGACAGCCGGAGGAAGGCCTCCAGGAACTCCTCGTCCGTGCCCTCGCGGAAGACGAGCCGCCCGGTGGGCTCTGCCGTCCCGGCGGCCGGGGTCCACTCGTAGCGCAGGCGCTCGATCTCGTTCGTGAGACCGGTCTTGTACGCGGCCTCCTGGCGCCAGGCGACGGCCTCGGCCAGGGCCGGGTCGGTCCGCCAGCCGCGCGGCAGCGACAGGTTGTAGAGGGGCTGCACGCCGAAGGCCGCGTGGCCCGCTGCGAGGAGCCCGGCGGCGACGGCGGCCGGGTCGGCCACCGAGGCCCGTACCTGGAGGCAGTCGAGCGCGATGGGACGCTCGCTGTCGGCGCGACCCCACCACAGGGCGCGGGCCAGCACCTCCCCGTCCTCGTCCTCGGCGAACCAGGTCCACTCGGGGCGGAACTGTCCGGCGGCGAGCTCCTCACGGATCTTCTCGGCGGTCAGGGCGGGGACGGGGCCGTCGGCCGGGTAGGCGACTGCGCGGTCCAGGTCTGCGGGGTCTGCGGTGGCAGCGCGAAAGAACATCCGGCGATGATCACACGGCGTGATCACCTTGCCCAGAGGTTTTCCTCCCCGTCAGCACCAGGTCACACGGCCGATGGCCGGCCTCCGCGGGGGAGGCCGGCCATCGGTGGGTACAGCGGGGTGGCTACGACCAGGTGATCAGGCGGCGGGGGTGTTCCAGGACCGCCGCGATGTCGGCCAGGAAGCGGGAGCCGAGTTCGCCGTCGATGAGACGGTGGTCGAACGACAGGGCCAGGGTGGTGACGTGGCGCGGCTTCACCTTGCCCTTGTGGACCCACGGCTGGAGCTTGATCGCGCCGACCGCCAGGATCGCGGACTCGCCGGGGTTCAGGATCGGCGTACCGGTGTCGACGCCGAAGACGCCCACGTTGGTGATGGTGATGGTGCCGTTCTGCATGTCCGCCGGGGAGGTCTTGCCGTCGCGGGCCGTGGCGACCAGCTCGGACAGGGCCGTCGACAGCTCGCCGAGCGTCTTGGCGTCCGCGTCCTTGATGTTCGGGACGATCAGCCCGCGGGGGGTGGCCGCCGCGATGCCCAGGTTGACGTAGTGCTTGAGCACGATCTCCTGGGCCGCCTCGTCCCAGGACGCGTTGACGTCCGGGTTGCGGCGGATGGCCACCAGGACGGCCTTGGCGATCAGGAGCAGCGGGTTGATGCGCAGCCCCGCGAGGTCCGGATCGGCCTTGAGCTCCTGGACCAGCTTCATCGTGCGGGTCACGTCGAAGGTGATGAACTCGGTGACGTGCGGCGCGGTGAAGGCGGAGCCGACCATGGCCTGGGCGGTGACCTTGCGGACGCCCTTGACCGGGATACGGGTCTCACGGGCCTCCCGTGCCTCCCGCACCGGCACCTCGGCCGGGGCCGGGGCCTGAGCCGCCACGGGGGCGGGCGCGGGCGCGGCCTGCGGGGTGATCGCCGCGGCGGCCGCCGCGTGGACGTCCTCCCGGGTCACGACCCCGCCGTCGCCGGTGGGCACCACCGCGGCCAGGTCGATGCCGAGGTCCTTGGCGAGCTTGCGCACCGGCGGCTTGGCCAGGGGCCGCTCGCCGGTCGGCTGCGCCGGGACGGCGGCCGGGGCGGGAGCCGGGGCCGCGGCGGGAGCCGCCGGGGCCGTGCCGTTCTGCGCGGCCGTGGCCGCGCCCGCCGGAGCCTTGCGCGGGCGGCGCTTCGTGGAGGCGGTGGAGACGCCGTAGCCCACCAGGACGGGCTGGCGCGCCTCGGGGGCGGCCGGCTCCTCGGCGGCGACGGCCGGGGCCGCCTCCTGGACCGGGGCCTCGGCCGCGGCGCCACCCTCGGTCTGCACCGAGATGATCACCTGGCCGACGTCGACCGTGGTGCCCTCCTCGAAGAGGAGCGCGTGCACGACGCCGTCGAACGGGATCGGCAGCTCCACGGCGGCCTTGGCCGTCTCGACCTCGCAGACGACCTGGCCGTCGGTGACCGTGTCACCCGGCTGGACGTACCACTTGAGGATCTCGGCCTCGGTGAGGCCCTCGCCCACATCGGGCATCTTGAATTCGCGGATCGTCACAGGGCTCTCCTCAGTACGCCAGCGAGCGGTCGACGGCGTCGAGCACCCTGTCCAGGCCCGGCAGGTACTCGTCCTCCAGGCGGGCCGGCGGGTACGGGGCGTGGAAACCGCCCACGCGCAGCACCGGAGCCTCCAGGTGGTAGAAGCACCGCTCCGTGATGCGAGCGGCGATCTCCGAGCCCACGCCCAGGAAGACCGGCGCCTCGTGGACGACCACGAGCCGGCGGGTCTTCTCCACCGACGCCTGCAGTCCGTCGAAGTCGACCGGGGACATCGAGCGCAGGTCGACGACCTCCACCGACTTGCCCTCCTCGGCCGCCGCGGCCGCGGCCTCCAGGCAGACCTTCACCATCGGACCGTAGGCGGCCAGCGTGATGTCCGCGCCCTCGCGGGCCACCCGCGCCTTGTGCAGCGGGTACGGGATCGCGTCGACGTCGACCTCGCCCTTGTCCCAGTAGCGGCGCTTCGGCTCGAAGAAGATCACCGGGTCGTCGCTGAGGATCGCCTGCTGGAGCATCCAGTACGCGTCGCTCGCGTTCGACGGAGAGACCACCTTCAGGCCCGGGACGTGCGCGAAGAGCGTCTCGGGGGACTCGCTGTGGTGCTCGACCGCGCCGATGCCGCCCGCGTACGGGATACGGATGACGACCGGCATCTTGATCTTGCCGAGGGCGCGCGCGTGCATCTTCGCGAGCTGCGTGACGATCTGGTCGTACGCAGGGAAGACGAAGCCGTCGAACTGGATCTCCACGACCGGCCGGTAGCCGCGCAGCGCGAGCCCGATGGCCGTGCCGACGATGCCCGACTCGGCGAGCGGGGTGTCGATGACCCGCTCCTCGCCGAAGTCCTTCTGCAGGCCGTCGGTGATCCGGAAGACACCGCCCAGCTTGCCGACGTCCTCGCCCATGATCAGGACCTTCGGGTCCTGCTCCAGGGCCTTGCGCAGCGACTCGTTGAGCGCCTTCGCGATAGACATCTTCTCGATGGCCATGGTGGTCACTCCCCACCCTCGAAGGACGCGAGGTAGGCGGCGAACTGCGCGCGCTCCTCGTCGACGAGCGCGTGCCCGTCCGCGTAGACGTTCTCGAAGATCGCCATGGTGTCCGGGTCGGGCATGGCGCGTACGGCCTCGCGCACGCGCTTGCCCATCGCCTCGCTCTCCGCCTCCAGCTCGGCGAAGAAGGCCTCGTCGGCACCGCCGGTGGCCAGCAGGTGGGCCTTCAGGCGCAGGATCGGGTCCTTCGCCTCCCACGCCGCCGTCTCCTCGTCCCGCCGGTACTTCGTCGGGTCGTCGGAGGTGGTGTGCGCGCCCATCCGGTACGTGAACGCCTCGACCAGGGTCGGGCCCTCGCCGCGGCGCGCCCGGTCCAGGGCCCAGCGGGTCACGGCCAGGCAGGCCAGCACGTCGTTGCCGTCGACGCGGACGCCCGGGAAGCCGAAGCCCTGCGCGCGCTGGTAGAGCGGCACGCGCATCTGGCGCTCGGTCGGCTCGGAGATCGCCCACTGGTTGTTCTGGCAGAAGAACACCACGGGGGAGTTGTAGACGGCCGAGAAGGTGAACGCCTCGGCGACGTCGCCCTGGCTGGACGCGCCGTCGCCGAAGTAGGCGATGACCGCGGAGTCGGCGCCGTCCTTGGCCACACCCATCGCGTAACCGGTCGCGTGGAGCGTCTGCGAGCCGATGACGATCGTGTAGAGGTGGAAGTTGTTGGTGTTGGGGTCCCAGCCACCGTGGTTCACACCGCGGAACATCCCGAGCAGGTTCGTCGGGTCGACCCCGCGGCACCAGGCCACACCGTGCTCGCGGTAGGTCGGGAAGACGTAGTCCTCGTCGTTCAGCGCCCGGCCGGAGCCGATCTGCGCCGCCTCCTGGCCGAGGAGCGAGGCCCACAGGCCCAGCTCTCCCTGGCGCTGCAGGGCAGTCGCCTCGCCGTCGAAGCGGCGGGTCATGACCATGTCGCGGTACAGCCCGCGCAGGTCCTCGGTGGTGATGTCGGCGACGAAGGGGGCGAATTCCGCGTTCTCGGCGTTCTCGACCCGGTCCCCTTCGGGCGTCAGCAGCTGTACGAGCTGAGGTTCGGCGTCCTGCGACTGCGCGGTGGCAGCGGCGGTCTTGCGGGCGCTCGCCGCGCCGGCCTCCCGCTTGGTGCCACTGCTGCGTCGCGGCTTGCGCGCGGCAGTGCTCTCCACGGTCACGTGTGCTCCTCCGTCGGTCCGGCACCCGGGTTCTCCGGGGTCCAGTGCGGCTCACCTGGATCCGTACCAGCGCACGGGGTGTGTGCGCGTCGTGTACGGGATTCAGGCGTGACAGGTGCCCCGGCGAGTGCCCTGCGCAATGCACGTTACCCAGTGCGCCGCATAACTGCGAAACCCCGTTTGACCTGCGTTTTTGCTTGGATTTCCAAGTAAATCCGCTGAAGCGGGAACAACCACTGGTCACAGCCTTGCAGGGGCCGGGAACAACGGCACGTTATCCCGGGTAACTCCGGCAGGGAAGAGGTGAGTGTGTGAAACTGACTTCGTGCGCGAAGACGGAAAAATCAAGGTTTTCCTCCTGGACGACCACGAAGTGGTACGTCGGGGTGTCCATGAGCTGTTGTCGGTCGAACAGGACATCGAGATCGTCGGCGAGGCCGGCACCGCCGCCGACGCCATGGTCCGCATCCCCGCCACCCGCCCGGACGTGGCCGTCCTCGACGTGCGCCTGCCGGACGGCAGCGGTGTGGAGGTGTGCCGCGAGGTCCGCTCCCAGAACGAGGACGTCAAATGCCTGATGCTGACCTCGTTCGCCGACGACGAGGCACTGTTCGACGCGATCATGGCCGGCGCCTCGGGCTACGTGCTCAAGGCGATCCGCGGGAACGAGCTGCTCAGCGCCGTGCGTGACGTCGCGGCCGGCAAGTCGCTGCTGGACCCGGTGGCCACCGCGCGCGTGCTGGAGCGGCTGCGCGACGGCAAGAACGGCAAGGGCGACGACCGGCTGTCCCACCTCACCGAGCAGGAGCGGAAGATCCTCGACCTGATCGGCGAGGGTCTGACCAACCGCGTCATCGGCGAGCGGCTGCACCTGGCCGAGAAGACGATCAAGAACTACGTCTCCAGCCTGCTCTCCAAGCTGGGCATGGAGCGCCGCTCGCAGGCCGCCGCGTACGTGGCCCGCCTGCAGGCGGAGCAAAGCCGCTAGCCGGCGCCGCCGGCCGCCGACAACTTCAATTCCCGGGACTCGCGCCTGTAGTCGGTCCAGTTCACCGGAACCGCACAGATCGTCGAACCGACCACCGCCGAACTGGAACTATTCGGCCCCGGTCCGCATTTCGTGGACGGAGCGGTCTTCGACCCCGTCTACACGCAGATCGAACCTCAGTTCGTCACCGTGCACTCTCTTGCCGGGAATCCCGACCGGGAATACCAGCACGCACTCTGACCAGCTCTTTTCGACGTACTAGCCGACGTACGCGTGTCATTCCTCGGAGTTGACGCCGCCCGTCTCCACGGGCTTCGACGGCGAGTTCGTGACCGACTTCGACACCGACGGCGACGGGGAGGACGAGGCCGACTTCGTCGGGGAGGACGAAGCCGACGGCGAGGCCGAAGCCGAGGCCGACGGCGACGTGCTGAACGTCTGGGACCTGCTGCGGCTCGACGTGGGCGGAGTGAACGTGGGGCTGTCGTCAGGGCTCGCCTGGGACGAAGCGGTCGGCGGGGTACCGGAGACGCTCGGCTGCCCGCCGGTGGAGGTCTGGACGTTGCTCGGCGGCTTGTTCTCCTCGCCCTTGCCGGCGCCCACGGTCTTGACCGCGTAGGCCACACCGGCGGCGACCGCGACGATCGCGAGCACCGCGAACAGCCACATCTTCCAGCGGCCGGCGCCGCGGTCCTCGTAGCCGTCGTAGCCCCCGCCGTGGCCGTGGCCGCCCTGGCTGTTGCCGCCCCCGCCGGGGAAGGCCGAGCCGTCGTCCGGGTTCAGCGGCGGCACCATCGGCCGCTGGAACTGCGAGGTCGAGGCGTTCGACGCGTACTGCTGCTGCCCGCCGGTCCCGCCGCCCACGGGCATCGCCGTGGTGGCCGCCGCCCCGCCCCGCCCGTGCGGCAGGGACATGGTGACCGGGCCGGTGTTCCAGGTACCGGTGTTCGGCCCCTGGTCGTGCAGCATCTGGAGCGCGTACTGGACCAGCCCGCGCATCTCCTCGGCACTCTGGAACCGGTCGTCCGGGTCCTTGGCCAGCGACCGCATGACCAAGCCGTCGAGTTCCAGCGGAATGTGCTGGCCCTCCGGCAGCTGCGAGGGCGGCACGGGTGCGTCCTGGACGTGCTGGTAGACCACCGACAGCGGGGTCTCACCGGTGAACGGGGGCCGCAGCGCGAGCAGTTCGTACAGCAGACAGCCGGTCGCGTACAGGTCGGAGCGGTGGTCCACGGCCTTGCCGAGGGCCTGCTCGGGCGACAGGTACTGCGGGGTGCCCATGACCATGCCGGTCTGGGTCATCGTCGACTGGGCGCCGTGCAGGGCGCGGGCGATGCCGAAGTCCATCACCTTGACCGCGCCGGTCTCGGTGATGATGACGTTCGCCGGCTTGATGTCACGGTGCACGATGCCGTGCTGGTGCGAGTAGGCGAGCGCCTCGAGCACGCCCGAGGTGATGATGAGCGCCTGCTCGGGGCCCGGGGCCTCGGCGCTGATCAGCAGGTCGCGGATGGTGCGGCCCTCGACCAGCTCCATCACGATGTACGGGACGGTGTTCGGGCCGACCCGGTCCTCGCCCGAGTCGTACACGGCGACGACGGCGTGGTGGTTGAGCCCGGCGACGGACTGCGCCTCGCGGGTGAACCGGGCCTTGGACACCGGGTCCTCGGCCAGGTCGGCGCGCAGCAGCTTCACGGCGACGGTGCGGCCGAGACGTACGTCCTCGGCGGCGAACACCTCGGCCATGCCGCCACGGCCCAGCCTGTGGGTCAGCCGGTAACGGCCGTCTCCCACCAGGCCGCCGGCGCCCCAGTGCTCAGGACCATCGGCCATCCCGGCGCCGTTTCCCTCGGGTTCGGGTGCCATCAGTCCTCGCCGTCGTATCTCTCGGCCGCCGCTCAGCGGTGTCCTCTTCTTTGATGCTCCGGTAGACGCTACAGCCTCGGAACCGGTCACCGTTCGGACAAGGCGCCCTGTGCCCGTGTGGTCACGGAACGGGCACCTGGCTTGACGTGTGCTTGCCCTCCGGCAGACTGGGCGCGACATGCGCTCAGCCAGACGCGTAGGGACACATCCCGAGGGGAAGCAACAGTCATGAGCCAGGACGGCACTCAGGGCCAGTACGCGGGCGGCTCTCTGGCCGGTGGCCGTTACCAGCTAAGGGACTTGCTGGGTGCGGGCGGCATGGCCTCCGTGTACCTGGCGTACGACTCGGCGCTCGACCGGCAGGTCGCCATCAAGACCCTGCACAGCGACCTCGGCCGCGAGCAGTCCTTCCGGGAGCGTTTCCGACGCGAGGCCCAGGCTGTAGCCAAACTGTCGCACACGAACATCGTCTCGGTATTCGATACCGGTGAAGGTGAAGTGACGTTCGGCTCAGGCTCGGGTGACGGCGCGGTGATGCCGTACATCGTCATGGAGTACGTGGAGGGCCGGCCGCTCGGCTCGGTGCTCGACGCGGACATCCGGCAGTACGGGGCGATGCCGGCGGATAAGGCGCTGAAGGTGACGGCCGACGTGCTGGCCGCGCTGGAGACCAGCCACGAGATGGGCCTGGTCCACCGCGACATCAAGCCCGGCAACGTCATGGTGAACAAGCGCGGCGTCGTCAAGGTGATGGACTTCGGCATCGCCCGCGCCATGCAGTCGGGCGTCACCTCGATGACGCAGACCGGCATGGTCGTCGGCACCCCGCAGTACCTGTCGCCCGAGCAGGCGCTGGGGCGCGGGGTCGACGCCCGCTCCGACCTGTACTCCGTCGGCATCATGCTGTTCCAGCTGCTGACCGGGCGGATCCCGTTCGACGCCGACTCGCCGCTGGCCATCGCGTACGCGCACGTGCAGGAGGAACCGGTCGCCCCGTCCTCCATCAACCGGTCGGTGACCCCGGCCATGGACGCGCTGGTGGCGCGGGCCCTGAAGAAGAACCCGAACGAGCGCTTCCCCACGGCCGCGGCCATGGGCGACGAGGTCGCGCGGGTGCTGGGCTCCGGGCAGACCGGGGCCCCGGTCATCGTCCAGGGCGCCAGCACGGGCGGCAGCGGCGCGGGCGTGGCCTCGGCCGTGTTCCCGCCGGTGGACTCCGGGTACCAGGCGCCGCCGTCCGTGCAGCAGCCGTACCAGCCGCAGCACACCCAGGCGCCGTCCCCGTACGCGCCGACGCCGGCCCCGCAGCCGCAGTCGCAGGGCGGCTACGCCTACCCCCACACTCCTCCGCCGCAGCAGCAGTACGCGCCGCACACCCCGCCGCCGTACACGATCTCGCCGACGACCACGGGCGGCGGGACCGCCGGCCCGGCCGGGGGCGAGAAGCGGAACATGCCGGTGATCGTGGGCGCCATCGCGGTGGCCCTGCTGGCCGTCGGCGGTCTGATCGCCGCGATCGCGATGAACGGCGACGACGACAAGGGCAAGGACACGGCGTCCCCGGGGACCTCGACGGGCAGCTCCGCCAAGGCCGGGTTCAAGGGGCCGGACCCCTCGCGCACGATCGACCCGAAGAGTTGCAAGGAGCCGACGAAGCACTACAAGGACGCGGGGAAGTACCAGGCGCCGGACCTGCGCTACAAGAACCTGCTCTCCGTGAAGGAGTGCATCCAGGCCTCGGGCGGCCAGTACACGGTCGTCAAGAAGGACGAGGCCGTGTACGGCCAGGACATGGTGCTCGAGCAGAACCCGCGGCCCGGCGACCCGATCAACAAGGAGGGCACGGAGTACACGCTGACCGTGTCCACCGGCAATCCGGAGTAGCGGCTCAGGCGCCTCGGCCCTCGCCCCAGCCGTCACCTCAGCCCTGTCAGGGCGCGACACACCGACATCCCGGGTACCCCGATGAGGGGCCCGGGATGCCGCTTTTGCCCCACTATGTAAATCTGGGCGGGACAGCTCGGTCTCTCGGACGGGAGGGGCACCCGTGATCCAAGGTTTCCGCCCGCCGCGCCGGCTGGCCTGGGCCGTGCTGACCGCCGCCGCGCTCGCGGCGGCCGGCCCCGCGTACGCCGTTCCCGCACACGGCGTTCCCCTGCTCGGCGTTCCCCTGCTCGGCGTTCCCGCGCACGGCCGCCCGCACGCCCCGGCGCCCGTACGGGACGACGTGCCCGACGACGTGCGCGAGGGGCTGGCCGGCAGCGCCGCCGGCTCCGGGCGGGAGCGGCCGGGCAGGCCCGCCACCGAGCCCGCGAACCCGGAGATGCTGGTCGCCTCCCGCCCGCTGCCGGTACGGCCGCCGCGCCCCGTACCCCCCGTACCCCCCGAACTCCGCGACCCGCCGCGGGTCGTGCCGACTCAGCCCGAGGCGGTGGTCAGGGCCCTCGGCACCGAGCCGAACGAACGGGCCGCCGACCTGGCCGCCCACATACTGCCGCTGGGCACCGGATTCGCCCTGATGGGACTGGGGCTGGGCTACCTCGGCATGCGGCTGCGCAAAGGCTCGTGACCGCCCCTCAGGCCCCGGCGTCCACCCTGGGATGTACGACCGGAGATGGTTGCAGGAGGTGAACATACTCGGTATATATACCGAGTATGTCGATCCGCCACGGGCTTCTCGCCCTGCTCGAACGGGGTCCCCGGTACGGGTCCCAGCTGCGCACCGAGTTCGAATCGCGCACGGGCTCCACCTGGCCGCTCAACGTCGGGCAGGTGTACACCACCCTCGCCCGCCTGGAACGCGACGGCCTGGTCGCCCCCGGCGGCGAGGACGCCGCCGGACACACCCTCTACGCCATCACCGAAACCGGCCGCACCGAACTGCGCGAGTGGTACGAGCGCCCGGTCGACCGCGCCAACCCGCCCCGCGACGAGCTGTCCATCAAGCTCGCCATGGCCGTGGGCGCCCCCGGCGTGGACATCCGCGCCGTCATCCAGTCCCAGCGGCACGCCACGATCAAGGCGATGCAGGACTACACCCGGCTCAAGGCCACGGCGCTCGCCGCGGTCGAGAGAGGGCAGTCCCGCGAACGCGACGACCTCGCCTGGCTGCTGGTCCTGGAACAGCTCATCTTCCAGACCGAGGCCGAGGCCCGCTGGCTCGACCACTGCGAATCCCGGCTCGTCCGGCTCTCCTCGCCGGCCGACGGGAGAGCCGCACCCGAACCGCCCCAGGCCGCCGACACCCCGGCCCCGACCCCGGCCGCCACGACCACGACCGCCGCCACCGACCGGCCCCGTACCGCCCGCACGCGGCGGGCCTGAACCGTTGTCCCAGGGGGGACCCTTCATGCCTGATCAGCACCAGCCTCAGCGCCCCGTACTGCAGTTGGACCAGCTCATCCGCACCCACGGCAGCGGAGCCACCGAGGTCCACGCCCTGCGCGGCATCAACCTCTCCGTCTTCCCCGGCGAGCTGGTCGCCGTCATGGGCCCCTCCGGCTCCGGCAAGTCCACGCTGCTCACCCTCGCCGGCGGCCTCGACACCCCGACCAGCGGCCGGGTGATCGTCGAGGGCACCGACATCACCGCGGCGAGCCGCAAGGAGCTGGCCGCGCTGCGCCGCCGCAGCATCGGGTACGTCTTCCAGGACTACAACCTGATCCCGGCCCTCACCGCCGCCGAGAACGTGGCCCTGCCCCGCGAACTCGACGGCACCTCCGCCCGCAAGGCCCGCGTCTCCGCGCTCGCCGCACTGGAGGAGATGGGCCTGGGCGAACTCGCCGACCGTTTCCCCGACGAGATGTCCGGCGGGCAGCAGCAGCGCGTCGCCATCGCCCGCGCCCTCGTGGGAGACCGCCGCCTCGTCCTCGCCGACGAACCCACCGGCGCCCTGGACTCCGAGACGGGCGAGTCCGTCCTCGCCCTGCTGCGCTCCCGCTGCGACGCGGGCGCGGCCGGGATCCTGGTCACCCACGAACCGCGGTTCGCCGCCTGGGCGGACCGCGTGGTCTTCCTGCGTGACGGCAGCGTGGTCGACGAGACCCTGCGCAGCCAGGCCGACTCCCTCCTCTCGGGGCAGGCGGCCGGCCAGTGACCTCCTCGCTCCAAGGCTGGTACCACTCCTGGGTCGCGGCCCTGCGGATAGCCCGTCGCGACGCCTGGCGCGCCAAGGGCCGCAGTGCCCTGGTCCTCGCGATGATCGCCCTGCCGATCGTCGGGGTGAGCGCCGCCGACCTCACGCTGCGCAGCGCCGAGCTCTCCCCCCAGCAGTCGCTGGCGCGGCGGATCGGCGGCGCCGACGCCGCGCTGAGCATCTCGCACATGGGCGGGCCCATCTACCAGAAGCCCGACGCCACCAGTTACGCGCCCGTGGGCGGCTACGACGCGTACGACCCGTCGAAGGCGCACAAGGAGACCTCGGAGGCGGTGCCCGCCGTGCTCCCGGCCGGCGCCCGGTCCGTCAAGGACAGCAGCGCCTACAACAAGGTCCGCACCACGCACGGGCTGCTCGACACCGAGCTCCGCGAACTCGACACGCACAGCCCGGTGGTGGCGGGCCTGATCACGCTCGACCGCGGCCGGCTGCCCGAGCGGACGGGCGAGGTCATCGCCACCAACGCCTTCCTGAAGCACTCCGGCTTCCACGTCGGCTCCGCGGTCACCCCGCGGGGCGCGACCTCCGCGTACGAGATCGTCGGCGCGTACGAACTGCCCTCCGAGCTCAAGAAGGACGAGCTCATCGCCCCGCCCGGGACCCTGCTCGGCCCTCTCGACCAAGCCCTGCGGGCCTCCGGGGGGTTCGGGATGCGGACCCAGGACACCTACCTCGTCACGGTCGGCGGCGATGGTTTCACGTGGAACATGGTCAAGGAGGCCAACGCCAAGGGCGTGACGGTCCTGTCCCGAGCCGTCGTCCTGAACCCGCCCGCCGACTCCGAGGTACCGCTCTACCAGCAGGAACCCAGGGAGCAGTTCGAGTCCACCGGCAGCCGGGCCACCGAAATGGCCGCCCTGGCCACCATCGTGGGCCTCGCCATGCTGGAGATCTGCCTGCTCGCCGGCCCGGCCTTCGCCGTCGGTGCCCGGCGCTCGCGCCGCCAGCTCGGCCTGGTCGGCGCGAACGGCGGCGACCGGCGCCACATCCGCGCCATCGTGCTCTCGGGCGGCCTGGTCATCGGCGCCGTGTCCGCCGTCGTGGGCACCGTCATCGGCGTGGCGCTCACCGTCCTGCTGCGGCCGGTGCTGGAGGACCAGCTCGGCAACCGCTTCGGCGGCTTCGACGTCCGCCCGCTGGAACTGGCCGGCATCGCCCTGCTCGCCGTGCTGACCGGGCTGCTGGCCGCGATCGTCCCGGCGATCACCGCTTCGCGGCAGACCGTCCTGGCCTCGCTGACCGGCCGCCGCGGGATCCGGCACGCCAACCGGGTGCTGCCCGTCCTCGGCCTTCTGGCCGTCGCGGGCGGCGCCGCGATCGCCCTGTACGGCACCACCTCCGACATGGGCTCCACCGTGGTGGCGGGCGGCAGCGCCATCGCCGAGCTCGGCATCGTCGCCCTCACCCCGGTCCTGGTCGGCCTGTTCGGACGGCTCGGCCGGTGGCTGCCGCTGTCGCCGCGGCTCGCGCTGCGCGACGCCGTGCGCAACCGCGGGCGTACGGCACCCGCCGTGGCCGCCGTCCTGGCCGCCGTGGCCGGCACCGTCGCGGTGGCCACGTACGAGCACAGCCGGGACCTGCAGAACCGGCACGAGTACGTCGCCGATCTCCCGCACGGCACCGGCATCTTCCAGGTCACCGAGAACAGCGGCCACAAGGAGGTGCCCGCGCTGCGCGAGGCCCTCGCCAAGGAACTCCCGCTGGCGCAGCGGGCGGACGTGGACCGGGTGGTCGTCGGCAAGCCGAGCTGCGAGTCGTACGCCTCGGAGCCGGGGTGCGGCCGGGCCGAAATCCTCGTACCCAGGGAACAGCGCTGCCCGCTGCGCGAGGCCGAGAACGGCCCCGCCTCCTTCACCCCGGAGCAGGCGAAGGCGCTGCGCCAGGACTGGCGGTGCAAGGAGTCCCGGCACAGCGCCTCGCACGCCACCGTCGTCGCCGACGAGAAGCTGCTCGCCGTACTGGCGGTCACCGACCCGGGCTCCGTCTCCGCCCTCAAGGCGGGCCAGGCCGTCTCCTTCGACAGGCGCAACGTCAAGGACGGCAAGGTCACCCTGCGGCTCGTCACCGACCCGGAGGCGGCCGACGCCGTCAAGCCCGGCGAGGACCCGCCGGGCGAGGACAAGGTGCTGCCCGTCCACCAGGCGCCCGACGGCGCCGAGGGCTGGGGCCTGGAACTGGTCCTGCCGCCCGGGGCCGCGAAGGCCTCCGGGCTGAGCACCGCGCCGTTCGGCTCGTACTTCACCCTCGACGGGACGGCCCGTACGGAACAGCGGCAGAAGATGGAGGGGGAGATCGACCGGATGGGCGTGGAGGCTAGCCTGCGCATCGAGGCGGGCTACCAGGCCAACAGCGACCTGGTCCTGCTCGCCCTGACCGTCTTCGCGGGCCTCGTCACCATCGGCGCGGCCGGTATCGCCACCGGGCTCGCCCAGGCCGACGCCGAGGCCGATCTCAAGACCCTGGCGGCCGTGGGCGCGGCCCCGCGGGTGCGGCGGACCCTGAGCGGCTTCCAGTGCGGGGTGGTCGCCCTGATGGGCGTCGTCCTGGGCTCGGCGGCCGGGGTGCTGCCGGCGGCCGGACTGCGCCTCGTCCAGCAGCGGGAGCTGGAGCGCCTCTACCGGTCGGGCGTCGACATGGGCTACATGCCGATGGACTCCGTGCCCTACGTGCCGATCGCGGTGCCGTGGGAGACCCTCGGGTGGCTGCTGATCGCGGTGCCGCTGGGCGCCGCGCTGCTGGCGGCCCTGGTGACGCGGTCGAACGGCGCCCTGGCCCGGCGGGCGGCGGGCTGATCTCGTGCCCCCGTACAGGGTGGATCACGCTCGTACGGGGGCACACCGTCTGCTAACGAAGGTGTGCGAGAGAATGACGGCATGGAGATGCCGAGGAGTGAACGGTCGCAGGACAGTCCCCCGCACGTCCTGATCGTCGGACAGGACGGGATGACGGTCGGCGGCGCCGATGACGAGTCGCGCGAGGTCCCGGTGACGGAGATGGTCGAACAGCCCGCCAAGGTCATGCGGATCGGCAGCATGATCAAGCAACTCCTGGAAGAGGTACGTGCCGCGCCTCTCGACGAGGCGAGCCGGGTCCGGCTCAAGGACATCCATGCCGCCTCGGTGAAGGAGCTGGAGGACGGTCTGGCCCCGGAGCTCGTGGAGGAACTGGAGCGCCTGTCCCTCCCGTTCACCGAGGAGGCCATTCCCTCGGAGGCGGAACTGCGCATCGCCCAGGCGCAGTTGGTGGGCTGGCTGGAGGGTCTCTTCCACGGCATCCAGACGGCCCTGTTCGCGCAGCAGATGGCGGCGCGGGCCCAGCTCGAACAGATGCGCCGCGCCCTCCCGCCAGGCGCCCCCCACGACGACGACGATGACGGCGGCCACGGAGCAGTCCGCTCGGGCCCGTACCTCTAGCCCCCGGCGGTCAGCAGCACAACGGCGGGTCCGCATCGCACACACTGCGATGCGGACCCGCCTCCGTTGTGTCCGGCCCTGCCGCCCACAACGGGCGCCGCCGAGCACAACCCACCCCCGCCGAACACAACCGCGCCGAGCACAACCCACCCCCGCCGAACCCAGCCTGGCCGGGCACAACCCAGCCGCGCCGAACCCAGCCTGGCCGGGCACAACGCAGCCTCGCCGGGCACAACCCAGCCCCGCCGGCGTTTGAGGCGCGGGGTGCGGGGCGGAGCCCCGGTCTTTCAGCCCCGCCGGCGTTTGAGGCGCGGGGCACGGGGCGGAGCCCCGGTCTTTCAGCCCCGCCGGCGTTTGAGGCGCGGGGCACGGGGCGGAGCCCCGGATCCCTGAGCCCCGCCGGGCACAACGCCGCCGCATACTCTGGGGCATGAGCTACGACGCGATCGTCCTGGCCGGCGGCGAAGCGCAGCGCCTCGGCGGGGCGGACAAGCCCGCGCTGAGCGTAGGCGGCCGCCCCCTCCTCGACCGCGTCCTGGACGCCTGCCCCGACGCCCGGACCACCGTCGTGGTCGGCGGCCGCCGGGCCACCGCCCGCCCGGTGCGCTGGACCCGCGAGGACCCGCCCGGCGGCGGCCCGGTGGCCGCGCTGGACGCCGGACTGCGGCAGACCACCGCCGGGCTGGTCCTCGTACTCTCGGCGGACCTGCCGTTCCTGGACCGGGAGACCGTACGGTCCCTGCTGACCGCGCCCGGCGGGCGCGAGGGCGCGCTGCTGCGCGATCCGACCGGCCGGGACCAGCCGCTGATCGCCGTCTACCGGGCGGAACCGCTCCGCCGCGAGCTGGCCCTCCTCGCCACAGAGCACGGCAACCTCATCGGGCTCCCGCTGCGCGCCCTCACCGCCGCACTGGACCTCGCCCGCGTCGCGGCGCAGCCGCTCGCCTCCTTCGACTGCGACACCTGGGAGGATCTCGCCGTCGCCCGCGCCAGGATCAGGGAGCATGGAACCGTGCTGGACCAATGGATCACCGCCGTCAAGAACGAGCTGGGCCTCGACCTCCCCGTCGACACCAAGACCCTGCTCGACCTCGCCCGCGACGCCGCGCACGGCGTCGCCCGGCCCGCCGCACCGCTGACCACCTTCCTGGTCGGCTACGCGGCGGCGCGGGCCGAGGCCTCCGGGGCGGACCCCGCCCAGGCCGTCGCCGAAGCCTCCCGCAAGGCGGCCGACCTGGCGCTGCGCTGGGCCGCCGAGGCGGAGACCGACACCACGTCTCAAGAGAACGGCTCCGGATGACCCCCACCGACGCCGAACACGCCCTGGACCAGGCCCTGGCCCTGGTCAGCCGCACCCCCGAGCCCGGCGGCGGGGGCGGCGGCGGGAGCGGCGGCCACCGCGCCACCGCCTGGCCGCGGGCCCGGGACGTCGCCGTCCACGCCGGCAGCGGGGTGCGGGCCCGCACCCACCAGGCCACCCTCGCGGACGCCCTCGGCGAGGTACTGGCCGAGCCCCTGGACGCCCTGACCGACCTACCTTCCTTCGACACCTCCGCCATGGACGGCTGGGCCGTCGCCGGTCCCGGCCCGTGGACCGTCCGCGCCGGCGACGGGGTGCTGGCCGGGTCCGAGCGGCCCGAGCCCCTCGCGGACGGCGAGGCCGTACGCATCGCCACCGGCGCCCGGATCCCCGCCGACACCACCGCCGTCATCCGCAGCGAGCACTGCCGCGAGAGCGGCACGCAGCTCTTCGCCGACCGGCCCGTGCACACCGGGCAGGACATCCGCCCGCGCGGCCAGGAGTGCCGCGCAGGCGACCTGCTGCTGCCCGCCGGGTCCCTGGTCACCCCCGCCGTGCTGGGCCTCGCGGCGGCCGCCGGGTACGACGAGCTGACCACCCGGCCCCGCCCCCGCGTGGAGATCCTGGTGCTCGGCGACGAGCTCCTCACCGAGGGCCGCCCGCACGACGGGCTCATCCGCGACGCGCTGAGCCCCATGCTCGGTCCCTGGCTCACCCGCCTCGGCGCCGAGGTCATCGGCACGCGGCGGCTCGGCGACGACCCCGCCGGGGCCGAAGCCCTGCTCAAGGCCGTCACCACCTCCGCCGCCGACGTCGTCGTCACCACCGGCGGCACCGCCTCCGGGCCCGTCGACCACGTCCACCCCGTCCTGCGCCGGGCCGGCGCCGAACTTCTGGTCGACGGCGTGGCGGTACGCCCCGGCCACCCGATGCTGCTGGCCCGCGTCGGCGACCGGGCCGAGGAAGGGGCCGACGAACGGGCCGAGGAACGGGCCGACGAACGGGCCGACGAACGGGCCGAGGGCCGGAACACGGCCCGGTACCTGGTCGGGCTGCCCGGGAACCCCCTCGCCGCCGTCTCCGGGCTGCTGACCCTCGTCGATCCGCTGCTGCGCGCCCTGGCCGGCCGCCGCCGGCGCCCCCGCTACACGGCCACGGTCGACGGCGACGTACCGGGCCACCCGTACGACACCCGGCTGGTCCCGGTCCTGCTGAGCGGCGAGCACGCGGTGCCGCTGCGCTACAACGGTCCCGCGATGCTGCGGGGCGTGGCGGCCGCCGACGCGCTGGCCGTCGTACCGCCACACGGCGCCCGGTCCGGGCAGGAGCTGGAGATCCTGGATCTGCCGTGGGCATCCGGAGGATGTTTCACGTGAAACTCGACGGCTCCGACGCCATGGCCCGTGGCGCCGACGAGAAACTCGTCTCCCGGCGCATCAAACTGCCCAAGCGCATCGTCGAGAAGCCGCTGCGACAGGTCACCCGGCGCCTGCTGATGGCCCTGTTCGTGCTGTTCCTCACGGTCCTGATCGTGTGGCTCGACCGCGAGGGCTACCACGACAACGCCAACGGCCGGGTCGACCTGCTCGACTGCGTCTACTACGCGACGGTGACGCTCTCGACGACCGGCTACGGCGACATCGTCCCGTACAGCGACAGTGCCCGGCTGACGAACATCCTTTTGATCACGCCGCTCCGCGTGCTGTTCCTGATCATCCTGGTCGGGACCACCCTGGAGGTCCTGACGGAACGGACCCGTGAAGAGTGGCGGCTGAACCGCTGGAGGAAGAACTTGCGCGAGCACACGGTGGTCGTCGGCTTCGGCACCAAGGGCCGCTCGGCCCTGCAGACGCTGCTGGCCACCGGCCTCTCCAAAGAGCAGGTCGTCGTCGTCGACCCCAGCACCAAGGTGATCGACACGGCCAACGCGGAGGGCTTCACGGGCGTGGTGGGCGACGCCACCCGCTCCGATGTCCTGCTCCGCGCCGAGTTGCAGAAGGCCCGGCAGATCATCATCGCCACCCAGCGGGACGACACGGCGGTGCTGGTCACGCTGACGGCGCGGCAGCTCAACCGGGGCGCGAAGATCGTCGCGGCGGTGCGCGAGGAGGAGAACGCGCCGCTGCTGCGCCAGTCCGGCGCGGACGCCGTCATCACGAGCGCGAGCGCGGCGGGCCGCCTGCTGGGCCTCTCCGTCCTCAGCCCCAGCGCGGGCACCGTGATGGAGGACCTGATCCAGCAGGGCACCGGCCTCGACCTCATCGAACGGCCCGTCAACCGGGGCGAGGTGGGCAAGTCGGTACGGGAGACGGACGACCTGGTGGTGAGCGTCCTGCGCGGGCACCGGTTGCTCGCGTACGACGACCCGCACGCGAGCCCGCTCCAGCTGACGGACCGTCTCATCGTCATCGTCCGGGCGGCGCGGCCGACTTCGCCGCCGGTGATACTGGGTCCCGCCGAGTAGGCGCGAGTTGGCGTAGCCTCCGGGCCATGCATGCGATCACCATCGAGCAGCCCGGCGGCCCCGAGGCCCTCGTCTGGACCGACGTACCCGATCCGGTGGCGGGCGAGGGCGAGGTCCTCGTCGAGGTCGCGGCGAGCGCCGTGAACCGCGCCGACGTCCTCCAGCGCCAGGGGTTCTACGATCCCCCGCCCGGCGCCTCCCGGTACCCGGGCCTGGAGTGCTCCGGACGGATCTCCGCGGTCGGACCGGGGGTGTCCGGCTGGTCGGTGGGCGACGAGGTGTGCGCCCTGCTGGCCGGCGGCGGATACGCGCAGAAGGTGGCCGTTCCGGCCGGCCAGCTGCTGCCCGTCCCGAAGGGCGTGGACCTGGTCACGGCGGCCGCGCTGCCCGAAGTCGTCACGACCGTGTGGTCCAACGTGTTCATGGTGGCCGGGCTGCGCCCCGGCGAGACCCTGCTGGTGCACGGCGGGTCCAGCGGCATCGGGACGATGGCGGTCCAGCTGGCGAAGGCGGTCGGCGCGACGGTGGCGGTGACGGCCGGGGGCCCGGAGAAGCTGGCGCGCTGCAAGGAGCTGGGCGCCGACATCCTGATCGACTACCGAGAGCAGGACTTCGTGGCCGAGCTGCGGGCGGCGACGGGCGGAGCCGGGGCGGACGTGATCCTGGACATCATGGGGGCGAAGTACCTCTCCCGGAACGTCGACGCCCTCGCCGTGAACGGCCGGCTGGCCGTCATCGGGCTCCAGGGCGGAGTGAAGGCCGAACTGAACCTCGCCGCGCTGCTGGCCAAGCGGGCGGCGATCACCGCCACCTCGCTGCGGGCCCGCCCGCTGGAGGAGAAGGCGGCCATCGTCGCGGCCGTGCGCGAGCACGTGTGGCCGCTGGTGTCGGCGGGGCGGGTGCGGCCGGTGGTGCATGCGACGTTCCCCCTGGAGGAGGCCGCCGAGGCGCACCGGGTCATGGAGTCGAGCAGCCACGTGGGCAAGCTGCTGCTCGTCGCGCCTGCGGCTGCGGCTACGGCCTGAGCGCGGCGGCGACCAGCCCCTGCAGGGCGTCCCTGCTGACCGGCGCCCCGGTCAGCAGGGAGTCCAGGATCAGCCCGTCCACACAGGCCAGCAGCGTCAGGGTGCGGGCGTCCGGGTCGGGGGCGCCGTGGGCCGCCACGAAGGCCCGTACGGCGTCCCGGCCGGCGTTGTCGCGCGGGACGAGGATCTCGCGCAGCTCCGGATCGCGGACGCTCTCCACCGCGCAGGTGTAGCGGGCGAGGGAGCGGCGCCGCCCCTCCCCCGTCAGCCGGGCCCGGGCCAGGGCGGCGAAGCCGTCGACGAGCTCGGGCGCGGAGCGCGGTGGCGGAGCGGCTTCTCCGGCGGCCTGCAGCTCGGCCTGGTCCCGGGCCACGAGGCGGCGTACGAGCGCGCACGCGGTACTGGCGTCCCCGCCCGGGATCCGCCACCGGGACCCGCTCGCCTTCCTGAAGCACCGCTTCGGCGACTGGCACCGGCCCGTCCCCGCGCTCCTGGCGGCGACCCGGCCGAAGGACGTCCTGCACCACGACATCCACGAGCTGGTCGCGCCGCTGCCGTCGTACGCGGTGGGCCGGACCGCACTGCTCGCGCGGCGCACGCCATGACGCCGAACCTCGGGCAGGGCGCCTGCCAGGCGCTGGAGGACGCGGTGGTGCTGGCCGCCGAACTGGCCGCCGGGCCGTCCGTCGAGGCCGCGCTGGCCCGGTACGACGCCGTGCGCCGGCCCCGCGCCGAAGCCGTGGCCCGCGCGGCCCGCCGAGCCGGCCGCCTCGGCCACCGCCTCACCCATCCGCTGGCGGTGGCCGCGCGCGACACCGCCCTCCGCCTGGCCCCGTCGGGCGCCACCGTCCGCGCGACCCTCCGCCACGCGGCCTGGCACCCCCCGGTGCTGCCGCCGTCCTAGCCCACGGCCCGCCCTCCTGGGGCTCCGCCCCGGATCTTCAGCCTCGCCGGCGTTTGAGGCGCTGGGGGTCCCCCCGGACGGAGTCTGGGGGAGGGTTCGGGGGCGGAGCCCCCGCAACGGCGCCGCAGGGGTGGGGTCTGGGGGCGGAGCCCCCGGTTTCGGGAAGGGGCGGGGTGGGGGCAGGCTCCGCGCAGCGGCCCCCGCCCGGCCCGCGCCCGAGCTACAGGCTGCGCAGCAGGACCGCCGGGGACTCCACGCAGTCCGCGACGTAGCGGAGGAAGCCCCCCGCCGTACCCCCGTCGCAGACCCGGTGGTCGAACGTCAGCGACAGCTGTACGACCTGACGGACCGCCAGCTCCCCACCGTGCACCCACGGCTTCGGCATGATCCGCCCCACCCCGAGCATCGCCGCCTCCGGGTGGTTGATGATCGGCGTGGAGCCGTCGACCCCGAACACCCCGTAGTTGTTCAGGGTGAAGGTCCCGCCCGTCAGATCGGCCGGCGCCAGCTTCCCGGCCCGCGCCAGCTCCGTCAGCCGGGCGAACTCCGCCGACAGGGACTCCGGGTTCCGCGTGTGCGCATCGCGCACCACGGGCACCATCAGCCCCCGTTCCGTCTGGGCCGCGAAGCCCAGGTGCACGGCCGGCAGCCGGACGATCTCCTTCGCTTCCAGGTCCACGGTGGAGTTGAGCTCCGGGTACCGGGCCAGCGCGGCCGTGCAGATCCGGGCCAGCAGCGCGAGCACCGAGATCTTGGGGCCGCCCACCGCGTTCATCGCGGCCCGCGCCGCCATCAGTTCGGTGGCGTCCGCGTCGACCCAGCAGGTGGCGTCCGGAATCTCGCGCCGGCTGCGCGACAGCTTCTCGGCGACAGCCCCGCGCACCCCCTTGAGCGGAATCCGTTCACCCACGGTCGCGGCGACGGTCGCCGCCACGGCCGAAGCCGCCGGGACCGCGACCGGCTCCGGCGCGCGCAGCGCCGCCTCGACGTCCGCCCGCAGGATCAGGCCCTCCGGCCCCGACCCGCGCAGGGCACGCAGATCGACCCCGTTGTCCTTGGCCAGCTTGCGCACCAGTGGCGAGATCACCGGCACAGGCCCCGCCGGAACGGCCGGAGCCGCCGCGACGGGAACGGGAGCCGGGGCAGGAGCCGCGGCCGGGGCCGCGACGGGCGCCGACACCGCTGCGGTGACGGGTCGCACCCGTCGCCGTCGCGCCGGGCGCGAGTGGTCCGTGCCGTAACCGATCAGGGGCCGGGGCACGCTGCCGGAGCCTTCGGCTTCAGCCCCCGGGGCCTCCGGGGCCTCCGGCATCGCCTCCGCACCTACCGCCACGGTGATCAGCGGGGCCCCGACCGGAAGCTCCTGCCCCTCCTCCCCGAAGCGGGCGGTGACCACACCGCCGTACGGGCAGGGCACTTCCACCATCGCCTTGGCCGTCTCGACCTCGACGACCGGCTGGTCGATGGCGACGACATCGCCCACCGCCACCAGCCAGCGCACGATCTCGGCCTCGGTCAGGCCTTCACCGAGGTCGGGCAGCTTGAACTCCATGACCTGCGGCATCAGTTCTCCCACTGGAGGCGGGCGACGGTGTCCAGGATCCGGTCCACACCCGGCAGGTGGTGCTTCTCCAGCATCGGCGGCGGGTACGGGATGTCGAAGCCCGTCACCCGCAGCACCGGCGCCTCCAGGTGGTGGAAGCAGCGCTCCGTCACCCGGGCGGCGATCTCCGCGCCCGGTCCGCCGAAGCCGTTCGCCTCGTGGACGACCACCGCGCGCCCGGTCCGGCGTACGGACTCCACGACCGTGTCCTCGTCGAAGGGGACCAGCGAGCGCAGGTCCACGACCTCCAGGTCCCAGCCCTCCTCGCGCGCCGCCTCGGCGGCCTCCAGGCACACCGGCAGCGAGGGTCCGTACGTGATCAGCGTCGCGCTCGTGCCCGTACGCCGGACCAGCGCCTTGCCGATCCCCGGCACCGCGGCCGGTGCCTGCGGCGACCAGTCGGCCTTCGACCAGTAGAGCCGCTTCGGCTCCAGGAAGACCACCGGGTCGTCGCTCGCGATCGACGCGCGCAGCAGCCCGTACGCGTCCTCGACGGTCGCCGGCGTCACCACGTGCAGTCCGGGGGTGGCCAGGTAGTACGCCTCGGAGGAGTCGCAGTGGTGCTCCACCCCGCCGATCCCGCCGCCGTACGGCACCCGGATGGTGATCGGCAGCGGCATCGCGCCCCGCGTACGGTTGCGCATCTTCGCCACGTGCGAGATCAGCTGCTCGAAGGCCGGGTACGCGAACGCGTCGAACTGCATCTCCACGACCGGCCGCAGCCCGTACATGGCCATGCCGACCGCCGCGCCCAGGATTCCCGCCTCCGCGAGCGGGGTGTCCGTACAGCGGTCCTCGCCGAACTCCTTCGCGAGGCCGTCCGTGATCCGGAAGACCCCGCCGAGCGTCCCGACGTCCTCGCCCATGACGTGGACCGTCGGGTCCTCGGCCATCGCGTCGCGCATCGCGCGGGTCAGGGCCTGGGCCATCGTCGCGGGCTTGACCCCGGACTTCGCCGTCTTCGCCGCCACCGTGGTCATGCGTCTCCCTCCGCGTCGAGCTCGGCGCGCAGCATGGCCGCCTGCTCGCGCAGCCTGCCGGTCTGCTCCGCGTACACGTGCGCGAAGAGGTCCATCGGGTCCAGCACCGGGTCCGCGTTCATCCCCTCGCGGAGCGCCGCGGCCATCGTCTCGGCCGCGTCGCGCGCCTCCTGGACGCCCGCCTCGTCGAGGATCCCGCGCGCGGTCAGCTCGCGCTCCAGGAGCTCGACCGGGTCGTGCGCCTTCCAGGCCTCGACCTCGGCGTCACCGCGGTAGCGGGTGGCGTCGTCGGCGTTCGTGTGGGCCTCCATCCGGTACGTGACGGCCTCGATCAGGGTCGGACCGCCTCCGGCCCGGGCCCGCCGGACGGCCTCGGTCAGCACCTCGTGCATCGCCGCGATGTCGTTGCCGTCGACCAGCCGGCCGGGCATCCCGTACCCCACGGCCTTGTGGGCCAGCGTCGGGGCGGCGGTCTGCTTGGCCAGCGGGACGGATATCGCGAAGCCGTTGTTCTGCACGAGGAAGACCACCGGTGCCTGCCAGACGGCGGCGAAGTTCAGTGCCTCGTGGAAATCGCCCTCGCTGGTGCCGCCGTCGCCGACCATGGCGAGGGCGACGACGTCGTCGCCGCGCAGCCGGGCGGCGTGTGCCAGGCCCACCGCGTGCGGCAGCTGGGTGGCGAGCGGGGTGGAGAGCGGGGCTATCCGGTGCTCACGGGGGTCGTAGCCGGTGTGCCAGTCGCCCCGCAGCAGCGTCAGCGCCTGTACGGGGTCCAGCCCGCGCGCGACGGCCGCCAGGGTGTCGCGGTAGCTCGGGAAGAGCCAGTCCCGGTCCTCCAGGACCAGTGCCGCCGCGATCTCGCAGGCCTCCTGGCCCACGGTGGACGGGTAGACGGCGAGCCGCCCCTGCTTGGTCAGCGCGGTGGCCTGCGCGTTGTACCGGCGGCCGCGCACCAGCTCCGCGTAGCAGCGGCGCATCAGCGCGGGGTCGAGCCGGTCTGCCGCCGGTGTGCCCAGCACCCGGTAGGGCTCCGGGTCCGGCAGCAGCGGCGCGGCGTCCGTACGGGGCCTCCAGGCGGGCGGCGGGGTGGGACGGTGGGACGCACCGGCACCGGGCAGCTCTTGGACCGTCATGGCGGCGTACACCTCCTCGTGGGAAGCGGGCATGGAGGGCTCGGGTGTGAGGCGCCTCACCTACCGATTGTTCGGTTGTCCGCGCAATTTGGCTACAGGCGGACCCAGGCTGTGGACAAACTGGCGCCGGGGCCCTGGGATGGATGCAGGACGTCCAGGAGAGGGAGGCATCGGGCAATGCCGGATGAACAAATGGCCGGAGCGGGTTCCGCACCGGTCCCGCCAGGGGGCACCTCTGGAGTCCCACCGGTACCACCCCGCCCCCTGGACCCGATCGACCGGTCGATCATGCGGCTGCTCCAGGCGGACGGCCGCGCGTCCATACGCTCGGTGGCGGAGCAGGTGCACGTCTCGCGCGCGAACGCCTACGCCCGGATCAACCGGCTCATCGACGACGGGGTGATCCGCGGGTTCACGGCCCGCGTCGACCACGAGCGCGCGGGCCAGGGCGCCTCCGCGTACATCACCCTGAAGATCGTCCAGAACTCCTGGCGCACGGTCCGCGAACAGCTCCGCGAACTCCCGGGCGCCGCGCACATCGCCCTGGTCAGCGGAGACTTCGACGTGCTGCTGCTGGTCCACACCCCGGACAACCGCACCCTGCGCGAACTGGTCCTGACCCGCCTCCAGGCCATCCCGGAGGTCCTCTCCACACGCACCCTGCTGGTCTTCGAGGAAACGGATCTCCTGGCTCCGGGCCTGGGGCAGGGGCAGGGGCCGGTAGGTCCGGCGATCTCGGAGGAGTAGCCGGCCGTTCGGCCGTTCGGGCGGCCTGCCACCCGGCCGACTAGTCGCGGACGGTCCGCAGCCCGTCGAAGGCCATGTGGACGACCGCGTCCGCGACCTGGTCGTGGCCCGTGCCCGGGTGCGGGCGGTACCACTCGACCAGGGAATTCACCATGCCGAAGAGCAGGCGGGTGGCGAGGCGGATGTCCACGTCCGCGCGGAGGTCGCCGTCGGCGGCGGCGGCCTTGAGGAGGTCGGCGACCTGGTGGTCGAACTCGCGGCGGCGTTCCAGCGCCCAGCGCTCGGTCCGCGTGTTGCCGCGTACCCGCAGCAGCAGCGTCACGTACGGCAGTTCACCGACGAGCACCTCCACCGTGCGGCGCGTGACGTACTCGACGCGCTCGACCGCCCGGCCGCGTACCGCACCGGGCTCCTCCAGGATCGCGAAGAGCCCGTCGAGGGCGCGGCTCACGGCGCGCCGGAGCAGCTCCTCCTTGCCCGTGACGTGGTGGTAGATCGAGGACTTCGAGATGCCCGCGGCCTTGGAGAGGTGCTCCATCGAGGTGCCGTCGTAGCCGCGCTCGTTGAAGACCTGGACGGCGACCGACAGAAGCGTCTCGGGGGTGTAGGTGTCCCGCTTCACCGTCGTCATTCGGTCTCCCCCGTCTCGTCTTCTTCCCCTGCGGCGTAGCCCAGCTTGAACAGGGCCAGCGAGGGCGCGTACCGCCCGCCGGGACAGCGCTCGTCGAGGTGGTGCAGCAGGTCGTAGGCCCAGTCCCGGCCGAGCCGGTCGTGCCATTCGGCCGGTCCGAGCGGGTAGTTGACGCCGAGCTTCATCGCCGTGTCGATGTCCTCGGCGGTGGCGACGCCGCGCGCGACCGCGTCGGCCGTGAGGTCGATCAGCATCGCCACGGTCCGGGCGACGATCATGCCGGGGACGTCGCCGATGACGGAGACCTTCTTGCCCAGCTTCTGGAACAGGCCGACGGCCTCGGCGAGGGTCCGCTCGCTCGTGTCCTCGCTGGCGGAGAGCGCGATCCGGGTGGCGCCCCGGTAGTCGAGCGCGAGGTCGAAGTAGACGACGTCCGCGAACTCGACGGAGGTCTTGCCGTCCGCGAGGACCAGCTGGCCCTCGCCGGGCAGCTGGATGTACGGGCCCCCGTGCTCGGTGGCGTCGACCGCGATCCCGGCCTCCTCCAGGAGGTCGGCCAGCTCCGCCGCCGGCCCGAGGTCGCCGACCACCGTGACCTTGTCCGGGGCGTCCTCGGGTGCGGCGGTGTGCGGCTCGGGCACGGTGGCGTCCGGGCCGTACGGGAACCAGCCGTGCCCCGACTTGCGGCCGAGGCGGCCCGACTGGACCAGCCGGCGCTGCGCGAGGGACGGGGTGAACTTGGGGCTGCGGAAGAGGGACTCCCACACCGAGCGGGTCACGGCCTCGTTGACGTCCTGGCCGATCAGGTCGGTCAGCTGGAACGGGCCCATCTTGAAGCCGCCGCTCTCGCGGAGCACGGCGTCGATGGTGGCCGGGTCGGCGCCCTGCTCCTCGTACACCGAGAAGGCCTCGGCATAGAAGGGGCGCGCGATCCGGTTGACGATGAAGCCGGGGGTGTCGGCGCAGCGGACCGGCGTCTTCCCCCAGCCGAGGACCGTGCCGTACGCGCGCTCGGCGGCCGCCGGATCGGTCGCGAAACCGCTGACCACCTCGACGAGGGGGAGCAGCGGGGCCGGGTTGAAGAAGTGCAGGCCGAGGAAGCGGCCGGGGTGCGCGAGACCGGCGGCGAGCTCGGTGACGGAGAGGGAGGAGGTGTTGGTGGCCAGCAGCGCGTCCGGCGAAACCACCTCTTCGAGTGCGGCGAAGAGCGTCTGCTTGACGGTGACGTTCTCGACCACCGCCTCGATGACGAGGGCGGCCCCGGCGAGGTCCGCGAGGGCGCCCGCCGAACCGATTCGGCCGATCGCGTCCTCGGCCTCGGCCCGGTCCAGACGGCCCTTGGCGGCCATCCGCTCGACGCGGTCCTGCACGAAGCCGACACCGTCGGCGGCGAGGGCCGCGTCGATGTCGTAGATCAGCACGCGGTGACCTGCGAGAAGGGCGACCTGGGCGATGCCCTGGCCCATGGTGCCCGCGCCGACGACCGCCACAGTGCGGGACCGCTCGATTGCTGTCATGTCCTGATCCTCCCGCACCGACTTATCCACAGGTCTGCCGGGCCCTCTTGTCCCGACCGATCGTTCGGTTACTCTAACTCCAGTCTGCTCTCCTTCGCCCGGCTCAACGAGGAGTTGGTCCCTGATGGCCGCCGAGCTCACCGTCCCCCAGCTGTCCGCCAAGCACCGGCCCACCCTGGACCAGGCCTTGTCGGCGATCCGCAGCCGTGCCTACTGGTCCCCGCATCCCGAGCACCCCAAGGCGTACGGGGAGACCGCCCCGGCCGACGGCCTCGCCGCCTTCGAAGCCCTCCGCGGCACCCGGCTGGACCTGGGCCAGCCCGGCACGGACGGCTGGACCGGCGCCGAGGTGTCCCCGTACGGCCCGACGCTGGGCGTCGAGTACCCGCACGCCGACCCGGACGTGCTGCTGCCCGCGATGAAGGCCGGCATGGCCGCCTGGCGGGACGCGGGCCCCGAGGCGCGCGCCGTGGTCTGTATCGAGATCCTGTCGCGCATCTCCGCCCGCACGCACGAGTTCGCGCACGCGGTCATGCACACCAGCGGCCAGGCCTTCATGATGGCGTTCCAGGCGGGCGGCCCGCACGCACAGGACCGCGGCCTGGAGGCGGTGGCCTACGCGTACGAGGAGCAGACGCGTGTCCCCGGGCAGGCCGACTGGTCGAAGCCGCAGGGCAAGCGTGATCCGCTGGAGCTCGGCAAGACGTTCACCGCGGTCCCGCGCGGCATCTCCCTGATGATCGGCTGCAACACCTTCCCCACCTGGAACGGCTACCCGGGCCTGTTCGCCTCCCTGGCCACCGGCAACGCGGTGCTGGTGAAGCCGCACCCGCGCGCCGTCCTCCCGCTGGCGCTCACGGTCCAGGTGGCCCGTGAGGTCCTCGCCGAGGCGGGCTTCGACCCGAACCTGATCGCGCTGGCCGTCGAGCGCCCGGGTGAGGGCATCGCCAAGACCCTCGCGCTCCGCCCCGAGGTCAAGCTGATCGACTACACCGGGTCCACGGAGTTCGGCGACTGGCTGGAGGCCAACGCCCGCCAGGCGCAGGTCTACACGGAGAAGGCCGGCGTCAACACGGTGGTCGTGGACTCCACCGACGACTACAAGGGGATGCTCTCCAACCTGGCGTTCTCCCTGTCCCTGTACAGCGGCCAGATGTGCACCACCCCGCAGAACCTGCTGATCCCGCGCGACGGCATCGCCACGGACGCCGGGCACAAGACCTACGACGAAGTCGTCGCCGACCTCGCGGCCTCGGTCGGCGGCCTGCTGGGCGACGACGCCCGGGCCAACGCGCTGCTGGGCGCGCTGGTCAACCCGGACGTCAAGGCCCGGCTGGAGGCGGCGGCCGGCCTGGGCGAGGTCGCGCTGGCCTCCCGCGAGGTCGTCAACCCGGAGTTCCCGGACGCGGTGGTCCGCACGCCGGTGATGGTGAAGCTGGACGCGTCCAAGCCGGACCCGGACGCGGCGTACCTCTCGGAGTGCTTCGGCCCGGTGTCCTTCGCGGTGGCGGTCGACTCGACCGCCGACGCCCTCGACCTGCTGCGCCGTACGGTCCGTGAGAAGGGCGCGATGACGGTGGGCGCGTACACGACGTCCGCCGACACCGAGCGGGCGATCGAGGAGGTCTGCCTGGAGGAGTCCGCGCAGCTCTCCCTGAACCTCACCGGCGGGGTGTACGTCAACCAGACCGCGGCGTTCTCGGACTTCCACGGCTCGGGCGGCAACCCGGCGGCCAACGCGGCACTGTGCGACGGCGCCTTCGTGTCGAACCGCTTCCGTGTGGTGGAGGTCCGCCGCCAGGCCTAGTCCGTGTCCCTGGGCCCGCCCCAGTGGAACAGCGTCATCGCGACACTGGTGGCGAGGTTGTAGCTGGAGACCTGCGGGCGCATCGGCAGCGCCACCAGATGGTCGGCTCGTTCATGCAGCTCGGGTGAGATGCCGTGCCGCTCCGAGCCGAAGGCGAGCAGGGCGTCGTCCGGGAGGGTGAGGGTGCGGATGTCCTCGCCCTCCGGGTCGAGCGCGTAGAGCGGCCCGGGCGGCAGTTCGTCCAGGTCCAGCCGTTCGACGGTGGTCGCGTAGTGCAGCCCGGCCCCGGCCCGGACCACGTTCGGGTGCCAGGGGTCGAGGTCGCCGCGGGTCACCACGCCGGTGGCGCCGAAGCCCGCGGCGAGCCGGACGACGGCTCCGACGTTGCCGAGGTTGCGGGGGTTGTCGAGGACGACGACGGGTGCGGGGCGCGGTGTCTTCGCCAGTGCGGCCAGCCCTGCGCCCCGGTCGGGCCGTACGGCCAGCGCCGCGACCCCGGTGGGATGCACGCGGGGCAGCAGCCCCTTCAGCGACGCCGCCCGTACCAGCCGGGCCACGTCCGCCTCGACATCCGGAGCCAGCTCGCCGGCGAGCGCCCGTACGCCGTCGGGGTCGTCGGCGACGGCCATGCGCACATCGGCCCCGAACCGCAGGGCGTGCTTCAGCGCGTGGAACCCGTCCAGCAGTACGAGGTCGCCCCGACCGACGGCCTCCCGCCACTGCCGCACGACCTCTTCGGGGCTCTGATCCTCACTCATACCCCGACCCTACGGTCCCACCCCCGCCCGCCCACCCCACCGGCCGCACCGCTGCACGGACCCGGGCGCCGACCGTGCCGACGCCAGGCACATCCAGCCCCGCCGGCGTTTGAGGCGCGGGGCCCGGGGCGGAGCCCCGATCTTTCAGCCCCGCCGGCGTTCGAGGCGCGGGGCACGGGGCGGAGCCCCGGATCCCTGAGCCCCGCCGGCATGTGAGGCGCGGATCCGTGGCGGAGCCCCGGCCTCCCAGCCCCGCCGGCGTTTGAGGCGCGGGGTCCGGGGCAGCGCCCCGGCAACGGCGCCGCAGGTCAGGTCAGGGCGGACCCGGCCGCCACCGGGGCCGACTCCGGTTCCGGGGCCGGCGGAGCCGACGGGCCCGGCACCAGCACGGCGGCCCTGGCGCCCAGCCAGACCAGGAACGCCGTCGGCAGAAAGACCGCGTCGGCGGCGATCATCGCCAAAGAGAAGAACGGCAGCCCCAGCAGCACCGCGATCCCGGCATGCTCCAGCATCATCACACCCAGCAGCACGTTCTTGATCCGCCGGTTGAACAGCGTGAACGGGAACGCGACCTGCACCGCCACCGTCCCGTACGACAGCAGCATCACCACCGTCCCGCTGCTCGCCAGCAGCGCCGACAGCCCCGGCCACGGCGTGAAGTAGTCCAGCCCCAGGGGGTAGTACAGCGCCGTCCCGTCCTGCCACCGCGATCCCTGGATCTTGTACCAGCCCGCCGTGGCGTAGATCAGGCAGACCTCCGCCATGATCACCAGCATCCCGGCGTTGTGCAGCAGGTTGGCCAGCACGTCCAGCGTCGCGCGCCCCTCCCCTTCCGGTTCGTACCGGTCGACCACCCACCACAGCCCGCAGACCACCCACACCGCCGCGAAGGCCGCCAGCCAGCCGTGGCTGAACCGCCCGGTCGCCGTCCCGTACGCGAACACCGCGCCCAGCACCGCCCACAGCACCGGCCCGGCGGCCCCCGCGGAGGCCGACCCCCGCAGCCGGGACCGCCGCGCGTCCAGGGACCACACCTGCGCGCACCGGGTCAGCACCAGGTAGAGGGCCATCAGGTGGATGACGTTGTCCCCGCCGTCGCCCATGAACACGCTGCGGTTCTGCAGGGAGAGCACCCCGATCATGAACACCACGGACGCGGCCCGCGTCCGCCAGCCCAGCAGCAGCCCCACGCTCGACAGCACGGCCACCGCGTAGACGATCTCGAACCACACCGCCGAACCGGACCACATCAGCACCGTGAAGGCCCCGTTGGAGGCGATCAGCCGCTCCGCCAGCTCCCAGCTCCACGGCCCGTCCGGCCCGTACAGCTCGCCGCGGTACGGGAACTCGCGCAGCAGGAAGAAGAGCCAGGTCCCGGCGAAGCCGATGCGGATCACGGCGCTCTGGTACGGGCCCATGGCCTGCCCGGTGACCTTCGCCAGCGCCCGCCCCGCGGAGGACCGGAGTCTCACACCGTCCACCACGGCAGCTCCCGGTAGTAGGTCTGGGTGTCGGTCGTCTCGTCGCTCCACTCGGGCGCGGCCACCGCCGTCGTCGCCGAGCGCAGCTGGACCCGCAGGACCCGCCCGCCCGGGTGCGCCGGGGCGAGCCGGTCCACGGCGATCCGCCGCAGGTACTCCTCGGACAGCGCGCCGCGCTCGCCGTTCGGCTTGTTGTCCTCGTCGTGGGAGCCGGTGAAGAAGTCCCAGGCCCGGCGGAGCTCGTTCTGTTCCGTGTGGCTCGGCAGCAGGCTGTGCCGGATCGCCGCGCCGTCCTCGGCGCTCAGGTTCCGCCAGTCGGTGGTGGTGAGCTCGCCGCCTGCGGTCCGTACCTGCGCGCGCGCCTCCACCGCGATGTTCTGCTGGAGCGGGTTGGGAGCGAAGAGCTTCCAGTTCTGTTCGAACTCGGGGTAGATCCAGCCGTCGACCGTCCGCGCGTGCTGCCGGCTCACCGTGTTCGTCGGGGCGACGTGCAGGAACACCAGTGCGAGATGCGCGCAGGCAGTCACCGCGAGGGCCCCGAGGGCGAGCGCGGCGACCATCCGGTACGGGGTGGACAGACCGGCTATTCCGGGCACCCGCGGGGGTGGAGGAGCGGCCCTTCCGGCGGGCTCGCGCTCGTTCGAATCCATCCCGCCCCGATCGTCCGGCGTCCACAGGGTTGACCACAGAGGTTGACACCCTACGGGCCGTCGTCTCACCATTGAAGAGGATGAACCGAACGATCGGTCGGTCGGGCGGAAACCAGACTCTGACAAGGGGCCGGGATGGTGGCAGTGACCCCGGAGACGGGGCCGGAGACGGCCCTCGGGACAGACGGGACGGATGGGACAGCCATGGCTGCTGACCTGGGCGCACAGCTCGCGGCGGCCTTCGACGCGGCCGTCGCGGCGGAGGAGCGCGTGGAACCGCGCGACTGGATGCCCGAGGAGTACCGCGCCTCCCTCGTCCGCCAGATGGCCCAGCACGCCCACTCCGAGATCATCGGAATGCAGCCCGAGGCCAACTGGATCACCCGCGCGCCCTCGCTGCGCCGCAAGGCGATCCTGATGGCCAAGGTGCAGGACGAGGCCGGCCACGGGCTGTACCTCTACAGCGCCGCCGAGACCCTGGGCACAAGCCGCGACGAGCTGCTCGACAAGCTCCACGCGGGCAAGCAGAAGTACTCCTCGATCTTCAACTACCCCACCCTGACCTGGGCGGACGTCGGCGCCATCGGCTGGCTGGTGGACGGCGCGGCGATCACCAACCAGGTGCCGATCTGTCGCTGCTCCTACGGGCCGTACGCGCGCGCCATGGTCCGGATCTGCAAGGAGGAGTCCTTCCACCAGCGCCAGGGCTTCGAGCTCCTCATGACCCTGTCCAAGGGCACCGAGGCGCAGCACGCGATGGCCCAGGACGCGGTCGACCGCTGGTGGTGGCCCTCGCTGATGATGTTCGGCCCGCCGGACGACGAGTCGGCGCACTCCGCGCAGTCGATGGCCTGGCGGATCAAGCGGCACTCGAACGACGAGCTGCGCCAGCGGTTCGTCGACATAGCCGTCCCGCAGGCCGAGGCCCTCGGCCTGACCCTGCCCGACCCGGACCTGAAGTGGAACGAGGAGCGCGGGCACCACGACTTCGGCGCCATCGACTGGACGGAGTTCTGGAACGTGCTCAAGGGCAACGGACCGTGCAACGAGCAGCGCCTCAGCCAGCGGCGCACGGCCCACGAGGAAGGCGCCTGGGTGCGCGACGCGGCCGCAGCGTATGCGGACAAGCAGGCGGCACAGCACGCCGCACAGAACGAGGAGGCACGGGTATGACGCAGAACTGGCCCCTGTGGGAGGTGTTCGTCCGCTCGCGGCGCGGCCTCTCGCACACGCACGCGGGAAGCCTGCACGCCCCCGACGCGGAGATGGCCCTGCGCAACGCCCGCGACCTCTACACCCGGCGTGGTGAGGGCATCTCGATCTGGGTGGTGCCCTCCACCGAGATCACCGCCTCCTCGCCTGACGAGCGGGACCCGTTCTTCGCCCCGTCCGCCGACAAGCCCTACCGGCACCCCACGTTCTACGACATCCCGGAGGGGGTGAGCCACCTGTGACCGGCACCGACACCACCGCGGACACCACTGCCGCCACCGCGGCGGCCCTCGCCCTCGGCGACGACGCCCTGATCCTCTCCCACCGCCTCGGCGAGTGGGCGGGGCACGCCCCCGTCCTGGAGGAGGAGGTCGCGCTCGCCAACATCGCCCTCGACCTGCTCGGCCAGGCCCGCGTCCTGCTGTCCATGGCGGGCGACGAGGACGAGCTGGCGTTCCTGCGCGAGGAGCGCTCCTTCCGCAACCTCCAGCTGGTGGAGCAGCCCAACGGCGACTTCGCCCACACCATCGCCCGGCAGCTCTACTTCTCCTTCTACCAGCACGAGCTCTACGGGGAGCTGGCGCGCGGCGACGGCCCGATCGCCCCGCTGGCGGCCAAGGCCGTCAAGGAGACCGCGTACCACCGCGACCACGCCGAGCAGTGGACCCTGCGCCTCGGCGACGGCACCGAGGAGAGCCACGCCCGCATACGGGCCGCCCTGGACGCCCTGTGGAAGTACACCGGCGAGATGTTCCAGCCGGTGGAGGGGCTCGACGGCCTGGACTGGGCCGCCCTGGAAACGCGCTGGCTGGCCGCGCTGACCGACGTACTGGAGCGGGCCGGGCTCGCCCTGCCCGAGGGGCAGCGCACCGGAGCCTGGGCGGCCGGCGCCGGGCGCCAGGGCCTGCACACCGAGCCCTTCGGCCGGCTGCTCGCCGAGATGCAGCACCTGCATCGCAGCCACCCGGGGGCGTCATGGTGACCGCCGACGCCGGGACGACCCGCCTGGAGGCGGAGCTCGCCGAGCTGGCCGGCTCCGTCCCGGACCCCGAGCTGCCCGTACTCACCCTCGGCGAGCTCGGCGTGGTGCGCGGGGTGCGGGTGCTCGAGGACGGCCACGCCGAGGTGACCCTCACCCCCACCTACACCGGCTGCCCCGCCATCGAGGCCATGTCCGCCGACATCGAGCGGGTCCTGACCGGCCACGGCATACCCGAGGTGCGGGTGACCACCGTGCTGGCCCCCGCCTGGTCGACCGACGACATCAGCGCCGAGGGCCGGCGCAAGCTCGCCGAGTTCGGCATCGCCCCGCCGCGCCCGCACGCGGCCGGCGGGCCGGTCCCGCTCACCCTGTCGGTCCGCTGCCCGAACTGCGGATCGACCGACACCGAGCTGCTCAGCCGGTTCTCCTCCACCGCATGCAAGGCGCTGCGCCGCTGCACCGCCTGCCGCGAACCGTTCGACCACTTCAAGGAGCTGTAGATGGCCGCACCCCGCCACGGCGCGTTCCACCCGCTGACGGTGGCGGCAGTCGACCGGCTCACCGACGACTCGGTGGCTCTGACCCTCCGGGTCCCGCAGGAACTGCGGGAGGACTACCGGCACGCCCCCGGCCAGCACCTCACCCTGCGGCGCACCGCCGCCGAGGGCGAGGAGATCCGGCGCACCTATTCGATCTGCTCCCCCGCCCCGGGTCCGGACGGCCCCGGCCCGGCGGAGCTGCGGGTCGGGGTGCGGCTGGTGGAGGGCGGAGAGTTCTCCACCTTCGCGCACAAGGAGATCGCCGCCGGCGACGTGCTGGACGTGATGGTCCCGGCCGGACGGTTCGTACTGGACCCGGCCGCCGCCCCCGCCGCGGCGCACTACGCGGCGATCGTGGGCGGCAGCGGGATCACCCCCGTGCTGTCCATCGCCGCGAGCCTGCTGGCCGCCCGCCCCGACGCTCGCTTCTGCCTCGTGCGCAGCGACCGTACGGCGGCGTCGACGATGTTCCTGGAAGAGGCCGCCGACCTCAAGGACCGGTATCCGGACCGGTTCCAGCTGGTCACCGTCCTCTCCCGGGAGGAGCAGGAGGCAGGACTGCCCTCCGGCCGCCTCGACGAGGAGCGGCTGGCCGCCCTGCTGCCCGCGCTCCTGCCGGTGGCGGACGTGACGGGCTGGTTCCTGTGCGGACCGTACGGCCTGGTCCAGGGCGCGGAGCGGGCGCTGGGCGCGCTCGGCGTCGTACGGACCCGGGTGCACGAGGAGATCTTCCACGTCGAGGACATCACGGCGCCGGCCCGCGCCGCGGCCGCGACGGCCCCCTCCCACGGGCGGGTCACCGCACGGCTCGACGGCCGTTCCGGCACCTGGCCAGTCCGGGACGGGGAATCCCTGCTGGACGCGGTGCTCCGCAACCGCGCGGACGCCCCGTACGCCTGCAAGGGCGGGGTGTGCGGCACCTGCCGGGCGTTCCTGGTGACGGGCGAGGTCCGGATGGATCGGAACTTCGCGCTGGAGTCCGAGGAGACGGAGGCCGGGTTCGTGCTGGCCTGCCAGTCGCACCCGGTGACGGAGGAAGTGGAGATCGACTTCGACCGCTGACCGGCTGTTCTCCCCGCCCCCTGTCCAATTTCAGGAACGTGTTCTATCTTGACGCACCGTCAGGACAGGATCGACCGGGTGCGCGCGGGAGGACAGGCAGTGGACTTCACCTTCACCGAGGAGCAGCAGGCGGCCGTCGAGGCGGCCAGGGCCGTGTTCGCGGACGTCGCACCCGACGGCGTGCCCAGCCCCGCGCTCACCCCGGGGGCCGTCGCCGACGACTTCGACCGCCCGCTGTGGGCCAGGCTCGCCGGATCCGACCTGCTGAGCCTGGTCCTCGCCGAGGAGCACGGCGGCGCCGGCCTGGACGCCATCGCCCTGTGCCTGGTGCTGCGCGAGGCCGCCAAGGTGCTGGCCCGGGTGCCGCTGCTGGAACACTGCGCCACCGCCATGGCCGTACAGACCCACGGCAGCCCCGAACTGGCCGCCGCCCTGCTGCCCGGCGCCGGGAACGGAAGCCTCGTACTCACCGCCGCCGCACACGGGCGCTCCGGCCACGACCCGGCCGAACTCGCCGTCACCGCCCGCCGCGAGAGCGACGGCGGCGGCGGCGACTGGATCCTGGACGGCACGCAGACCGCCGTCCCCTGGGCGCACAGCGCCGACTGGATCGCCGTACCCGCCCACACCGGCGAAGGCGAGGCCGTCCTCGCGCTCGTCCCGCGCACCGCCGAGGGCCTCGCCCTCGCCGAGCAGGTCTCCACCAGCGGGGAGCGGCTCGCCGAACTCGCCCTGGACGGCGTACGGGTGGCCCCCACGCACCTCATCGAGGACCCCGGCGCCTGGGACCGGCTCCGCCAGCTCCTCGCCACCGGGACCTGCGCCCTCGCGCTCGGCCTCGGCGAGGGCGTCCTCACCATGACCAGCCGGTACACGAGCAAGCGCGAGCAGTTCGGCTTCCCGGTGGCCACCTTCCAGGCCGTCGCCGTCCAGGCCGCCGACCGCTACATCGACCTGCGCGCCATGGAGGTCACCCTCTGGCAGGCCGCCTGGCGGCTCGATGCGGCGACCGGCGGCGCCGGCGGCCCGCTGCCGGCCTCCGGTGACGTCGCGGTCGCCAAGATCTGGGCCTCGGAGGGCGTACGCCGGGTCGTACAGACCGCCCAGCACCTGCACGGCGGCTTCGGCGCCGACACCGACTACCCGCTGCACCGCTACCACGCGTGGGCCAAGCAGCTGGAGCTCCAGCTCGGCCCGGCCGCCGCGCACGAGGAGGCCCTGGGCGACCTGCTGGCCGCCCATCCCCTCGCCTGACGGCGGCTACAGCACGAAGGCCGGGTTCCCGCCGTCCGTCACCATCGGGCGCCCGGCGCCGTCCCAGGCCTGCATGCCGCCGTCGACGTTCACCGCGTCGATCTCCTGACGCACCAGGTACTGGGTCACCTGCGCGGAGCGGCCGCCGACCCGGCACATCACGTACACCCGGCGGCCGTCCTCGACGGCCTCCGTGAGCTCACCGAAGCGGGCCACGAAGTCGCTCATCGGGATGTGCAGAGCGCCCTCGACATGGCCGGCGGCCCATTCGTCGTCCTCACGGACGTCGAGGACAAACCCTTCGGAGGGCACCGCGGCGGCGTCCACCGAGGGAAGCGGTCCGAAGTTCATACGTCGCCTTCTCTCATCGCAGATGGTGGTTCCAACCTATCCGACACCGGATCAGGCCAAGCCTCACCCAGCGGCAAGCGCAGCCGCCAGCTCCGCCTCCCGCTCGGAAACCTGCGCCAGCAACTGCTCCGCGATCTCCTCCAGCAGCCGGTCGGGATCCTCGGGCGCCATCCTCAGCATCGACCCGATCGCGCTGTCCTCCAGCTCCTTGGCCACCAGCGACAGCAGCTCCTTGCGGCGCGCCAGCCACTCCAGGCGGGCATACAGCTCCCCGCTCCCGCCCTGCGCCGGCTCCTCGGGCGCCGGACCGGCCGCCCACTCCTCGGCCAGCTCGCGCAGCAGCTGCTCCTCGCCCCGCCCGTACGCGGCGTTGACCCGCGCGATGAAGGCGTCGCGGCGCTCCCGCTCCGCGTCGTCCTGGGCGAGGTCCGGGTGGGCCTTGCGGACCAGCTCACGGTAGAGACGGCGTACCTCCTCCGAGGGCCGCACCCGCTCCGGCGGCCGCACGGGCCGGTCGGTGAGCATCGCGGCCGCGTCGTCGGACATCCCGTCCGAGCCCAGCCAGTCGTGGAACAGCTCGTCCACCCCCGGCATCGGCATGACCAGCGAGCGCGCGTCCCGCGCACGCCGCAGGTCCTCGGGATCCCCGGTACGGGCCGCCTTGGCCTCGGCGATCAGCGCGTCCAGTTCGTCGAGCCGCGAGTACATCGGGCCGAGCTTCTGGTGGTGCAGGCGGGAGAAGTTCTCCACCTCGACCCGGAAGGTCTCCACCGCGATCTCGAACTCGATCAGCGCCTGCTCGGCGGCCCGCACGGCCCGCTCCAGGCGCGCCTCGGGACGCTCCTCGCCCGCATCGCCGGATTCGCCAGGGCCTGTCTGCTCCGTCTGCTCGCTCACCCGGCCAGCCTACGGCCCGTCCGTGCGGGCGATGTTTCACGTGAAACACCGCCCTCCGCGAGGAGCCCCGCGAAAGGCACCTGAGAAGCCCCGTGAGACCTGCCTAGTGCTGTGGCCGGAAAGGTTTGCCGGGGCGCGGCTCCCCCAGCTACCGCTGGGAGGTGCCCCCAGGTGCGGTGCATCGCAAGGCGGAGGGCCGCGGCTCGTACTGGACGTACTTGCGCGGTCCGACAACGCGGCGAGGTGCCGTGCCTGGGGGTACCTCCCTGGGGGTCCCCCCGGACGGAGTCTGGGGGAGGTAGCTGGGGGAGCGTCGCGACCCGGTGAACCTTGCCGGTCACAGCACTAGACCCCGGCCTCCGCCGCGATCCGCCCCGTCCGGACCGCCGCCACCAGGTCGGCGTGATCGGCCTCGGTCCGGTCCGCGTAGGCCACGGCGAAGGCCGCCATCGCCTCGTCCAGCTCCTCGTTCTTCCCGCAGTACCCGGCCAGCAGCCGCGGGTCGACGCTGTGCGCGTGTGCCCGGGCCAGCAGCGCCCCCGTCATCCGCCCGTAGTCGTCGATCTGGTCGACGGCCAGCGCCGCCGGATCCACACTGCCCTTGCGGTTGCGGAACTGCCGCACCTGGAAGGGCCGGCCCTCCACCGTGGTCCAGCCCAGCATGATGTCCGAGACCACCTGCATCCGCTTCTGCCCGGCCACCACCCGGCGTCCCTCGTGCTCCTCCGGCGGCGACACGAAGCCCAGCGCGGGCAGGTGCGGCAGCAGCACCGAGGGCCGCGCCTCCTTCACCTGGAGCACCAGCGGCTCGCCCCGGTGGTCCAGCAGCAGCACCACGTACGAACGGGTGCCGACGCTCCCGGTCCCCACCACGCGGAAGGCCACGTCGTGGATCGCGTACCGGGCCAGCAGCGGCAGCCGGTCCCCCTGGAGCGTGTGCAGGTACGGTCCCAGCGCGGCCGCCACGGCCTCCGCCTCCCCGTCCCCGACCCGGCGCAGCACCGGCAGCGCGTCCACGAACCGCCGGCTGCCGTCCGCCCCGCTCTCCGTCGACTTGGCCGCGAACCGCGCCGAGGTGTTGTTGCGGGCCTTCTCCGAGACCCGCTCCAGGGTGCCCAGCAGATCGCGGGCATCGGTGTGCGAGACCAGCTCCTCGTCCGCGATGGCGTTCCACGCGTCGAGCGCGGGCAGCCTGGCCAGCAGCCGCATGGTCCGCCGGTAGGCGCCCACCGAGTCCAGCGCGGCCGCCCGGCAGGTGTCCTCGTCCGCGCCCGCCACCCGGCCGGCCAGCACCAGCGAGGTCGCCAGCCGCTTCACGTCCCACTCCCACGGACCGAACACGGTCTCGTCGAAGTCGTTCAGGTCGATGACCAGCCGCCCGCGCGCGTCCCCGTACAGGCCGAAGTTCGCCGCGTGCGCGTCACCGCAGATCTGCGCGCCGACCCCGGTCACGGGGCCGCCGGACAGGTCGTGGGCCATCAGCCCGGCCGCCCCGCGCAGGAACGCGAAGGGATTCGCGGCCATCCGGCCCACCCGTATCGGCGTCAGCTCGGGAACCCGGCCGGCATTGGACTCCTCCACCGCCCGCACGGCGTCCGGGCGACCGGCCGGCGCCTCGAAGGCGGCGTGCGCCGCCCGCGGCACCCGTCCGCGCAGCGCCTTGCCCTCCTCCTTCGGCGAGCCCACCACCACCCGCGGCGCGAACCCCGTCACCTCCGGTATCCGCTGCCCCGCTACCGCCGCCATGCGCGCCGCCCCCACCCGTACGTTGATCGCTTCCGGAACGGGCTGACCGTATCTACAGCCCGGCGTCCCTGGCCAGCAGTGCGGCCTGCACCCGGTTCTCGCAGTCCAGCTTCGCCAGGATCCGGCTCACGTACGTCTTCACGGTCGCCTCGCTCATGTGCAGCCGCCGCCCCGCGTCCGCGTTCGACAGGCCCTCCCCCAGCAGCGCGAGGACCCCGCGCTCGCGTTCGCTCAGCGCCGCGACCTGGCGCCGGGCCTCCTCGCCGCGCGCCACGGCCTTCCCCGACGCCAGCTGGTCCACCACATGGCGCGTCGCCGACGGCGAGAGGTACGCGTCCCCGGCCGCAGCCGCCCGGACGGCGCCGATCAGCTCGCCCGGCGCCGAGTCCTTCAGCAGGAACCCCGCACCGCCCTGGCCCAGCGCCCGCAGCACGTTCTCCTTCTCCCCGAAGGTCGTCAGGATCAGCGCCCGCACCTCCGGCACGGCCCGCCCCAGCTCGCCCAGCGCCGTCAGCCCGTCCATCACCGGCATCTGGATGTCCAGCAGCACCACGTCCGGGGCGTGCGCGCGGGCCAGGTCCACCGCCTCCCGGCCGTTCGCCGCCTCCGCGACGACCTCGATGTCCGGCGCCGAGGTCAGGATCATCCTGATCCCGGCCCGGATCAGCGGCTCGTCATCGGCGATCACCACTCGGATCACTTCGGCTTGCACCCGCGCTCCTACTGCTTGACCTCGTAAGCCTGCTTGTCCACGAGCTTGCCGTCCTTGAAGCAGAACCGGAAAACCAGGTCGGTTCCCAGGGCGTTCGAGTCGTCCTCCGCCAGCAGCGCCAGGCACTGCGAGCCCTCCGGCCGCGGCGGCCCCTTGCGGTCCGCCCCGGCGGTCAGGAAGCTGTCGCCGCTCGGCAGCCGGTCGCGCACGGCCTGCTCCGGCTCGCCCACCTTCACCGCGTCGAACGCCTCCCGGTCGAGCATGGCGTCGCTCATCGAGCCCACCAGCAGGGCCATCACCGCGCCGACCACGATCACCATGAGCACCACCGCCGCGAAGGCGATGCCGCAGCCCAGCGCGAAGCCGCCGCTGCGGCTGCGCACCCGTACGGCCAGCTCCCGGTCCACCGCTTCCCAGTCCATCGGCGGCGCACCCCGCAGCCCCCGTGCCTGCGCCTGCTGCCCGAAGTCGTCGGCGACGTCCTCCACCCCGGCCGGCTCCGCCCCGTACGGCAGCACCCCGGCCACCCGGAACCCACCGCCCTCGGCCGCCCCCGCGTGCACCATCCCGCCGACCAGGCGGGCCCGCTCGCGCAGCCCCGTCAGCCCCTGCCCGCCCGACACCACCTCACCGGCCCCCGGACCGGCCGCCGGACCGTTGGCGATCTCCACCACCAGCGAGTCGTCCTCGTACCGCAGCTCCACCGTGATCGGGGCCCCCGGCGCGTGCTTGTACGCGTTCGTCAGCGCCTCCTGCACGATCCTGTACGCCGCGTGGTCGCAGGCCGCCACCAGCGGCCGCGGCTGACCCGACACGGACATCCGCACATCGGTCCCCGCGCCCCGCGCCGCCTCCACGACCCCCGTGATCCCGGCCACCCCGCGCGCCGCGGGCTGCGCCGCCTCCTCGACCGGCACCGGCGCCTCGACCCCGTCCCGCAGGATGCCCACGACCTCGCGCAGCTCGTGCATCGCCGCCACCGACGCCTGCCGCAGCACCCCCACCGCCTCGCGCTGGCGGTCGGTGAGCTTCGGATCCACCTCCAGCGCACCGGTGTGCACGGAGATCAGAGCCAGCTGGTGGCCGAGGCTGTCGTGCATGTCCTGGGCGATCCGCTGCCGCTCGCGCAGCCTCGCCTGCCCGGCGACCATGGCCCGCTCGCGCAGCAGCTGCCCGTTGCGCTCCTGGAGCGCCCGCAGCAGCGTCCTGCGCTGCGACCAGTACCGGCTGGCCAGACCCGGCATCACCGTCGTCGCCAGGAACATCAGCGTGGAGAACACGACCACCAGCAGCGGCTGCATCTGCGACCACTCGTGCAGGACGCTCAGGCCGACCGACGCGAGGAAGGCCAGCGTGAAGGCGGCCCCCGCCCGCCCCACCCCTACGATCCGGCGCCCCGCCGACCAGCCCAGCAGCCCCGTGATCAAGACCGTGCCGGGCAGGAACGCGCTCACCGCCGAACCCACCACGAGCGTCGTCGCCGGCATCCGCCGGCGCAGCAGGGTCAGCACCACCACGACCACGACGCTCGCCAGCATCCGCTGCCCGGAGCCGTTGTCGAGCTCCTCGACGCCCAGGCCGAGCAGGGCCAGGATCCCCGCGAGCGCCAGATCCCCCGCCAGCATCCGCCCGGTCCACGGCTCCGGCCCCCTCAGCCAGTCCCAGCCCGCACGCGTCATCGCCTTCGCATCCACCCGGCCGACCCTAGACACCCCCGCACACCGCCGGCAGCCCTCTTTCGTCGCGCCCCTCGCGACGAAAGTCGGACGCCCGGGTCAGCGACCCCGCACACCGGCCCTGACCACCCGTCAGCGGCGGCGCACACCGTGGCCTACGTCACCCCCACCGCCCACCCGCACCACCCGCACCGCCCCACCGGACCGGCCCGCGCACGTACAACACGAAACGGCCGCCACCGCTTTCGCGATGACGACCGTTTCGTCGATGTGGGCGAGGGGGGATTTGAACCCCCACGTCCCGAAGGACACTGGCACCTGAAGCCAGCGCGTCTGCCGTTCCGCCACTCGCCCGAGCAGCACCCCAGTGGATCTTCCCTTTCGGGCCGTTCCCCTGGCGACGTCGAAACATTAGCACGGAGAACGGGGTGGAATCACATCGCTTTCCCCCCGCCCCCGCACCCCGCCCGGGACGGCCCCTCCCGCACTCCGCTCCCGGTGCGGGACACTGTCCCTGGGGCGCCCCTACGATCCCTTGTGAGGACCAACACTCGTCCCCACAGGACCGATGGGGAACCACCCGAATCCGCCACGCGTGGATACGATCAGTAAGCAGTACAGGGCGACAACGACGGAGGAGGTGCCCCATGGGAGTTCTGAAGCGGTTCGAGCAGCGACTCGAAGGTCTGGTGAACGGCACCTTCGCCAAGGTGTTCAAGTCCGAGGTCCAGCCGGTGGAGATCGCCGGAGCCCTCCAGCGGGAGTGCGACAACAACGCCACCATCTGGAACCGCGAGCGGACCGTCGTCCCCAACGACTTCATCGTCGAACTCAGCGCCGGTGACTACGACCGCCTGAGCCCCTACTCCGGGCAGCTCGGCGACGAGCTCGCGGGCCTCGTCCGCGACTACGCCAAGCAGCAGCGCTACAGCTTCATGGGCCCCATCAAGGTCCACCTGGAGAAGGCCGACGACCTCGACACCGGGCTCTACCGGGTCCGCAGCCGCACCCTCGCCTCCAGCACCTCCCAGCCGCAGGCCCCCCAGGGCCGGCCGCAGGGCGGTCCGGCCGGCCAGGGCGGATACGGCTACCCCCCGGTCGCCGCCCCGCCCATGCCCAGCGCCCCGCCCCCCGGCGGACCCGGCGCCCGGCGGCCCGCCCCGAGCGGACCCGGCGCGGCAGCACCCGTACCGACCTCCGGCGCCCCACGGCGCCACTGGATCGAGATCAACGGCACCCGCCACCAGATCTCGCGCCCCACGCTCGTACTCGGCCGAAGCACGGAAGCCGACGTGCGGATCGACGACCCCGGCGTCTCGCGCCGGCACTGTGAGATCCGGACCGGAACGCCCTCGACGATCCAGGATCTCGGGTCCACCAACGGCATCGTGGTGGACGGGCAGCACACCACCCGCGCTACGCTCCGCGACGGCTCGCGGATCGTCGTGGGCAGTACCACCATCATTTACCGGCAAGCCGAAGGGTGAAGCGGGGGCAATGTCAGAGCTGACCCTGACGGTCATGCGGCTGGGTTTCCTAGCCGTTCTGTGGCTGTTCGTCATCGTGGCCGTCCAGGTCATTCGCAGCGACCTCTTCGGAACGAGAGTGACGCAGCGCGGCTCCCGCCGCGGCGGCGCGGGCAACACCCCGCAGCAGCCGGGGCGCCAGGCCGCGCCACCGCAGCAGCGCCAGCGCCGCGGTGCGCCCACCAAGCTCGTCGTCTCCGAGGGCACCCTCACGGGCACCACGGTGGCCCTCGCGGGCCAGACGATCACGCTGGGCCGCGCCCACGACTCGACCATCGTGCTGGACGACGACTACGCGTCCAGCCGCCATGCCAGGATCTACCCCGACCGTGACGGCCAGTGGATCGTCGAGGATCTCGGGTCCACCAACGGCACGTATCTCGACCGGACCCGGCTGACCACCCCGACGCCCATTCCGCCGGGCGCCCCGATCCGCATCGGGAAGACCGTCATCGAGCTGCGGAAGTAGTACGAGAATGAGCGAGCGGAGCGAGCGCGCGGCGGTGATCCGTCCCACCGAGGAAACGGACACGTGCGCGCTCCCGACCGGAGGGTGGGCAGTGTGGCTCGAGACCGGTTGTACCCGGAGCCGACCGGCGAGGTGCGCATGAGTCTGTCCCTGCGGTTCGCCGCCGGATCGCACAAAGGCATGATCCGCGAGGGGAACGAGGACTCCGGCTACGCCGGACCCCGCCTCCTCGCGATCGCCGACGGCATGGGAGGCCAGGCCGCCGGCGAGGTCGCGAGCTCCGAGGTGATCTCCACCCTCGTGCAGCTCGACGACGACGTCCCGGGCTCCGACATCCTCACCTCCCTCGCCACGGCCGTGCAGCGCGCCAACGACCAGCTGCGCGTCATGGTCGAGGAGGACCCCCAGCTCGAAGGCATGGGCACCACGCTCACCGCCCTGCTGTGGACCGGCCAGCGCCTCGGCCTCGTCCACGTCGGCGACTCCCGCGCCTACCTGCTCCGCGACGGCGTCCTCACCCAGATCACCCAGGACCACACCTGGGTGCAGCGCCTCGTCGACGAGGGCCGCATCACCGAAGAGGAAGCCACCACCCACCCGCAGCGCTCCCTCCTCATGCGGGCCCTCGGCAGCGGCGACATCGTCGAACCCGACCTCTCCATCCGCGAGGTCCGCGCCGGCGACCGCTACCTCATCTGCTCCGACGGCCTCTCCGGCGTGGTCTCCCACCAGACCCTCGAAGAGACCCTCGCCGACTACCACGGCCCCCGCGAGACCGTGCAGTCGCTGATCCAGCTCGCCCTGCGCGGCGGCGGACCCGACAACATCACCTGCATCGTCGCCGACGTCCTCGACACCGACAGCGGCGACACCCTCGCCGCCCAGGTCAGCGACACCCCGGTCGTCGTCGGCGCGGTCGCCGAGAACCAGCACCAGCTCTTCGACGGCGGCAACGCCATGCAGACCCCGGCCGGCCGCGCCTCCGGCCTCGGCCGCCAGGCCGCTCCGCCCGCCGGCGCCTTCGGCCCCCCCGGCAGCGGCGAGGCCAACGCCTACGGGTACGCCGACCAGGGCCAGGGCGGCGCGTACGGCAGCTTCGGCGAAGCCGACGCCTACGACGCCGACTCCGGGTACGAGGACACGTACGACCACCCCCGCCGGCGCCGCAGCAAAGGGCGCAAGTGGACCACCCGTACGCTGATCCTGCTCCTCGTCGCCGGCGTCGTCGGCGGCGGCGTCTACGCGGGCTGGCGCTGGACCCAGACCCAGTTCTACGTCGGCGTCAAGGGCGACCACGTCGCGCTCTTCCGCGGCATCAGCCCGAAGCTCGGACCGCTGGAGCTCTCCAAGGTGGAGACCGACCGCCCCGAGATCGAACTGAAGTACCTGCCGCCCTTCAAGCGGAAGCTCGTCGAGGCCACCATCAGCGAAGGCAAGCTCGACGTCGCCCGCGAGAAGCTCGACGACCTCGGCGTCCAGGTCTCCGCCTGCAAGAAGGACGAGGAACGCCGCAACGCCGAGGCGCAGAACCAGACACCGGGCTCCACTCTGACTCCCGCGGAGCAGCAAGTGGTCAGCCTCTGCGGCAAGCAGTAGACACTCGCGGGCACAGGGGGCCTGCCACACCATGAGCGTTGTCACCAACACGACCACCATCGGCGCCATCGAGCTGCCGAGCCGGCGGAACACCGAGCTCCTGCTGCTCGGCTTCGCCGTGGTCATCCCGATCTTCGCCTACGCCAACGTAGGCCTGTCGATCCACGGCAAGATGCCCCCCGGCATGCTGCTCTACGGCCTCGGCCTCGGCGCCCTCGCCGGGATCGCGCACCTCGTCGTACGCCGGTACGCCAAGTACGCCGACCCGCTGCTGCTGCCCCTGGCCACGCTCCTCAACGGCCTGGGCCTCGTCCTGATCTGGCGCCTCGACCAGTCCGAGCGGCTGCAGAACCTCGCCAAGCGCTCCTACGGCGCCTTCACCCCCTCCGCGCCCCGCCAGATGATGTACACGGCGGTCGCGATCGCCCTGTTCGCGGCCGTCCTGCTCATCCTCAAGGACCACCGCGTCCTGCAGCGCTTCACGTACATCTCCATGGCCGGCGCCCTGGTCCTGCTGATCCTGCCCGTCATCCCGGGCCTCGGCGCCGACGTCTTCGGCGCCAAGATCTGGATCAGCGTCGGAGGCTTCTCCATCCAGCCCGGCGAGTTCGCGAAGATCGTCATCGCGATCTTCTTCGCCGGCTACCTCATGGTGAAGCGCGACGCCCTCGCACTCGCCAGCCGCCGCTTCATGGGCCTCTACCTGCCGCGCGGCCGCGACCTCGGCCCGATCCTGATGATCTGGGCGATGAGCCTGCTCGTCCTGGTCTTCGAGAACGACCTCGGCACCTCGCTGCTCTTCTTCGGCATGTTCGTGATCATGCTGTACGTCGCCACCGAACGGACCAGCTGGATCGTCATCGGCCTGCTCATGTCCGTCGGCGGCGCGACCGTCGTCGGCGCCACCGCCAGCCACGTCAAGGTCCGCGTCAACGCCTGGCTCGACCCCTTCGCCTGCTACTCCAAGTCCGGAGCCTGCGAACAGGTCGGCCAGTCGATCATGAGCTTCGGCTCCGGCGGCGTCCTCGGCACCGGATGGGGACAGGGCAACTCCGACCTCATCGGCTTCGCCGCCAACTCCGACTTCATCTTCTCCACCGTCGGCGAAGAGCTCGGCCTCGCGGGCGTGATGGCCTTCCTCCTGCTCTACGGCCTCATCATCGAGCGGGGTGTCCGCACCGCCCTCGCCGCCCGCGACCCCTTCGGCAAGCTCTTCGCCATCGGCCTCTCCGGCGCCTTCGCCCTCCAGATCTTCGTCGTCGCCGGCGGAGTCATGGGCCTCATCCCCCTCACCGGCATGACGATGCCCTTCCTCGCCTCCGGCGGCTCCTCCGTCCTCGCGAACTGGATCCTCATCGCCATCCTCATCCGGATCAGCGACACCGCACGCCGACCTGCGCCGGCCCCCGCCCCGTCCCCCGACTCCGAGATGACCCAGGTGGTCCGCCCGTCATGAACAAGCCCCTGCGCCGCATCTCGCTGTTCTGCGGGCTGCTCGTCCTCGCGCTGCTGATCCGGACCAACTGGCTGCAGTACGTCCAGGCCGAGGAACTCAGCACCCGCAAGGAGAACCGCCGGGTCCAGATCGCCCAGTACGCCACCGAACGCGGCAACATCATCGTCGGGGGCGAGCCGATCACCGGCTCGGCGGTCACCGACGGCAGCGACTACAAGTACAAGCGGACCTACACGGACGGCCCCCTCTGGGCCCCCGTCACCGGGTACGCCTCGCAGGCCTTCGGCTCCACCCAGCTCGAATCCCTCGAAGACGGCATCCTCACCGGCAACGACGACCGGCTCTTCTTCGACCGCACCATCGGCATGTTCACCGGGGAGAAGAAGCAGGGCGGCAACGTCGTCACCACCCTGAACCCCGACGCCCAGAAGGCCGCCTTCAAGGCCCTCGGCAACAACAAGGGCGCGGCCGCCGCCATCGACCCGCGCACCGGCGCCATCCTCGCCCTGGTCTCCACCCCCTCGTACGACCCCTCCCGCTTCGCCGGCAACTCCAAGACCGACGAGAAGGCCTGGGTCGAACTGAAGGACAGCGAGGACAAGAACCTCGTCAACCGCGCCCTGCGCGAGACCTACCCGCCGGGCTCCACCTTCAAGGTCGTCACCGCCGCCGCCGCGCTCGAGAACGGCGTCGTCAAGGAGATCAACGACCCGACGGACACGCCGGAGCCGTACTTCCTGCCCGGCACCAAGACCGTGATGGAAAACCACGCCAAGGGCTGCGAGAAGGCCAGCCTCAACGAGGCCATGCGCGTGTCCTGCAACTCCGTCTTCGCGAACATGGGCGACAAGGTCACCCGCGACAAGATGGTGGAGACCGCCGAGAAGTTCGGCTTCAACAACGACAAGATCGACATCCCGGTCCGCGCCTTCGCCAGCGTCTACGACAAGAAGATGGGCAAGGACGGCAACGCCCTCAGCTCCATCGGCCAGTTCAACACCGCCGCGACGCCGCTCCAGATGGCCATGGTCACCGCCGCGATCGCCAACGACGGCAAACTGATGAAGCCGTACATGGTCGACCACCTCACCGCGCCCAACCTCGACGTCATCGAGAAGCACTCTCCGCAGGAGATGAGCCGGCCCCTCTCCGCCGCCAACGCCCAGAAGGTCCAGGAGATGATGGTCAACGTCGTCGAGAACGGCACCGGCACCAAGGCCAAGATCAAGAACGTCAAGGTCGGCGGCAAGACCGGCACCGCCCAGCACGGCGAGGGCAACAAGAAGCGCCCCTACGCCTGGTTCATCTCCTACGCCGAGAACCAGGACGGCACCTCGCCCGTCGCCGTCGCCGTCGTCATCGAGGACAGCGGCGCGGACCGCGAGGACATCAGCGGCGGCGGGCTCGCCGCCCCGGTCGCCCAAGCCGTCATGGAAGCCGTACTGAAGAGCCAGGGATGATCCAGAGATGACCCTGGGATGACGGGCCGCCGGAAGAGAGTGATCCACATCACTGATCCCGGCCGGATCCGAGCGTACGGTACCGGTCCAGTATCAGCCTGTGGCCACGAACCGATCACAGACGATCGGCCGGTAGCCTTTGCGCGAACAGCACACCGCCGGACCACACACAGGTGCGGTCGGGACTGACGGAGAGGGCTGCAACGTTATGGAAGAGCCGCGTCGCCTCGGCGGCCGGTACGAGCTGAGCCACGTGCTCGGCCGCGGTGGCATGGCCGAGGTCTACCTCGCCCACGACACCCGGCTCGGCCGTACCGTCGCCGTCAAGACCCTGCGCGCCGATCTCGCCCGCGACCCGTCCTTCCAGGCCCGGTTCCGGCGCGAGGCCCAGTCGGCCGCGTCGCTGAACCACCCGGCGATCGTCGCCGTCTACGACACCGGCGAGGACTACGTCGACAACATCTCCATCCCGTACATCGTGATGGAGTACGTCGACGGGTCCACCCTGCGCGAGCTGCTGCACTCCGGGCGCAAGCTGCTGCCCGAACGCACCCTGGAGATGTGCATCGGCATCCTCCAGGCCCTGGAGTACTCCCACCGCGCCGGCATCGTGCACCGCGACATCAAGCCCGCCAACGTGATGCTGACCCGCACCGGCCAGGTCAAGGTCATGGACTTCGGCATCGCCCGCGCCATGGGCGACTCCGGCATGACCATGACGCAGACGGCCGCCGTCATCGGCACCGCCCAGTACCTCTCCCCGGAACAGGCCAAGGGCGAGCAGGTCGACGCGCGCTCCGACCTCTACTCCGCCGGCTGCCTGCTCTACGAGCTGCTCAGCGTGCGGCCCCCGTTCATCGGCGACTCCCCCGTGGCCGTCGCCTACCAGCACGTACGGGAAGAACCGCAGCCGCCGTCGAACTTCGACCCCGAGATCACGCCCGAAATGGACGCGATCGTGCTGAAGGCGCTGGTCAAGGACCCCGACTACCGCTACCAGTCCGCCGACGAGATGCGCGCCGACATCGAGGCCTGCCTCGACGGCCAGCCCGTCGCCGCCACCGCCTCCATGGGCGCGGCCGGCTACGGCTACCCCGACCAGGGCCACGGCTACGGACACCAGGGCTACGACCAGCCCACCACCGCCCTGCGCGCCGCCGACTCCGGCCAGACCTCGATGATGCCGCCCACGCCCCCGGGCGACGGCGGCTACGGGTACGGCGACCAGGGCCACGGCGGCTACGACCAGGGGCCGCACCGCCGCCAGAAGAAGAGCAGGGTCTCCACGATCCTGCTGGTGACGGCCGGCATCCTCGTCCTGGTCGGCGCGATCCTCATCGGCCGCTCCCTCTTCAACGGCAACGCCGACAACCGGCCCGCCGTGCCCAAGCTCGTCGGCGCGCCCTTCGACCAGGCACAGAAGAGCGGCGACAACGTCGGCCTCAAGGTCGTCAAGGGCGCCGACGAACCCTGCGACCAGCCCAAGGGCAGCGTCTGCAAGCAGGACCCGGCGGCCGAGACCAAGGTCGCCAAGGGTTCCACGGTCACCGTGACGGTCTCCTCCGGCGCGCCCAAGGTGCTGGTCCCCGACGTGCTCAACCTCAAGTACGAAGAGGCCGAGAAGGCACTGAAGGACAAGGGCTTCCAGGTCGACCGCAAGCTCCAGGAGTCCGATCGCACCGCCGGGATCGTCCTCGACCAGACCCCCAAGGCCGGCGGCGAGGCGGAGAAGAACACCGTCATCACGCTGACCGTCGCCAAGGAGCAGTCCAAGGCGATCGTCCCGGACCTCAAGGGCAAGAGGCAGGACGACGCGGAGAAGGCCCTCAAGGCCGTCAAGCTGAAGCTCGGCTCCGTCACCGAGGTCGACTTCCCCGGAGCCGCCCCGAAGACCGTCATCGAGCAGCAGTACCAGCCCAATGAACAGCTCGAGGTGGGCAAGACGGTCAACATCACGATCGCCAAGGCCGTGCAGCAGACCCAGGTACCGAACCTGGCGGGCAAGACCGTGGCCCAGGCGAAGGTGGAACTGGCCTCCAGGGGCCTGACCTTCGGCATGGTCCTCAACGGCCCGACGGACGACAACGCGATCGTGCTGCGCTCGGACCCCGGCGCCGGCACCCCGGCCAACACCGGCCAGGCGGTCAACGTCTTCACGATGCAGGGCGGCCAGCAGGACGGCGGCAACGGCATCTTCGGCGGCCTGACCGGCGGCCCCCGGTAGAAGCAACAACCGAGGTCCGGCCCTTCTCCACGGAGAAGGGCCGGACCTTTTTGCGTACGTGTCTTCATATGTACGAATTCGTTAACCCGGATGGGGGTGGGGTATTGGGCTCCGCCCGGGAGGGACGGATCATGATCAACGAATCGGTGCTGCTGGAATCCCGGACCTTGCGGACGAGCGTGCTGGAACGGACAGACGTTCTCGACAAGGTGAAGGTTCTGTCGCTGCTGCCGGACGGTCTGCACGTGACGACGGCGATGGTGGCGGCCTACTTCGAAGTCGCGGAGGAGGTTGTCAACCGGCTGCGCCAGCGGCACCGCGAGGAACTCACCGCGAACGGCATGCGCACCCTCAAGGGCGCTGACCTGGAAGGTTTTGAAAGAGACAACCTGTCTCTTTCAAACGAGAGTTATCCACAGGGTCGTGGTGGGCGGATTCACCTGGCCGTCTACACCCGACGGACCATCCTCAACGTGGCGATGCTGCTGCGTGACAGCAAGGTTGCTCGCAGCGTTCGCACCTACCTGCTCGACCGCGAGCAATCGTCCCGGCCGCAGCCCGTCCCCAACGACATCGAATCGCTCGACGAGCGGATCACCCGGCTCAGCGAGGCGAGCTTCACCAAGCTGCTGGGCAGGACCGTCGTCCCCATGCTCAGCGCCCTCGTCGAGGCCTCCGCCGAACAGCGCAGGGACCTCCTCAGCCTCCGCAATGACGTCGAGCAGATCCAGCTGAAGCTGGTCGAGCACGACCTCGCGCTCAGCCGGCTCCAGCGCGGACAGGACGTGAAGGCCCTCACCGGGGTGATCGGGACCATCGACGCCATGAACTGGAGGGAGTTCGAGCTCCACGTCGCCGGGCTGCTGCGCCGCGACGGCTGCACCGACGTGGAGGTGTACGGCGGTCACGGCGGCGACCGTGGCGTCGACATCACCGCCCGCACCGCCGACGGCCGCACGGTCGCCGTCCAGTGCAAGAACTTCGCCCCGTTCCGCCATGTCCTCAGCGGCGAGATGCAGAAGTTCCTCGGTGCGTCGAAGGTCCTCCACCAGGCCGATGTGGCCCTCTATGTGGCCACGTGCGCCTTCACACGCGAAGCCCTGGCCATCGCCGCCCAGGGAGGCGTCACAGCCGTCCACAGGGGCCTCCTGGAGGCCTGGAGCGCGGGAGTCCAGCTCCAGGTCCTGCGCTGATTGAGAGTGACAAGGTGTCACGCTCAAACGGACTTATCCACAGCCCCTGTAACTGAGCTCCTTGAGGGAGCTCAGTTACACAACGTAACCACCGTCAGCGCAGCTCCGCCGGCAGCGTCCGCTTCGCGTCCACCTTCTCCGTGCGGACCAGCTCGCCCCACACCACGTACCGGTACTTCGACGTGTACACCGGCGTGCACGTGGTCAGCGTGATGTAGCGACCCGAGGTCGTCCTGCCCGACTCCTTCGGGACCGGGTTGATCACGTCCACGTTGTACTTCGACGTCTGACGCAGCTCGGCGAAGACCTTGTACACGTACCAGGTGTCCTTGGTTTCGAAGACGATCGCGTCGCCGTTCTTCACCTTGTCGATGTTGTGGAACTTGGCGCCGTGCCCGTCCCGGTGCGCGGCCAGCGAGAAGTTCCCCTTCTCGTCCCACGGCAGCGCCGACTTCACCGGCTGCGTGTAGTAGCCCGCGACTCCGTCGTCGAGGACGTCCGGGTCCGTGCCCGGCTTGACCAGCACCTCGCCGTTCTTCATCGCCGGTACGTGCAGGAACCCGATGCCGTCCTTGGTGTCCAGCGCGCCCGGGGCCGCCGACTGGGCCGGGGTCTGCGTCTGCCACTGCTGGCGGATCTCGTCGCCCCGCGCCGACGCCTGCCGGTCCGCGAGGACGTTCGTCCACCACAGCGAGTACGCCACGAACAGGCCCAGCACCAGGCCCAACGTGATCAGGAGTTCGCCCAGCAGGCTCAGGAACCCGGCGAGCACACTGCGGCTGCCGGCGGGCGGAGCCGCGGCGCGGCGGCGTCGGGCACGAGACACTGCTGATTCGTCCTTAGGGCGGCTACTAGCTGGTCAGCGCGGGCGGGGGGCCCTGGCTGCGGGGGCGTTCATCGGTCATCCTGCCCCATACGATCATCCGGTAGGTGCTGGTGAACTCCGGGGTGCAGGTCGTCAGCGTGATGTACCGGCCCGCCGAGGTGAATCCCGATCCCTCCGGCACCGGCTTCAGCACCGACACGTTCGTCGGCGGCGTCTGCGCCAGCGTGGAGGTCATCTCGTACGTGTAGTACGCGTCCCGCGTCTCGACCACGACGGGATCCCCCGGCACCAGCCGGTTGATGTAGCGGAACGGCTCGCCGTGGGTGTTGCGGTGGCCCGCCACCGCGAAGTTGCCCTGCGCGTCCGCCGGCATCGCCGTCTTCAGCGCACCTTCGCCGTAGTGCCCGACCATCCCCCGGTCCAGCACCTTCGGCTTGCTGATCCCCTCCGCGACCGGCACCTTCACGTCCAGCTTCGGGATGTACAGGATCGCGAAGCCCTGCCCCGGCTCGAACGCCGACACCGCCGGCGCGCCGGCCCCGCCCGCGCCGGCCCCCGGGTCCCGCTGCCACGTCTGCTGGAGCGAGCCCGCGGCCCCGTTCGCCGTCCGCTCCGCCACGATGTTCGTGTACCAGAGCTGGTAGGCGACGAACAGCAGCATCACCAGGCCCAGTGTGATGAACAGTTCCCCGCCCAGCCGGCTCGCGACCACCAAGGGGCCACCCGAAGCCGGCCGCCTGCGGCGCCGCCCGCCCCGCCTCCGGGTCTGCCGGGCGGCCCGCTTCGCGGCCTCCTGAGCTGCCCTGCGCCGCGCGGCCCGGCCCCCTGTGGGCGCGGACGGCGCGAGCGCGGTCACGCGACGGCCTTGCCCACCACCGGGGCCAGCCCCACCGAGCGCTCCACGGCACCCGCGTCACCGCACCGCACCAGCCAGTTCGCGAGCATCCGGTGGCCCCACTCCGTCAGCACCGACTCGGGGTGGAACTGCACACCCTCCACGTCGTGCTCCCGGTGCCGCAGGCCCATGATGATCCCGTCCTCGGTGCGCGCCGTGACCTCCAGCTCGTCGGGCAGGGTCTGCGGTTCGGCGGCGAGGGAGTGGTAGCGGGTCGCGGTGAACGGCGACGGCAGGCCGGCGAAGACGCCGAGGCCCTCGTGCACCACCGGCGAGGTCTTGCCGTGCAGCAGCTCCGGAGCCCGGTCCACGACCCCTCCGTACGCCACCGCCATCGACTGCATGCCGAGGCAGACGCCGAAGACCGGAACGCCCGTCTGCGCGCAGTGGCGGACCATGTCGACGCAGACCCCCGCCTCTTCCGGCGTCCCCGGCCCGGGGGAGAGCAGCACGCCGTCGAAGCCGTCCTGCGCGTGCGAGAGCTCGACCTCGTCGTTGCGCAGCACCTCGCATTCGGCGCCGAGCTGGTAGAGGTACTGGACCAGGTTGAAGACAAAGCTGTCGTAGTTGTCTACAACCAGAATGCGCGCGCTCACGGAGTGGCTCCCGATCCCTCGTCCACCGTCACATCGTTGAACGGAAGGAGCGGCTCGGCCCACGGGAAGACGTACTGGAACAGCACGAACACCACCGCGAGGACCAGTACGAGTGAGATCAGCGCGCGCACCCACGCGTTGCCCGGCAGATGCCGCCAGATCCAGCCGTACATTCCGTCCGCATCCCTTTCGCTCCACGCACCGCAGGGGCGGTACGCGAACAGACTAAAGGCAGCGGCCCGGCCGGGTGGGTCACCTCGGCAAACCCTCCGGCCCGCCCTGCCCCACGAGGCGCGTCGCGGTCAGCTCCGCCCACACGACCAGCCGGTGGCTGTGGCCCCATTCGGGGTCGCAGGTCGTCAGCGTGAGATACCGGCCGGGCGCCGTGAACGGCGATTTCCGGGGCACCGGGTCGACCACCCCGACGTCCGTCGGCAGGGTGCGCAGCGGCCCGCCGCGCACCGTGTACGTGTACCAGGTCGTCGCGTCCTTGAGGATCACGGCGTCCCCGGGGCGCAGTTCGGGGAAGTCCTTGAAGGGGTCTCCGTAGGTGCGCCGGTGGCCCGCGACCGAGAAGTTCCCGGTGGCGCCGAGCGGGGCGGTGCCGGCGTAGTGGCCGAGGCCCTTCTTCAGCAGCTCGGTGCCCGTGCCCTCCAGGACGGGCTTGTTCCAGTCCGGGCCGAAGCGGGGGACGTACATCTCGGCGAAGGCCCTGCCGGCCGGATAGCCCTCCGGCGGCGCGGGCCGGAACGTCTCCGGCAGTGGCGCGCCGGCCGGGGCGGTGGCCGGGGCGCCGGCCGGGGCCGAAGCCCAGTGGTCGCGCAGCCGGGCCATCTCGCCGTCCATGGCCCGGTCGGCCTTGACCCCGGTCCACAGCAGGACGTAGGCGACGAACAGCACGATCAGCGTGCCCGCCGTCAGACACACCTCGCTGAACGTCCGTACCACCACGCGGAGTACGACGTCAGGGCGAACTCGTCTCGGAGGAAGGGGCCAGCGGCTTCGCATAGTGGAGGTCCACTGTGCCGGAGTAGCCGGGAAGTGTCAGCGCCTTGTGCTCGTCCACTTTCCAGCCGAGCCCGTACGCGTTCACGTACAGCTGGTAGTTCTGCAGGGCCGGGGAGGCGGCGAGGGCCTTGCGCAGCGCGCCCGGGTCGCCGACCGCCGAGACCTTGTACGGCGGCGAGTACACCCGGCCCTGGAGGATCAGGGTGTTGCCGACGCAGCGGACCGCGCTGGTGGAGATCAGCCGCTGGTCCATGACCTGGATGCCCTGGGCTCCGCCCTGCCAGAGGGCGTTCACCACGGCCTGGAGGTCCTGCTGGTGGATCACCAGGTCGTTGGGCTGCGGCTCGGGGACGTTGGGGATGCGGGCGGTGGCGTTCGGCGGGGCGTCGTTGAGGGTGACGGTCAGGCCCTTGCCGGACAGCTCCTCGGTGCCCGACGCCGCGCGCAGAGCGGCCAGCTTGGCGTCCTCGGCCTTGGTGCTGCCGTCGTCGCGCTCGGCGAGGGCGTCCACCCGTCGGCGTACCGGGCCGAGGCTCTCCTCCAGCTCCGCGTTGCTCTGACTGCGCTCCTCGATGAGGTCCGACAGCTTGAGGAGCGAGGCGTCCGTCCGGATGTTCGTACCCTTGGAGGTGTTGAAACTGGTGACGAAGAGCAGCCCGGCGAGGGCGAAGACGGCGGCCGTCAGCAGCCGGACCGGTCTGGCCCGGCGGCGGGGACCCGCGGAGGAGTCGTCGGAATTGCTCAACGTACCCTTCTCCTTCAACGCCACAGGTCCACTACGCTAACGGACGCCCGGGGCAGGCAAGGTCCCCAGCGCATCGACAGGAGAGCCCCTCGTGCCGAAGTCACGTATCCGCAAGAAGGACGACTACACGCCTCCGCCCACGCGGACGCCGCAGTCCATCAGGCTGACGAACCGCAGCTGGGTCGCTCCGGTGATGCTGGCACTCTTCCTGATCGGACTCGCGTGGATCGTCGTCTTCTACGTGACCGAAACCCAGCTGCCCATCGAGGCACTGCACAATTGGAACATTGTGGTCGGTTTCGGATTTATCGCAGCGGGATTCGGCGTATCCACGCAGTGGAAGTAGCACCAAGCGCCCGCTGAGGGAAGCTCTCCCCATGAGTTATCCACAGCGTCATCCACACCTGAGGAAAAGACAGAAGATCTGTGGATAACTCTGTGGAGAGTTGACGCCGGTGTGATCAGGTGAGTTCCGCGGTACGGAGCAGAATCACCGCTGCCGCCAGGAGGAACACGACCACGCACGTCCCCCACTGGATGAGTGTGCGATTCCTGCCGGCGGCGGGCCGGAGCATGCCCAGACCCACCAGGGCGCCGGTGACCAGCCCGCCCACGTGCGCCTGCCAGGACACGGTGAGGCCGCCGCCGATCGGCACGAAGGTCAGCACCAGCATCAGCACGACCATGGTGATCACCGGCCGCATCTCGTAGCGCAGCCGGCGGGCGAGGACCACGGTGGCGCCGAGCAGGCCGAAGACCGCGCCCGAGGCCCCGAGGGTCGGGGTGTTCGGCTCGGTCAGCAGATAGACGAGGGCGCTGGCGCCGAGGCCCGAGAGCAGGTAGACGGCGAGATAGCGGGACCGGCCCAGCGCCGCTTCCAGCGGGCCGCCGATCACCCACAGGCCGATCATGTTGCCGATGATGTGCCACCACTCGACGTGCAGGAACACCGAGGTCAGCAGGCGGTAGTACTGGCCGGTGGACACCCCTTCGACGGGGGCGCCGAAGAATTCCACGTACCGGCCGAGCAGCTCCAGCTGGACCACGACCGCCGGCGCCACCAGGCCCGCCAGGAAAACGGCGGCATTGATGCCGATGAGGGTCTTGGTGACCAGGTGGGGATCGGCGGCGACCACCCCGCCCGCGATGTTGCGCGGCGCGTTGGCGGTCGGCCGGTGCCCGGTGCCGGAGCCCTCGCGGACGCATTCGGGGCACTGGAAGCCGACCGAGGCGCTGATCATGCACTCGGGGCAGATGGGGCGCTCGCAGCGGGTGCAGCTGATCCCCGTGTCGCGGTCCGGGTGGCGGTAGCAGCCCGGCAGACGGTCGGTGTCCATCGGTTCCCTCGGTCGGCGGCGAGGCGCGGGCACGCCCCGCCGGTCCGGCACGGCCCCACACTTCGTACGCATGCAGGACGGACGGGCGGGGCCCAAAGGTTCCCGGGGGTCAGCGCTTCTCGATGACGACCGACTGGATGATCACGTCGTCCACCGGGCGCTCGGTGCGCGGGTTGGTGGCGCTGGAGGCGATGGCGTCCACGATCTTCTGGCTGGCCGGGTCGGTGACCTCGCCGAAGATGGTGTGCTTGCGGGTCAGCCAGGCGGTGGGCGCGACCGTGATGAAGAACTGCGAGCCGTTGGTGCCCGGGCCCGCGTTGGCCATGGCGAGCAGGTAGGGCTTGGTGAAGGCCAGGTCGGGGTGGAACTCGTCGGCGAACTGGTAGCCGGGGCCACCGGTGCCGTTGCCCAGCGGGTCGCCGCCCTGAATCATGAAACCGCTGATGACACGGTGGAAGACGGTGCCGTCGTAGAGCGGGTCCGTGGTCTTCTGGCCGTCGGTGGGACGGGTCCACTCACGGGCGCCCGTGGCGAGCTCCACGAAGTTCCGGACCGTCTTCGGGGCGAAGTTCTCCAGCAGCTCGATCACGATGTCGCCGCGGTTGGTCTTCAGGGTGGCGTAGAGCTTCTCGGCCACGTGGTCTGCCTTCCATAGTCATCACTGTCGGTCCAGATGGTCGCACGCAGCGCAGCGCGGCACAGAAATCCTCCACCCGTATGCCCTGTCACGCATGCCGGTCGACGGTATGGCAGGCATGATCCGACAAAGGGTGGAAAGGTGAACTGTGTCCGCCACCGAGGAGGAGGATCCCGTGACCCGCAAGGACAGCGTGCGCCTGGCAGCCGAGAGCGCCAGGGAGAGTGTGCGGCACGCGGCGGAAGTGGTGGCGCCGTACGCAGAATCCGCCAAGGATGCCGCGGTGCACTACGCGCATGAGGCGAATGAGCGGCTGGCGCCGAAGGTGTCGTACGCGGCCAACGAGGCCGCGCGGCAGGCGCGTACGACGTACGACTGCCACCTGCATCCCCGGATCAAGTCGGCGCGCGCCCATGTGCCGCCGAATGTCGACCGGGCGGCGCAGAAGGCCGTGCAGCAGACGCGTCTGATGGCGCGGCAGGCGGCCGACTACACCCAGCCGCGGATCGAGAGCGCGATCGCCGTGGCCACACCGGTGGCCGAGGAGGCCGCCGCGCGGTCGACGGCGGCGTCGGCGGCGGCACTTGCCGCGCTGCGCGGCCAGGTGTCGTCCAAGGAAGTGCAGCAGCTGGTACGGCGCCATGAGCGGCGGGCGCGCAGGGGCCGGGTGCTGCGCGGAGTCGCGCTGGCCGCCGTACTGGCGGGCGCCGCGTTCGCGGCGTGGAAGTGGTGGGACCAGCAGTCGAACCCGGATTGGCTCGTCGAGCCGCCGGCGGCCACGGAGGTGCCGGCGCGCGACGCCGGGCCGGCGAGCTTCGACGACGAGCTGGCGGCGAAGGAGCGCGAGGCGGGTTCGGAGGAGCAGCCCTGACCCCGACCGGCGATGACGGCGAAGGGGCCCGGATCTGGTGGATCCGGGCCCCTTCGGCTGTGTCGGTTCGGCAGGTCAGCTGGGCAGGGTCAGGACCATGCCCGGGCGGATGAGGTCGGGGTTGGAGCCGACGACGCCCTTGTTCATGGCGTAGAGCTCGCGCCAGCGGGCCTCGTTGCCCAGCTCGCGGCGGGCGATCGCGGAGAGCGAGTCGCCCGGCTTGACGGTGTACGTGCGCTGCTTCCTGGCCGTGGGCGCCGGCCTGGGGGCCGCGGGAACGGCCTTGTGCGCGGCCGACGCGGGGGTCGGGGTGTGCCGGGCGCCGGGCGCGGTGGCGGCTGAAGCGGGCTTGGGCGGCGGCATGGCGGCCGGCTTGGGGGCGACGGGAACGGCCTTGTGCGCGGCCGAGGCCGGGGTCGGGGCCGCGGGCTTGGGCTTGGGCGGCGCGGCGGCCGCCATGCGTTCGGCGGCCGCGCGGGTGGCCGAGGCCGCGTCGGCCGCCTGGCTCGCGGGACGTGCCGCCGAGGCGGAAGCCTGCTGCTGGACCTGCTCCTTCGCCTTCTCGGCGGCCTCGTGTGCCTTCTTCTTGTCGGACTTCAGGAAGTCGAAGAGTCCCATGTGTGTACGCCTCCGGCGTGGTGGTGCCCCCCTGGGCGCGGTGCCTTCCCCCACTGTCGGACACCGGGCGCCGGGCGGCCCTGTGACGGGGCCGTCCGGGGGACCCGGGAGCGGCGGGTGCCGGTCACTGGCGGGCGCGGCGCGCCGGGCGGGGACTGTCGGAGGGCGTGGCCAGGTCGCCCTCGACGAGGAGGCCGAGGGCCCGCAGCAGGGCGGTGCGGTCGGTCTCGGAGAGGGAGGCCAGGGCGTCCGCGTGGACCTGGTCGACGATCCGCCGGCTGTCCACGGCGACGGCCGCCCCCTTCTCGGTGACGGCGATGATCCGGGCCCGACGGTCCTTCACGGAGGGGCGGCGCTCGGCCAGTCCGGCCTTCTCCAGGGCGTCCACGGTGACGACCATCGTCGTCTTGTCCATGTCGCCGATCTCGGCGAGCTGGACCTGGGTGCGCTCCTCCTCCAGGGCGTGGACGAGGACGCAGTGCATGCGCGGGGTGAGTCCGATCTCGCCGAGCGCGGCCGCCATGCGGGTGCGCAGCACATGGCTGGTGTGGTCCAGGAGGAAGGAGAGGTCGGGCTCGGTCCGGGCGGGCGCCATGGCAGTCATGGATCCACAGTAACAATTCGATCCGAAGAAAATAGTCTGCAACGAAACCATCTGTTACGGTCGTACTAGTCGCCCTCACTGACTGGAGAGACCGATGCCTGCCGCTTCCACATCCCCATCCGTGCCCTCCGCGCCCTCCACCCCCTCCGCTCCGACGCCGCCCCGCGCGGACTGCGCTCCCACTGGACCGCGCTCGCCGTGCTCTCCACGGGCATGCTGATGACGGTCCTCGACGGCAGCATCGTCACCGTGGCGATGCCCGCCATCCAGAACGACCTGGGCTTCACCCCCGCGGGTCTCAGCTGGGTCGTCAACGCGTACCTGATCGCCTTCGGCAGCCTGCTGCTGCTCGCCGGGCGTCTCGGCGACCTGATCGGCCGCAAGCGGATGTTCCTGGCCGGCACCGCCGTCTTCACCGGCGCCTCGGTGCTCGCCGGCTTCGCCGCCTCCCCCGCGGTGCTGATAGCCGCGCGCTTCCTGCAGGGGGCCGGCAGCGCGATGGCCTCCGCCGTCGGCCTCGGCATCCTGATCACCTTGTTCACCGAACCCCGTGAACGCGCCAAGGCCATCGCCGTGTTCTCCTTCACCGGAGCGGCCGGCGCCTCCCTGGGCCAGGTGCTCGGCGGGGTCCTCACCGACGCCCTCGACTGGCACTGGATCTTCTTCATCAACCTGCCCATCGGACTCGCCGCCCTGCTGCTGGCCCTCCCCGCGCTCCCCTCCGACCGGGGTCCGGGACTGCGCGCGGGTGCCGACGTACTCGGCGCGGTCCTGGTCACCGCCGGGCTGGTGCTGGGCATCTACGGCGTGGTCGAGGTGGAGCGGTACGGCTGGACCTCCTCGCACACCCTCGGCCTCGGGACGCTCTCCCTGGTCCTGCTCGCCGCCTTCACCCTGCGCCAGGCGAAGGCCCGTACCCCGCTGGTACCGTTGCGGATCTTCCGCTCCCGCATCGTCGCCGGCGCCAACCTCGTGCAGATGCTGATGGTGGCCGCGCTGTTCTCCTTCCAGATCCTGGTCGCCCTCTACCTGCAGAAGGTCCTGGGCTACGGGGCTGCGGCGACCGGCCTCGCGATGCTTCCCGCCGCCCTGGTGATCGGCGCGGTGTCCCTCGGCGTCTCGGCCCGGCTCAACGCCCGGTTCGGCGAGCGAAACGTGCTGCTGGCCGGTCTCGCCCTGCTCGTCCTGGCCCTCGGGCTGCTGACCCGGCTGCCCGTGCACGCCGACTACGTCACCGACCTGCTGCCGGTGATGCTGCTGGCCGCCGGCTTCGGCCTGGCCCTGCCGGCCCTCACCACACTGGGCATGTCCGGCGCCGACGACCGGGACGCGGGACTGGCCTCGGGGCTGTTCAACACCACCCAGCAGATCGGTATGGCCCTCGGCGTGGCCGTCCTGTCCACCCTGGCCGCCTCCCGTACGGAGTCCTCGGCCCGGTCGGGCAGCACCCCGGCCGAGGCCCTCACCAGCGGATACCACCTGGCCTTCGCCATCGGTGCCGCCCTCATGCTGGCCGCGATCGCCCTGGCCGCCACCCTCCTGCGGACCGGTGCGTCGACTGTTTCACGTGAAACATCGGCCGCCCGGTGAGGACCCCGGGCCGCCGCGGACCGGCTGATAGCGTCCGGAACATGCCCGAGCTGATACGGCCCACCGCCCGCCTGCACTCCTCATGGCTCGCCGCCCGCGAGGAATGGGGCCACGACGCCCCCATGGACGGGGCGGGCCTCGGCTCCGACAACGACGTCGACAGCTCCGAGGGTTTCGCGGCCTGGGTGGAGCGGCTGCACGGGTACGGGGACCGTACGGTGCCGGTCGAGCAGGGCCGGGTCCACGCCACGTACTGGTGGATCGCCGAGGGCGACACCTACCTGGGCGCCATCGACCTGCGCCACCACCTGAACGCCTTCCTCCTCGACGCGGGCGGCCACATCGGCTACAGCGTGCGCCCCTCGGCGCGGCGGCGCGGGCTGGCCGGCTGGGCGCTGGAATCGGTGCTCCACGAGGCACGGGTGATGGGGATGGACCAGGTCCTGCTGACCTGCGACCCGGACAACACCGCGTCGGTCCGCACGATCGAGCGGGGCGGCGGTGTCCTCGAAGATCTCCGCGAGACCCTGATCGGCCCCAAGTGCCGCTACTGGATCGACCTCTAGACACCCCTGGTGCCCGTTCGGCCAGAGCCGGCCCCGCGGCGCCCCCCGGACGCGAAAAGACCCTCCCTGACCGCGTTTCCGCAGGTCAAGGAGGGTCTCGCTTGTGGAGCCTAGGAGATTCGAACTCCTGACATCTGCCTTGCAAAGGCAGCGCTCTACCAACTGAGCTAAGGCCCCAGGGGTCGGCACACCCCTGCCCCCGTGCGGGGAGCGGGTGTTCCGCAGAACAGAGTACCGGGTGTACCCCCTCATCTCGCAAAATGATAGGGACTCCCGCCCTGCGACCACTCTCCGTAAGATGCTCGCGAGGTTCGCACCAGCGAAGGGGAGTAGTAAGAGTGGACGCAGTACAGCAAGAGGCTACGGCCAGAGCCAGAGAGCTTCAGCGCAGTTGGTACGGGGAGCCGCTCGGAGCGCTCTTCCGCCGGCTCATAGATGACCTCGGCTTGAACCAGGCCCGCCTCGCTGCCGTCCTCGGACTGTCGGCGCCCATGCTGTCCCAGCTGATGAGCGGCCAGCGCGCCAAGATCGGGAACCCTGCCGTGGTGCAGCGTGTTCAGGCGCTCCAGGATCTCGCCGGCCAGGTGGCCGACGGGAGCGTCAGTGCCGCGGAGGCCACCGACCGGATGGACGAGATCAAGAAGACCCAGGGAGGCTCCGTCCTCAGCAACAGCGGTCAGACCACCACCAGTTCGGGCGCGCCCACCGTCAAGCGCGTCGTCCGTGAGATCCAGTCGCTGCTGCGCTCGGTCTCCGCGGCCGGCGACATCATCGACGCGGCGGACAGCCTCGCCCCCAGCCACCCGGAACTGGCAGAGTTCCTCCGGGTGTACGGCGCGGGCCGCACCGCCGACGCGGTCGCCCACTACGAGGCCCACCAGAACTGACAAGCGCGACGGCGGACTACGGGTGACGGGGGACGGGCACAGCGATGGGTGAGGTTTTCGCCGGTCGGTACGAGTTGATCGATCCGATCGGGCGCGGTGGCGCGGGCGCCGTATGGCGTGCCTGGGACCACCGGCGCCGCCGGTACGTCGCCGCGAAGGTCCTCTTGCAGAGCGACGCCCACACGCTCCTGAGGTTCGTACGGGAGCAGGCCCTGCGGATCGACCACCCGCACGTGCTGGCCCCCGCCAGCTGGGCGGCCGACGACGACAAGGTCCTCTTCACGATGGACCTGGTCAGCGGCGGCTCCCTGGGCCACGTCATCGGGGACTACGGTCCCCTCCCGCCCCGGTTCGTGTGCACCCTGCTCGACCAGCTCCTGTCGGGGCTGGCGGCGGTGCACGCGGAGGGTGTCGTCCACCGCGACATCAAACCGGCCAACATCCTGATGGAGGCCACCGGGACCGGGCGGCCGCACCTGCGGCTGTCCGACTTCGGCATCTCCATGCGCAAGGGCGAGCCCCGGCTGACCGAGACGAACTACGTCGTCGGCACCCCGGGTTACTTCGCCCCCGAGCAACTGCTGGGCGCCGAGCCCGACTTCCCCGCCGACCTCTTCGCCGTCGGGCTGGTCGCCCTGTACCTGCTCCAGGGGCGCAAGCCCGACTCCCAGGGCCTGGTGGAGCACTTCCTCGCCCATGGCACCCCGGGCGCCCCGGAAGGCGTCCCCGCGCCGCTCTGGGACGTCATCGCCAATCTCCTGCAGCCGGACCCCCACAGCCGGTTCAAGACGTCCACAGGGGCACGCAAGGCCCTTGCCGAGGCCGTGGAGCTGCTTCCGCCGGCCGCGCCGGGCGAGGATCCGGTGGAGGTGTTCGACCAACTCGGCCCGCTCCCGGCCGGTTTCGGCCCGGAGGGGCCGGAGACGACAGCGGCCGTGACCCCGGACGGGCCCACGGCCGCCCTGGTGCCGCCGCAGAACGGACCTCAGACACCGACGCCGACTCCGTCCCCGAACCCGTACGCGACGCCGGGCCCGAACCCGTACGCGACGCCGGGCCCGTACGCGTCCCCGTACGCGACGTCGGCCACAGCGGCCCCGGCGACCGTGGCGGAGGCCACCGATCCGCGCGGCACTGCCCCGACCGTCCCCGTGCCCGCCTCGTACGGGGGGCCCTCGCAGACCGGCAGTTTCCACCTCCCGCCGCCCGCGCCGTACACCCCGCCCGCGCCGCCCGCCCGCGCCGGCGGGATCGCCCCGCCTCCGGGGAAGGTGACGGCCGGCATCCTCGCGGCGGCGCTGCTCTGCTTCGCCGTCGGCGTCTGGGCCCTCACCCAGCTGTAGCGCCGCCCCTGCGGGCGAGCAGGATCCAGCCGCCCAGCACGAGCAGCAGCAGCGTCCCGGTGCCGAATCCGGCGCCGGCCACCACCCGCATCACGGACCCCTTCTCGGCGGCCTCGGCGGCCTCCGGGGCGGTGAGCCCGTCCTTCGCGGCGGCCCGGTCCTCGGCCCCGACCCCGAACCCGCCCGCGGCCAGGCTCTCCTTGTACGCCGGTGCCTCGGCCGGGGTGCCGCTGACCTCCGTACGCAGGGTCAGCGGCACGGGGGTCGCGTCCTCGGTGAACTCGGCGACCTTCCCGCCCATGGTCACGACGACGTAGTACCAGCCCGCGATGCTCACGGACTGAACGGCCCGGTCGTTGGCGAAGCGGTTCTCGTAGGCGACGGGAGGGGTCTTCTCCAGGGTGATCCCGGCCTGCTTGCCGTCGTACGAGGTGTCCTTGTCGGAGATGAGGCTCCGGTAAGGGGTGTAGAGGGAGACGGTGAGCCCTCCCGAGGCGGATCCGTACTGCTTGGTCATCTTGGCGGCGGCGAGTTCGGCGCTGAGGCCCAGCTGCTGCCCCCAGTCCAGCGGGACCCGGTAGTAGCGGGTCTGTCCGGGCCGCATCTCGTCGCGCCACACCCCGGCGCCCAGCGCGCGGGCGTCGTTGAAGCCGGTGCCCCCGGTACGGGCCACCGCCTCGCTGCCGGGCAGGGACGGGGCCCCCGAGGGCCAGGTGCTGGGCGCGGTGGTGGGAACGCCCGCGCCGCGGCCGGGTTCCCGCTGGACCCGGAGTTCGAGCGGCCAGGGGCTCTGGTCGGAGCCCTTGGCCGACGTACGGGTGACCTTGGCGTAGTAGACGCCGGGCGGCGCGCAGTCCGCGTCCTCCGCCCCCCACCGGACGCCGGCGGCGCCGATGGGGGCGGGGTCGTAGCCGAAGCTCGCACGGCCGGTACTGTCCGGGCAGGAACGGCCGGCGGTGGTCATGATCTCCACCTCGATGCCGTCGCTGGAGGAGGCCTTGGCGCCCCGTGCGGGCCGGACCACGGCGGAGACGTACACGTTGGACCCGTCCTTCTCCAGGACGAGCCGGTAGAAGCGCTCACCGGGGGCGAGCGTGTCCTTGTAGAGGCTCCCGGCCTCCAGGAGCGGGGCGTCCGCGGTGGAGGGCTTGCCCTCCACCGCCTTCGCGCCGTCCGCCGCGCGGTACGTGGGGCTCGGCTGCGGCGCCGTCCCCTCCGCGCGGGCGGCGCCCGGCACACCCGCGGCCATGGCCAGGGCCGCCGCCCCCACCACGGCTCCCGCCCGCACTGCCGTCCCTACCCGACCCATCACGCCCACCCCGACTTTGCTAGCGCAAGCCAAATCTTTGCATAACGTAACTTTTTGTCACAGAACAGCACAAAGCCCCGGCCGCAGCGGCAGCCGGGGCTTCATGAGATCAGCCTTGGGTCTCACACACCGGAACCAGAGGGCACGGAGTCAGTTGCCTCCGTCCACAGGTCCTGCTCGGCGCGGTCCGCCTGGATCTGGCGGTACACGAGGAGCCCGCCGATGGCGGCCAGTGCGACCAGGAGCAGCTTCTTCACCGCGCGACCTCGTCTTTCGTTGACGTAGGGGACTTCTGGCGCCCAACAATACACACCGACCGATACCGATCGGTGACCTGGCGGCCCACCAACTGGCCCAACGGCAAAGACCCCCAGGCCTTGGGCCTGGGGGTCTTCGACACTGTGGGGCTAACAGGATTTGAACCTGTGGCCTCATCCTTATCAGGGATGCGCTCTAACCAACTGAGCTATAGCCCCATCCGCGCTGCGCGCTGACTCCTGAAGGTTAGCGCACAGACCCGGGAGGTCCAAAATCCCCGGGGCGAAGCCCCTATGGACGCTGCCCTGCGAACGTCTGCGCAGGTCACTCGTCCTCGGCGAGCGTCAGCTCCACACCGCCGACGAAGCCCGCCGACAGGTTGTAGATGAACGCGCCGAGCGTCGCCAGAGCCGTCGCCAGCACCACGTCGATGACCGCGATCACCGATGTGAAGATCAGAACGCGCGGCAGCGACAGGAACGACTGGAGGTCGAAGCCGTTGCTCTCGTTCGAACCGGTCGCCTCGCTGATCGTGCCGCCGACGGTCGAGAAGACGCCCATCGCGTCCATGACCATCCACAGCACCACCGCCGCCACGATCGTGCAGATGCCCAGCGCGATCGACAGCAGGAAGCTGACCTTCATCACCGACCACGGGTCGGCCTTGGCCACCCGCAGCCGTGCCTTGCGCGTCCTGGGCGTCATCCTGGCTCCCGTACGCGGCTTGCGCTGCGCGCCGCCCGCACCCCCGCCGCGCGGCGCACCCGGGCCCGAGGGCGCCGAGTAGGCCTGCGGCGGGTGGTAGGGCTGCGCGGGCCGCTCCTGACCGGTTTCCGCGCCGGCCTGCGGCTGCGGTCCTCGGGTGTCCGTCACAGTCCCCCCCTGGGAGTCCGCGGCGGGGCCACGGGCACCATTCGCTCCAGTCTCGGCCGGTCCGGCGCCCGTGGCTCCACTCACGACTTACTCCTCGTGCTCCCCAGCCGAAGGCTGCGTGCCCTCGGCGGCCTCGGCGGCCTGTCCGTCAGCCACCTCGGTCTCGGTCTCGATCTCGTCGGCCTCGACCTCGTCAGCTTCCTGACCGGCCTCGGCGTTGCGGGCGATGCCCACCACGGCATCGCGCTTGCCCAGGTTGATCAGCTGGACGCCCATGGTGTCACGGCCGGTCTCCCTGACTTCGTTGACGCGCGTACGAATCACACCACCGCTGAGCGTGATGGCGAGAATCTCGTCCGTTTCGTCCACCACGAGAGCCCCGACGAGCGACCCGCGGTCTTCCACGATCTTCGCGGCCTTGATGCCCAGACCGCCACGACCCTGGACGCGGTACTCGTCGACCGGCGTCCGCTTGGCGTAGCCGCCGTCGGTCGCGGTGAACACGAACGTACCCGGCCGGACAACGCTCATGGAGAGCAGTTCGTCACCCTCGCGGAAACTCATGCCCTTCACGCCCGAGGTCGCGCGGCCCATCGGACGCAGCGCGTCATCGGTCGCCGTGAAGCGGATCGACTGCGCCTTCTTGCTGATCAGCAGCAGGTCGTCCTCGGCGGACACCAGCTCCGCGCCGATCAGCTCGTCGGCAGTGCCGTCGGCGCCGTCGGCGCCCGTCTCCCGGAGGTTGATGGCGATCACACCACCCGAACGCGGCGAGTCGTAGTCCTTGAGCGCCGTCTTCTTCACCAGGCCGCCCTTGGTGGCCAGGATCAGGTAGGGCGCCGCCTCGTAGTCGCGGATGGCGAGGATCTGCGCGATCTTCTCATCCGGCTGGAAGGCCAGCAGGTTCGCCACGTGCTGCCCGCGCGCGTCACGGCCGGCGTCCGGGAGCTCGTACGCCTTGGACCGGTAGACCCGGCCCTTGTTCGTGAAGAACAGCAGCCAGTGGTGCGTGGTGGAGACGAAGAAGTGGTCGACCAGGTCGTCCTGCTTCAGCTTCGTACCGCGCACGCCCTTGCCGCCGCGCTTCTGCGAGCGGTAGTCCTCGGTCTTGGTGCGCTTGACGTAACCGCCGTGCGTGATCGTGACGACGATGTCCTCTTCGGCGATCAGGTCCTCCATGGACATGTCGCCGTCGAAGGGCACCAGCTTGGACCGCCGGTCGTCGCCGAACTTCTCGACGATCGCCGCCAGTTCCTCGCTGACGATCTGACGCTGACGCTCCTCCGAGGCCAGGATCGCGTTGTACTCGTTGATCTTGGCCTGGAGCTCGTCGTGCTCGGCGACGATCTTCTGCCGCTCCAGTGCCGCCAGGCGCCGCAGCTGCATCTCCAGGATCGCGTTCGCCTGGATCTCGTCGATCTCCAGCAGGCCCATCAGGCCCTCGCGCGCGATCTCGACCGTGTTGCTGCGCCGGATCAGCGCGATGACCTCGTCGATCGCGTCCAGCGCCTTGAGCAGACCGCGCAGGATGTGCGCGCGCTCCTCCGCCTTGCGCAGGCGGAAGCGCGTACGCCGGACGATGACCTCGATCTGGTGCGTCACCCAGTGGCGGATGAACGCGTCGATCGACAGCGTGCGCGGCACGCCGTCCACGAGCGCCAGCATGTTCGCGCCGAAGTTCGTCTGCAGATCGGTGTGCTTGTACAGGTTGTTCAGCACGACCTTGGCGACGGCGTCGCGCTTCAGGACGATCACCAGGCGCTGGCCGGTCCGCGACGAGGTCTCGTCACGGACGTCGGCGATACCGCCGACCTTGCCGTCCTTCACCAGGTCCGCGATCTTCTGCGCGAGGTTGTCGGGGTTGGTCTGGTACGGAAGCTCCGTGACCACCAGGCACTGGCGGTTCTGGATCTCCTCGACCGCGACCACCGCGCGCATCGTGATGGAGCCGCGACCGGTCCGGTACGCCTCCTCGATGCCCTTGCGGCCCACGACCAGGGCGCCCGACGGGAAGTCAGGACCCTTGATCCGCTCGATGAGCGCCTCCTGGAGCTCCTCGTGCGAGGCCTCCGGGTGCTCCAGCGCCCACTGCGCGCCCGCCGCGACCTCACGGAGGTTGTGCGGCGGGATATTGGTCGCCATGCCGACCGCGATGCCCGCGGAGCCGTTGACCAGCAGGTTCGGGAAGCGCGCCGGCAGGACCGTCGGCTCCTGGTTGCGGCCGTCGTAGTTGTCCGTGAAGTCGACGGTCTCCTCGTCGATGTCCCGGAGCATCTCCATGGCCTGCGGCATCAGCTTGCACTCGGTGTAGCGCATCGCGGCCGCCGGGTCGTTGCCCGGAGAACCGAAGTTGCCGTTCGAGTCCACCAGCGGCATGCGCATCGACCACGGCTGTGCCAGGCGCACCAGGGCGTCGTAGATCGAGGAGTCGCCGTGCGGGTGGTACGTACCCATGACGTCACCGACGACGCGGGCGCACTTGTAGAAGCCCTTCTCGGGCCGGTAGCCGCCGTCGTACATCGCGTACAGCACACGGCGGTGGACCGGCTTGAGGCCGTCCCGTACGTCGGGCAGCGCGCGCGAGACGATGACGGACATCGCGTAGTCGAGGTAGGAGCGCTGCATCTCCGTCTCGAGCCCCACGGGCTCGATGCGCACGACGGGCTGCTCCTCCGCGGATTCCGCGGCGGTGGGGGTGGTTTCGTCGGCCATTGCTGGTCAGAAGTCCTTTCAGGCAGTCAGCTGAGCCGACTCAGATGTCGAGGAACCGAACGTCCTTGGCGTTGCGCTGGATGAAGGAGCGCCGGGCTTCGACGTCCTCACCCATCAGCACCGAGAACAGGTCGTCGGCCTGCGCGGCGTCGTCCAGGGTGACCTGGCCGAGCACGCGGTGGTCCACGTCCATGGTGGTGATGCGCAGTTCCTCGGCGTTCATCTCGCCCAGACCCTTGAAGCGCTGGATGGAGTCTTCCTTGATGCGCTTGCCGTTCTGCTTGCCGAGTTCCACCAGCGCGTCGCGCTCACGGTCCGAGTACGCGTACTCGAAGTCGTCCCGGCCCCACTTGATCTTGTACAGCGGCGGACGCGACAGGTACACGTGACCGGCCTCGACCAGCGGCCGCATGAAGCGGAACAGGAAGGTCAGCAGCAGGGTGTTGATGTGCTGGCCGTCGACGTCGGCGTCCGCCATCAGGATGATCTTGTGATAGCGGAGCTTCTCGATGTCGAAGTCCTCGTGCACACCCGTGCCGAAGGCACTGATCAGCGCCTGGACCTCGGTGTTCTGGAGGATCTTGTCGATGCGCGCCTTCTCGACGTTAAGGATCTTGCCGCGGATGGGCAGGATGGCCTGGTACATCGGGTTGCGGCCGGACTTCGCGCTGCCACCGGCGGAGTCGCCCTCGACGATGAAGATCTCGCACTTCGTCGGGTCGTTCGACTGGCAGTCGGACAGCTTGCCCGGCAGCGAGGCGCTCTCCAGCAGACCCTTGCGACGCGTCAGGTCACGGGCCTTGCGGGCCGCGACGCGCGCCGTGGCCGCCTGGATCGACTTGCGGACGATGTCCGCGGCCTCGACCGGGTTCCGGTCAAACCAGTCGTTCAGGTGCTCGTGCACAACCTTCTGCACGAAGGTCTTCGCCTCCGTGTTGCCCAGCTTGGTCTTCGTCTGGCCCTCGAACTGCGGCTCGCCCAGCTTGATCGAGATGATCGCCGTCAGACCCTCGCGGATGTCCTCGCCCGCCAGGTTGTCGTCCTTCTCGCGCAGCAGCTTCTTCTCGCGCGCGTACCGGTTGACCAGACCCGTCAGAGCCGCACGGAAGCCCTCCTCGTGCGTACCGCCCTCATGCGTGTGGATCGTGTTCGCGAAGGAGTAGACACCCTCCGTGTACTGCGAGTTCCACTGCATCGCGATCTCGACCGAGAGCATCCGCTCCTTGTCCTCGGCCTCGACGTCGATGACGGTCGGGTGGATCATCTCGCCCTTGCGCGAGTTGAGGTACTTCACGAAGTCGACGATGCCGCCCTCGTAGTGGTACTTGACCGTCCGCGCCGCGGGCTCGGCCGCCTCCGCGTCCGGGTCGTCCGCGCCGACCGTGGCCTTCGCCGACTCGCGCTCGTCGGTCAGCGTCAGGGTCAGGCCCTTGTTCAGGAAGGCCATCTCCTGGAAGCGCCGCGACAGCGTCTCGAAGGAGTACTCGGTCGTCTCGAAGACGTCGCCGTCGGCCCAGAACGTGACCGTGGTGCCGGTCTCGTCGGTCTCCTCGTTCTGCGCCAGCGCGGCGGTCGGGACACCGAGCTTGTAGTCCTGGGTCCAGCGGTAGCCGTCACGCCGGACCTCGACCGCGACCCTGCTCGACAGGGCGTTCACGACGGACACACCCACACCGTGCAGACCGCCGGAGACGGCGTAGCCGCCACCGCCGAACTTGCCGCCCGCGTGCAGCACGGTCAGGACGACCTCGACGGCCGGCTTGCCCTCGGACGGCACGATGTCGACCGGGATGCCGCGGCCGTTGTCGACCACCCTGACGCCGCCGTCGGCCAGGATCGTCACGTCGATCGTGTCCGCGTGACCGGCCATCGCCTCGTCGACGGAGTTGTCGACGACTTCCTGGACCAGGTGGTGCAGGCCGCGCTCGCCGGTCGAGCCGATGTACATGCCTGGCCGCTTGCGGACCGCGTCCAGGCCCTCGAGGACCTGGATCGCACTGGCGTCGTAATTCTTCTCGTTGGAGTCGCCGGAATCGGCCACGAAGCGCCCTCTCTGGCACAGCGCAGCCCGTACTCCGGACCAGCGAGTGCGCCGGAGGAGCGGCCGCGTCGATCTGCGTTGTCTGCGTGATCCCGCGAACGGGCGGGATTGGCTTCAGTCTACCGGTACCGCCGACATGAATGGGGGTTTGCCGGTACCTGAGTCCGCATGTGCCGCCCTGAACCTCCACCTTCCGACTCCCCATATCCGGGAAGGGGCTCAAAGAGGCTCACACGGGCATCCAGCGCTTCGGCCTGTCAACCTCCCACTACCGTGAGGGACACCACCCGCGCCGGCACCGCCCTCACCCGTAGGTGTCCCCCGGACCCGTGCTCCCCGGCGCCCGCCACGGCCCGTACCGCTTCGGCCGCCCACCCGGCCCCTGCACCTTGATCAGCCGCACGGTGCCCTGCCCCAGGTCCGCGTTCAGCCGCGCCACCAGCTGCGGAGCCAGCAGCTTCAGCTGCGCCGCCCACGCCGAGGAATCGCACCGCACCACCAGCTCACGGTCCTCGTACCGCTCCGGTTCACAGTGCGCCGCGATCTCCGGACCGACGATCTCCGGCCAGCGCTCCATCACACCCGCCACCGCCATCGGCATCTCCCAGCCGCGCTCGGTGCGCAACCGGTCCAGCGCCGCCATCAACGGCATCGGATCCCGGCCGTCCGCCCGGGCCCCCGAGCGCAGCCCCGGACCCTGGTGTCGCTTCTTCCCACCCGCCGCGTTGCCCCGGGCCCGCGCCTGCTCCCGCGCGGCGGCGAGCGCCTGCCGCGCCAGATCCACACCGGAGAGCTCCGGCGCCTTGCGCGGCTCCTGGCCCTGGCCGCCGCCGCGGCCACTTCCCGTGTCGCTGCCCTGATCGCTCACAGCCGGGTCACCTCACCACCGGACACCCCGAACCGCGCCCCCACCAGCACACCCGGAACGTCATCGTCCACCGCCGCCGTCACCAGCACCTGCTCGCCCGGCGCCACCAGCTCGGCCAGCCGCTCCCGCCGCCGCGCGTCCAGCTCCGCGAACACGTCGTCCAGGATCAGCACCGGCTCGGCGCCCTCCGAACGCAGCAGCTCGTACGAGGCCAGCCGCAGGGCCAGCGCGTACGACCACGACTCCCCGTGGCTCGCGTACCCCTTCGCCGGCAGCTCCCCCAGCCGCAGCAGCAGATCGTCGCGATGCGGACCGACCAGCGTCACACCCCGCTCGATCTCCTGCTTGCGCACCTCCGACAAGGCCGCCAGCAGCACCTCGCAGATCGCCTCACGACCGCGCGCCGCCCCACTGTCCACCGGCTCGCCCGCGGACGACTTGTACGAGAGCCCCAGCGGGCCGCCGCCGGGCGCGAGCTGCTCGTACGCCTTGTCCGCCAGCGGCAGCAGCGTCGCGATCAGATCAAGCCGCTGCGCCAGCAGCTCCGCGCCCGCGCGCGCGAGGTGCTGGTCCCACACGTCGAGGGTGGAGAGGTCCATCGAGCGCCCGCCGTGCCGGCGCGCCATCGCCGCCGACTTCAGCAGGGTGTTGCGCTGCTTCAGCACCCGCTCGTAGTCGGATCGGACCGCCGCCATCCGCGGGGAGCGCGCGGTGACGAGTTCGTCCAGGAACCGGCGCCGCTCCCCCGGATCGCCCTTCACCAGGGCCAGGTCCTCCGGCGCGAACAGCACCGTCCGTACGATCCCCAGCACGTCCCGCGGCCTGACCTGCGAGGACCGGTTTATCCGGGCCCGGTTCGCCCGCCCCGGATTCAGCTCCAGCTCGACCAGCTGCTGACGCTCGCCCTGGGTGACGGCCGCGCGGATGATCGCCCGGTCCGCGCCCATCCGTACGAGCGGGGCGTCCGAGGAGACCCGGTGGCTGCCCAGCGTCGACAGGTAGCCGATCGCCTCGACGAGGTTGGTCTTCCCCTGGCCGTTGGGACCCACGAAGGCCGTGACGCCCGGGTCGAGGGGAACCTCGGCCCGGGCGTACGAGCGGAAGTCGGCCAGCGAGAGATGCGAAACATGCATACGGCGCCGACCTCCCCCGGCTTTCCTGCTGCTCTTGTGGTGCTGTGTGGTGCGGTGCGGCTGCTGCCGGCCGCACCGTTCTCTTCTCGACTACGTCGTGTACGTCGGCTCTTCCCGACTACGCCTTCTCGACCGCGTGGCCGCCGAACTGGTTGCGCAGCGCGGCGATCATCTTCATCTGCGGGGAGTCGTCCTGGCGGGACGCGAACCGCGCGAACAGCGAGGCGGTGATCGCGGGCAGCGGTACGGCGTTGTCGATCGCCGCCTCCACCGTCCAGCGGCCCTCGCCCGAGTCCTGCGCGAAACCGCGCAGCTGCTCGAGGTGCTCGTCCTCGTCGAGGGCGTTCACGGCCAGGTCCAGCAGCCAGGAACGGATGACCGTGCCCTCCTGCCAGGAGCGGAAGACCTCGCGGACGTCGGTGACCGAGTCCACCTTCTCCAGGAGCTCCCAGCCCTCGGCGTAGGCCTGCATCATGGCGTACTCGATGCCGTTGTGGACCATCTTCGCGAAGTGGCCGGCGCCGACCTTGCCGGCGTGCACGGCGCCGAACTCGCCCTCGGGCTTGAGGGCGTCGAAGACCGGCTGGACCCGGGCTACGTGGTCCTTCGCGCCGCCGTACATCAGCGCGTAGCCGTTCTCCAGGCCCCAGACTCCGCCGGAGACCCCGCAGTCGACGAAGCCGATGCCCTTGGCGGCCAGCTGCTCGGCGTGCTTCTCGTCGTCGGTCCAGCGGGAGTTGCCGCCGTCGACGACGATGTCGCCGATCGAGAGCAGCTCAGCGAGCTCGTCGACGGTGGACTGGGTGGCCGCGCCTGCCGGGACCATGACCCACACCACGCGCGGGGCCTGCAGGCTGTCCACAAGTTCCCGCAGGCTGTGGACATCCGCGAGGTCCGGGTTGCGGTCGTATCCGATGACGGTGTGGCCTGCGCGGCGGATGCGCTCGCGCATGTTGCCGCCCATCTTGCCGAGACCGACGAGACCGAGCTCCATCAGGTGGTTCCTTAAGCGTTGTGGCCGTCTTTGCCGGGGCCTCCTGCTTCCCGGAGGACATCCCAGGCCCCGAGCCTACGCCCGGCCGGGCCCCCCGGCCGCCCGGCTCCACGGGGCGCGCGGTGCCCCTGCCCCGCTGCCGCAAACGTGGTCAGGCCCGGTCCCGCGGCGGGCGGGACCGGGCCTGACCTGCGAAGAATCAGCCGGAGAGGCGCACCGGCATGATCAGGTACTTGTAGGCCTCATCGGCCTCCGCGTCGACCGCAGGGCGGCCGCTGAGCAGCGCCGGCTTGGTGGACGTGGTGAAGCTGAGCTGCGCGGCGGGCGAGTCGATCGCGCTCAGTCCGTCGAGCAGGAAGGTCGGGTTGAAGGCGATCGAGATGTCGTCGCCCTCCAGCTTGGCGTCCACGCGCTCCACAGCCTGTGCGTCGTCGCTGGAACCGGCTTCCAGGATCAGCACGCCCTGCTCGAAGCTCAGGCGGACCGGAGTGTTCCGCTCGGCGACGAGAGCCACGCGCTTGACGGCCTCGACGAACGGGGCGGTCTCGATCACGGCGATGGAGTTGAACTCCGTCGGGAACAGCGTGCGGTACTTCGGCAGGTCGCCTTCGAGGAGGCGGGTGGTGGTGCGGCGGCCGGCGCCCTCGAAGCCGATGAGGCCCTCACCGGCACCGGAGCCCGACAGTGCCAGGGTGACGGTGTCGCCGCTGGTCAGGGACTTGGCGGTGTCCAGGAGGGTCTTGGCGGGCACCAGGGCCACGGCGGAGGCGTCCGGGTTCTCCGGCTTCCACAGGAACTCGCGGACCGCGAAGCGGTAGCGGTCGGTGGAGGCCAGGGTGACGCGGTCGCCCTCGATCTCGATGCGGACACCGGTCAGCACGGGCAGCGTGTCGTCGCGGCCGGCGGCGATGGCGACCTGGGCGGCGGCGGAGGCGAAGACCTCGCCGGGCACGGTGCCGGTCGCGGTCGGCATCTGGGGCAGCGCCGGGTATTCCTCCACAGGCAGGGTGTGGAGTGTGAAGCGCGAGGAGCCGCAGACCACGGTCGCCCGTACACCGTCTGTGGAAATCTCCACCGGGCGGTTGGGGAGGGCCCGGCAGATGTCGGCGAGCAGCCGGCCGGAGACCAGGACGGTGCCGTCCTCCTCGACGTCCGCCTCGACGGAGACGCGGGCCGAGACCTCGTAGTCGAAGCCGGAGAGGCTCAGCATGCCTTCCTCGGCCTTCAGCAGCAGGCCCGCGAGAACGGGCACCGGCGGCCGGGCCGGGAGGCTACGGGCAGCCCAGGCCACCGCCTCCGCGAGTACGTCGCGCTCCACCCGGATCTTCACCGGAACCGCCTCCTGCTGTTGCTCGATCGTCTGCCGGCCTTCGTCGTCGGCTCGTCGATGCCTCGACCGATGCCGGGGACCAGTCTGACGTACGGCGCCGACAGTCGGTGCGGCCGGAGGTCAAGTCGGGAGCGAGGTGTCGGGGAGGGCCGCCCACCGAGTTGTGCACAGGACCTGCTTGAAAACCGAAACCGGGCTAACTCTCTATGGGGGTAGTAGTAGGGCCTGTGGAAACGGTGGATAACCCCGTTTTCCCTGGTCAGCCCGCGTTTTTTATCCCCACACCCTGTGGGTGGCACCGGTGGACAACACGGTGTCTCTGTGGAGAACGAAAACTTCTGCACAGGCCGTCCCCAGGCGACCCCGACTACTCCACAGGTGTGTCCCCAGCTTTCCCCCGGTACTCCACAACCCAAACGTCCACCTCCGTGTGACGGCTTTCACTCGGGGCGGTGAGAGGGGGTGGTGCGTTGCCGAACAGTGGACAACGGTGTGGAGAAGACATCGGATCCTGTGCACAGGATCGGCGAACCTGTGGGTGGGTGGTGGACAACGTGGTGGACAGCGCTGTGGACGAAAGATCTGTCCACAGCCTGTGGATGAAGCTTGCGCACAATTCCACAGGGTGCTGACCTGGCCTGATGGAGCCTCATCCGGCACCCCTGTGGACAGATTGTGGGCGACGGAACCCATCCCCAGGGTGTGGACGGAAGAAACTCGGTGAATCTGTGGATGAGTTGCCCCTGCGGGGGCGTATTCGAACAGGTCAGGGGCGCGTGAACGAAGAAGGGCGCCCCCGTTGTGGTCCGGGAGCGCCCTCTGGATGCGTTTGAAGGGGCCCTGGCGCGGCTCTCCCCGGTGGTCCGGGGCAGCCGGCTCAGGCGTTCTTGATGCGGTTGGTGAGCTCCGTGACCTGGTTGTAAATGGAGCGGCGTTCGGCCATCAGAGCGCGGATCTTGCGGTCCGCGTGCATGACGGTGGTGTGGTCGCGGCCGCCGAACTGCGCCCCGATCTTCGGCAGGGAGAGGTCGGTGAGCTCCCGGCACAGGTACATCGCGATCTGCCGTGCGGTCACCAGGACCCGGCTGCGCGAGGAGCCGCACAGGTCGTCCACGGTGAGCCCGAAGTAGTCGGCGGTGGCCGCCATGATGTCGGAGGCCGTGATCTCCGGCGCGCTGTCCTCGCCGCCCGGGATCAGGTTCTTGAGGACGTCCTCGGTGAGGCCCAGGTCGACCGGCTGCCGGTTGAGGCTCGCGAAGGCCGTGACCCGGATCAGCGCCCCCTCCAGCTCGCGGATGTTGCGCGAGATGCGGGAGGCGATGAACTCCAGTACCTCCGGCGGGGCGTTGAGCTGCTCCTGGACCGCCTTCTTGCGCAGGATCGCGATGCGGGTCTCCAGCTCGGGCGGCTGGACGTCGGTGATCAGGCCCCACTCGAAACGGTTGCGGAGCCGGTCCTCCAGGGTGACGAGCTGCTTGGGCGGCCGGTCGGAGGAGAGCACGATCTGCTTGTTGGCGTTGTGGAGCGTATTGAAGGTGTGGAAGAACTCCTCCTGCGTCGACTCCTTGCTCGCGAGGAACTGGATGTCGTCGACGAGCAGGATGTCCATCTCGCGGTAGCGCTTGCGGAACGCGTCGCCCTTGCCGTCGCGGATGGAGTTGATGAACTCGTTGGTGAACTCCTCGGAGCTCACGTAGCGCACGCGGGTGCCGGGGTACAGGCTCCGCGCGTAGTGCCCGATGGCGTGCAGCAGGTGCGTCTTGCCCAGACCCGACTCTCCATAGATGAAGAGGGGGTTGTACGCCTTCGCGGGCGCCTCGGCGACGGCCACCGCGGCGGCGTGAGCGAAGCGGTTGGAGGCGCCGATGACGAAGGTGTCGAAGAGGTACTTGGGGTTCAGCCGGGCGGTCGGTTCGAGCGGGCCCGAGGTGGAACCGCCGGACGGGGCCGGGGCGGACGAGGGCCGGCCGGGGGCCTGGCGCGGCGCGGGCTGCTCGTACTGCTGCTGTTCGTACTTCTGCTGCTCGTACTGGTGGGGCTGGCGGGGCTGCTGCTGCTGGGACTCGTACGGGGACTGCTCGTACTGCTGCTGCTCGTAAGAGCCCTGGTCGTAGCCGGAGGGCTCGGACTGCTGGAGGTAGCCCGGCTGCGGGGAGGCGTACGGGTCGCGCTCGGGGAAACCGCCGAGGCGGGGCTGCTGCCAGCCGTAGTCGTCCTGCTGGCCGCCCCGGGGCCAGGCGCCGGGCTCCGGACGCTGCTGCTGGTAGTCCGGGTAGGCGGGGCGGGCGGTGGGGAGCTGGTCGTCGGAGGAGTTGCCGGGGCCTCCGGGGCCGCCTCCGGGGCGCTGGCCGGCGTACGGCTCGTACGCGTCGCGCTGCTGGACGGGCGGGGCGGGGGGTGCGGGCTCGCCGGCGGAGTCGTCCACGGTGATGGCGATCCGGATGGGGCGGCCGCATTCGCGGCTGAGGGCGTCGCTGATCAGCGGGGCGAGGCGGCCCTCGAGGACGCGCTTGCCCCACTCGTTGGGGACGGCCAGCAGTGCGGTGTCGGCGACGAGTGCCAGGGGCTGGCATCGCTCGACCCACTGCTTGTCCTTGGGCTCGATCCCCGGCTGTCCCTCCCCGAGGAGCTTTTCGAGCACCCTTGGCCACACTGCGGCAAGATCGGCAGGTACGTCAGCCACAGAGCACGCTCTCTCACAGGGGGTCCCACGAATGTGTGGTTCTTTGGGACGGTCGGGACAAAAAATCCGGGGTCAGGCAACGGTAGTCAGGCCAGCGGGTACGGTTCAAGTCGTTGTCCACAGCCTGTGCACAGTGTGCGGCAGCATCGCCTCGGTTTGACCGGATGGCGTAGCCGCGCGTACCGTAACGAGGTCGAGTTGTCGATGGCTGCTGCCGCCTGCCTACCGATGGGCGAAGGTCACTGTTAGTGATCGTTTAGCGGTGTCCACTCGGGCGAACACGCGAGTTTCCTCGTGGGCGCACGGTGACAGCCAGGCGATGTCCCGCCACAACGATTCATTCTCTGGAGCCCCCGAGTGAGCAAGCGCACCTTCCAGCCGAACAACCGCCGTCGTGCCAAGACCCACGGCTTCCGCCTGCGGATGCGTACCCGTGCCGGTCGCGCGATCCTCGCGAACCGTCGTGGCAAGGGCCGCGCCGCCCTTTCCGCGTAACAACACGCAGGTCGTGACGTCGTGCTGTCTCCCGAAAATCGGCTGAGGCGGCGCGAGGACTTCGCGAGCGCGGTACGTCGAGGGCGTCGGGCTGGTCGCCCGCTCCTCGTCGTCCACCTACGTACAAGCGGTGCAACGGACCCGCACGAGTCGGGGGAGATCGATCCCTCGGCGCGTGCGGGTTTCGTCGTCAGCAAGGCTGTCGGCAATGCCGTCATACGTAACCGGGTGAAGCGCCGTCTGCGCCATCTGGTCCGGGAGCGGCTGTCTCAGCTGCCCGCCGGTAGCCTGGTGGTGGTACGTGCGTTGCCCGGAGCGGGTGATGCCGGCCCCGACGAGCTGGCCCGGGACCTGGATGCCGCTCTGGTGCGGCTTCTGGGAGGCGTGGCTCGATGAAGTACCCGCTGCTCGCTTTGATCAAGCTGTACCAGTGGACGATCAGTCCGCTGCTCGGGCCGGTGTGCCGCTACTACCCGTCGTGCTCGCACTACGGGTACACGGCCATCGACCGGCATGGTGCGGTCAAGGGGACGGTCCTGACCGCCTGGCGGATCCTGCGGTGCAATCCGTGGTCCCCCGGTGGCGTGGACCATGTCCCACCCCGTAAACGCCCGCGTTGGCACGAGCAGCTGCGCAGTGCGTTGCGTAGATCTCGCAATGCTCAAGGAGCCTGATTAGTGGACACGATTGCCAATCTGTTCAGCTTTATCACCACACCCGTCTCGTGGATCATCGTCCAGTTCCACAAGCTGTACGGAGCGGTCTTCGGTGCGGACAGTGGGTGGGCCTGGGGCCTGTCCATCGTGTCCCTGGTGATCTTGATCCGTATCTGCCTGATCCCGCTCTTCGTGAAGCAGATCAAGGCGACGCGTGGCATGCAGGCGCTCCAGCCGAAGATGAAGGCGATCCAGGAGCGCTACAAGAACGACAAGCAGCGTCAGTCCGAAGAGATGATGAAGCTGTACAAGGAGACGGGTACCAACCCGCTCTCCTCGTGCCTTCCCATCCTGGCGCAGTCCCCGTTCTTCTTCGCGCTCTACAGCGTGCTGGCGAGCATCGCCAACGGCAAAGAGATCGGCGTCATCGACGGTCCGCTGCTGGAGAGCGCGCGTAAGGCGCATATCTTCGGCGCCCCGCTGGCCGCGAAGTTCACGGACAGCGCCGAGAAGGCCGCCTCTCTGGGCGCCTCGATCACCGATGTGCGTGTCGTCACCGCCATCATGATCGTCCTGATGTCGCTGTCGCAGTTCTACACCCAGCGTCAGCTGATGCAGAAGAACGTCGACCTGTCGGTCAAGACGCCGTTCATGCAGCAGCAGAAGATGCTGATGTACATCTTCCCCGTGATCTTCGCCGTCATGGGCATCAACTTCCCCGTCGGTGTTCTCGTCTACTGGCTGACCACGAACGTGTGGACCATGGGTCAGCAGATGTACGTGATCAACCAGAACCCGACGCCGGGCAGCAAGGCCCAGGACCAGTACCTGACCCGACTGCTGAAGCACGTCAGCTCGCACGGTGACGTCAAGGGCCGGGGCAAGAAGAAGATCGTCGCGGCGATCGTGGCCAAGGGCCCGGACCGCAACGACAACGAGCGCAAGTTCATCACCGCGCTGACCAAGCAGGGCATGGCCGCCCAGGCGGACGGCTCCGTGATCAAGAGTTCTGAAGCCACGGCCGACGCGGATGCGGCGAGCGGCGGTGTCGCCACGAAGCGGCAGCAGCCCAAGCGGCAGTCGAAGTCGAAGCGTCAGACGCCCCCCAGCAAGCCCTCCAAGAAGTAAGAAGGAGTCCCTCCCGTGACGGAAGGCACCACCACCGCCGCCGCTGAGAGTGGCGACACCCTGACCCGCCTCGAGCAGGAGGGTGAGATCGCGGCCGATTACCTTGAGGGTCTGCTGGACATCGCCGACCTGGACGGCGACATCGACATGGACGTCGAGGCCGACCGGGCCGCGGTGTCGATCGTCAGTGACTCCGCCAGCCGTGACCTGCAGAAGCTCGTGGGCCGCGACGGTGAGGTTCTGGAGGCTCTGCAGGAGCTGACCCGCCTCGCCGTGCACCGGGAGACCGGGGACCGCAGCCGGCTGATGCTGGACATCGCCGGGTTCCGCGCGAAGAAGCGTGAGGAGCTGGCGGCGCTGGGCGCTCAGGCCGCGGCGGACGTGAAGGCGTCCGGCGAGCCGCTGAAGCTGGCCCCGATGACCCCGTTCGAGCGGAAGGTCGTCCACGACGCCGTGGCGGCCGCGGGTCTGAAGAGTGAGTCCGAGGGCGAGGAGCCGCAGCGCTTCGTCGTTGTGCTCCCGGCCTGACCGGTCGTGTGAGTGTTCGGCCCCGTCTGTGTCGCAGGCGGGGCCGAAGTTTGTCAGCCTGGCATGTGAACGACGCGCCATCTTGAAGACGTGGTTCTCCAGAATCATGCGGTACGGAAGGGACGGTCCCCGTGACGGAGGCAGCTGAGCTTCCCCCGGCGCCTGAAGAGGCGCGCGCGGTGTTCGGTGAGTTTTTCCCGGAAGCTGTGCGGTACGCGGAGCTGCTGGCCGACGCGGGAGTCAAGCGGGGCCTGATCGGGCCGCGTGAGGTGCCGCGGCTGTGGGAGCGGCATCTGCTGAACTGCGCTGTGCTGTCGGAGGTGGTGCCCCAGGGCGTCACCGTGTGCGACGTGGGTTCGGGTGCGGGTCTGCCCGGTATCCCGCTGGCGCTGGTGCGGCGTGATCTGAAGATCACGCTGCTTGAGCCGCTGCTGCGGCGGACGACTTTCCTCCAGGAGGTCGTGGAGCTGCTGGGCCTGGACCATGTGACGGTGGTGCGCGGGCGGGCCGAGGAGGTTCTCGGCAAGCTGCCGCCGGTGCATGTGGTGACGGCTCGGGCGGTGGCTCCGCTGGACCGGCTGGCCGGCTGGGGTGTGCCTCTGCTGCGTCCGTACGGGGAGATGCTGGCGCTCAAGGGCGATACCGCCGAGGAGGAGCTGGTGTCGGCGAAGACGGCGCTGACGAAACTCGGTGTGGTGAAGACCTCGGTGCTGCATGTGGGCGAGGGTGTGGTGGACCCGCTGTCGACGGTGGTGAGGGTCGAGGTCGGAGAGAGTCCCGGTGGGGTGAGGTTCGCGGCCAAGCGGGCTAAGGCGGCCCGGACGAGCCGTACGCGTAGGCGCCGCTGATACGTCGGCAGTCAGGGTTCCTGCAGAGATTTAGGGTGTGTTGGGCCCTATAGGTATGGATTTCGGAGTGTCGTAGCGGCCTGGTGACTCCGTCCGGGCATCGTGTTTCACGTGAAACGTCGCTCTCTGCTGCACGGAATCATCAGCCGCGGTCGTGCGGCCACGTCTCCCCGTCATCGCAAGCACGAAGGGGGGACGGAGTTGTCCACATCGGTGGATTCATCCACAGGAGTACGGGCCCCGCTGGTTCGCGACCCGGGTGACATGGCAGGCTCTGTTCATCGCGAGCCTGATGTCGAGGAGAGTGACACCGTGCGGTCCGACGCCAACCTCGCGGGGCCGATGGCCGATCCGGTCCCCGGTCCCCGCTCTGAATCGGCGGGCGAGGATGTTTCACGTGAAACATCGGCGCCCCTTGTAGACAATGACACCCCCATCGGCCGAGCCGCCCAGCTGGCCGTGGAGGCGCTGGGGCGCGCCGGTGAGGGGCTGCCCCGGCCGGAGCAGACCCGGGTCATCGTGGTCGCCAACCAGAAGGGCGGCGTGGGCAAGACCACGACGACCGTGAATCTGGCGGCCTCGCTGGCGCTGCACGGTGCGCGGGTCCTGGTGGTCGACCTCGACCCGCAGGGCAATGCCTCCACGGCGCTGGGTATCGACCACCACGCGGATGTGCCGTCGATTTACGACGTGCTGGTGGACAGCCGGCCCCTGCTGGAGGTCGTCCAGCCCGTTGTGGACGTGGAGGGGCTCTTCTGTGCTCCGGCCACGATCGACCTGGCGGGTGCGGAGATCGAGCTGGTGTCGCTGGTGGCCCGGGAGAGCAGGCTGCAGCGGGCGATCCAGGCGTACGAGCAGCCGCTCGACTACATCCTGATCGACTGCCCGCCCTCGCTGGGGCTGCTGACGGTGAACGCTCTGGTGGCCGGCGCGGAGGTGCTGATCCCGATCCAGTGCGAGTACTACGCGCTGGAGGGTCTGGGGCAGCTGCTGCGCAATGTCGATCTGGTGCGGGCCCACCTGAACCCGACGCTGCACGTGTCGACGATTCTGCTGACGATGTACGACGGCAGGACCCGGCTGGCCTCGCAGGTGGCGGAGGAGGTGCGCAGCCACTTCGGCAAGGAGGTGCTGCGGACGAGCATTCCGCGGTCGGTGCGTATTTCCGAGGCGCCGAGCTATGGGCAGACGGTGCTCACCTACGATCCGGGTTCCAGTGGTTCGCTCTCCTATCTGGAGGCGGCGCGGGAGATCGCGTTCCGAGGGGTCGGAATGCAGTACGACGCCCAGCAGGCCCATCTGGGCGCGGGCATGAACAGCACGCAGAGTGTGGCGGAGGGGATCCAGTGAGTGAGCGACGTAGAGGTCTGGGACGGGGGCTCGGTGCGCTGATTCCCGCTGCTCCGCAGGAGAAGACGCCGCCGGTGATCGGTGCCGGATCGATGTCTCCGTCGGCGGTGCCGGTGTTGACCTCGGAGCGCGGGATCGCGGCGGCGAAGCTGGCTTCGCTGGCGCAGGCCGATGTTTCACGTGAAACATCGTTCGTCGCGCCGGTGGAAGAGCCGGTGCCGGCGGTGCCGGAGGCCAATGTGGTGGCGGGAGCGACGTTCGCGGAGCTTCCGATGGACGCGATCACGCCGAACCCGCGGCAGCCGCGTGAGGTGTTCGACGAGGACGCGCTCGCCGAGCTGGTGACCTCCATCCAGGAGGTGGGTCTGCTCCAGCCGGTGGTGGTGCGGCAGTCGTCTCCCGGCCGCTATGAGCTGATCATGGGTGAGCGGCGCTGGCGGGCCTGCCGGGAGGCGGGTCTGGAGAGCATTCCGGCGATCATCCGGGCGACGGACGACGACAAGCTGCTGTTGGACGCGCTGCTGGAGAACCTGCACCGGGCCCAGCTGAACCCGTTGGAGGAGGCTGCGGCGTACGACCAGCTGCTGCAGGACTTCAATTGCACGCATGACCAGCTGGCGGACCGGATCGGCCGCTCGCGTCCCCAGGTGACGAATACGCTGCGGCTGCTGAACCTGTCGGCTCCGGTGCAGCGTCGGGTGGCGGCCGGCGTGCTGTCGGCGGGGCATGCGCGGGCGTTGCTGTCGGTGGATGACACCGAGCAGCAGGACCGGCTGGCGCACCGGATCGTGGCCGAGGGGCTGTCGGTGCGGGCGGTCGAGGAGATCGTCAAGCTGATGGAGTCGGATCCCGCGAGTGCGGTGAAGCCGAAGGGTCCGCGTGCGGGTGCCCGGGTGGCTCCGGCGCTCAGTGAGCTGGCGACGCGGCTGTCGGACCGGTTCGAGACGCGGGTGAAGGTGGATCTGGGCCAGAAGAAGGGCAAGATCACCGTCGAGTTCGCGTCGATGGAGGATCTGGAGCGGATTCTGGGGACGCTGGCGCCGGGCGAGGGCCGGGTTCTGGAGCAGGGGCTGTCCGGGGAGTGATCCCGGGGGCCGCCGAGGGGCGGATCGTGTCGGTTCTCACCGTCGCGGTCCGCCCCTTTGCCGTGCCGTGGGTGTCGACGGGGCCGGCGTCGTCGTCCCGTTGTCGACGGTGCCGTCGGCGTTGTGGGTTTGTCGCTGTCGAAAGAGTGGGGGCCAGTGGATACGATGCGTTCATGGGTCGTCGGCTGGTACCGCTCACGCTGGACAACCTCCAGGACCTGCCCCGTCGTTGCCGGTCCTGTGTGTTCTGGGAACTGGATCCGGTCAGCGGTGAGGCCGCCGTGAAGGCGGGTACGCCTGCGCTGGAGAAAGAGGCCTGGATCTCCGCCGTCCTCCTGGAGTGGGGATCGTGCGGCCGTGTGGTCTATGTGGACGAGGTCCCGGTCGGGTTCGTGCTGTACGCGCCGCCGGCGTACGTGCCGCGGGCCACGGCGTTTCCGACCAGTCCGGTCTCGCCGGATGCCGTGCAGCTGATCACTGCATGGATCATGCCGGGATATCAGGGGCAGGGTCTGGGGCGGGTGATGGTCCAGACGGTGGCGAAGGATCTGCTGCGTCGGGGGTTCCGGGCCATCGAGGCGTTCGGGGACGCGCGGTGGGAGGGGCCCGCGTGCCTTCTGCCGGCGGACCATCTGCTCTCGGTGGGCTTCAAGACGGTGCGTCCCCACCCGCTGCATCCGCGGTTGAGGCTGGAGCTGCGGTCGACGCTGTCGTGGAAGGAAGACGTGGAGCTGGCGCTGGACCGGTTGCTGGGGGCTGCGCGCAAGGAGCCGGTGCTGCGCCCCCTGTGAGCCGGGGAATGTGAAACGGGGCCGCCCCTTGCGAGGGGCGGCCCCGTTTCACGTGAAACTTCCCCAGCTACCGCTGGGTGGGGCACCAGCCGTCAGGCGGTCTTGACCTCGACGAAGTCCGAGAGGTCGCGCAGGATCGCGGCCTTCGGCTTGGCACCGACGATGGTCTTGGCGACCTCGCCGCCCTGGTAGACGTTCAGCGTCGGGATGGACATGACGCCGTACTTGGCGGCCGTGGCCGGGTTCTCGTCGATGTTGAGCTTGACGATCTCGATCTGGTCGCCGTACTCGGCGGCGATGGCCTCGAGGGACGGCGCGATCTGGCGGCACGGTCCGCACCAGGCGGCCCAGAAGTCCACCAGTACGGGCTTGTCGCTCTTGAGGACCTCGGCGTCGAAGTCAGCATCGGTCACGTTCTTGAGGGTGCCGGCCACAGCGGCCTCCTTCTTCTTCCTGCGGGGTGTGGGGTGGGGATGGTGCGAGGGTCAGACGGTCGCGTGGGCCTTCTCGGCGTCCGCGAGGGCGGCGAGGAAGCGCTCGGCGTCGAGGGCGGCGGAGCAACCGGTGCCCGCGGCCGTGATGGCCTGACGGTAGGTGTGGTCCACGACGTCGCCGGCGCCGAACACGCCGGTCACGCTGGTCCGGGTGGAGGGGGCGTCGACCTTGAGGTAGCCCTCGTCGTCGAGCTCCAGCTGGTCCTTGAACAGCTCGGTGCGCGGGTCGTGGCCGACGGCGATGAAGAGGCCGGTGACGGGCAGCGCGGAAGTCTCACCGGTCTTGGTGTTGCGCAGGGTGAGACCGGAGAGCTTCTGCTCGCCGTGGATCTCGGCGACCTCGCTGTCCCAGGCGAACTTGATCTTCGGGTCGGCGAAGGCGCGGTCCTGCATGGCCTTCGACGCACGCAGGCTGTCGCGGCGGTGGACGATCGTGACGGACTTGGCGAACCGGGAGAGGAAGGTGGCCTCCTCGATCGCGGTGTCGCCGCCGCCGACGACGGCGATGTCGTGGTCCTTGAAGAAGAATCCGTCGCAGGTGGCGCACCAGGAGACGCCGCGGCCGGACAGGGCGTCCTCGTTGGGCAGGCCGAGCTTGCGGTGCTGGGAGCCGGTGGTGACGATGACGGCCTTGGCGCGGTGGACGGTGCCGGCGGTGTCGGTGACGGTCTTGATCTCACCGGTGAGGTCCACGGACACGATGTCGTCCGGGACCAGCTCGGCGCCGAAGCGCTCGGCCTGGCCACGCATGTTGTCCATGAGGTCGGGGCCCATGATGCCGTCCTGGAACCCGGGGAAGTTCTCCACCTCGGTGGTGTTCATCAGCGCGCCGCCGGCGGTGACGGCACCTTCGAATACCAGGGGCTTGAGCGAAGCGCGTGCGGTGTACAGGGCGGCGGTGTAACCGGCCGGCCCGGAGCCGATGATGATCACGTTTCGGACGTCGCTCACGGGTTTCTTCCTCGTCTCTGCGGACTGCGTGCTGCCTACCGGGGGCCGGTGCGGACTCTCACCCCACCCAACGGATCCTACGGCGCGTGCATTCCCTACCTGTCCCGGTGCGGGCCCTACGTGTCGGCTATCGGGGATAGGTGTCCGTCAGCAGGAGCTTTCCGGGGGTGGCCGGGGTGGTGTTCTCGCAGCCGGTGTCGACGAGGTAGGCGTCCACGCGGGAGGGGTCGCCCGGGTGTGGCAGGACGAGCAGGAGGACGGGAGTCCCCTGGTAGCTGCCGCGTTGGGAGGCGATCGGGGTCTCGGGGCGGCCGGTGGCGTCCTGGACACAGACGGGGACGGGGGGCGCCTGGCGGTCGTTGGGGGCGATCCCTGGGGCTGGGGTTTTCTCCACGCCGTAAGTGTTGTTCTGCTCCCCCTGGGTGGCTGCCTTGGTGTCCTGTCCGGGGCCGAGGAGCTGCTTGACGCTGCTGCGCAGGCCCTGGGCGGTGTAGGCGCTGTCGGCGGGGGGCTGGGCGGCGGAGCTCGCTGTTTCCCGGCGGGCCGCGGCGTCATGGGAGGGCGGGCCGGACAGGTCGGTGAACAGGAAGATCCCGAGGGCGCAGGCGGCGGCACCGGCCAGGCCCGTGAGCACGGCGATCCGGCGGCGGGCGCGGCGTCGCCCGGGTCCGCTTGGGCCGTTCGGGTGGCCGGGTGGCTGGGGGCGCCTCCCCGCGGTGGCCGGGAGTGTTTCACGTGAAACATCGCGGTCGGTCGTGCGTGGGCGGGCAGCGGACGCGGGCCGGCCGTCCTTCTCGGAAGCCTGGGGGGTGGTGGAGTCGAGGAGGGCTTCGGCGGCGAGGGCCGCATCGATGCGGCCCGCGATGTCGGCGGGCATCCGGGCGGGGCCCGGCAGGGTGCCGAGGACGGCGCGGATCTCCTCCAGGGAGGCGCGGACATCGGCACACAGGGCACAGTCGCCGAGGTGGCGCCGGACTTCGGCGCTGCGGGTCGGGGAGAGGAGTCCTTCGGTCAGGTCGGAGATCTCCGAGACGTCCGGGTGCCGGATCGTGCCGGTCGTGCCGGGCACGCCAGTCGTTGGGGTCACGGTCGTCCACCTCCGCCCTTCACTGCGTCGGGGTCTGGATGCCTGGGTTCTGCCGCTGGTGGGACGGCTGTGCCCGGCGTCCGGTTCCTTCCCCGCTCGGTGGTGGTGTTATCCCCGGCATTCGTGCGCAGATGAGTGAGCATCGGGAGGAGTTTCGCCCGGCCTCGTGCGCAGCGGCTTTTCACGGTGCCGGTGGGGACGTCGAGGATGCGGGCGGCTTCGGCGACGGGGTATCCCTGCATGTCGACGAGGACGAGCGCGGCCCGTTGTTCGGCCGGGAGGGTGCTGAGGGCGGCCAGGAGCTGACGGTGGAGGTCCTGGCGCTCCGCGGGGGCCTCGGCGGACTCGTGGGGCTCCAGGAGGCGCTCCAGGCGGTCTGTGTCGTCGAGGGGTGCGGTCCTGCGGGAGGCGGCCTTGCGGGCCCGGTCGAGGCAGGCGTTGACGGTGATGCGGTGCAGCCAGGTGGTGACGGCGGAGTCCCCGCGGAAGGTGTGGGCGGCCCGGTAGGCGGAGACGAGGGCGTCCTGTACCGCGTCGGCGGCTTCCTCCCGGTCGCCGAGGGTGCGCATGGCCACGGCCCAGAGCCGGTCCCGGTGCCGCCGCACGAGCTCACCGAAGGCATCGGGGTGTCCGGCGGCGTGCATCGCCAGAAGTTCCCGGTCCTGGGCCGAGGCGGGGTCGTCAGCCGCAGGCCTCATGATTCCCCTCCTGATTGGCGCCGTGCAGGTATTGAAGCGGGTTTGTCTCCGAAAGTAAATAAGAATAACCGGGCATTTCGGTCCCGTCGGGCTGGTCTCCGCGGACTCACGGCCAAGATCATCTTCTGTTATGATCGGAGCTGCTTTTTCGATTGATATTCAGGTGTGGGGGAGAAACATGCGAAAGCTCGGTAAGTTCATTCCTGCTCTCATTGCGGCGCCGCTGCTGGCCGCAGCGATTCCGGGAAATGCGTATGCCGCTTCGTATTCCATGGACGGGCAGGACCCGTCGTCGGCGGGTTGTGCGGCCGATGCCACGACCAAGCAGTCGGCGTACATCGGTACGTCGAACTGGACGCTCGGGCAGGTTGAGCTGCGATACAGCACCAAGTGCCACACGGCGTGGGCGCGTATCCGGCTTTCGGAGAACGCCTGGGGGAAGGCGCAGATCGCGCGTAACAACGATGGCAAGGCCTACAACTGCTCGAATCTGAGCTACAGCGATTCTCTCGGCACCTACACCTGCTACACGGCTATGGTGTACGACAAGGATCCGCTCAATTCCTTTGCCGAAGGCTGGTCGCAGTACTCGAACACGAGCCTGCACACGCGAACTGCCTCGTACTGACCGTACGTGTGATTGCGGCGGGGCTGCGGGAGTTTTTCCCCCGCAGCCCCCTTTGCTATGAGTTCCGGAAGAACGAGACGTTCGAGATGCCCTGCTTGTAGCCGGCCCTGCTGTAGTCGGAGGCACCGGACTTCGGCATGGCCGTGAGCCACACGACCACGTAGCGCGACTTGACCGGGGCGGGCGCGGCGAGGTCGAGCTGTTTGTCGGCGGTGGTCCCGGTGGCGATCTTCTGCATGCTGCCGACGGGAGTCGACGAGGACATGCTGGGTGCCGCGTAGATCGTCGCGGTGGTGTGGTCGCCGCCGAACTTGAACGCTATCGAGGCGCCGCTCACGTCCTGCTCCGAGCCCAGGTCGAAGACCAGGCCGAGGCCTTCCTTGTAGGCCCCCAGGTCGGGGCCGTCGTCGAACGCGTAGGTCCGCCAGTAGGAGTCGGGGTCCTTGTCGTAGCTGTTTGCGACGTCCTCGATGTTCTGGGGCTTGCCGTCCGGGTAGTACTCCTCGGCCTTCTTGATGGTGAGCGGGACGCGCTCCGGTTGCTTCGGGGCGTCCTGGTTCTTGGGCTGGTTGTTGTTGCTGCCGTTGTCGCCCTGGGGGCTGTGGTCCAGGAGGGCGTCGGCCAGCTGCCAGCTGCCGAGGCCGAGGGCGGCGATGAGCAGGGCGGCGACGCCCCACTTCAGGGCCCGGCCTGTGCGGCTGTTCAGCGGGGGCGGCGGGGGGACGACAGTGACGGACTGGGCGGGGGGCGTACCGGGGGGCGTGGGGCGCCCGTAGCTGCCCTGCTGGTAGGTGGTGTGCTGGTACTCGGGCGGGGCGGTGAAGGCGGGCTCCGGCGGCCGGATGCGGGGCATCGCGGCGACGGCCTTGGCCAGCTCCTCGGGGGTGGTGCAGGCGGGTTCCTGACGGGAGGCGGTGGCCCCGTCGTTGGCGAGGGCGCGCATGGCGAGCTCGCCCAGACCGCGGTGGACGCCGGCGCGGACCTGGTCGGGGGCGATCAGGCCGACGCCCTTGGGCAGGCCGGTGAGGCCGTAGGCGTCGTTCTCGTAGGGCCAGCGCTGGGTGAGGGCGGCGTACAGGAGTGCGCCGATGGCCTCGGTGTCGGCGCGCTGCGGGGTCTCGCTGGTGATTCCGCGCAGGGCGGCGTTCACGGCGAGGCCGCGGATGCGGTACTGGCCCGTGGAGGTGCGCAGTATCGCGCTGGGCGTCAGGCGCAGGTGGGCCAGGCCTTCGCGGTGTGCCGCGGTCATGGCCTGGGAGATCTGGCTGACGAGCTGGTAGGCCTCGTGGGGTTCCAGGGGGCCCGCGGCGAGGAGCGCGGTGAGTTCGGTGGCGTCGGGCAGCCATTCGTGGACGACGTAGACGAGGTCGTTCTCCTCGACGGCGTCGAGTACCTGGACGAACCGGGGGTCGCCGAGCAGGGCGGACGAGCGTGCGGCGGCCAGGACGGAACGGGCCCGCGGGTGGTCGGCGGGGAGCAGGTGCACCCCCACGGCCCGGCGCAGCTTCTCGTCCATCGCGCGCCAGCTGCTGAATCCGTCCACACGGGTGACGCACTCTTCGAGCCGGTAGCGTCTGGCGAGCTTGTGGCCGCTGTGGAGTTCGGGTGCGGCCGCGGGGGCCGCGGTCGTGCGTTCGCCGTCCTTTTCGGTCATGGGTCCGCCCGCGGCTCGTCCGTTCTGGGTGTCCACCCCGTCGGCCGTGGCCTTGTCCGCCTCTGCGGCCAGCGGCTTGTCGCCACTGTTGTCGGCCACGTCGACGGCGGCCGTGCTACGTTCCGCCACCGTCGTTCCCGCCTCCCCATCCGTTGCACGCTGTCGGCCAGTCTGCGAAGCCACGCCAATTGTGCCCACAGTCCGACGCTATGCACGACACACGAAGGGGGGCGACGGTTGTGCGCATCAGCGCCCCAAACGTCCGCGGACCATTCCGACCATCGCGTTGAGCTCCTCGATCCGCATCCGCTTGGCGGCGATCAGGAACACGGCTGCCAGGGCGATGCCGCCGGCCACGAGGGCGGCGGCGGAGCCGGCGACTCCGCTGCCCAGCCACTGGGTGACCGCGTAGGCGGCGGCGCCGGCCACGGCGGCCGCCGGGACGCAGGCGCCGGTGAGACGGGCGTAGGTGCGCATCACGTGGGCGCCGTCGAGGTCGCCGCCGAGGCGGGTCTTCAGGCGGCGCCAGGCGACGCCGACGCCGACGGTGTAGCCGAGGCCGTAGGCGGCGGCCATGCCGACGACGGCCCACCGGGCGGGGAGGACGAAGAAGGAGGCCGCGGAGACCGCCGCGTTGACGGCGGCGACGATGACGGTGTTGTAGAAGGGCGTCCGGGTGTCCTCGTAGGCGTAGAAGCCGCGCAGGACCACGTACTGGACCGAGTACGGGATCAGGCCGAGGCCGAAGGCCATCAGGATGTAGCCGATGTTCTGGGCGCCGGCGCCCGAGCCGGCGTAGAGCAGGGTGGCCATCGGGACGCCGAGGGCGAGGAACGCGAAGGCGCAGGGCACGATCGCGACGGCCGAGGTGCGCAGCCCGTAGGAGATGTCGTCGCGGACGGCGGCGGCGTCTCCGTCGTGGGCGGAGCGGGAGATGCGGGGCAGGACGGCCGTCATGACGGAGACGGTGATGATGGCCTGCGGCATCTGCCACAGCAGCAGCGCGTAGTTGTAGGCGGTGATGCCGGTGCCGGGGTGGCCCTGCTTCTCGGCGACGGATCCGGCCCAGGTGGCGAGCTGGGTGACGACGACGAGCCCGATCTGGTTGGCGAGGACGAAGAAAAACGTCCACTTGGCCAGGCCGGCGGCCTTGCCGAGCCCGTGGCCCTTCCAGTCGAAGCGCAGGCGCGGCCTGAAGCCGGCCTCGCGCAGGTAGGGCAGCATCGCCAGGGCCTGGACGGTGAGGCCCAGCAGGGTGCCCAGGCCCAGCAGGCGGACGCCTTCGGGGGTGACGGTGGTGGCGTTGACGCCGGAGGTGGTGAAGCCGCCGAAGGCCCAGATGAAGGCGCCGAAGGTGGCGATGACGACGATGTTGTTGAGGACCGGGGTCCACATCATCGCGCCGAAGCGGCCTCGGGCGTTGAGAATCTGACCGAGGACCACGTGGACGCCCATGAAGAACATGGTGGGCAGGCAGTAGCGGGCGAAGGCGACCGCGACGTCCATCTGCTGCGGGTCGGAGGCGATCTTCGGCGACATCATCGTGATGAACACCGGTGCCGCGAGGACGCAGATGGTCGTGATGGCGGCCAGCAGGACCACGACGAGGGTCAGCAGCCGGTTGGCGTACGCCTCTCCCCCGTCGCTGTCGTTCTTCATGGCCCGGACCAGCTGCGGGATGAAGACGGCGTTAAGGGCGCCGCCGCCGACCAGCACGTAGATCATCGTGGGCAGGGTGTTGGCGATCTGGTACGTGTCGTTGAACGTGCCGACGCCGATGGCGCCGGCGATGACCAGGGTGCGCAGGAAGCCGGTGATGCGGGAGACGATCGTGCCGGCGGCCATGAGCGCGCTGGACTTCAGGAGGCTGGAGGCGCGTCCGGCGGGCTTGCTCGGCGCCGGGGCGGCGACGGGGACGTCCTCGGCGGGGGTGCGGGGAGCCGCTTCCTGGTCCCGGTAGAGGTGCGCGAAGGCGTCGGGCTCGGGCTGCTCGTCCGCTGCCCGGGTGACGAGGGAGTCCACACCGACGAACTCGGTGGTGCTGGCCTGGTCGCCGTACGGCAGGTGGCGGGAGGGACCGTCCGGCTCGGGCGGCGGGGTCTGGGCCCAGACGCGCGGGTCGGGGGAGTACGAGGGCGCGGTGGGCGCCGCGTAGAGCGGGCCGGGCTCCTGGTAGGTACCGGGCGGCGGCGGGGGGTGCGAGGCCCGGTCGTAGAGGACCTCGGCGACGGGGTCCTGTGCGGAGAGGTCCTGCGACCGGTACGGGTCGTGGTCGTAGGCGTCCTGGACATACGGGTCGCGGTCCGGCGCGGGCGCGGGAACCTGCCCGGGCACCGGAGTGCCCGGGGCAGTGCCCTGGGAGGGCGCGGGCCCACCAGTGCCCTGCGCGCGGTCACCGTCGTACGGCGCGTTCATCGAAACCCCACCTCATCGTCCCCAGGCCGGCCGGCCACGGCATCGCTCAACGGTCCACTGTCTCACCCGTGCCGGACCCGTCGGTGCTTTGCGGTCCGGTGTCCGGGGACTCGTCACTCTGCTGCGTGCTCTCCTCGGCGGCCGCGCGCGCCGCGACGCGCTTGCGGCTGGCGTACATCTTGATGCCCGCCAGGACGAGGAGGAGCACACCGCCGGCGATGACGAGCATGACGGTGGGGGTGATCTCGGTGGCGTCGACGGTGAACTTGCGTTCCTTGCCGTAGGGGACGCCGTCCTTGGTGAAGAGCTGCGCGCTGACCTCGACCGGGCCGCTCGCGGTGGCGTTGGCGGTGAACTTCACGGTCTGGGTGTGGTCGCCCTGGACGGTGACCTGCTGTTCCGCCTCGCCCTTGTCGCCGAACATCAGGCGGGTGGGGTTGGCGGACTTCACCCGCAGGACGAGGTCGTGGACGTCCTGGACGAGGCTGTTCTGGACGCTCACCGGGATGGTGGCGCTGTGTCCGGACAGGGTGGCGTCGGACTTGGGGATGACCTTGACCTTCTCGGTGAGACCGATCAGGTAGGCCTGGACCTGGTCCCGGTAGAGGGCGGCTTCCACGGGGTGGCCGCGCCAGGAGGTGGACATCTCCCGGTTGGTGGTGTTGCCGAAGGGGATCTCGACGCGGTCGGGTGCGGCGAGGATCACCTTGAAGTGGTCGAGGGCGTTCTGGGTGGTGCGGATCTTCTCGAAGGCCGTCACGGGGAGCTCCTGCTTGCGCAGGGACTCGGGGTACTGACCGGCGCCCGGCACCTGGGTGGCGGCCGCGGGGTCCGGCTTGGCCGCGGCTGCGGCTTCGAGGTCCCCGGGCTGGGTCCAGCGGCCGGCCTGGAGGGCGCGGAGGGCGCCTGCCATCGTCTCGACCTGGCTGGCGGTGGGCATCCGCTGCGGGGTGACGACGAAGCTGCGCTGCTCGTCGGTGTGCTGGAGGTTCAGGGCGAGGCTGTGGGCGAGGAACCGCTGCGTGGCGAGGGTGGAGTTCCCTGCGCTCAGCATGTCGCCCTCGAAGGCGGTGGAGAGTTCCGCGTCCGCGACGACGGCGGTGGCGCCCGCGCCGATGGGGCGGGCGGCCGAGGGGGTGTACCCGAGGGCTCCGCTCTCCGAGAGGCTGTCGCTGCGGGTGAGGATGTTGTGGGCGCCGGCCGAGGTGGCGACGTTGACGATCGAGGGGTCGATCGCGCCGTCCACGGGCCAGGAGAAGTCGGTGGACGCGGGGACGTGCAGGACCGTCTCGACGGCCTGCTTCGCCTTGTCGGTGGCGGGCCGCAGCTGGCCCAGGGTGCCCGAGACGTCCTTGCCGTGGTGGGCGAGGGAGGCGAGGTCGGGGTCGGCGAAGGGCAGGGCGACGACCTTCTTGCCCTGGACGGCGGCTTCCAGGGAGCTCAGCCACTGCTCGGCGACGGCCTTGTTCTTGCCCTGGACGGGCTTGCCGCCGGGGACGCGGACCCGGTAGCCCTTGGTCATCGCGTCGACCGTGTAGAGCAGGTCGGGGTCGATGACCCAGGTGATGGGCAGTTCCTTGCCGAGCGCGACCATCCGTTCCAGGCGGCCGCCCGGCCTCAGCTCCTCGGCGAGGGAGTCGTCGAGGAAGACGGGGGTCTGGGTCTCGTCCGAGCCGGTCTCGGCGGTGACATGGGTCGTGGAGATCAGCGGCCACACGTACGTGAGCTGGGCGCGCTTGGCGGCAGCGTCCGGCTGCCAGGGCAGGAAGGTCCGCTTGATGCCGAGGACCTGCTCGGACGGGCGGCTCTCGGTCACGCCGGACAGGGAGACGCCGAGCTGGTAGACGCCGTCCTTGTCCAGGTCCAGCTTGTTCACCGGGACCGTCAGGCTGAACTGCTGGCTGACCTTCGAGGGCAGCGAGGCGATCTTCACGGCGTAGGCCGGGTCGATCTCCCCGGGGTCCGTACCGGCCCGGAAGCTGGTGCGGTCGGCCGCTTCGTCGATCGACGACCGGTCCGCGAGGAGGGGCCCGACCCGCAGGCCCACGTGGGCGTCGTTGATCGTCTCGGGGCTGTTGTTGACCACGGTGCCGGAGATGGTCAGGGTGTCGCTCTTGACCGGGGCGGCGGGGGTCATCGAGGTCAGCTGGATGTCGACGGCGGCCGCCTGCGCGGCCTGGGCCTTCGGGGCGGGAGAGTAGACCAGGGCGGCTATCACGGGCGTCCCGGCGAGCAGGACCACCGCGCGCCGCAGCCATCGGCGCCGGACAGGGGCGGGTGAGGCCCCCAGGATGTCTGCCGCCTCGGCCACGCGCTAGCCCGTCCCTCGAAGTGTCAGTGGTCGTCGTCTGTGCGTCCACGCATGGTAACGAGACCCGCTGTGCGCGAGTGCCGCGCCTTGCTCCACATGATCGGCTCACCCCGGGGGCGGCTGTGTACCGGGGTCGCCGAAAAACGCGGAAGCCCGCGCCGGGCGGGGCACGTACCCTTTTCTGTTGTGCCGAACGCCAACGAAGACAACCCCAGTGCCCTGAGTCAGGTGCAGCGCCGCGCGGTGAGTGAACTGCTGCGGGTCGCCCCTGTCGCCGACGAGCTCGGCCGCCGTTTCCAGGAGGCGGGCTTCCGCCTCGCCCTGGTCGGCGGGTCCGTCCGCGACGCGCTGCTCGGGCGTCTCGGCAATGACCTCGACTTCACGACCGATGCCCGCCCCGAGGACGTTCTGAAGATCGTCCGTCCGTGGGCGGACTCGGTGTGGGACGTCGGCATCGCCTTCGGCACCGTCGGGGCGCAGAAGCACGCGCGCGTCGGGGACGTGGACCGGGACTTCCAGATCGAGGTGACCACGTACCGCTCGGAGGCTTACGACCGTACGTCGCGCAAGCCCGAGGTCTCCTACGGCGACTCGATCGAGGAGGACCTGGTCCGGCGCGACTTCACGGTCAACGCCATGGCGCTGGCGTTGCCGGAGCAGCGGTTCATCGACCCGCACGGCGGTCTGGAGGATCTGGCCGCCGGTGTGCTGCGCACTCCGGGGACCCCGGAGGACTCGTTCTCCGACGATCCGCTGCGCATGCTGCGGGCGGCGCGGTTCGCCGCGCAGCTGGACTTCGAGGTCGCCCCCGAGGTCGTCGCGGCCATGAAGGCCATGTCGGACCGGATCGAGATCGTCTCGGCGGAGCGGGTGCAGGCCGAGCTGAACAAGCTGATCCTGTCCGCCGGCCCGCGCACGGGCCTGGGCCTGCTCGTGGACACCGGGCTGGCCGACCGGATCCTGCCGGAGCTGCCCGCGCTGCGGCTGGAGAGTGACGAGCATCACCGCCACAAGGACGTCTACGACCACTCGTTGATCGTGCTGGAGCAGGCGATCGCACTGGAGGAGGACGGACCGGACCTGGTGCTGCGGCTCGCGGCCCTGCTGCACGACATCGGCAAGCCCCGCACCCGCCGCTTCGAGAGCGACGGCAGGGTCTCCTTCCACCACCACGAGGTGGTGGGCGCGAAGATGACCAAGAAGCGCCTGACCGCTCTGAAGTACTCCAACGACATGATCAAGGACGTGTCCCGGCTGGTGGAGCTGCACCTGCGCTTCCACGGCTACGGCGACGGCGAGTGGACCGACTCCGCTGTGCGGCGCTACGTCCGTGACGCCGGTCCGCTGCTGGAGCGGCTGCACAAGCTGACCCGGTCCGACTGCACCACGCGCAACAAGCGCAAGGCCAACGCCCTCTCCCGTACCTACGACGGGCTGGAGGAGCGCATCGCGCAGCTGCAGGAGCAGGAGGAGCTGGACGCGATCCGGCCCGACCTGGACGGCAACGAGATCATGCAGGTGCTGGGTGTCGGCCCCGGGCCGGTGATCGGGAAGGCGTACGCGTTCCTGCTGGAGCTACGGCTGGAGAACGGCCCGATGGGGCGCGACGCGGCCGTCGCCGCGCTGAAGGAGTGGTGGGCCGGGCAGGCCTGACCCGGAAACGCCCGGGCGATGTTTCACGTGAAACATCGCCCGGGCGGACGGGCTGGAGCGGATGCTTCTGCTCCGGCTACCGCTGGGAAGCGCCCCCGGCGAAACGTCGGCCTTGCCGTCCCAGCAGCGCCGCGGTCGCGGCGTAGAGGGTGGCCACGCAGAGGATCAGCGGCACGGACCGCCCGTCGGCGGGGAGCATGAGGGAGGCCACCGCCGCGGCGCCGACGAACGCGACGTTGAAGAGCACGTCGTAGACGGAGAAGACACGGCCGCGGTACTCGTCGTCCACCCGGGACTGGACGACCGTGTCGGTGGAGATCTTGGCGCCCTGGGTGGCGAGGCCGAGGACGAACGCGGCGATCACCATCGGGCCGGGGGCGAAGAACAGGCCGAGCGCCGGGACCAGGACCGCGGCGCCGGCGGAGCAGGCGGTGATCCAGCCCAGCGGTCCCAGGCGGCCCACGAGCGCGGGAGTGATCACGGCGGCCGTGAAGAACCCGGCCCCGGAGACGCCGATCGCGACCCCCAGGAGAGCCAGCCCGTCGGACTCGTTGTCCGACCAGGAGTAGCGGCAGAGCATGAGCAGCATGACGAACAGCGCTCCGTAGCAGAACCGCATCACGGTCATCGCGGTGAGCGCCTGGGCGGCCTCCCGGCGGGCGGCCAGATGGCGCAGGCCTTCGGCCATGCCCCGGACCGTGAGGGTGACGGCCTCGGCGACCGAGGGGTGGAGCCGGCCAGGTGGATGGTCGGGCCCGAGCAGGCCGACGGCCAGGCGCAGGGAGACGAGGGCCGAGCACAGGTACAGCCCGGCCCCGAGGAGGACGACGAGGGCGTTGGAGTCGGCGGCCAGCAGCCGGACGAGGAAGGCCAGCCCCCCGCCGGCGGTCGCCGCGAGGGTTCCGGCGGTGGGGAACAGCGCGTTCGCCGTGACCAGCCGACGGGGATCGACGACGTGGGGGAGCGACGCGGAGAGCCCGGCCAGCACGAAGCGGTTGACGGCGGTCACGGACAGCGCCGAGGCGTAGAACAGCCAGTCGGGGACGTGCGCGACGATCAGCATTCCGGTGACGCAGGCGAGGAAGGCGCGCAGCAGGTTGCCGTAGAGGAAGACCTGGCGGCGGCGCCAGCGGTCGAGCAGAACCCCGGCGAAGGGGCCGATCGCCGAGTACGGCAGCAGCAGGACCGCCATGGCCGAGGCGATGGCCGCGGGCGAGGTCTGCCTCTCCGGGGAGAAGACCACGTAGGTGGCGAGCGCGACCTGGTAGACGCCGTCCGCCGCCTGGGAGAGCAGCCGTACGGCGAGCAGGTTGCGGAAGTCCCTCAGGCGCAGGAGTACGCGCAGATCACGTACGACAGGCATGAGGGAAAGGGTCACATACGCGGAGGGTCCCCGGGCACATTGCCCGGGGACCCTCCGCGGAAGAACAGTCGAAGTCCAGGTGTCCGTGAGGACCCTTGGGGCTCGACTAGCGCTCGACCTCGCCCTTGATGAACTTCTCGACGTTCGCGTAGGCCTCGTCGTCGAAGTACTGCACCGGCGGGGACTTCATGAAGTAGCTGGACGCCGACAGGATCGGGCCGCCGATACCGCGGTCCTTGGCGATCTTCGCGGCGCGCAGGGCGTCGATGATGACACCGGCGGAGTTCGGGGAGTCCCACACCTCGAGCTTGTACTCGAGGTTCAGCGGGACGTCGCCGAAGGCACGGCCTTCGAGGCGGACGTAGGCCCACTTGCGGTCGTCGAGCCACGCGACGTAGTCGGACGGGCCGATGTGGACGTTCTTCTCGCCGAGCTCACGGTCGGGGATCTGCGAGGTGACGGCCTGCGTCTTGGAGATCTTCTTCGACTCGAGGCGGTCGCGCTCGAGCATGTTCTTGAAGTCCATGTTGCCGCCGACGTTGAGCTGCATGGTGCGCTCAAGACGGACACCGCGGTCCTCGAACAGCTTCGCCATCACGCGGTGCGTGATGGTGGCGCCGACCTGCGACTTGATGTCGTCGCCGACGATCGGGACACCGGCCTCGGTGAACTTGTCCGCCCACTCCTTGGTGCCGGCGATGAAGACCGGGAGGGCGTTGACGAAGGCGACCTTGGCGTCGATGGCGCACTGGGCGTAGAACTTCGCCGCGTCCTCGGAGCCGACGGGCAGGTAGCAGATCAGGACGTCGACCTGGCGGTCCTTGAGGATCTGGACCACGTCGACCGGAGCCTCGGCGGACTCCTCGATCGTCATGCGGTAGTACTTGCCGAGCCCGTCGAGGGTGTGGCCGCGCTGAACGGTCACACCGGTGTTCGGGACGTCGCAGATCTTGATGGTGTTGTTCTCGCTGGCGCCGATGGCGTCCGAAAGGTCGAGGCCGACCTTCTTCGCGTCGACGTCGAACGCGGCGACGAACTCGATGTCACGCACGTGGTAGTCGCCGAACTGGACGTGCATCAGACCGGGGACCTTGGCCGCCGGGTCGGCGTCCTTGTAGTACTCGACGCCCTGCACCAGCGAGGCGGCGCAGTTGCCTACGCCGACGATGGCTACGCGAACCGAACCCATTCCGGTTGCTCCCTGTTTGTTCTCGGACGAGGCCTGCGAGATGCAGGCCTCATTTTGCAGTTTCGTCGGACGGACCGGGTCGTCTCCGATCCCGTCCCGCCCGCTCGCTCTCGATGAGCTCGTTCAGCCAGCGCACTTCGCGCTCCACGGATTCCATGCCGTGCCGCTGAAGCTCAAGCGTGTAGTCGTCGAGGCGCTCCCGCGTGCGGGCCAGTGAGGCGCGCATCTTCTCCAGGCGCTCCTCCAGCCGGCTGCGGCGGCCCTCCAGTACCCGCATGCGTACGTCTCGTTCGGTCTGGCCGAAGAAGGCGAAGCGGGCGGCGAAGGACTCGTCCTCCCAGGTGTCGGGGCCGGTGTGGGAGAGGAGCTCCTCGAAGTGCTCCTTACCCGCGGCCGTCAACCGGTAGACGATCTTGGCGCGGCGCCCTGCGAGTGAAGCGGCGAGCGCGTCTTCCGGGGCGTTGCCCGGCTCTTCGATCAACCAGCCGTTGGCGACCAGCGTCTTGAGGCAGGGATAGAGCGTCCCGTAGCTGAAGGCCCTGAACACTCCCAGCGAGGTGTTGAGCCGCTTGCGCAGCTCGTACCCGTGCATGGGGGATTCGCGAAGCAGGCCGAGGACGGCGAATTCGAGGATGCCTGAGCGCCTGCTCATCCGCCTGCCTCTCCTCCGACTCTGAGTCTTTATACCGAGCTGATGTATCGACTCGATACATCCAGACGATAGAACGGTGCGCGTCCGACGACAAGGGGTGACGTGGTGACCGGCGTCACATCGCGAATTCGTGCCAGGCAAGTTGCCTGATTTGGGGTGAACTTCGGCACTGATTGGGTTTTGACCGTGCGTAGTCTGTGCGCCATGACACCGGGGGAACCGGAATTCACCTGCCGCTTCCAGGCCACTCGCCTGCCCGAGGAGTAGTCGTTCGATGAGCGAGCACCGCCGCAAACCGCCGCAGCCCCAGGGTGGCGGGCGAGCCTCGGCCCGCCGGGCCGCCCAGCAGCGCCCCGGCCGGGGCGCCGATGACCGGCGTGACGTCCCCACGGCGTCACCCAGCGGCCCCTACGCCGAGCGGCCCCCCGCGGGCCGTGTCGAGGCCCGCCGGGCCGCACAGAGAGGGCCCGCGGGCCGCGGACGAGGCTCGGGCAGAGCCGCTCGTGGCACGGGCCGCCCGGACAAGCGCCTCATCAACTACCCGCGGTCCGACAAGGACGGCTGGAAGCGCTTCGTGCCGTCCTGGAAGTTCGTCTCCGGCACGGTCCTGGGCTTCTTCGCGGTCATCATCGCCGGGACCGGCATCGGCATCGCGATGGTGAACAAGCCCGACGAGAACAAGGCGGCCCAGGCGCAGAACAACGTCTTCTACTGGGAGGACGGCTCCCAGATGGTCGCGACGGGCGGTTCGATGAACCGGCAGATCGTGCCCATCGACAAGATCCCCAAGTCGATGAGGGACGCCGTGATCGCCGCGGAGAACGAGTCCTTCGAGACGGACAAGGGCGTGGACCCGATGGGCATCGCCCGGGCCGTCTACAACATGGCCACGGGCGGCTCCACCCAGGGCGGCTCGACCATCACCCAGCAGTACGTGAAGAACACCTACCTGGACTCCGAGCAGACGCTCAAGCGGAAGGTCACCGAGCTCTTCATCGCGATAAAGCTGGGTGTCTCCGAGGAGAAGGACAAGGTCCTCGCGGGCTACCTCAACACCGCCTACTACGGTCGCGACGCCTACGGCATCCAGGCCGCGGCCCGCGCCTACTTCGGCAAGGACTGCCAGGACCTGAACCCCTCCGAGACCGCCTTCCTGGCCTCCGTGCTCAAGGGCCCCAACCTCTACAACCCGGACGGCGGCATCGGGTCCGCGGCCACCCCCGTCCTCAACGAGGAACGGGCCAGGAAGCGCTGGGCCTGGGTACTCGACCGCGAGGTCGAGGTGGGCCGGATGGACAAGGCCGAGCGGGCCAAGTACAAGGACTCGGACTTCCCCGCCCGGGTCGAGTCGGAGCAGGCCCGCGCCATGTCCGGCCAGATCGGCTACCTGGTCGAGACGGCCAAGCAGTACGTGATGAAGACCAAGGGCATCACGGCCGAGCAGATGGCCCTGGGCGGCTACCAGATCAAGACCACCTTCCAGAAGCCCCGGGTCGACGCCCTGGTCAAGGCCGTCGAGGACACCCGCAACGACTTCCTCGACGAGAAGAAGCGCCCCGAACTCGACACCTTCGTGCAGTTCGGCGCCGCCTCCGTCGATGTGAAGACCGGGGCGATCGTCGCCCTGTACGGCGGTCCCGGTATGGACAAGAAGTACTTCAGCAACAACGCCAACACCAGCGGTGTCCCGGTCGGCTCGACCTGGAAGCCGTACGTCCTGGCGGCGGCGATGGAGTACGGCACCCAGAACTCGAACGGCCAGGGCCTGTCGGCCGACAGCAAGTACATGGCCGACGACCTCACGGTGATCAAGAACCGTCAGGGCAGGCCCCTGCTGGACAACTCCGGCAAGCCGTTCAAGCAGAAGAACGAGAGCTCCGCCGCCTTCGGCTACGTGACCCTCAACGAGGCGATGGAGAAGTCCATCAACGTGCCGTTCGCGCAGCTCGTCTTCGACGTGGGCCACACCAAGGTCCGCGACGTGGCCAGGTCCACCGGCATCCTCAAGGAGTCGATGGTCGTGGGCGACGACGCCTCCTTCGCGCTGGGCACCTCGACCCCCAGCGCCATCCGGATGGCCGACTCGTACGCCACCTTCGCCGCGTCCGGCACGCACCACGAGCCCTTCTCCGTGACCGAGGTCGTGAAGAACGGCGAGAAGCTGTCCGGCTTCGAGGCGCCCAAGGCCGAGCGGGCGATGGACAACGCCGTCGCGGACAACGTCACCAAGGTCCTGGAGAACGTCGTCGAGAACGGCACCGGCAAGAAGGCCAAGGCGCTGGGCCGGCCCGCCGCGGGCAAGACCGGTACCACCGACCAGAACAAGTCGGCGTGGTTCGTCGGCTACACCCCGGAGCTGTCGACCGCCGTAGCCCTCTTCCGCACCGACCCGAACTCGGCCGACAAGAAGCTGATGTCCATGAACGGCGTGGGTGGCACCGACTCCATCCACGGTGGTGACATCCCGACCGTGATCTGGACCGAGTACATGCGCGAGGCGCTCAAGGGCGCCCCGGTCAAGCCGTTCCCCGAGGCCGAGGACATCGGCGTGGTCGCCGACTCCGCCGGCGCGCCCTCCCCCACCCCCTCGGCCCCCGCGGCGCCGTCCGCGTCTCCCTCGCCGTCTCCGTCGAGCTCCCCGACGCCGTCCCCGACCCCGTCCAAGGGCGGCAAGCCGTCGTGCAAGCCGTGGGAGCTGTACTGCGACCCGAACACCACCGGCGGGACCTCCACCGGGGGAACGAATTCCGGGGTCATAGGAGGCGCCGACGGCGGAGCCAGCGGATCACCGTCTCCGACGGACACCAGCAGACCCGGCCGCCCGGGCGGCAGCACGGGTTGGCCGACCGGCACGGCGGCCGACTGACCGGCCCGCGGAGCGAGTAGGGGAAGGCCGTCGCACAGGATGCGACGGCCTTCCCCCATGTCCGGCCCGGTACGGCAGGATGAGCCCATGACGAAGGTGCACGAGGACCGTCCCGTACTGCCCACGCAGCAGGACGAGGTCGCCGCGGCGGGCAGTGAGTTCATCGGCGGCCCGCTCGGCCGCTACGCCCGGCTGGGCGGGCACTGGCTGGGGCCGGTGCGCGTGGTGGCCCTCATCGCCATCGGCATGTTCGCGCTGGGCATGGTGCAGAAGCTGCCCTGTTACGACTGGGCGTGGTTCCGGGGGGCCGGCTCGCAGTACACCCACGCCTGCTACTCGGACATCCCGCACCTCTACGCGGCTCGCGGCTTCGCCGACAACCTGATGCCCTACTTCGACCGGCTCCCCGGCGACATGGAGTACCTGGAGTATCCGGTCCTCACCGGGCTGTTCATGGAGATCGCGTCCTGGCTGACCCCCGGCAGCGGCTCCATGCAGCACCGCGAGCAGATGTACTGGATGGTCAACGCGGGCATGCTGATGGCCTGCGCGGCCGTCATCGCCGTGTGCGTCGCGCGCACCCACCGCCGCCGGCCCTGGGACGCCCTGCTCTTCGCCCTCGCGCCGGCCTTCGCGCTGACCGCGACGATCAACTGGGACCTGCTGGCCATCGCCCTGACCGCCGCCGGGATGCTCATGTGGTCCCGCGGCCGCACGGGGCTCTTCGGTGTCTTCATCGGCCTGGCCACCGCCGCGAAGCTCTATCCCGTGCTGCTGCTCGGGGTGCTGTTCGTGCTCTGCTGGCGGGCCGGGAAGTGGCGGGCCTTCGGCGCCGCCGCCCTCGGCGCGGCCGCATCCTGGCTCGTGGTGAACCTGCCCGTCATGATCCCCGCCTGGGAGGGCTGGACGAAGTTCTACACCTTCAGCCAGGAACGGCCCATCGACTTCGGCTCCGTGTGGCTGCTGATCTCCCAGCGCTCGGGCAACCCCCTCGACGGCGCCAACGCGTACGCGACCGGCCTGACGCTCCTGCTGTGCGGAGCCATCGGGCTGCTCACCCTGATCGCCCCCCGGCGGCCCCGCTTCGCGCAGCTGGCCTTCCTGGTCGTCGCCGCCTTCATCCTGGCCAACAAGGTCTACTCGCCGCAGTACGTGCTGTGGCTCATCCCGCTCGCGGCGCTGGCCCGGCCGCGCTGGCGGGACTTCCTGATCTGGCAGGCCACCGAGGTCGTCTACTTCCTCGGGATCTGGTTCTACCTGGCCTACACGACCAGCGGGGACAAGCACCAGGGTCTGCCCGTGGAGGGCTACCAGCTGGCGATCGCCGCCCACCTGCTGGGCACCCTCTACCTGTGCGCGGTCATCGTCCGCGACGTCCTGATGCCCGAACGGGACGTCGTACGCCGGGACGGCTCGGACGACCCCTCCGGCGGCGTCCTGGACGGTGCCCCCGACGTGTTCGTGCTGTCGGGCGCGGTGAGGGCACCGCAGTACGCGGCGCCCTCGGAGGGGCAGCGGGTCGACTGGGGCACGGGCCCCAAGGACTGACGCCGTGTGCCGGTCCTGGACCGGCACGCGGCCGTCAGGCGTCGAGCACCCGGTCGAACTGCGTGGTGGTGTGTCGCAGGTGCGCCACGAGCTCGTCGCCGACCTTCGGCTCGGTCGCGTCCGACGGCACGAACAGGATCGACACCTGCATGTGCGGCGGCTCCGCGAACCAGCGCTGCTTGCCCGCCCACACGAACGGCGACAGGTTCCGGTTGACCGTGGCAAGGCCCGCCCGGGCGACGCCCTTGGCGCGCGGCATCACGCCGTGCAGGGCCTTGGGGGCCTCCAGGCCCACGCCGTGCGAGGTACCGCCGGCCACGACGACCAGCCAGCCGTCGGACGCGGCCTTCTGCTGGCGGTAGCCGAAGCGGTCGCCCTTGGCCACGCGCGTGACGTCGAGGACCGCCCCGCGGTACTCGGTCGCGTCGTGGTCGCCCAGCCACAGGCGCGTGCCGATACGGGCGCGGAAGCGGGTCTGCGGGAACTGCTGCTGCAGCCGCGCCAGCTCCTCGGCCCGCAGGTGGCTGACGAACATGGTGTGCAGCGGCAGCCGGGCCGCGCGAAGCCGGTCCATCCAGCCGATGACCTCCTCGACGGCGTCCGAGCCGTCCGGGCGGTCCAGCGGCAGGTGCAGGGCGAAGCCCTCCAGACGGACGTCCTCGATCGCCGCGTGCAGCTGTCCCAGGTCCTGCTCGGAGATGCCGTGGCGGCGCATCGAGCTCATGCACTCGATGACCACGCGGGCACCGACCAGGCCGCGGACCCCGTCCAGCGAGGACACCGAGCGGATGACCCGGTCGGGCAGCGGCACCGGGTCCTCGCCCCGCCGGAACGGGGTCAGGACGAGCAGGTCGCCGCCGAACCAGTCCTTGATGCTGGCGGCCTCGTACGTCGTCCCCACGGCCAGTACGTCGGCGCCCATCCGGGTCGCCTCCTCGCACAGGCGCTCGTGGCCGAAGCCGTATCCGTTGCCCTTGCAGACCGGGACCATTCCGGGGAACTGGTCCTGGATCTGCTTCTGGTGCGCACGCCAGCGCGCGGTGTCGACGTAGAGCGTGAGCGCCATGCCCGTCCGGAACCTCTCCTGAATGGCTGCGGGATGCAGCGGTGCGTGGGTGGGGGTGGGGTCAGCGACGCGACATGTAGATGTCGAGCGCCTTGTGCAGCACCTTGTTGAGCGGGAAGTCCCACTCGCCGACGTACTCGACGGCCTCGCCGCCCGTGCCGACCTTGAACTGGATGAGGCCGAACAGGTGGTCGTTCTCGTCCAGCGTGTCAGAGATGCCGCGCAGGTCGTAGACGCTCGCACCGAGCGCGTAGGAGTCGCGCAGCATCCGCCACTGCATCGCGTTCGAGGGACGGACCTCGCGCTTGTGGTTGGCGGAGGCGCCGTACGAGTACCAGACGTGCTGGCCGACGGTGAGCATCGTGGCGGCGGCCAGCGGCTCTCCCTCGTGCTTGGCGATGTACAGGCGCATCCGGTTGGGGTCCTCGGAGTTGAGGGCCGTCCACTGGCGCTGGAAGTAGCTGAGCGGGCGCGGGCGGAACTTGTCGCGCTCGGCCGTGATCTCGTACAGGTGCTGCCAGGTCGGCAGGTCCTCGTAGCCGCCCTGGACGACCTCGACGCCGGCCTTCTCGGCCTTCTTGATGTTGCGGCGCCACAGCTGGTTGAAGCCCTTGAGGACATCGTCCAGCGAGCGGTTGGCCAGCGGCACCTGGAAGACGTAGCGGGGCTGGACGTCGCCGAATCCGGCGCCGCCGTCCTCCGCCTGCTGCCAGCCCATGCGGCGCAGCTTGTCGGACACCTCGAAGGCGCGGGGCTCGATGTGCGAGGCCTCCACGTCGCGCAGGCGCTTGACGTCCGGGTCCTGGATACCCGCCTTGATGGCGGTGGAGTTCCAGCGGCGGATGACGACGGGCGGGCCCATCTTCACGGTGAAGGCGCCCTGGTTCTTCAGGTGCGCCAGCATCGGCTGGAGCCACTCCTCCAGGTTCGGGGCGTACCAGTTGATGACCGGGCCCTCGGGAAGGTACGCGAGGTACCGCTTCACCTTGGGCAGCTGCCGGTACAGCACCAGTGCGGCACCGACGAGTTCGCCGGACTTGTCGAACCAGCCGAGGTTCTCCGAACGCCATTCGTTCTTGACGTCGGCCCATGCCGGGACCTGGCAGTGGCTAGCCGACGGCAGGCTCTGGAGGTACGCCAGATGCTGCTCTCGGCTGATGGTCCTCAGGGACAGGCTCATGCGGGGTGTCTCCTCCGGCGGCTTCGCTGGCTATGGCGCGAAGCCTACTGCGACAGGGGCGCCACCCTTCTGGGGGACGGGCCGGGGCCCGGGCCGCTGCGCGGCCGGCGCCCTGCCGCGGAGGTACCCCGGTCAGCCCAGCCAGCCGCCGAAGAGGCCGCCGTGGAACATGCCGATGAAGAAGCCGATGGCAGACGCGCCAAGGCCGATGATCAGCGCGAAGCGCTCGCGTGTCGTGACGGAGACGAACTGTCCGTACGCGCCGGTCAGGATCCCGATCAGCCCGGCCCACGAGGTGAGCAGGTGCAGGTTGTGGAAGAACGCCGTGACGAACGCCACGGCTCCGAGGATCAAGGTGGCCGCCATCAGGGTGTCCTGCAGCGGGTGAGGCTTGCCGTCGGTCGAGAAGAGGGAGATGGGCGGGGGCGAGGACTGGGACCGCATTGCCTGTGCCATCGGAAAGGCACCTCCTGGCTGAAGCAGAGCGGTGCTGCGGGCCGTCTCCGGCGGGGGCCGAAGGCATAGCACCGAGCACACCCGATGGATACAGATTGTGGCCCCCTCCTGCCGGATTTCAACCGGAAGGAGTCGAGCAGGTAGTCTGTACGGTCTGCGCGGTGTCTGCTCTGCGGATGCCGTGCGTACGCATCACGACCCTCCTGCCACGGAACGACCGTGGCCGCTGAGTCCAAAGGAGGTGGGTTCCACATGCGTCACTACGAAGTGATGGTCATCCTCGACCCCGATCTCGAGGAGCGCGCTGTCTCCCCGCTGATCGAGAACTTCCTCTCCGTCGTCCGTGAGGGCAACGGAAAGGTCGAGAAGGTCGACACCTGGGGCCGTCGTCGTCTCGCTTACGAGATCAAGAAGAAGCCCGAGGGCATCTACTCGGTCATCGACCTTCAGGCCGAGCCTGCGGTCGTCAAGGAGCTTGACCGACAGATGAACCTGAACGAGTCGGTTCTCCGGACCAAGGTCCTTCGCCCCGAGACCCACTGAACTTCGGTTCAGCGGTAATCGGGATCGAGTAGCACAGCAGCCCAGCAGCAATCCCCGCCGAGAGGTTCATCCATGGCAGGCGAGACCGTCATCACGGTCGTCGGCAATCTCGTCGACGACCCCGAGCTGCGCTTCACCCCCTCGGGTGCGGCGGTCGCGAAGTTCCGTGTCGCGTCCACCCCCCGCACCTTCGACCGTCAGACCAATGAGTGGAAGGACGGCGAGAGCCTGTTCCTCACCTGCTCGGTGTGGCGGCAGGCGGCTGAGAACGTCGCCGAGTCCCTTCAGCGGGGCATGCGCGTCATCGTGCAGGGCCGGCTGAGGCAGCGGTCGTACGAGGACCGTGAGGGTGTCAAGCGCACGGTCTACGAGCTGGACGTCGAGGAAGTCGGCCCCAGCCTGAAGAACGCCACGGCCAAGGTCGCCAAGACCACCGGTCGCGGTGGCCAGGGTGGATACGGCGGCGGTCAGCAGCAGGGTGGCGGCGGCGGTAACTGGGGCGGAGCCCCCAGCGCCGGTGCCCCGCAGGGCGGCGGAGCTCCCTCCGACGACCCGTGGGCGTCCAGCGCGCCGGCCGGTGGCCAGCAGCAGCAGGGCGGCGGCGGGGGCGGCTGGGGCGGAAGCTCCGGCGGTTCCGGCGGTGGCTACTCGGACGAGCCGCCCTTCTAGGGCAGCTCGCAACCCCACTTCTTGATCACACAGGAGAGACACAATGGCGAAGCCGCCTGTGCGCAAGCCTAAGAAGAAGGTCTGCGCGTTCTGCAAGGACAAGACCGCGTACGTGGACTACAAGGACACGAACATGCTGCGGAAGTTCATTTCCGACCGCGGCAAGATCCGTGCCCGCCGCGTTACCGGCAACTGCACGCAGCACCAGCGTGACGTCGCCACGGCCGTCAAGAACAGCCGTGAGATGGCGCTGCTGCCCTACACGTCCACCGCGCGATAAGGAAAGGGTGACCGACTAATGAAGATCATCCTGACCCACGAGGTTTCTGGCCTCGGTGCCGCCGGCGATGTCGTCGACGTCAAGGACGGTTACGCTCGCAACTACCTGGTCCCGCGTGGTTTCGCGATCCGCTGGACCAAGGGTGGCGAGAAGGACGTGGCGCAGATCCGCCGCGCCCGCAAGATCCACGAGATCGCGACCATCGAGCAGGCCAACGAGGTCAAGGCCAAGCTCGAGGGTGTGAAGGTCCGTCTGGCCACCCGCGCGGGTGACGCCGGTCGTCTCTTCGGTTCCGTGACCCCGGCCGACATCGCCACGGCGATCGAGTCCTCGGGTGGCCCGAAGGTCGACAAGCGCCGCGTCGAGCTGGGCTCCCCGATCAAGACCCTCGGTTCGTACCAGGTCTCCGTGCGTCTGCACGCCGACGTGGCCGCGAACGTGGGCATCGAGGTCGTCGCCGCCTAAGGGCTGCACATGAAGGGCCGCACCCCGGTGGGGTGCGGCCCTTCGTCGTTGTCGGGGCGGGCGATGTTTCACGTGAAACAGGCCGATGCCCCGGCGATGTTTCACGTGAAACATCATGGGCCGGTCAGCGGGTGGCTCCCGCGACCAGCCACCGGCCCGAGCGGGCGCGGAGCTGGAGGGTGACCATCCGGACCAGCATCATCAGCGTCATGGCCCACCACAGCGTCGTCAGACCGCCTCCCAGGGCCGGAACGAGGAGCGCCGCCGGGGTGAAGACGGCCAGCGTCACCAGCATCGCCCAGGCCAGGTAGCGGCCGTCGCCCGCGCCCATCAGGACTCCGTCGAGAACGAAGACGATGCCGGAGACGGGCTGGGAGAGGGCCACGACCAGCAGTGCGGGCAGCAGGGCGTCCTCGACCGCCGGATCGCTGGTGAACAGCGGAATGAACACCGGGCGGGCCAGGACGACCAGCACGCCGAGGACGATGCCCGCCGCGATCCCCCACTGGACCATGCGCCGGCAGACGGCCTTGGCGCCCTCGGTGTCACTCGCGCCCAGATAGCGGCCGATGATCGCCTGGCCGGCGATCGCGATGGCGTCCAGGGCGAAGGCGAGCAGGCTCCACAGCGCGAGCAGGATCTGGTGGGCCGCGATGTCGGCGTCGCCGAGCCGGGCGGCGACGGCGGTCGCGATCATCAGGATGGCGCGCAGGGACAGGGTGCGGACGAGCAGGGGTACGCCGGCCTGTGCACAGGCCCGGATCCCCGCGATGTCGGGGCGCAGGGAGGCGCTGTGCCGCCGAGCCCCGCGAACGACGACGACGAGGTAGGCGGCGGCCATGGCGCACTGGGCGATGACCGTGCCCCAGGCGGAGCCGGCGATCCCGAGGCCCGCACCGTAGACCAGGAGGACGTTCAGGCCCGCGTTGAGGGCGAACCCCCCGACGGCCACGTATAGCGGCGTACGCGTGTCCTGGAGGCCGCGGATGACGCCGGTGGCGGCCAGGACCATGAGCATGGCCGGGATGCCGAGCGCGGAGATCCGCAGGTACGTGATCGCGTACGGGGCGGCGGTGTCGGAGGCCCCGAAGAGGTAGATCAGCCAGGGGGCCGTGGGCAGGACCACGGCGATGACGACGGCACCGAGCAGGAGGGCGAGCCAGATGCCGTCCATGCCCTGCCGGATCGCCGCCTGCAGGTCGCCCGCCCCGACCCTGCGGGAGACGGCCGCGGTGGTGGCGTAGGCGAGGAAGACGAAGACGCTCACGGCGGTGGTGAGCAGAGCGGCGGCGATGCCGAGGCCGGCCAGCTGGGGTGTCCCGAGGTGCCCGACGATGGCGCTGTCGGCCATCACGAAGAGCGGTTCGGCGACGAGGGCGCCGAAGGCGGGGACGGCGAGCGCGAAGATCTCTCGGTCGTGCCGTCTCGGTGCGGCCTTCGGTGCGACGGGGGCCTGTGTCATGCGCTCAATCTAATCTTCCACAGGTAATGGATGCAAGGATCCTTGGATCCTTACCAAGGCGCTGACTTGCGCGTTCCCCGCAACCCATTGGAGGCGATCTTGAGACAGTGGCCAAGAATTTTCCGTCGCACGGTCGCTGGGGAAGGAAATCCCAGGTCAAGCGGGGTGGTGGGGTGGGTCAGGTGATTTTGTCCACAGCGTCGTCCCCCGGTCCGTGCACAGCTTCCGGGGACTTACCCACAGCATTGGCGCCGTCGTCCACATCTCATCCACACAGCCTGTGGATAACAAGATTGGCTGACGCCGCTCGCGGCCCTACCGTGGTGCGTTGCCCGACTCGTCGACAGCCGATTCGGGTGCCCCATATGTCAGAGCCGTGTCGTAGAAAGAGTGGCACGGCGAGGTCCGCGTTGCGGACGGAGGGAGGCGGCCCGGTGAGCATGCCCGAGCCCATGGACGACCCTTGGGCCGACAGCGGTCCAGGTGACCGTCTGCCCGCCCGTACTCGCCGCAACAGCGAAGGCCGCGGCCGCGGGGACGAACAGCACGACCGGGGACGCGAGGGCGGCTCCTGGGACGGTGGCGGTGGCGCCGGCGGCTTCGAGCGCGTCCCTCCGCAGGACCTCGACGCCGAGCAGTCGGTGCTCGGCGGCATGCTGCTGTCCAAGGACGCGATCGCCGATGTCGTGGAGGTCCTCAAGGGCCACGACTTCTACCGGCCCTCGCACGAGACGATCTACCAGGCCATCCTCGACCTGTACGCCAAGGGCGAGCCGGCCGACCCGATCACCGTCGGCGCCGAGCTGACCCGGCGCGGGGAGATCAGCAAGGTCGGCGGGGCCTCGTACTTGCACACGCTGGTGCAGTCCGTCCCGACGGCGGCGAACGCCGAGTACTACGCGGAGATCGTCCACGAGAGAGCCGTCCTGCGCCGGCTGGTCGCGGCCGGTACGAAGATCACACAGATGGGCTATGCGGCCGACGGCGACGTCGACGAGATCGTCAACAGCGCCCAGGCCGAGATCTACGCCGTCACCGAGCAGCGGACCTCCGAGGACTACCTGCCGCTGGGCGACATCATGGAGGGCGCCCTCGACGAGATCGAGGCGATCGGATCGCGCAGCGGCCAGATGTCGGGCGTTCCGACCGGCTTCACGGACCTCGACTCGCTGACCAACGGCCTGCACCCGGGCCAGATGATCGTCATCGCCGCCCGTCCCGCGATGGGCAAGTCCACGCTCGCCCTGGACTTCGCACGTGCCTGCTCCATCAAGAGCAACCTGCCCAGCGTGATCTTCTCCCTCGAAATGGGGCGCAACGAGATCGCGATGCGCCTGCTCTCGGCGGAGGCCCGGGTGGCGCTGCACCACATGCGCTCGGGCACGATGACGGACGACGACTGGACCCGGCTGGCCCGCCGGATGCCGGACGTGTCCGCCGCTCCGCTGTACATCGACGACTCACCCAACCTGTCGATGATGGAGATCCGGGCCAAGTGCCGCCGGCTCAAGCAGCGCAACGACCTCTCGCTCGTGGTCATCGACTACCTCCAGCTGATGCAGTCGGGCGGCTCGCGCCGTCCCGAGAGCCGTCAGCAGGAGGTCTCGGACATGTCCCGAAACCTCAAGCTGCTGGCGAAGGAGCTGGAGGTCCCGGTGATCGCGCTCTCCCAGCTGAACCGTGGTCCCGAGCAGCGCACCGACAAGAAGCCGATGGTCTCCGACCTGCGTGAGTCGGGCTCGATCGAGCAGGACGCGGACATGGTGATCCTGCTGCACCGTGAGGACGCGTACGAGAAGGAGTCCCCCCGCGCGGGCGAGGCGGACCTGATCGTGGCGAAGCACCGTAACGGCCCCACGGCGACGATCACCGTGGCCTTCCAGGGCCACTATTCGCGGTTCGTGGACATGGCCAACACGTAGCATTCGATCATGGATGCGCTTTCTGAGGACCTGGAACTTCTCCCGTCCACCCGGCGTGCGTTGCGCCATCGGGTCGCCGTCGCGCAGAGCGAAGGGCGGGCGCCGTCCGTCGTGGCGGCCGTCGCGCGGGGCGGGCAGGTGGTCTGGGAGGGCTCCCGGACCTCGGTGGAGGGGCACGGCCCGGACGGGAACGTCCAGTACCGGATCGGGTCGATCACCAAGACCTTCACCGCCGTGCTGGTGATGCGGCTGCGCGACGAGGGGCTGCTGGCGCTCGCGGATCCGCTGGAGAAGCACCTGCCGGGTACCGGCGCGGGTGAGGTGACCATCGCCCAACTGCTGGCCCACACCGGTGGACTGGCGGCGGAGACGCCCGGCCCGTGGTGGGAGCGCACCCCCGCTGAACTGCGGCCCGAGCTCGGCGACGTGCTGGGCGAAGAGCCGTTCAAGCAGACGCCGGGTACCAGGCACCACTACTCCAACCCGGGCTACACGCTGCTGGGTTCGCTCGTCGAGGCGCTGCGCGGGAAGCCGTGGGAAGAGGTACTGAGGGCGGAGGTCCTGGAGCCGCTGGGGCTGGACCGCACGAGTGGGCGGCCGCAGGCCCCGCACGCGGGCGGCTGGGCGGTGCATCCGTGGGCGGACGTGATGATGCCGGAGCCGCTGGAGGATCTCGGGCTGATGGCGCCGGCGGGTCAGCTGTGGTCCACGACCGGGGACTTGGCGCGGTTCGCGGACTTCCTGCTCCGGGGTGACGAGCGGGTGCTGAGCGTGGAGTCCGTACGGGAGATGCGTACGCCGGCCGCGCCGCCGGAGCCTGCTTCCGCCGATCTCGGTTACGGGCTGGGAATGCAGCTGGTGGCCCACGGCCAACGCCGGCTGGCGGGGCACAGCGGATCACTGCCCGGGTTCGTCGCGGGGCTGTGGCTGAGCGAGGCGGACGACGTGGCTGCGGTGGCGCTGGCGAACTGCACGTCGGGGATCGCGGCCGCGACGCTGGCCGCGGACCTCGTGGGAATCGTCGCGGAGGCCGAGCCGCGGATCCCGCGGCCGTGGCGGCCCTTCGCGGAGTCCGACCAGGTGCCGCTGGAGCTGTGCGGTCCCTGGTACTGGGGGACTTCGGCACAGGTGGTGCGGCTGAAGGCGGACGGGTCGCTGGAGCTGGGGCCGGTGGGCGCGACCGGGCGTACGGCCCGCTTCCGGGCGGAGCCGGACGGCAGTTGGACGGGCCTGTCCGGCTACTACGCGGGGGAGACGCTGCGGGCGGTGCGCCGCGAGGACGGCTCGGTGAGCCACCTCGACCTGGCGTCCTTCGTGTTCACGCGGGAGCCGTACGAGGCCCAGGCCCCGGTGCCCGGCGGGGTGGACCCGCAGGGCTGGCGGGGCATCGGCTGACGGCCTGGCCTGGCCTGGCGGGCTCACGCGACGAGTTCGCGCTCCAGCGGGGTGCGGAAGCGCGGGGTGATGCGGGCGTCGCCCACCCATTCGGCGAGTCGGGCGGCCTCGGCGGTGATCGCCTCCTCTGCTGCGCGGCCGGGGTTGCCCAGCATCCGCCAGACGATCTCGCCGTCGGGGCGCTGGGCCCAGCCGCCGACGATCTCGCCGTTCCACCACACGGTGGGGCCGATGTTGCCGGCGTAGTCGAAGAGGGCGGGCCTGTGCGCGGGGTCGAGGTGGAAGCCGCGGTCGGCCCAGCCCATGCCGGTGGGGTCGAGGCCGGGCAGCAGGGCGGCCCAGGGCTCCGGGGCCGGTTCGGTGGTGGCGTCGCCGGGGCTGACCAGCGCGGTGGTCCCGTCGTCGTCGAGGCGTACGTGCTCGGGGCCCACGGCGGCGAGGGCCTTGCGGGCGTCGGTGAGGGTCCAGCCGGTCCACCACTTGAGGTCGGCCTCGGTTGCCGGACCGTACGCGTGGAGCCAGCGGCGGGCGATCTCGGCGCGGGCCTCTGCGGCGGGTACGGCGGGCCAGGGCTCGGTGTGGACCCAGCGGTACTGGCTGGAGGTCCACGATCCGCGCGGGCGGTCGCGGCGGATCCGGCCGTCGGCGGCCAGCAGGCGGATGACCCGGCTGGCCACACCGGTCTCCGTCTCGTACTTCTTGCCCCGGGACACGGTGATCTTCTGCCGCAGGGCGGGGACGGCCGCGGACAGCTGGCTGCCCGTGGAGGGACCGCGGCTGTCGAGGGCGTCGAGCGCGGCGGCCTCCGTCCGGGCCAGCCAGTCGGCGTCGAGGCCCTGGCCGTCCTCTTCGAGGTGCTTGATGAGGGTGCGGCGCTCCTTCACCGCGATGCCGCGGGCGGTGGAGGCATCGACGTACGGGGCGAGGTCGGTGGAGACCGCGAAGAGGGTGTTGCGCATGCTCAGCAGCCGGACGAGGCTCACGTCCTCGTAGAGCGCCCGCTCGATCGCGTCGGGTCCGCCTTCGGTGAGCCGGGCGCGGGCGGACAGGAAGATGGTCGCGGCGTCGGTGGCGTGGAGGGCGACGACGGCGTCCGCGGCCTCGGGAACCGTGGCGGCGCGGGTCGAGGGAGCCAGGCGGTGGCGCCGGCCGAGGCGATTGCGGCGCTCGGCGGTGCCGATGAGGGGAAGGCTGGGGCTCATCCTCCCGATCGTAGGCCGGGCCGACGACACCGCGGCCCGGCCTGCCGGTCGGCCGGTCAGAGCTGCAACTTGAACCCGACGTGGGAGGCGGTGAAGCCGAGCCGCTCGTAGAAGCGATGGGCGTCGGTCCGGATCACGTCCGAGGCCAGCTGGACGAGTGCGCAGTTCTCGGCGCGGGACTTCTCGACGGCCCATTCGACGAAGCGGGTGCCCAGGCCACTGCCGCGCTCGTCGGCGTGTACGCGGACGCCTTCGATGATGGAGCGGGTGGATCCCTTGCGGGAGAGGCCCGGGACGATTGTCAGCTGGAGGGTGCCGACGACACGGTCCGCGCGGACGGCGACGACCAGGTGCTGGTTCGGGTCGTCGGCGAGCCGCTTCAGGGCCGCGCGGTACGGGGTGAGGTCGTCCGGGGATTCCCGGGTGGCGCCGAGGGGGTCGTCGGCGAGCATGGCGACGATGGCGGGCAGGTCGGCCTCGGTGGCGGGGCGAATGGCAAGCTCGGGGGTGTCGGTCACGTCAGGGTGCTCCTCTCTCAGCCCGCGGCCACGGTGAGCGGTGCCCAGCGGCGGGTCCAGTCACCTGGCAGGCCGGGGATGTCGCGGGTCATGACGGCGTTGAAGGCCACCGAGGCGAGGCCGCGGTCCTTGAGCCAGGCGAGGAGTTCCTCGTGGCGTACGTCGACATCGGTGCGCAGCGGCCGGTCGGTGCCCTGGGCGAGTGCGGTGATCAGGGACTGGGCGGTGGCGGTGTCGTGGGCGATCAGCGGTCCGATGACCTGGGTGTCCATATTGGGCCAGGCCGCGGCGTAGCCCGTGAGGGTGCCGTCGCCGCCGCGGTCCTCGGCGACGACGAGCTGGTCGGCGAAGGCGGGCAGCCGGGTGATCATGTGGGTGCGGTCGCTGCCGAAGACCTCGGCGTCCAGCCGCAGGATGCGCGGGAGGTCCTCGCCGCGGGCCGGCCGTACCCGGGGGGTGCCGTATGTGCCGGAGGTGCCCGCCGGTTGGAAGGCCCCCCGGAGCATCTCGGCGCGGCCTGTGGTCTCGAAGCCGAGCTCCTCGTAGAGGGGGCGGCCGTGCGGGGTGGCGTGCAGGGTGAGGGGGATGCCCTTGAGTACGTCGTCGCAGATGTATGTCATCAGGCGGCGTCCCATGCCCTGGCGGGCGTAGCGGCCGGCGACGAGGACCATCCCGATGGCGGCGAGTTCCGGTTCGGGGCGGGGTCCGCCGTACCGGGTGACGACGCAGGCGGCAGCGAGTCCCTTTCCGTCAGGGGCGTCGACGCCGTAGCCGTTTCCGGCGGCGAGGAGGAGGCCCCACTTGTGGTCCTCGCGGGGCCAGCCGCGGTCTTCGGACAGGTCGGCGCAGTGGCGGAGATCGTCCACGGTCAGCGCTCGGATCGGCAGATCGGTGAGGTGTGGTGGTGTCACCGGCTCAGACTGGATCATCGGTCGGGAGTCGTCCAGGGGATTTGGGCGTCGATGTTTCACGTGAAACAAGCCGATGTTTCACGTGAAACATCGGCTTGTGCCTCCCCGTGGTGGCCAGGGGAGGGTTAGCCTCGACGGCTATGACCACCCTGCACCTCTTCGATCTCGACGGGACGCTGATGTTCGGCTCGGCGGCGCCGGTCGAGATCTCCCGGCAGCTCGGGCTGAGTCACGAGATCGCGGAGCTGGAGCGGTCCTTCGGCGCACGGGAGATCGGGCCGCAGGAGTTCTCGGTGGCGGCCCATGCGCTGTGGGCCGAGTTGACGCCCGCGCATGTCCGGGCGGCGTTCGACGGTTCCCCATGGCTGTCGGGTATCCGGGAGGTGTGGCGGGAGATCCGTGAGCGCGGGGACTACTGCGCGGTGATCTCGTTGTCGCCGTCCTTCTTCGTGGAACTGCTGATGGAGTGGGGCGCGCACGCTGCCCACGGTTCGGTGTTCCCGGCGGTGCCGTTCACCGGGCCCATGGAGGTGTCCGGGATCCTGACGCCCGAGGGCAAGGTGACGGTGGCGGACCGGCTGTGCGAGCGGTTCGGGGTGAGCCGGGGCGACTGCGTCGCGTACGGGGACTCGATGACCGACGCGGTGCTCTTCGAGGCGGTGCCGGTCTCGGTGGCGGTCAACGCGCGGCCCTATCTGGCGGAGCGCGCGACACACGTCTACGAGGGGCGGGACCTTCGGGAGGCATACCAGCTTGTAGGGGTGCCACGCCCGGGAGTTGAGGCATCTTAGGAGGAAAGTGGGTCCGAAGCGCAGATTTTCCGCGTTTCCCCGCAGGCCTCTGAGTCGGCTGGCACGCTGTGGAACCCGGAACCACGGATTCACAGGCCGTGGCGTGTGCAGACCGACCGAGATGTTTGAAGCGAGGCACCGCATGGACGCTCCGCCCACCAGATCGGCCAGCCGGGGGACGGCCCGGATACCCGCCGGGGGCGGTGCGATCGAGCCCTCGCCGGATGCCGTGCTCATCCGCCGGACTCTCGCGGAGATCGCACCCGTCGCCGACAAGGTGACCTCGTACTTCTACGCCCTGGTCTTCACCGGGCACCCCGAAGTGCGCGGCATGTTCCCCGCCGCCATGGACGCCCAGCGCGACCGGCTGCTGAAGGCGCTGCTGACCGCCGCCGAGCACATCGACAATCCCGCGGTACTCACCGCCTATCTGCGCCGGCTGGGCTCGGGGCACCGCAAGTACGGCACCGTGGCGGGCCACTATCCGGTGGTGGGCGAAGCCCTCGTCGGTGCGCTGGCCCGGTACGCGCAGGGCACTTGGGGGCCGGAGACGCAGGCCGCATGGGTGAGGGCCTACACCGCGATCTCCCAGATCATGATCGACGCGGCGGCGGAGGACGAGGTCAAGGCCCCGGCGTGGTGGCACGCGGAGGTGGTCTCGCACGATCTGCGCACCTCGGACATCGCCGTGCTGACCGTCCGTCCCGACCAGCCGTACGCTTTTCTCGCCGGCCAGTACGCCAGCCTGGAAACCCCGTGGTGGCCCCGGGTGTGGCGGCACTACTCCTTCGCCTCGGCGCCGCGCGCCGACGGACTGCTGTCCTTCCACGTCAAGGCCGTGCCCGCGGGCTGGGTCTCCAACGCGCTGGTACGTCACGCCCGCCCCGGGGACGTGCTGCGCCTCGGCCCGCCGGCCGGGTCGATGGTGGTGGACCACACGACGGACAACGGGATGCTGTGCCTGGGCGGGGGCACCGGAATCGCCCCGATCAAGGCGCTGATCGAGGACGTGGCCGAGCACGGTGAGCGGCGGCCGGTGGAGGTGTTCTTCGGGGCGCGCAGTGACCACGACCTGTACGACAAGGACACGCTGCTGGGGCTGCAGCGCTCGCATCCGTGGCTGTCGGTGCGCCCGGTGGTCGGCGACTGGCTCTCCGGGCAACTGCCGCAAGCGATCGGCGAGCACGGGCCCTGGAGTTCGTACGACGCGTTCATTTCCGGGCCGCCCGCGATGATCCGCAGTGGGGTGGACGAGCTCAAGCGGATCGGGATCCCCGGCGAGCGGATCCGGCACGACGCGGTGGAGGAGCTGGCGGGCGTGGCCGGCTGAGACCGGCGGGCGTCCCGCCGGTCTCGGTCAGGGGCCTCAGCCCAGGTCGGGGGCGTGCATGGCGCGGACGCCCTCGATGTTCCCGTCGAGGTAGTGCCGCAGGGACAGCGGGACGAGGTGGACGGCGGCGATGCCTACCCGGCTGAAGGGCACGCGGACGATCTCGTACTCGCCTTCGGGCTGGTCGATCTCGGGGCCGTGCCGTTGGCTGGGGTCCATCGATTCGAGGTGGCAGACGAAGAAGTGCTGCACCTTCACGCCGGTCACTCCCCCGTCGGCGATGTGCTCGACGGTGTCGACGAAGCAGGGCACCACATCGGTGATCTTCGCGCCGAGTTCTTCGTGGACCTCCCGGTGGAGGGCGTCGACGACGGTGGCGTCCGAGGACTCCACTCCGCCGCCGGGGGTGAGCCAGTACGGATCGACGCCGGGCTTGGTGCGCTTGATGAGGATCAGGTCGTCACCGTCGAGCAGGATCGCGCGGGCGGTGCGTTTGACCACGGGACGTTCGGTCATGGGAGAAGAGTGGCCCACGACTCCGCTTCTGAAACGCGCCACGGGCCGGAAACGGAGGCACTTACCAGTGCGCGGCGGCGTCCAGCAGCCGGTCGTGGGCCCGGGCGAGGTGGGCGAGGGCGAGGCTGCCGGTCCGTACGACCAGGAACCAGGTACGCAGCGGGGGCACGGGCGGATCTGCCAGGGCCACGATCCGGCCGCTGTCGAGGGCGTCCTGGCAGAGGTAGCGGGGAAGGACGGCGAGCCCGGCGCCCGCCTGGACGCATTCCAGTACGGCTCGCAGGTCCGGCGCGACCACGGTGGCGGCGAGGGCTCCGGCGTCGGGCCGGGTGTCGAAGACGGCGGCCCAGTAGCGGGTGACGAGCGGCAGGGTCTCGTGGACCTCGACGAGCGGGACGCCGGCGAGCGCGGCGGGCCCCTCCTCGCGCACCCGGTCCTGGCCGACGAGGGCGGCCCAGTAGGGCGCGGCGACCAGGACGTGCTCCTCGTCGCACAGCGCGGTGACGGTGAACAGCCCGCCCCGGGGATGGGCGGTCGTGACGACGAGGTCGTGGTGGCCGGCGGCGAGCCCGTCGAGGGTCTCCTCGGCGCCGGTCTGGAGGGTGGCGCGCAGGGTGTGGCCCTGGCCGACGAGGGGCGCGAGAGCGGGGAGCACCCGCAGGCACAGGAACTCCGGGGGCCCGGCGACGTGCAGGGAGCGTAACGCGCCGGCCGCCTCCCGCCCGGCCTCGGTGATCCGCAGCAGGGCGTCGAGGTGCGGGGCGGCCTTGTGGGCGAGCTCGTCGCCCACGGCGGTGGGGGTGACACCGCGGGCGCGACGGTGGAACAGGGGGCGGCCCAGCTGGCGTTCGAGCGTGCGGATCTGCGAGGTGACGGCCGGCTGGGACAGTCCCAGGAGCGCGGCGGCCCGGGTGAAGGAGCCCGCCCGGTGGACGGCGACGAAGGTGCGCAGCAGGGCCAGGTCCATCGCGGCACCTCTCGGTGGGGGCTTCAACTATAAATATGCCGATAGCCCCCTGTCGTTACCGTGATTGGACTCTGACACAGAGTCAACTAGCCTTGTCGCGTGGTTCTTCGCGTGCGGAACCCGGGGCGGTCCGAGCCACGAGGGGGGAGGCTCGGACCGCCGTTCCACAGCCTGTTCAGCCGCCGTCACCTACGCCGCCGCCGTCATCCGCGAGGCCGCCGTCACCCGCGAGATCGAGCGCGCGCAGGACGTCCGCGACGAGGTCATCGGTGTCCTCGGCTCCGGCGGAGAAGCGGATGAAGCCCTCCGGCACGGCGTCGCCGCCCCACCGTCCGCGCCGCTCGGCGGTCGACCGTACGCCTCCAAAGCTCGTCGCGTCCTCGACGAGGTGCAGGGCCGCCATGAAGCGTACGGCGTGCGCGCGGTCGGGCAGCGTGAAGGAGACCACCGACCCGAAGCCCCGCATCTGCCGGGCGGCCGTCTTGTGGGACGGGTCGGACGCCAGGCCCGGGTAGCGCAGCCCCGTCACCTCGGTGCGGTCGGCCAGCGCCTCGGCGACGGCCAGCGCGTTGGCCCACTGGCGCTGCGCGCGCAGCTGGATGGTGGCCAGGGAGCGGTGGGCGAGCCAGGCCTCCATGGGGCCCGGGATCGCGCCGACGATCTTGCGCCACCTGCGGACGTCGTCGGCGAGTTCCGCGTCGCGGCAGATGACGTACCCGAGCAGCAGGTCGCCGTGGCCGGTGAGGCCCTTGGTGCCGCTGGCGACGGAGAAGTCCGCGCCGAGTTCGAGGGGCCGCTGGCCGAGCGGGGTGGCGAGGGTGTTGTCGACGGCGACCAGGGTCCCGCCGGAGTGCGCCGCGTCCGCGAGGCGGCGTACGTCGCACACGTCGAGCCCGGGGTTGGAGGGCGTCTCGATCCACAGCAGCCGGGCGCCGTCGATCACGGCGAGCTGGGCGTCGTCCCCGGTCGGGGCGGTGCGTACGCGGATCCCGTACGCCTCCAACTGCTCCCGCAGCAGGGGTAGCGCCTGGTAGCCGTCGGAGGGCAGGACCACGGTGTCGCCGGTGCGCGCCTGGGAGAGGAGGACGGCGGAGACCGCGGCCATGCCGGAGGCGAAGACGACGGTGTGCACGTCCTGGCCGGGGGCTTCCAGCTCCCCGACGGCCTGTTCCAGCAAGGTCCAGGTGGGGTTGGTGTCGCGGCCGTAGGTGTACGGGCCCTCGACGTCGCCGGGGAGGTGGAAGTGGGCGGCGAAGACCGGGCCGGGCAGAGGCGGTTGGTTCTTGACGGGCTCGGGCAGCCCGGCGCGGACGGCCAGGGTGCCGTCGCCGAGCCGGTCCGCCGCGGGGCCGCGGCCGCGGCCGTCGGCCGGGCTGTGGCCGTCACCGTGGTCGTGGCCGGGGCCGGGGCCGGGGTCGTGCCCGTGGTCGTGGCCGGGGCCGGGGCCGGGGTCGTGCCCGTGGTCGTGGCCGGGGCCGGGGCCGGGGTCGTGGGGGGAGTTCACGCGGTGTGCTCCTTCATGGCCTCGCGTACGGCGTCCAGCAGGCCGGGGCTCGCCGCCTCGACCAGTTCCAGGCACTCCTCGAACCCGTCGAGCGAGCCGTAGTAGGGATCCGGTACGTCGGTCTCGGCGGCCGTGGCCGACGGATCGAAGGACCTCAGCAGCCGCACCTTGGCGGCGTCCCGCGGGGTGGGCGCGAGCGCCCGCAGGTCCCGCAGGTGCCCGGCGTCGAGCGCGACGACCAGGTCGAGGCGGTCGAACCAGGAGGACCGGAACTGCCGGGCCCGGTGGTCCTGCTCGTATCCGGCGGCTTCCAGGACGGAGACGGTGCGCGGGTCGGCGCCATCACCCTCGTGCCAGCCGCCGGTTCCGGCGCTGTCGACCTCGACCAGGGCGTCGAGCCCGGCTGCGGCGACATGGGCGCGGAAGACGGACTCGGCCATGGGCGAGCGGCATATGTTGCCCGTGCAGACGAAGCACACGCGGTACATGAAGCGGCCCGTTCAGTTCTTGTCGGGCAGGGCCATGTTCACGGCCCAGGAGACGATGGAGATGATCAGGCCGCCGAGGACCGCGGTCCAGAAGCCGTCGACGTGGAAGCTGAGGTCGAGCTGGTCGGCCAGCCAGGAGGTCAGCAGCAGCATCAGGGCGTTCACGACGAGGGTGAACAGGCCGAGTGTGAGGATGAAGAGCGGCAGCGAGAGAAGCTTCACCACGGGCTTGACGATGAGGTTGACCAGCCCGAACACCAGGGCGACCAGGATGAGGGTCAGCGTCCGGCGGCCCATGCTGCTGCCATCGTCCAGAGTGATGCCGGCGAGCAGCCAGATGGCGACGGCCAGAGCCGCCGCGTTGGCGAGCGTCTTGACTACGAAATTCGTCATGTGTCTGATCGTGGCAGAGAAGATCCCGGTGGGACATCCGCAGATCAGCGGATGTGAGGGAACGATCGAGTACAAGGGGCACAACGACGATGAAAGCCTTCCGGCTTGACGAGCTCGAAGCGGAGCGGGTCGCCAACGACGGCGCCTATCTGCAGTTCGTGCGCGAGCGGAACATGTCGGTCGGGCTGTACGCGCTCGACGCCGGACAGAGCGATCCGCAGCAGCCGCACCGCCAGGACGAGGTGTACTTCGTCGTGAGCGGCCGGGCCTCGATCACGGTCGGGGAGGAGACGACGACGGTGGCGCGCGGCAGCGTGGTCTACGTCCCCGCGGGGGTCCCGCACAAGTTCCACCACATCAGCGAGGACCTGCGCGTGATGGTGGTGTTCTCCCCACCGGAGGGCTGAGGGCCCCGGCCGGATGAGGGTCGCGCCCCCGGTCCCCCTAGGGGGCGGATCAGGGGACTCCGGGGGCTCGCGGGTCCCCGCGGCAGTTCCCGGACTCCTAGAGTCGAGAGCAGGAAGTCACGGACGAGGAAGAAGAGGACGAGGCCATGGACGGCATCCGAGAGATTTTCGCAGGCATGCCCTGGTGGGTTAAGTGGGTCGCCGTTCCGCTGCTGGCGCTGTTCGTCTTCGGCGGTGTGATCACGAGCATCCTGGGCGCCCTGATCGGGATCGTCTTCAAGCTGCTCCTCTTCGTCGGCCTCGTCGGCGGACTGGTCTTCGTGGTGAAGAAGGTCAGCGGCGGCAGGACGAAGTCCTCCTCCGGCGAGTGGTAGCAGGACTCGGCCCGGGACTCCCGGGATTGGGCCAGGCGGGGGAACGTGACGGGCGAAACCACTCACACTCCGGGAAACGGTCGATAGAGTGGCAATCTGTGCCGTTCCCTGGGCACCGAAAGCCGGTACCACCGCTCTGACCCGCGGTTGCGTTGAGCTGCCGCCGAGCACGACCCCCAGGAGTCACGGCATACGCGGGGGCGGCCCCCGCAGGGCGGGCCACCCCGAGGCCCGCCGCCACGCCTGGGGGTGAGCTTTGTCTTCCGTTCCCAACGCCGGTGTGCCGACTCTGATCGGTTCGGTGCAGCGGGCGTTGAGGCTGCTCGAAGCGGTGGGCTCGCACAGCGAGGGAGCGCCGGCGAAACAGCTGGCCCGGGAGGCCGGACTCCCGCTTCCCACCGCGTACCACCTGCTGCGCACCCTCACGCACGAGGGCTATCTGCGCCGGGAGAGCGGAGTCTTCGTCCTCGGCGACGCGGCCGGGCGGCTCGCCGGCGGCGGACTCCAGCAGAAACGTCGCAGCATGATCCTCGACTCCCTCGCGCACTTCCGCGACTCGGTCGGGGCCCCCGTCTACTTCGCGGTCTTCCGCGAGGGTGAGATCGAGCTCGTGGGCGTCTCGGACACCCCGGCCAGCCCGGCCTGCGAGGAGTGGGCCGATTTCCGCGAGACCGGCCACGCGCACGCCATCGGTCAGTGCCTGCTCGGCCAGCTCGACGAGAAGACGCGCAAGGACTACTACGACCGGCACCCGGTCGAGGCCATCACCCCCTACACCGTGGCCGATCAGCGGTCCTTGGAACAGCGGATCGCGTCCCTGGAGCGGATGCAGCCGGTTACGGAGCGTCAGGAGTACGCCCTGGGCACGGTCTGTGCGGCCATCCCCATCACCGCCGGCGACACCGCCGCGACGATGGCGATTTCCCTTCCCCTGCACCAAGAAGACCGGTTGCTTTATGTAGTCGATCGACTACGGAGTGAAGTAGGCGCGCTGTTGAGCACCCTCTCGTTCTCTATCAGTATCTGAAAACTCACTCCTTGTGATCTGCTAGCGCTTCCACCACTCTTGTCAAGAGGGCCCTGGGGGATCATTCCTGGCCACTTCCACTACAGCGGGGTAGTCAATGCGCGAGTCGGTACAGGCAGAGGTCATGATGAGCTTCCTCGTTTCCGAGGAGCTCTCGTTCCGGATCCCGGTGGAACTCCGGTACGACGCTCGGGACCCCTACGCAGTCCGCCTGACCTTCCACCTTCCCGGAGATGCGCCCGTGACCTGGGCGTTCGGCCGGGAGCTCCTCCTCGACGGCATCAACAAACCGTGCGGCGACGGCGATGTGCACATCGCCCCGACCGATCCCGAGGACCTGTCCGATGTCCACATCCGCCTCCAGGTCGGCGGTGACCGGGCCCTGTTCCGCGCCAGCGCGGCGCCGCTCGTCGCGTTCCTCGACCGCACCGACCGGCTCGTCCCGCTCGGCCAGGAGCGCAACCTGGGTGACTTCGAGGAGAACCTCGACGAGGCGCTCGGCAAGATCCTGGCCGAATCCCGGCAGAACGAGCAGAACGCGGGGTGACGCGCCGCCGTGCGCGCACCGACCAGCCGCGCCGGCCACGCTGTTCCTCCCGCAACAACCTTTCAGCGCTTGCGACGGCGGCCCCGGCCGCCACGGGCCGGCTCCGACGCCGGCCCGGCGACCGGGGTCCCCGGCCGGTCGGCGGAAACGACCAGGGCGGCCAGCGCCGTCGTCACGGGAACCGAGGCCACGAGGCCGATCGAGCCCACGAGGGTCCGTACGATCTCCACCGCGACCAGCTCGCTGTTGGCCACCGACCCCATGCTGCTGTTCGCGATCGAGAACAGCAGGAGCAGGGGGAGCGCGGCACCCGCGTAGGCGAGTACGAGCGTGTTGACCACCGACGCGATGTGGTCGCGCCCGATCCGGATGGCCGCCCGGTAGAGGGCGCGCGACCCCATCGACGGGTCGGCCTGATGGAGTTCCCAGACCGCGGAGGTCTGCGTGACCGTCACATCGTCGAGCACGCCCAGCGATCCGATGATGATGCCCGCGAGCAGCAGACCGCTCATGTCGATGCCCGGGTAGAGCCCGTGGATCAGGCCCGTGTTGTCGTCGGTGTTTCCGCTGAGGAACGCCCAGTCGATGAACACCGAGCCCAGCAGCCCGATCAGCAGCAGCGAGACGAGCGTGCCGAGGACGGCGACCGAGGTGCGGGCGGTCAGCCCGTGGCAGATGTACAGAGCGATGAGCATGATGGCGCTCGCGCCGATGACGGCGACGACCAGCGGATTCGACCCCTGCAAGATGGCCGGGAGGATGAAGAGGGTCAGCACGCCGAAGCTGATGATCAGCGCGATCAGTGCGAACAGCCCGCGCATCCGGCCGACCAGGACGACGGCGACCGCGAAGATCAAGGCCAGCAGCGCCAAGGGGAACTTGCGGTTCACGTCGATCACCGAGTACTGGAGGTCCCGCGGGGCGTCCGGCGCGTACGCGACCACCACCCCCTGACCCTTCGCCAACTGCCGTGGCGCGCCCGGCTGGACGATCTCCACGAAGGTGCGGCCCTTGTCCGGTCCGGTGCCGACCTCGACGGTGGCCTTCTTGCACTCACCGGTCTGCGCCGCCTGGGCCTCGCGGCCCTCGGGAGTGGACGTGTCGCCGGTGGGCGGGACCTGCGAGGCGTTCACCGATTTGCAGTCGACCTGTTCGAGCGAGACGACCGTGCCCTGCTGCGTCTGCCGGTCGAAACCGACCCCCGTGCGCTCGTGGGCGGGGGCGCCGCCCGGCCAGAGCACCGCCATGCCGACGAAGACGGCGGCGGCGAAGGGGATCAGCACGGCCGCGATGACCTTGCGCAGGTGCTTCGAGACGGGGGCCGCCGGGCCGTGGCCGTGCCCGTGGGAATGCCCGTGGGAATGGCCGGCAGGGTGCCCGGAACCCGGGTGCGCGTGGCCCGAGTGGCCAGTGGGATCCGTGGGCTCGATGGGGGGCTGCGGCGAGGTCGTCACCAGCAGATCATCGCAAGAGATGAGGGGGCCCACTGTTCAGCACGCCATGGATGACGCTAGCGTGGGGGCTACTTTGCACAACGCGGGAGCTCGGAGCACCGGGCTGAGAGGACGCTGATCACCGTACGCGCATCACGGATGCGTACGGGAGGAGGCTGCGTCGACCGCCGAACCTGTTACCGGGTAATGCCGGCGTAGGGAGATAGGTCTCATGACCATTCAGGACGCATGCACGCCTGCCGTCAGCCAGGACGGCGACGGCTCGACCGAGCGCAAGCCGGGCTGGCACAAGGGCTACGTGGCGGGCTCCCGCCCCGACATCCGGGTGCCGGTCCGCCAGGTCCACCTCACCAACGGCAAGGACGTGACGCTCTACGACACGTCCGGTCCGTACACCGACCCCCAGATCGAGACCGACGTGCGCCGGGGTCTCGCGCCGCTGCGCGAGAACTGGATCATCGGCCGCGGCGACACCGAGGAGTACGCGGGACGTCCCGTGCGCCCCGAGGACGACGGAATCAAGCACACCTCGCCGCGCGGCGGGCTCAAGAACCTCGACGCGGTCTTCCCGGGCCGCCCCCGCCAGCCCCGCCGGGGCCGTGGCGGCGCCGCCGTCACGCAGCTCGCGTACGCCCGCCGGGGCGAGATCACCCCGGAGATGGAGTACGTCGCGATCCGCGAGAACGTCTCCCCCGAGGTCGTCCGCGAGGAGATCGCCGCAGGCCGCGCGGTGCTTCCGGCGAACGTGAACCACCCGGAGATCGAGCCGATGATCATCGGCAAGCGGTTCCTGGTGAAGGTCAACGCCAACATCGGCAACTCCGCCGTCACCTCCTCCATCGAGGAGGAGGTCGACAAGATGACCTGGGCCACCAAGTGGGGCGCCGACACGGTCATGGACCTCTCGACCGGCCGCAACATCCACACCACGCGCGAGTGGGTGCTGCGCAACTCCCCCGTCCCGATCGGTACCGTCCCGCTCTACCAGGCGCTGGAGAAGGTCGACGGCCGTGCCGAGGACCTGACCTGGGAGATCTACAAGGACACGGTCATCGAGCAGGCCGAGCAGGGCGTCGACTACATGACGGTCCACGCCGGCGTGCTGCTGCCCTACGTGCCGCTGACCGCCCGCCGCAAGACCGGCATCGTCTCGCGCGGCGGCTCGATCATGGCCGCGTGGTGCCTGGCGCACCACAAGGAGAACTTCCTCTACACGAACTTCGAGGAGCTCTGCGAGATCCTCGCGACGTACGACGTCACCTACTCGCTGGGTGACGGCCTGCGCCCCGGCTCCATCGCGGACGCCAACGACGCGGCGCAGTTCGCGGAGCTGAAGACGCTGGGCGAGCTGAACACGATCGCCAAGCGGCACAACGTCCAGACGATGATCGAGGGCCCGGGTCACGTCCCGATGCACAAGATCAAGGAGAACATCGACCTCCAGCAGGAGATCTGCGAGGAGGCGCCGTTCTACACGCTCGGCCCGCTGACCACGGACGTCGCGCCCGCGTACGACCACATCACCTCGGGCATCGGCGCCGCGATGATCGCCTGGTGGGGCACGGCGATGCTCTGCTACGTCACTCCCAAGGAGCACCTGGGCCTGCCCAACCGTGACGACGTCAAGACCGGCGTCATCACGTACAAGATCGCGGCGCACGCGGCGGACCTGGCCAAGGGGCACCCCGGTGCCCAGGAGTGGGACGACGCGCTGTCGGACGCGCGGTTCGAGTTCCGCTGGGAGGACCAGTTCAACCTGGCCCTCGACCCGGACACGGCCCGTGAGTTCCACGACGAGACGCTGCCCGCCGAGCCGGCCAAGACCGCGCACTTCTGCTCCATGTGCGGTCCGAAGTTCTGCTCGATGAAGATCTCGCAGGACATCCGCCGCGAGCACGGCGGCGACCTGAAGGCCGAGGAGATCCAGGCGGGCATGGCGGAGAAGTCCGCCGAGTTCGCGGCCTCGGGCAACCGCGTCTACCTGCCGCTGGCCGACTGAGGCGGTCGACAGGAGCTACGGAGCGGACCCGCGACCCATGAGGGGGAGTCGCGGGTCCGCCCGTGTCGCGCTGATCCGGCGCCTCAGGCCCCGTACAGATCGCGCTGGTACTCCGCTGTCTCGTGCTTGGCGTCCGTCATCTCGCGGATGCCTGCGTCGGCGCCCCCGAGCAGCTTGGCGACGCCCACCATCACGTCGTGGAAGTTGCTCGAAGTCGTCGTGCACGACGTCCTCACGGCTCGCGCTCCAGCCGAGGAACGGGCCGTGGTCGTCGGCGTCGATGAAGAGCTGAAGATGACGTAAGCCGACCGTAGGCATCCCTGTCGGGCCGTGCAAGCAAGCTCGACCGCAAGGGGCAAGGTCGGGCCGTGTCCGTCACAGAGGCCATTGGCGTCGCATCACTAGTCCGATTAGTGGACTTATCTGCGAGGTGTCCCGCCCCTCGCGGCAGCGATTCCCACGATGACCGAGGTGGCCCGAGAGGCCCCACCGCACGTCGTTCGATCGGATTCGAGAAGGAGTGGTATGCGCCCTGAGAAAAGGACCAGGTCAATCCTTGGTCCGCTGCCCAGGCGGAGCAGTTGGCTGACTGGCGGCACCCTCGCATCGCTTGCCCTGGTCATGGCGGGCATGTCCAGCCCCGCGGTCGCCACGGCTCAGGCCATCCAGGCGACCGAGGCGGTCCGGGTGGCGGCCCCCGCGGATGACCACTGCAAGTCGGACAAGCACGATTACGATCCGAGAGCGGCTGCCCAGGCCGGTCCGCGCGGTGGTGGCGGCGACGACGAGTGCAAGCAGGGTCCGACGGGTCCGACGGGCCCCAGGGGTCCGAAGGGTGAGAACGGCGCCGACGGAGCCACCGGGGCTACAGGTGCGACCGGAGCCACGGGTGCCACGGGTGCCACAGGTACGGACGGCGTCGACGGTGCCACCGGTGCGACGGGTACCGATGGCGCTACGGGCGCGACGGGTGCGGATGGCGTCGACGGTGCGGACGGTGCGACGGGCGCCACCGGTGCGACGGGTGCCACGGGTACCGATGGCGCGACGGGCGCGACGGGTGCGGATGGCGTCGACGGTGCGGACGGTGCGACGGGTGCCACCGGCGCTACGGGTGCTACGGGTACCGATGGCGCTACGGGTGCTACGGGTACTGATGGCGCGACGGGCGCGACGGGTGCGGATGGCGTCGACGGTGCGACGGGTGCCACCGGCGCTACGGGTGCTACGGGTACTGATGGCGCGACGGGTGCTACGGGTACTGATGGCGCGACGGGCGCGACGGGTGCGGATGGCGTCGACGGTGCGGACGGTGCGACGGGTGCCACCGGCGCTACGGGTGCTACGGGTACCGATGG